>NZ_JACJOO010000040.1 GCF_014695575.1 Leptolyngbya sp. FACHB-8 | reverse complement strand
CTCTAACTGCTCCAGGCTCTCCGTCACCGTGACTTGAAAAGGACGTCCTGTCATCGCCCATCACCTCAAAGAGGACTCTTCTAGTTTGGCGCAGCTTCATATTTGTTTGGTATTAGCTAAAGCATGTCGTAATGTGAGCTGTTCCAAAGTTTCAAACTCTACAGCATTCTCTTGCTTCTGTCCTCTGCCTTCCTACGGCTCGACTACAACCCTCATACCAATCTGAGCATATTGAAACAACTGCAATACGTGCTCGTTTCTTAAGCGAACACAACCGTTAGATGCAGCCTGGCCAATGGATGACACCGTAGGTGTACCATGGAAACCAATAACTCCATTCGGCATGTGGGCAAAACCAATCCACCGAAGCCCGAGGGCACTATCCGGGCCAGGATCTCCCACGGCTCCTGTCCACGGGCTCTGCCATACCGGATTTTCAACCATTTCGAAGACTTGGAATTCGCCAGTTGGGGTAGGGGTATTGGCACGGCCAATGGCAACGGGATAGGCAGCCATCACAACATCATTCGAGTAGACATAAACTCGCCGTTCACCCAGACGTAACAGTAGATGGGTCGGCAGCAACTCGGCATCTGGGAGATAGGGATCTGCGTTTGTCAGGCTGGGTAGAGCGGGTAAACGTACTCCCAAACGACGAGGTACGGTCGTTTGGTTTGCCTGAGCAGGAGCTGTTTGGGCCGGGGTAACCGCTTCAGCATTTCCCATCAGGAGGAAAGCAGAGCAGAGAAACACCCCAAGCTTGAGGAAAGGAGGCTTGTGGAAAAATCCAATCCGAGACACGTGACGAACATTCATGCTATTGAAAGAGCAACCAGACGGGAAGGGTGGACGGATACTGTAACGTTGCGGTTTTGCACCGACACCATAGCGCAGTTCTAATCTAACAGTTCCACTTTTTGTTGCTTCATATAACAGGGACGCAGAAAGGACTAGATCTGTTTTAAATGGTGTTTTTTATGTGTTTCGCGCAAGCAAAAACACCTTCCAGCAACCTTTAAAGCGCGCCTTATTACTCCGTCCAGGAATTTTTGAGGATTTATGCCCCCTCAAAAATTCCTTAAATTTAATATTTAAGTATGGGATGACCCCACACTTAAACATTGACGGGTGCATCCCACTTTTGTAAGTGAAGAGGGCTTTGCCCACTTCACTTACAAAAGTGGGTTTCCAAATTTGCAAAAGTGGGATGTACCCAACATTGATAGACCACTAGTAGGCTGCGGCCTAAGTTCACAACCTATGTTTTGTGTGGGGTGCTTCGCACCCCACACAAAACATAGGTGATGGATTTCCGCCTCAGCGTACTAGTACTCGGCGGATTAAGGTTGCACTGAGTTGAGATACTTATCACTAAGATTGCGTGTTGTAAATCACTTTTCGAGCAGATAGGCTGATCATGGCGATAATGGGTCTGGAATCTTTTTGCATCGGTTGCTCCCGTCAGTAGCCCTAGAAAGTGATGAACAGCCTTTTCAACCGGCGATGGTTTTTGCAAATGTCGGGCTCAGCTCTGGCAGCATCAGCGCTATCAGGATGCCGCCGCGGCTTTGCAGATATTCAAGCCAGTCCCACCACATCTCCCGCCTCTAGTTCCGGTACCCTGCACGTCTATACCTGGTCGGGCTACACCGATGACCAGCTTTTGCAAAATTTTGAACAAGCAACGGGAATCCGCGTTATTGCCGACATCTTCGATTCCAATGAAACCATGCTGGCCAAAATGCAGGCCGGAGGCGGCAACACTTATAGTGTGATCTACCCTTCGGACTATATGGTGCAGCAGATGGTCGAGTTGAATATGCTGAGCGAGCTGGATAGAAGCAAGCTCGAGCATATAAATACCCTGCAAACCAAATTTCAGAATCCTGTTTATGACTCCAAAAATCAGCACAGTATCCCAGCGATTTGGGGTACAACGGGGCTGGTGTACAACACCAAGCAGGTGCAGCCAAGCATTACAGATTGGGATGATCTTTGGGAACGCAAGAATGATTGGAAGCGCCGTTTAACTCTATTCAACGACGTGCGAGAGGTGATGGGAGCTACCTTACGCTCTATGGGAAAATCCTACAATACGACGGATCCTCTGCTAATTGAGGCAGCCTATAACCAGTTGGTGCAACTGAAACCTGCGATCGTTAATTTCACCACAGATGGATGGCGTGATCAGGTGATGACGGGAGATGTGCTGGTAGCAATGGCTTACTCGTCAGATGCGATCGCCCTAATGGAAGAAAACCCCGATATTGCCTACACCATTCCTGCTAGTGGGTCATCTCTATGGGTAGATACGATGGCCATTCCTCGCACGGCTCCCAATCCTGAAGCCGCATACGCCTGGATTAACTATGTTCTCAACCCCCAAAACCTGACTGGAATTGTTGAGCGGCTCAAGTTTGCGACTAGCAGTAAAGCTGCGACAGAGCTGTTGCCCGCAGAACTCCGCAATAACAAAAATCTCTATCCACCCCAGAATCTTCTGGAGAAGTGCGAAGGCATTGCCCCAGTTGATGATAAAACTGCCGAGTTGTATGACCGGTATTGGACCCGCCTAACCAGCGTTTAAGCCATTTGGCTCTCATCCGCAGGTTGAGATGAGAGCCAAATGATCTGTCACTTCCCCTGGAATTACAGAATTTCCCAATTGAGGTATCAATGCCAAGAAGCTATGCCGCTCGCGCAGCGGACGGCATAGCTTCTTGGCATTTTTTAGTACGCTCACTTACCCTACTACCTTGGAAAAGCTTTTTAGCTCACGAAACCCAAGATCTGGTGTAACACGATGAGCAGCACTAAACTCCACTATCAAGAACCGACAAGTTAAAGCCCTTGATTTTGTATACCCTTTGCACACAAAATCAAAGGCTTTAGACGAATTATTTGAACCGATAGAACTTGTAAAGAAGCGCACGATGTACGGACCTCTTTACAGAACAGACTTGCTAGCTAGAACCTACATGGCTCCTGATTGTTTATTAAACAGGACGAGAATAGTTTTCAGGATCAGCTGGATGTCATAGGATAGGCTCCAGTTTTCCTGGTATTTCAGATCCAGACGAACGATATCTTCAAAGTCTTTGATAGAAGAACGACCATTGACCTGCCATTCCCCCGTCATTCCCGGCTTTACATCAAGCCGCTGCCATTGCGGAATCTCGTAGCGCTCCACCTCATCCGGTGTGGGCGGGCGAGTACCAACCAGGCTCATATCGCCCTGTAAAACATTCCAGAATTGAGGAAGTTCGTCCAGGCTAGTTTTCCGTAGAAAGCGCCCTACCTTGGTGATACGAGGGTCATTTTTGCTCTTGAAGATAGCGCCACTGGCCTCATTTTCGACCATGTGCTTTTTGGCTTCAGCATCAACCACCATGGAGCGGAACTTCCACATCTTAAAGCGGCGGCCCATCCGAGAGCAGCGAACTTGCCCAAAGAAAATAGGGCCAGGGCTATCCAGCTTAATCGCCACTACGATTGGAACAAAGAAAACCCCAACGATCGCCAGCCCCACTAAAGACCCAACAATGTCAATCGCGCGCTTGGGCACAGACCGTACTGACGGATGGGTGATAAAAAGTTCTGGGCTACGGCTGCTAGCTACTTTACGCTTACGTTTCTCTACCCCGTTCGTCACTTCCACAAGCACTGGAAGCGATACAGTTGGGCTGGTACTGGTTTCAGAATAAAGTTCAACTATAGGTTGTGTTGATTGTGGGTCTAAGATTTCAGGGCTTGTAGCAGCAGTTTCGTTGGGTTCTTCAACACCCTGTTCAATCACAAACAATTTATCCAGGTCTGCCAAAGACAGCACCATAAGAACTTGTTCTGAGAGATTTTGAAGAACCAGTTCGATACGTTGCTTTTGAGCCAATTTTTTAGCCGCTACCAGTGCTCCAATCCCGCTACTATCCATAAATTTGGTATTGCGAAAGTCAAGCACTGCCCGCGATAGCTCAGGATGTTTCTGACAAATTTCCTGAAACCCTTGCTTAAAGTTCACAGCTTGAGCAACCGTGAAAATAGCTGGGATAACAAAGCGGCAGGACGTTGCCTCAAGGGTTGGTTGGATAACAGTGCTATCAGATTCAACCACAGTTATTACACTCATGCAGAAAGTATTGAGCAGGTACTCAGCGTTGCTTACAGCGGGCTATAACTCCTTCAATTAGGATCGTAATTAGCCCGACGTTGGATGTCATCGGCTCACACCCAATCTTGACGCTTCCTTGATGCAATCTTGAGCGGAATTCAAGGGCTCCTTACATATCCCTCATCTACTCTTTATATTGCTTAGCCGTACCTCTAGCATTCCCGTTACAGTTCTTAGAAGCTACATTTTTGATAGCCATCTATACTATCTTTACAGAAAAAATTGTGGATTCCTAATTTATTCATCCTCTTCGCTACATCTATAGATTTGAGCCGTAGCCTTTCTGATAGCCGAAGTTTGGCTGAAGCGCTTACTCTTCATCCTGGGTTTATCACACTGAATTTGGGCTTATATCAAATCCGGTCAAAGAACCCAGCAATTCTTTGTATAGAATCAGGCCCGAAAACCGCTTGCCGATGGCAAGCGGTTTTCGGGCCTGAGAGCCAAGATTGCGCGCCCGATGGGCGCGCAATCTTGGCTTTGAAGCTCATAATGAGAACTGCTGTAAAGAACTACTGCAGCCTGCGGTTCTTTAACCGGGGCTCCTATGACACCATGCTCGTCATTTTTCTTAAGCCCTTGATTTTGCGTGCGCGTTGCACACGCAAAATCAAGGGCTTAAGAAAAATGACGAAGGAATTGCTATAAAGAATTCTTGTTGGATCAGGTCAGTGAACTCACCTTAGCCAACAAAGATGTGCTGGGCGAAAAGCGGAATAGTGTACAGTGCTACTCCGCTTCCCAACCTAATTTTCCTACCCCAACGCTCCAGGAAATCAGGATCTAGACAAGCCCCTAGGGAGACAGGTAGGTGTAGCGACTGAGGGAATGTTCATAGTTCTGAAGCAGCCGCTGAGCGTCTTGTAAGGAAATTTTTCCTTCTTGAAGTGCCTGCTCCGTCTGACGACGAATATTCTCGATCAGATCCTCTACATCATATTGGACATAGCCCAACACCTCTTTGATGGTGTCGCCCTTCACTACATACTCAATCTGATAGCCCTTGGGTGTCAGCTTGATGTGAACCGCATTGGTATCCCCAAATAGGTTGTGCAGATTCCCCATAATCTCCTGGTAAGCTCCACTCAGGAACATGCCCAGGTAGTAGGGTTCATAGGAAGGACTGGATGGCTCTTGCCCATTGCCATTAGGGATAGGACGTAAAGGATGCAATTCCAGCACCGATTTCACATCCCGCAGATCGATAAACTGATCGATCTTGCCGTCACTGTCACAGGTAAGATCTGCCAGAGTACCGCGTTCCGTCGGCTCCTCATCAAGCCGGTGGATCGGCATGATGGGGAAAAGTTGATCGATCGCCCATGTATCCGGTGCTGACTGGAACACCGATAGGTTGATGTAATAGATGGAGGCCATGATCTTTTCCAGATCCTCCAGATCATCGGGCACGTAGGCTTGCTGGCGGGCGATTTCAAGAATTCGCGCGCAGCAGGCCCAGTAAAGCCGCTCAGCCTTAGCTCGATCGGTGAGACTGAGGTAGCCAAAGCCAAACATGCTGATGGCTTCTTCTTTGAACTGGGTCGCGTCGTGAAACGCCTCCTGGTAGTTCTCAGCGGAGATCGAGCGGTAGGTTTCGTAGAGGTTATGGATGATCAGATGGTCAGTCTCGGCTGGCAGCGTGGGAATCTCAGCCCTCACATCGCTGGTGCTTAGGACATCGAACACCAGCACCGACTGGTGAGCCGCAACAGCACGGCCACTTTCGCTAACCAGCGTTGGCACAGATATATTGCGTTCTTCACAGGCTTCCTTCACTTCAGCCACGATGTCGTTGGCGTAGTTCTGGATGCTGTAATTTTTGGAGGCATAGAAATTGGTTTTGGAGCCGTCGTAGTCGACCCCCAAACCACCGCCCACATCCAGATACTTCATGTTGGCGCCAAGGCGAACCAACTCTACATAGACTTGGCTGGCTTCTCGGATGGCATCTTTGACAACGGCGATCGCCGATACCTGAGACCCAATGTGGTAGTGCAGCAATTGCAGACAGTCGAGCATCCCAGCGGCTTTCAGCTTATCAATTGCCTCCAGGATCTCGGGGATGGTCAAGCCAAATTTAGCGCGATCGCCCGCCGAGCTGCCCCAGCGACCAATGCCCTTGGCATTTAGTTTGGCACGAACCCCAACCACTGGCTGGATCCCTAGTTTGCGGCTCTCCTCAATGACGAGATCCACCTCCTCTACCTGTTCCAGCACAATGATCGAATTCTGCCCCAGGCGGCGGGCCAGGATGGCGGTCTGAATATACTCGCGGTCTTTGTAGCCGTTACAAATGAGCAACGCACCGGGCGTTTTCAGGGTAGCCAGAGCAATCATCAGCTCAGGTTTTGAGCCGGCCTCCAGACCATATTGATGAGGTTCCCCAAATTTCACTAGATCCTCGATCAAGTGGCGTTGTTGGTTGCACTTAACAGGAAACACGCCACGATAGGTGCCGGGGTAGTTGTAGCGAGCGATCGCCTTCGCAAAAACCGAGTTGAGACGCTCCAGGCGATCTTCCAGAATATCGGAGAAACGGATCAGTAACGGTAGCCCAAGGTTCCGTTGTTTAAGGGCATTGACCAATTCATACAAATCTAACGAGCCACCGCGATCGCCCTGGGGAGACACTGTTACATGCCCTGCCGCATTAATCGAAAAGTAAGGGTCTCCCCATCCTTTAATACGGTACAGTTCTTCGCTGTCTTCAATCGTCCACGAACGCCGAGCCGAAAAGCGATGAGCCTGAAGGTGAGATGCCATCTTGGCTGACCCTCCAGGCTCTTCTACCTCCACGCCCAAAGCATTGCGCTGTCCTACCATCTAAGATCTCCTTTGCGGTTAACTACCAAGAATCAAATGTAACGTATTTTAATCGTGCCCCCGGCCCATCCTGTGGCAGGAATTCCGAATGTTTTTGGCATAGCTTGTCTTAGGACGTGAAACTGTAGGTTTGACGCCCTAAGGAAAAATCAACTGCCCATTACTTTACAAACGCCCCCATATTCCTCAGCATAGAGAAGGCTTTCGACGCGTTAGGAGTGAACAGTCGTGGAACGTTCTTTTATTGCGATTAAACCCGATGGGGTTCAGCGTGGTCTGGTAGGCGAAATCATTCGCCGATTCGAGCAAAAAGGCTTTACCCTGGTGGGTTTGAAGCTGTTGAATGTGAGTAAAGAACTGGCAGAAAGCCACTATGGGGTTCACAAGGAAAAGCCATTTTTCGCAGGCCTGGTGGAATTCATCACCTCTGGCCCTGTAGTGGCAATGGTGTGGGAAGGAGACGGTGTTATTGCCTCTGCCCGCAAACTCATTGGGGCAACCAATCCGCTCAATGCCGAGCCGGGTACTATCCGTGGTGACTTCGGTGCTAACATCGGGCGCAACATCATCCACGGATCGGATGCTCCAGAAACTGCTGCTCAGGAAATCGCACTGTGGTTTAAGCCTGAAGAATTGGCCGCCTGGACACCAACCCTGATGCCCTGGATTCACGAATAGAGAGCTAGTTAGCTCTTTGAAGGGGATGTTTGAAACGTAGATTTTTCTCGCCCGTGTGTAGAAAAACGACCTTAATCGGGGCTTTTCAAACATCCCCTGGAGCGGCTTTAAGGAAAGCCAGATTCTGGATAGAGGTCATCTTCTGGCTTCAGCCAACAGAACTACGAGTAATTCACTATAAGGTTTTGACAGGCCACCCATTTCGATTGGGGATACAGGGCAGGCGATGCCTGTCCTGTATCCCCAATCGAAATGGGTGTGGCCAAGTACTCACATTTCACCAGCAGAATCAGACCAACCTTTAGACTGGAGTTGTTTGTACACGCAGCCTTTTCGACACTTATCAGAGGTTGTCTAAATAGCTCATTCAGTAAGGCTTGATTCCCGATAGATTAGTCTTTCTAAGACTCCTGAAGTATCTCTTTCTTAAGCAAGGAATCCTGTCATTTTTTCCACGCAAGGGGGTTAAGGCCTCTACCGTGTAAGGACTTTTGGTGTGCACCATAAAGTGAATTGATATAAACCCAGGTCCTCGGCCTTAAGGAACTTTTTCTTGTCTAAAAACAGCCTTACGATAGCGATGGATTAAACAGCTACAACCATTTAATTTGCCGTTCCACTCCCCGATCGCCCTGGCAGGAACATATCGCCTCTTAGTCGTTTCCTCCTAACGTCCAGAGCACTTTTCAGAAACGACAATAGCCTTAGCAGACTTTCTTCAAGCGTACTGCGCTATTAACTCACCCTTCTTTCAAAGGACGATTTTCTGTGTCTTCATCGGCTCCCCCCGGTTCATCTTCCGGCATGTCCTCCCCGGCAAAACAGACCGATCCCCGTCAGCTCGCGTTGCTGGGGCTTCAGTCTGTACAACGGGGAGCCTATGCCGATGCCGTCGTCCATCAGCTGCTGGAAAGCTCACGCCTCAACGGCCTCGATCGCGCTCTATTGACCGAGTTACTCTATGGCTGCGTGCGGCGGCAACGAACGCTAGATGCCCTGGTACATCAATTTGTTCGTAAATCTCCGCCGCCTTTATTGACCTGGATTCTCCACCTGGGCCTATATCAACTCCGCTACCTGACCCAAATCCCTGCCGCTGCCGCTGTCCACAGCACGGTTGATTTGACCAAACGTAATGGATTTGTAGGACTCGGAGGATTAGTGAATGGTGTGCTGCGGAATTACTTGAGACAAGCTGAAAGTGGTCAGGATCCCCTCCAACTGCCCTCAGACCCAGTAGCCCGGTTGGGCGTTCTGCATAGTTTTCCTGATTGGATAGTGTCGGTATGGATTCAGCAATTTGGGGAAGCGGAAACAGCCGACCTCTGCACCTGGATGAATCAGGCTCCCCAAATTGACCTGCGGATCAATCCCCTTATCACGACGCTGGAACAAGTGCAAACAGCCTTTCAAGGTGTGGGAGCCGTGGCAGAGCCCGTGCCGCCTCTACCGCAGACTCTGCGGTTGCAAAGCCATGTGGGCAACCTCACCGCCCTACCCGGCTTCGCGGAGGGCTGGTGGCTGGTTCAGGACAGTAGCGCTCAACTGGTAAGCCACCTCCTGGAGCCACAACCGGGTGAAACCATCATCGATGCCTGTGCCGCACCGGGGGGAAAGACAACCCATTTGGCAGAATTGATGGGCGATCGCGGTCTCGTATGGGCGTGCGATCGCAACCCTAAACGCCTCCAAAAAATCCAGGAAAATGCAGCACGGCTCCATCTTCAGAGCATTCAAACCCAGGCGGTAGATGTGCGTGAACTGCAACCCGAACAACCTGTAGACCGCGTTCTGCTAGATGTCCCTTGTTCAGGCCTGGGTACTCTGCATCGCCATGCCGATGCCCGCTGGCGGCAAACCCCCACAACCGTTGCTGAATTGGCACAACTTCAGCAGGAAATCCTGGAACGGGCCGTAACCTGGGTTAAGCCTGGTGGCTATCTGGTGTACTCCACCTGTACTCTTCATCCAGACGAGAACGAGGGGATCATCCGGCCCTTCCTTGAGCAGCACCCCCACTGGCAGATTGATCCCCCTGGCACCCGTTCCCCAACTGCTAGCTTTGTAAACGCGGAAGGCTGGCTCAAGGTTTTACCCCACCAGCACCAGATGGATGGTTTTTTCATGGTGCGCCTGCGCCATTGTGGAATCCAGTAGTATTCAACCCCAGTTTGGGATAAGCTGAAGTGCTCATTTTGGCGTGCGCAAAGCGCACGCCAAAATGAGCGTTTTCGAGTGCCGCGCGTTGCGCGGCACTCGAAAACGCCCTTAACCCGAACTCAGGTTATTCAAGTTGATTCAGTACAGAAGGTGGTGGGTGGCGCTGAATACACTTACTACCTTCTGTGCTGAATCGACCGGCTATCAAAGAGAGAAACGCCCTTTGAAAGGGCGTTTCTCTCTTTGATAGCCAAATTTGCAAAACAAAGTCAGGATGATTGGTCACCGGAAGATGGGGTATCGGCATCTACTTTAGGCACGACATCTGGACGTTGCTTGTCCTCCCAACCTGGAGGACGCTTAGAGTTATACCAGGCAATAGAGCCAATGGTAACCGCAGCAATGAAGCCAACCACATAGACAGCCGTGAATATCCAGGGATACCCCCCTGTTACCGCCAGCGTTAACATGTGTGTCATGTTCAAATCCCTCATGTTGTTCACAAAAATTATCATATACGGCTACAGACATTTAAGTTAGGGAAGGTATTTCGTACCTTCCCTAACTTAGGAGATTTCCAGATAAGAACTTCCCCATTATTTGGAAAAAAGGCGCGGCTTCGCCGCGCCTTTTTTCCAAATAATGGGGATATTGTTTCTCAGAAATCTCCTTAAATATCTGTAGCCGTGCAGAACTTACGCAACCTTACAAAATGCGCGGCACGCGAAAACGTCCTCAACCCAAACTTATTGCTATCGCCCGGTTGGTTAGAGTCAAGGCTATAGGCTATGAAAATACCCATTTCCACGTGCGCTTAGCGTCCGTAGAAATGGGCACTTCAGGGTAGAACCCTCTGTACAATGCACGTTCGAGTGTGTACGACTTACTCTGCTGGGGGAGAATCAGGTTCCGCAGGCGCCTGAGGCTCAGGCTGAGGTGGCGGTGCTGGAGCTTCAGCCGCAGGTGGTGGTGGAGCCGGATCCTGACGGCGAGGTGGTGGTGCTGGGGGCTCTGGAGGAGGAGCTTCAGGCCGGGACCTCGGTTCAGTCCGTGGAGCTTCCTGGAGGCGCTCGAAACGTGAGGGAGATGAAGGCGAAGCACTAGGTCTGGAAGTGCGAGACTCCCGGGAGCGCCGTGGTTCAGATGGGGCTTCTTCAGACTGTCGTCGGCTACGGGTGCGAGTACGCCGTGGTTCGTCGTCACTGCGTGATGAGCGCTCATTACGCTCGTTAGTGTCTGCCGCTTTCCCCTGAACCAATCGTCGAGGCCGAATGCGCTCTGCCTTCACCGTCGCTTCGCGCCCCCTCAGACGAGGTAGTTCTGGGAATTGCTCTACTTCCATCCCTTCGACCACGTCACCCATAAAGTTGCGCCACACTCGGGCAGCGGTGGAACTCGCCCCCCGAGTCGGGGTGTTATTGTCGTTACCCAGCCAGACCCCCGTTACCATTTGAGGGATATAGCCAATAAACCAGAGGTCACGACGTAGCTCAGAGGTCCCTGTCTTGCCGGCGACGGGGCGATCGCGCAACCCTGCATTGGCCCCGGTACCATTCATCACCACTCCCCGTAGCATCCAGGTCATGATGTCAGCGGACGCCTGATCGACGGCCTGCTCCGCTGTGTATTTCGCTTCGTAAATCACCTCACCTTTACGGTTGATGACCCGCCTAATACCGTGGGGCTCTACATGCTTACCTCGGTTTGCCAAGGTGCCGTAAGCTCCGGTCAACTCCAACAAATTCACTTCTACACTGCCCAGGGCCAGGGAGTAAGCAGGAATCATCTTGGACTGAATGCCCATTTTCTGGGCCATTTGAATGACCGGATCAAAACCCACATCCAGCAACACCTTAACGGCGATAATGTTGACCGAGCGGATCAACGCCTCCCGCATGGTTTGGGTACCACTGAAATTTTCGCCGTAGTTCTTGGGTTCGTACCCATCGACCATCAGCTTGGCGTCAACGTAAGTTTTGTAGGGGGAAAACCCAGCAGCGATCGCCGTGGTGTACACAAAGGTTTTAAAGGTCGAACCAGGCTGCCGTTGGGCCTGCACCACCCGGTTAAACTGACTTTCACTAAAGTCATTGCCCCCCACCATGGCTTTGATCTCGCCGCTGCGAGGGTCAATCGCCACCATTGACGCCTGGCTAAAACGCTGACCTCGCCCGTAGCGGGCGATCGCCTCATTCACGGTCTCCTGAGCATGCTCCTGCCACTTCGGGTTAAGAGTGGTCTCAATCGTCAGACCGCCGACCTCAATTTCCTCTGGGTCTACCAGTTTGGACAATTGTTGTTGAACATACTGCGTGAAATAGGGGAAACGGCTATCAAGATTGCGTGGTGTTTGGGGCTCCAGCGCAAGGGGGCTATTCTGTGCCTCTTCCCGTTCCTGAGCCGTAATAAACCCAGCCTCTTCCATACGTGCCAGCACGATATTACGCCGTTGCAGGGCCGCATCTTTGTTCACCAGCGGTGAATATTCACTGGGAGCTGGGGCAAGCCCCACAATCATGGCAATTTCAGGTAGAGTCAACTCGTTCGGCGACTTACTGAAATACACCCAGGCTGCGTCCGATACTCCATAGGCTCCACCCCCCAGGTACACCAGGTTGATGTAGCGCTCTAAAATCTGATCCTTGGTCAGCGATTGCTCCATCTTGTGGGCCAGCAACGCTTCCCGAATTTTGCGCTCCAGGGTTTGGTCCTGGTCGAGGAAGACAATTCGCGTGAGCTGCTGCGTGATGGTACTGGCCCCTTCGACGACCTCACCAGCGGATAAGTTTGCCAAAATGGCTCGAACAATGGCCTTATAGTCGACCCCGCCATGCTCGTAGAAGTCGCGGTCTTCAGACGCCAGAAACGCTTCTGCCACCTCAGGGGGCATCGCATCGACCTTCAGAGTTGAGCGGGTGGCGGGTCCCAACTGCTGCAATATAGAGCCATCGGAACCTTTAATGGTGAGGGTGCCGTCTCGCACAAAGGAGAGAGCCTCTTTGGGTTCAGGAAGGGAAGCCTGAATTTCACGGATGGCGTAGAAAGACGCACCAGCTAAACCACCCGTCCCCAGCAGCAAACTCATCAATACCCAGGCTGACCAACGGCTATAGAGGGGAGGAGAAGAGGCCGAGGGAGTCGAGGGAGGGGGAGGTGTTCCGTTCCCCGAAGTACGAGGAAAGGCTTCAGGTGGAAGGGATTCGGGTTCTGCAATAGAGTCCCTTAAAGGCGACGAGTCCGTTGACGGATTCGAGGCTTGGGTCGGAAATAGGGAAGCTCCCAGGGAGGACGGGGGGTTAGAAACGATATCGGAGGACGATTTAGTTGGATAGGGCGGAATCCCATTGCTGGGTTCGGCATCTTTCCCCCGAACAAACGACTGAAGCTTATCGAAGAAACCTGTCACTGCAACTCCTCACCTGTATTACCCGGATGAATCAACCATCGAGCTCTGGTTATGCCCAGAAGCTATCCGAGAGCCCGGAACTGACCCTTGCCAAAACTAGCCCGCACCCAGGGCGATCGCACGCATCAACCACAAACTGCAAAGCGCTATACGGCGGTTATCTCAGCCTGCATTGATTCAACGAACACCATCATAAAGACAGTTGCTGCACCAAATTCAGATAAGAGTCTACCCTAATTTGGCATACTGAATCAGGGATGAGAAGAAATACAGTCTTTTGTGATCCCGCCTGAGTCAATCTAGATTAAAACCCAGATTGCTAAAGGTCGATGGGTCATGCAATAGCCGTTTAATTCCCATTAGTTTTCCATCAGCAAAGCGCCTTACTAGCGGGATAGGCAACGTGTTCTGCAAAGGCAAAAATTCCTTTGTAAAAACTTGGTATTCAGGCCATTGCTTCCTCCTTAGGGGGGATGAAAAGGTATTGATTTTATCCACACGTCTGTTTGCTGAACCGCACTATCAATTACGATGATTTCTTATCAGCAACGGGGTTCTTAACCGGTCAGGCTACAGTAACCGATTCGGCATTTTGTAGCGACATTCCCTGACTGTCAATTCAAGCACGGTCAATTCACGCACTGTCACAAGCATTTTATGGAGCCTCAAATTCTTTTGCGGGAAGCAGAGCAAGCTTTACTTCCCCACTTTGCTCAGATCGATCGCCAGACTCAGCGCAATCTGCGTCGGGTGCTCGAAGCATTTCGGAATCATCAGGTTGGCGTACACCATTTCTCTACGGTGAGCGGCTATGGCCATGGAGACCTGGGGCGGCAAATACTTGACCAGGTATTTGCCGAGGTCATGGGAGCAGAAGCCGCAGCGGTACGAGTGCAATTTGTCTCAGGCACCCATGCCATTACCTGCGCCCTATTTGGAGTTTTACGACCCGGTGATGAGCTGTTAGCTGTCGCTGGAGCCCCCTATGACACGATGGAGGAGGTCATTGGGCTACGAGGCCAAGGCCAGGGCTCTCTCCAGGATTTTGGCATTACCTATCGGCAGTTAGAGTTATTGCCCAATGGCAGCATCGATTGGGCAGCGCTGGCCACTGCCATTCGTCCGGAGACTCGGATGGTGCTGATTCAGCGCTCCTGTGGCTACTCGTGGCGGGCGAGCCTGGCGATCGCCGACATCGAGCGCATCATTAGCCTGGTCAAGCAACAAAACCCTAACACTGTTTGCTTTGTAGACAACTGCTATGGGGAATTTGTAGCAGATTGCGAACCAACGGCGGTTGGGGCAGACCTGATGGCAGGATCTCTAATCAAAAATCCTGGGGGCACCATTGTAACGGCGGGGGGCTATGTAGCGGGTCGGACTGATTTGGTAGAGCAGGCTTGTTGCCGCCTCACCTCACCCGGCATTGGCTCGGAAGGTGGAGCTACCTTTGACCAGAATCGTTTGTTGTTCCAGGGGCTCTTTCTGGCACCTCAAATGGTGGGAGAAGCGCTGAAGGGCAATCACCTGGTGGCCTGGGTGTTTGACAAGTTGGGGTACCCCGTTAATCCGCTCCCCGAAACGCCTCGACGGGACGTGATCCAGGCCATCAAGCTGGGCAGCCCTGAAAAAATCATTGCTTTCTGCAAAGCCATTCAATCCTGGTCGCCCATTGGCTCTTATCTCAGCCCAGTGCCTGCCGAGCAACCCGGTTACGAGAGTGAATTGGTGATGGCAGGAGGAACCTTCATCGACGGCAGCACCTCGGAGTTTTCAGCCGATGGTCCCTTGCGAGAACCCTACGTTGTGTTCTGTCAGGGCGGCACCCACTGGACTCATGTAGCGATCGCCATGGAATCCGCTTTAGAGGCGATCGCAACTCTCTAGTTGCAGGAGCAGCACAGCCTGTTGTACGACAAGACGCCCTCTTCGAGGGCGTCTTGTCGTACAACAGGCTAAGAACCCTTATCGGCGGGAATCCACGACAGAACTTTCCGTCGACCACCAGGCTTCCTCTATTTCATCGCGAAGCATTGAGACGGATGTCAGAGAAGTATCCTGAGGCTGCCTTAAGGACAGTGCATTGAGATACTGGCGGGCAATAACACGGGGGGTGAAATGACGTTTCAGATATTGCCGTCCCGCTCGGCCCATCTCAGCAGACCGTTCCGGATGGGCCAGCAGGTCACGAATAAAGTCTGCCAGGCCAGCACTATCGCCATGGCGGAAGGTACGACCGCAGCGGGCAGACTCCACCAAGTCGTTCAGATAAGAGTTGGCGTCGCAAATAACAACAATGGGTCGTGCCGAGGCCAAAGCGCTGTAAACCTTACTGGGAGCGACGAGCCCCTCCATACCTGCCTTAATGCTAACCAATGCCAGATCGCAAGCCGTCAAAGAATAGGGCAAGGTCTCACGATCCTGATAGGGCAAGAAAATACAGTTAGTCAACTCTTTCTTGCGAACCTCTTCAACACACAGGGGTTGTTGAGCCCCACCCCCAATGAATACAAATTGCACGGGGGTTTGTTGCAGTGCTTCTACAGCTTCCAAGATTGTGGAAACATCGTGGCAACGACCCAAATTTCCAGAGTATAAAACTGTGAATTTCTGGTGCAGGTCATGCTTTTGAGCAAACCAATTGTCAGTTTTTTGAATTGGCACAATCCAACTCGGTTCTGCCCAGTTATGAATCACGGAAATGCGATCGCCAATCTCAGGGCAATGTTTGAGAATTCGCTCCTTCATCGTAGGGCTTAGTACAATGACACGATGGGCTTTTCTCCAAATCTTTTGATTAAGCCAATTCCATAATCGCGCTAAAACATGATGTTGCGGAATGACGTGTAATTCGACAGCGATATCTGGATACAAATCATAAATCAAACAGACATAAGGAATCCCCGTTAATCGGTTGATAATGTATCCCAAAAAATTCAAGTATGGGGGGGCCGTTGTAAACAACAAAATATTGTATTTACAGGCATGCATTAAGAGATAAAGAGCTGCTCTGAAACAAAATAGAATGCTATTAATGGCCTTACCACGAATACGACTGGGCCACAGACGGGCAACGCGCGATCGCCTGACCGTTACCCCTTCCTGCCGTTCCTGGGCCGGTGCAGAATCTTTTTGAAAGGCATAACCGGGCTGACCTGTAAAAACGGTAACGTCTAACCCCAGTAACCCTAGATGGTATGAGAGTTCTTCAATGAGTTGTCCTGTTGCGGCAAAGTCAGGGGGGAAAAACTGGGTAACAATCAGTAGCTTTTGAGCGTCTTGAGTGTCAGAGTCAGTTTGAAAGTAGGGGTTTGGCATAACAATCACGAACGTTCCAACAGGTAAGGAATGACACAGTGTTGGAAGATGCAACCCACTCAATCAAATCACTAGAATTCAAGAATTCTGACATTGAATTCCTTAATTTCTATCCACTGAGAGGATGTTTGAGAAGTTCTGGCAAGGCTTAATTCTTCACAAAATAAGAAGATGAAGAATTAACTTTTAAACACCCTCTAAGAGGTAAGTAAATTAATAACGAGAAGTAACAGCCTTACAGTTCCCAATTAACTTTCAAATTGGCACTCAGTAAAAAGTGGGATGCTACCTCTTGACGATGTACTCCCCTGGATAGACAAATCCCTTCGCTATTGTTTTCAGTGAATTCTCTAGCGGTCCGGACATTTTAATCGGTGTTTAAACCGTTGTTTTTCTCCCACAATCTAAGGAGAAAAAAACGCTTTTAGACGCATCAAAATACTTTTAGTTCCTCAGAAAATCGCTTTTATACAAAATTCGATGATGAATTAGCCATTTATTTTTAAGTGAGATGTTTACATAACGGACATCTCACTTAAAAATAAATGGTTGTATACCAAGCAGAGCCGGTATTAGTTTCCCGAAAAACCTAAATAACCCCGAGGCGTAATCATCCACTGGTGATGAAAGCGGGTTGTCTGGTTGCCAATCAATACCGTAGACAGCATATCTACTGGATGCTGTAGCAAATCCGCCAGGGTTGTCAGAGTAATGATTTCTGTGGGACGGTAGGCCGATTGCACAATAGCGACTGGGGTTTCGGGTGAGCGATGAGCCAGAAAAATGGATTGTGCGATCGCCAGTTGTTCCACCCGGCTACGTGAACGTGGATTATAGAGCGCTGTCACAAAATCTGCCTGGGCTGCAGCCGCTAACCGTTTTTCAATTTGCGGCCAGGGGGTCAGCAGATCACTGAGGCTGATGGCACAAAAGTCGTGCATCAGGGGCGCACCCACTCGCGAGGCCGCCGCTTGTAGAGCAGTAATACCAGGAAATACTTGAACATCTGGCGTTTTTCCATCCCATCCCTGGGTCTGGAGTTGCTCCAGCACCAACCCGGCCATACCATAAATACCGCAGTCTCCCGAGGAGATGACAGCGACGGTCAGCCCCCACTGAGCTAACTCAATGGCGCGTTCTGCCCGTTGTCGCTCCTGGGTAATGGGTAGGGCTTCCACAATTTGCCCCGGCCGCAGTAGTGGCTGGATGAGATCCACATAGAGGCTGTAGCCAATGACAACATCAGCCTGGGCGATCGCTCCCTGAGCCGCTGGCGTAATCTGGCTGAGATGACCTGGGCCTGTGCCTACCAGCCATATTTGCCCCTGTCGCCCCGTGAACTCTCGATGGGATTGGGCGATCGCAACCGTTACCGCCCCCTTCTCTCCGGGCACCCGCACAATTTGCTTTGTCACTCGCAGCCGCAATGCTGCATCTTCCAGGGCCGGTGCAGATTCAGAGGCCAGAGGGTTGATATCGGCTTGATAACTAGCCCATATAGCGGCAGCTTCGGCTACGCTCGGCGTTTCGACCTCTGCTGCAACGACCTCGGACGGATTGGGTACAGGAACCTGACGCAAGGTTTCTGCGGAAAAGCACTGGAGGGAGAGCCGGCGATCGCGACAAATCTGAAGTAAGCCTTCTTCATCGGCTTTGAGATCCAGGGTGGCGATTCCGGCGATCGCCTCTGCTGCAAATCCGCCCACAGCAAGAGCTTGTTGAAGTGCAGTCTCTATCACCCCTACAGTCGTACCCCGTTCACAACCCATTCCCACCCATAAAACTCGTGGGTGCCAGGCAACCGTGGCAGCCGTCAGAACAGGGGGAGATGTAGCGCCAATATGCAGGCAAGGACTCCCATCCTGCGGATCTGGCTGGGAGGCTAGCAGGGAGAAGGGATGTGGCTCTGGTAGGTGACGATGCCAGAGATCAGTACCTGCGCTTTGATACACCCGGATGGATTGGCCCTGGGCGATCGCTGCACTCACCTCTGTCCAATCCCCTCTACCCCTGCTCCAACCAAAGGGCACTCCCAGAGTGTCAATGGCAGGTAACTCCAGCGCATTCGCTCCCCCGGTCAGGACAGGCGTAGCCTGGAGCAGTTGAGCAATTGCTACCGCAAGGCGGTCAGCACCACCCTGATGCCCACCGCACAGGCTGATTACATGACGCCCCGGGCCGTCTACAACCACCACAGCCGGATCTATCGCTTTATTCTGTAAAAGCGGAGCAATGAGACGAACGACAGCCCCGGTAGCTAGCCCAAAGACCAGAGCCCGGTGCGATCGCCACAATTCTGGCAATTGCTCTTTCAGAGAACCCGTATAGATTTTGCAGTGAGCAGAAACACCTACCTCATTAGCCAGTTCTTGAGGCAGATAAAGGGTGACCGCTCCAATTTCCCAAAGGGGTTGAAGTGTATGAATGGCCAGTGGGGTAAGGGCGATCGCCGCAGCGGGTTGAAAATCTTGCAGTATCAAGCGAGGTTTAACTCAAAAACAGCCTCAAACGTATTCTGGCCATTTAAACCTGGCCAGAATACGGAATATCGCGATAGTCAAAGCGTTCCTGGAGGAACAAGGTTAGATGGGGGTGAAGGGACTTGAACCCTTACGACTTCATCAGTCAACGGATTTTAAGTCCGCAGCGTCTACCATTCCGCCACACCCCCACGAGTTTGCACTCAGTGCGACATCCTATTCCATCATTTTTAGACCATCTGTGCAACTATTCGCCCAACCTTTTTTGAAAAGCGTTACTTTTTCCGTGCTCTCATCCCGTCGAGGAAACCCTGTGCTATAGCCTTACAGGCTGAGAACCAGGAAGATTATTTTTTGAAAAGCCACATCGAGCGCGGCTTTTCAAAAAAATAACCTGGCCCAACCAGAATGAAGGCTACACGTACCTCAGACATCGGCACAGCCTTCCTTACGCAGACATGCCCCCTGGCGATAGTGATAAAGGTAGACTCAAGGTGATTTCACCCTTGTTCACCCTATCGGTTGTGCCATGACTTCGATCCAGAACCAGACGGTCCTGATTACCGGGGCCAGCAGCGGCATTGGGTTGGCCTGTGCCCAGGTCTTTGCCCAGGCTGGGGCCCGCTTGATTCTTTCAGCACGACGCATTGAGCGACTCACTCAATTAGCGAAACAACTTAAGGATGAGTTTGGCTGTGAGGCCTATCCACTGGAGTTGGATGTGTGCGATCGCACCCAGGTCGAAGCTACCGTCGCCGCCCTCCCCGAAGATTGGAGTGCCATCGATATCCTTGTCAACAACGCGGGTCTAAGTCGGGGCCTTTCCAAACTCCACGAAGGCAGCATTCAAGACTGGGAGGAAATGATTGACACCAACGTCAAAGGATTACTTTACGTGACTCGTGCCATTCTCCCCGGTATGGTGCAACGGCAGCGAGGCCATGTCATCAACATCGGTTCCATCGCGGGACGTCAGACCTACCCCAACGGCAACGTATACTGTGCCACCAAGGCCGCCGTCAAAGCCCTTACCGAAGGTCTCAAACTTGACTTGCTCGGGACCCCTGTGCGAGTCAGTACCGTCGATCCGGGGATGGTAGAAACGGAGTTTAGCGATGTTCGTTTTCGAGGCGATCGCGATCGCGCCAAGCAGGTTTACCAGGGCGTCACCCCCCTAACAGGGATGGATATTGCCGACGTCGTGCTGTTCTGTGCGACTCGCCCTGCCCACGTCAACATTAACGAAGTCGTCGTCATGCCGGTCGATCAAGCGAGTACAACGATGGTGAGCCGCCGCTCCTGATGGTTTGGGGGTGGTGAGAGAATCTCGCCATCCTCAACTTCAGGGTGCTGCTAAGAGCGATGAAATTACCCCCCAGGATGTTGGTGTTTTGCCCGCTTCGCGGGCAAAACACCAACATCCTGGGTAAATTCTTATGCAGAAACGTCCTTAGCAAGAGAGCCTCACCCTGGGGCGATCGCCAATAACAAGCGGCTCAAAATTCGCCCATCTTCTAACCGATACAAGTTGAACTCACCCCCCAATTGGGTCATCAGAGCCTGACAGATGGAAAGGTGCAGACCCGGGGGTTGATCCAGGATGGAAGGGGCTAGCCAATCGAGAGGCCGTCCGCTGTGAAGTTCCTCCAATAGCAACGGCTCTACGGTGCCATTGTCAGTGATAGAGATCTCGAGCCAGCGGGTGTCTACAGGGCGACACCAAACGTCAAGGCGGCCTTGCATGGGCGATCGCAAGCAGGATAGGGTGAGCAGTTCCGCTAGCACCAACTCAATCTTTTGGATGTCGCCACTGATATTCACATTGGCTTCGTTGTGAACCTGGGACCAGAGCTGACGCTGATGAATCAGGTGTTCAACCCGTTCGAGCGATCGCTTCAGCAAACTTGCCAGAGGAATAGCACCCGGCTCCTGTCGCAGTTGCCACTGTTCGTTCTTGAGCAACGGTGTCATGGAGCTCAGTAGGTTGCCCAACTGCCGTAGCACCTGGTGGTAGCGCATGCTGGCGAGGGCATCTTTTTGGTGGCTCAGTTCATTCAGCCGTTTCACGTTTACGTTGAGCGCCCGGTACAGTTCCTCCAGGCGACGATGCTTGTACCAGTTAATGCGCTCCAAATTTTGACGCTGTTCGCTGAGGTTGGACGTCATCTGCAGATGACGACGTGACCAGGCCAATTGAGCACCAAGCGCCGACAATGCGTTGAGCTGGCGCTCCGGCCAGTAGCGATTCATATCATCAGCTACCACAATAATGCCGGTAGGCTCATGGTCAGGAGCCGTTCGCAAAGCCATCACTAAAATTTGGCCAATATCTGAGCCATTTAGCCATTGACGGGTTTCAACATCGATTTCATCAATGGTAATGGGCTGCACACCTTCCGATTGCAACGCCCATTGAACCAGGCGATCGGAGTAAATAGCAACGGATGCATCTACATTCAAGCCGTACTTAGCATTACCAATGATCGCTGCCGTAACTTTGCCCGTTTTATGGCGAGGCTGCCAGGTAATGAGAGCTGCCAGGGGAGCCATCATCACCTGAGAGATTTGTTGCATTGCAGCCCGCTCCAAAGCATCCAGCACAGGTGTCTGCTGTAGGGAAGTGATACCCCACTGGATCATCTGAGTTACTTTATGTTGCTGCTCGGTCTGGTGTTGTAACTGCCACTGGTGCAGGGTAATGCCTAACTGCTGGCTCACCACTCGCAACACCTCTCGCTCTGAACGGTTCCAGGTACGGGCGTTCTCCTGGCCCACCAGAATGAGGGCTTCGATAGGGCGACCGGGAGCTGTGCTGCATACAAGGAGAGACTGCATGCCCACATTCAGCAAAGGCGTGCGCCAGGCCATCAGCTTCAGGTCATCCTCCAGGTTTTCGATGCCCACGGCCTCCATACTGCGCTCCAGCATTTGCCAGTCCACTGGATTGAGGCTATTGAGCTGCGATGGCAGCGTGTGGCGAGTCGAAGGGAGATGCTGAAACTTGATGTCAAACATCTCCTGGTCCGGGTCGTAAAGCAGCAGCAGAAAATAGCTAGCCCGCAATCGTTGGCATACCACCTGAGCTGCTCGCTTCAGAGTGGCTTCCCAATCGGTATCGCTAAAAACGGCCTGAGCAATCTCAGCGGTTAGAGCCTGATCCGTTTTGGCTTGCTGAACGGTTTCCTCCATACCCTCCAGGGGTGCTGTCAGGGCAAGCAGTTGGGCTACCCCCTGGACGTAGGTTTTCTCTTCGTCAGACCAGATGCGGGGTTCATTTCCCTCAACCGCCAAAAAGCCGTATAGCTCGTTCTGCAACAGGATCGGAGCAGCCAGGAGCGATCGCGCCTGAATCTGCTTCATCAAGCGGCCTGTCATCTCGGCCTTCAGGGAACTATGGGCTTCTCCAATCGACACGATCTGGTCAGCGGCCATAGCCTGATAAAAACTGTTGACCTCTTGGGCCGTGAAGCCATTGGCCATGGCATCGTCCGTTTTCTCTTTACGGCTGCCCACCCGCCGCCAGAAGTAGCGCCGCTCCCGCTCAAACCAGTAGATATTGGTGCGATCCGGAGCCAGAAACTTATGGGTCTCGTCCACTACAGCAGAGAGCCTCGCCTCTAGATTGGGGAGTGATCGCAATTTCCCCAACAACGTCATCAGCGGCTCAACCGGACGCTTCACCGCCCGACGGCTTTCTTCCTCCTCCAACTGAAATAGGGCAGCCGCCAGGGTACCAAGCAGGATGGCTAACCGGGCTTTTTCATCGGCGTGGGGAGAAACGCCCCATAGAGTTGAACCCAGAAGAATGACGCCAAGACAGCGATCGCGGTGGCGCACCGGAAAAATAACCGTGCCTTGAATGCCTAATTTCTTGGCGATTTTGCGCCAATCGCCAGCACGGGGTTCTTCCCGCAGGTCAGGCACCCCCATGGGGCGCTGCTGGATCACCACCTGCTCCATCAGATCGCCCGGTGACAGCATCATCTGCTGCTTTAGAGCCGCGATCTCTCCAGCGGTCGTGCTTCCCCCTTTGCCCTGTAAACTGTGGCGCACCCGGTCATAGCGACCAATCCAAACCAGCGCATAGTCCAGCTCGGCCCGCAAATACTCCAGCACCAAATTCAGCAGATCCTCCTCTTTCTCTGCTTCCCGCAGAGATTGGAGGGTTTGCTTCAAAGCAGCCAGATGTTTTTCGTGGTTTGGCGGTTGTTTGGGAGACCCCATTAACTTACTCCTGCTTCCCCTGATGAGTGGCTGCCAGTAGCCAGTGGGTGAGGTCGAGCCGGGCTATAAAGCACTACCCCGTCAGCCGCAAAGGACAGGGGGAGGCAATCTCCTAGACCAAAGCGTTGCTTTCTATTGGGAGAGCGCAGTTGGGCAGCATCCTCCAGGATCGTGTCCATTAATGCTAGTCCGGATCGGGGTGAGTACAAAAGAAACGGTTGGGTGGCGCGATGCATCCTGGGGAAAGCATCCTCTGGTGTTGAAACGCGGGATGCGATAGTGGCTCATCTAGCCTCGCAGAATGACGAGGGGATGAGGCCTTAGACTGAATCAAGTAAATGAGTTGTTTCGAGCCTATCCGAAAATACAGCAGACTCCAACATAGACGGCATGAAGAACATAGTGTCTAGTCTTCCCGGAGACAATCGTATCCGAGCTATCCAATAGGATGCCCACAGGATAGGTCAGGTCTATCGATCTGGCACAATCAATTCACAGTGCCTATAGATCTCAACGTTTAGGCTTAGAGTACCCATAGAAACACCTGTTCATACATAATCGACAAGGTGCCATCAGGAGACAGGCAGTGGATTTTTATCAGCTCGGTATTCGGCCTTTTTTGTTCTCTGCCCTTAAGGCTGATCCAGAATATCTACATCACCAGGCTATGCGAGCCGTAACCTGGCTGCATGATACGGGCGATCGCCCCCCTGTCTCCTGGCTTCAGACCCGTCTTCAACACACCCTGGCGCCTGACTTCCCCGCTCTACACCAAACCCTGTGGGGAGTTCCCTTTTCTAACCCGGTAGGGTTGGCCGCAGGATTTGACAAAAATGGTGAGGCAGGGCGCACCTGGAGCTGTTTTGGCTTTGGCTTCGCAGAAATGGGCACCGTTACCTTCCATGCCCAGCCAGGCAACCCTCGGCCCCGCATGTTTCGCCTGATTGAAGACCAGGCAGCGCTCAACCGCATGGGGTTTAACAATGAAGGAGCCGCAGCTCTGGCTCAGCGGCTTAAAGTCGAAGCGGAAAACCACTTCGGACAGAAGCAAGCACCCTTTCCCTTAGGGATTAACCTGGGCAAGTCTAAAATTACGCCCCTGGAAGAAGCCGCAGAGGACTACCGCAGCAGTTTTCACTTGTTGAAAGCTCTGGGCGATTATTTTGTAGTGAATGTGTCATCTCCCAATACTCCTGGGCTACGGGCCTTGCAGGATGCCGACCAACTGGATCGGATCTTGGGGGCATTGCAACAGGAAAATACGGAGAACCGTCCTTTGCTGGTTAAGATCGCGCCGGATCTGGAATGGGGGGCGATCGCAGACATCCTCAGCCTGGTAGAAACCCATCGTCTGGCCGGAATTATTGCCACTAATACCACCATCTCCCGGGAAGGGCTGAAGACCCAGGTTTTAGAAGCCACAGGCCAACTTGTCACAGAAGAAGCTGGCGGGATCAGTGGGGCTCCTGTACGCCAACGCTCCACTGAGATCATTCGCTATATTTACGAAAAAACAGAGGGCCGCGTTCCTATCATTGGCGTAGGCGGCATCTTTACGGCTGAGGATGCCTGGGAGAAAATCACGGTTGGGGCCAGCCTGGTGCAGCTCTATACCGGATGGATTTACGAAGGCCCCTACATGCTCCGCCGAATCTTAGAAGGTTTGGTGCGCCGTTTAGAAGACCATAATCTGAGCAGCATTCAAGAGGCGATCGGCCTGAGTCATCGCCAGTGAAGCATACTCAGCTTTAGGGAGGACCGCGTTGCTACCTTCTCTACAGAGGTTTTAAGCAATGCTCAAAAATCTATCCCATAATGGGGAGCGGGCAAGGTGCCAAAGCATTTAGGATGTGGCGATGAAAGTTGAATTTCGCGAGTGTGACTTTTTCGATCTGTGGATCTGGTTGGAGTTCAACACAGCGTTGTCAGAACTGGAGCGGCAATACATCGAAGAGATCTTTAACTCCTGGTTCTTTCTGGGCAAGCTGGGTGGCTTCAACGCCGAAAATCTCCAGATACAAGATACCGGCCTGGAAATCAGCTACATGAACTACGACGAAAGCGTTGCGGACAACAGCATGATGGCCGTCATGCACAATATGGCTGAGGTGGAATATCAGGGTTACTGGGCCCGATGCTGGTTTGATTTGGGCACGAGTGATGCGATCGCCCTCGACATCCTGATCAACAGCCTCAAGCAATTCAGCAAAGACTATGTCCCCATCGAACGGGTGGTCATTGGTGGCGAAAACGAGGATTGGCGCATACCCCAGCGACGCTCAACCTTTACTGAGAACCCTGACAGCAATTAACCCACTTATAACAAGTAAGTTAAATGCTGATGATAAGAAGTGGTGCGGCGCTTTGCGTCGCACCACTTCTTATCATCAGCATTTAACCCGACATGATACTAGCAACGGGGGTTATGGTTCAAAGTTTTGAAGGGAGTATGGCGGTAAGGGCACTGCGTCCCTGGCCTCCATACCCCATCTCAATGGGAGGGCAGATCTAGATATCTACGCACATCTAGATAGACTTACTCGTGAAAATCCTCCAGCACTTGTAGAAGCTGTCGTTGTGCCGCATCAGGAATCAGGTCCGCCAGAGGGAGTTCTCGCTTGCCGCCCCCCAGGGATACGGTCATGCTTTGAAGCAGAGATTTGACGCGATCGCTTGAAGGCACGCCCTGAGACAGCATGGGATAAAGTTGCTCTGCCAGAATGGTATGCAGGTGGGCTTCGCGCAAGTAAAGATGCCACTTGGCGACATCAATATAAACATTGTCTCCAATCTCAGCGGCTAGTTTTTCAATGGTTTCAGATGAAGTGGAGTAAGGCATAAAGAAGATATTAAAACTCAGCTTTACGCCTAGAATACTGCGCGTTCAAGCAGATGACGTCTCTCGTTATGTCGAATTACAACGCTTTGCAAGCGCTTAAAATCTGGTTATTTTTGTGAGAGTCGCGCGGAGTGCGGCTCTCACAAAAATAACTGTGGCTGATTCAAGCGCAAAGCGCTGTAATACTCCCAGACATTGTTATGGGCATCGTTATGGGTATCAGGAGTAAGTAGAAGTACTGCTCCCACTCACTCCTGATGCCCATAACCAACTCGACACTAGCCATAACCTCAGTTCGGGATAAGCTGAAGTGCTCATTTTGGCGTGCGCTTTGCGCACGCCAAAATGAGCGTTTTCGAGTGCCGCGTAACGCGCGGCACTCGAAAACGCCCTTAACCCGACCTCAGGTTAGCCATAGGAGGAATCAAGACTTCCGGAAGTGGGCACAACTTCATGAATTAGATACTCTAGACTTAGGCTCTATGATGGTTTAGTGATGAGCCTTCCCGGAGATTGATGCCAGAATCGTCTTCCAACCCATCCACATCTCTCATAACAACCCAGCAATTGCAGCTCGAATCTGAACGGATGCAAGAGGTTGTGCTGTTGGTCGATAACATGCTGCGGCAGGAGGAGACTACCCTCGGCTTGATTGTGGATTGCATGTACGATATTGGTTCTGTCCGACTAATTGACAAAAAGCTCAATCCACCGTTCTTGCGGGGCGCAACGGTGCGGGTAGCCCGAGTTTCAAAACCCCTCTTCCGGATGCTGGCGCTTCGGTGGATTAAGAAAAATTGTCCAGAACTTCTCGCTAAATGGCTCTATTCCAAAGTTCTGTTTCAGGACGAACCCAAGCCAGTTCCCCAACCTGCACCTGAACCGGATCCCAATACTCAACCAGCCCTTGACCATTCCAATCCTGCTGGGGCGATCGCCCCGCCCGTCGCGTCTCCCCCGCCTCTACCCGATGCGGTTGAAGCCGTTACTATTCCAGGGGAAGGGTCTCCTATTGCCCCACCTATCGACCATCAGGGCTTAGAGGCTGGGGACATCCCTACTATTGCCCCACCTATCGACAGTCCAGCGGCGGAAGCTATCAGCATCCCCGCTATTGCCGGATCTATCAACCATCAGGTGCAGGAAACCGGGGATATGTCCGCTGCGTCCCTCCCCAGCGACAGACAGGATTTGACGGAGAGCCTCCCTGCTATTTCCCCACCGGGCCGCCAGGCTCTTATGTCTGTGGAACCCACACCTCCTCTTCCACTACCGGCTATTACGCTGGAAGAGTACAATCGGGCGATCGCTCAAATAAAATTCCGCGACACTGAAATCGCTAAACTGCGCACCCGTTCCTACATCCTCGCGGGATTGCTCGTAGCCGCTTCAGTCGCTCTCGGTGGTACGCTGTTTCGGCCTGGATATGGCCCTGAAATGGGTGCTCCTAACGTGGAACCTGTACAGTCACGAGGCACTGCGACCCCTTAGATCGGGTACTGCCGCCAATCGCAATACAAAAATTGCAGGTTGTTTTATTTGTGATCCTTAGGATGAAGGAGCGGTTGGCTGAGCCAGCCGCTCCTTCAAAGATTAGGCTTTCACCTGAGCAACAACGGTCCGATGCCGGGGGCTATTGCGAGTAATAGTAGGTTCTGTAAAGCCAGCTTCCGCAAACGCTTTGGATAGATCCAACGCAAAGTAATCATCCAGATACGGTTCGGTGCTCTTCAGCAAGGTCAGAATATAGGGCGGCAACTTCGCATAAATCTCTGAGTGCGGATTCATGTCCATAATGGCCAGGGTGCCACCGGGCCGCAGCAGCCGACGGGCTTCCTGTAGGATGGCACGGGCTGCTGACTGGGGCAACTCATGGAACACGAGATGGGCCGATACGAGATCAAAACTGGCATCAGGTAAACCTGTCGCTTCTGCCGCCGCATGAAGCCAGGTAACAGGTGCATGCCCCTCAGTCGTACGTTGGCGAGAGCGGTAGTTGGCGATCGCCAAAAAGTATGGCGACAAATCCAAGCCTGTTACCCGCGCCCCCGGAAACTCGTCTTGTAGGGCAAAACTGCTCATCCCCACACTGCAACCTATATCCAAAATATCCTGGGGAACGGTGGTGATCTGCTGTTTCAGCACGTCGTGATAACTCTGACGCAAGCGCGGATCGCCCTGAGCTCCCGCATCCTCCCAGATGCGAGCGTGGACGGCATGGGCTGCTACTTCAACCTCCATCGCCGGTTCCCACCCCATATTGCCCTCTTCGTAGGCATGGAAGGACGTGAGGTAATAGTCGGGGTAAACCAACTTGGGGTTCGTAACCTGAGCCAGTTCTGACTCCCAGGCAGAAGAAAACTCGGCTTTTTCGTCGCGCGATCGCAGCCGAGCAACCTCATCCCGCCAATACACACCGATACTTTCAGCTCGCTGAATCATCATCTCGCGAGCCCGATTTTTAGCCAAATTAGCCAGAGGTTTGATCGCCAACAGACCATTGACCAGGCGCGTTGCCAGTCGAGATGAAAGGCTATTAGCAGATTTATCGAGGGGAGGGGTAGAAACGGTCATAGATTCAAAAAACAGTTATGAAAGCAGCGTCTAGAAACCGTTCAAAGAGCTTCTGCCGTTCAGATTAACGTATTTCCGGAGGCCAGATCTATCCCTGAACGTCGGACTGATAGAGCGCATGCGCGCAGAAACAGATGGTATTTCTTGAAAAGCTGTGCTCCGTGCAGCTTCTCAAAAAATACCTGTGAAACTCAGAAATCTCATCGAGCGGTAGCCATGCTCCGGAAGTACAGTGACCGCTCGATAGACAGGATTAGCTTTTAGCTCGGCCTAGCAAATACCTGAGTCCAGTAGGTATTGGGGTTGACGCTACCAGTATCGTTGGCCAGGAAGTAATACCCCAAACCGATCTCGGTGACATTGGGATCAAGCATATTAGCCCGATGCCCATCGCTACCAATCCATCCCTGGACCACGTCTTGTGGCGTGCGTTGTCCAGCAGCTATATTTTCAGCCACCGCCGACCATTGATAACCTGTTGCACTCACACGATCCTCTGGTTCTGAACCGTCTAACCCTACATGGTTAAAAAAGTCTTGCAGCGCCATTTTTTGGCTGTGCCCCTGGGCGGCAGAACCCAGACGAGCATTGTAGGTCAGTGCTGGTAAGCCATTCTGTTGGCGAAACTGATTCGTCAAATTCAGCACTTCGCTCAAAAAAGTACTCATAGCACGGGTGGTCAGACGATAGCTGGAATCACCGTTGGACCGTACTACCCGCAGAAAGTAGGTACCTGCTGACACAACCACTGGGAAATTTGTAGCCGTGTTGTTGAGCGATCGCGCCTGCCGCACGATTTCCCCAGCATCTAGACGACCATTGCCATTGCCGTCTCGGATGACCTGCACTAAAGCCCCTGCCCCGGATGCCCGGAGGCCAACCGTTAAGCGGCTTCGGCTATTAAAGCTCATCCGGTAATAATCGTTGGTATCTGTTGAGCCGACCCACTCATTCACAGCGGTGGCGGTTTGCCCAACCGTTAGACGGCGTGACTGCGCCATCGTGTTGCCAACGGTGTCGATTGCCATAGCGGTTCCTCCGGTGAAAGAGTATTACGCCTCCAGTAAAGGAAAGGCGATCGCCCCCTGTCACCCCAACGATTACCGAGGTAATCGCTGATTCTCTAATGCCTTAAATCAATTTCCTGAAAATCACCGAAGGCATTCGAGTCAACCACACACTGATCCGAAAAACTTCGCACATCTGAGAGCCTTTTTATTAAAGCAGCAACCATACATTTACATAGGAATTTAAGCCATCAAGATTTTGTACACGTATTTTCTTGGATAATCCACAACCCGAACTGAAGTGAAAAACCTGAGTTCGGGTTATGGGCGTTTTCGAGTACCGCGCGTTGCGCAGCACTCGAAAACGGGCACGTCAGATTATCCCGAACTGAGGTTAAAACATCTTGAGTTGCGAAACATCTTTACGGAAGTACTTCGCGGCCTAATAGGCCAGATTAACCCCGAAGCCCAGTGGCACAAGCTATCATCTGTATCCTGTGCAAGCCCTGCTGATCAAGTAACAGCTCCATACAGCGCTGCTGAAATGTCTATCCCGGCCTGTTGTTGCTGCCAAACCCAGAATTGATCTCCATAGGAAAAATGCCACCACTCATGGGGATGGGAGCAGAAACCCGCCTCAACCATCACCTTGCACAACCATTGGCGATATTGATGATACTGGGCCCCTTGAGCATCGTATTCCGGGCTATTTGGATCTGCCACGCCTGCAAAGTGATCTGGATAAGAACGCGGTGACATCTCGTCAATGGGGGAGCCCATATCTATTTCAGTGCCATTCTCGTCCGCTAGAGTGACGTCGATCGCAGCCCCGGTACTATGAGGCGGTGGTGTCGCTGGGTTCAGACTAGGAACTGCCCAAAATTGATGTACTTGCTCCCAGAACGCCTGCTGCTGAGCTTCGGTGAGGGTATCCGGGGTGAGGTTCTGGGAGCGGAGTAAGTCTGCAAACGTGTAATCCACCATGTACTGCTGAACAGCAATGGGGCGGTAGGCATCAAAAATAAGAATGCGCCATCCCGGCTTCATTCCTTGCAGCATCTCCTGTGCCTGCAACAGTCGTGTGAGCACGCCTTGGCGTAAGGAATAGGGCGATCGCTCCCCATAGGGTGCCCCCACAGCTGCATAGGGATGCTTGTCCGGTATGACAAAGCGATCAGGGAGAATGGGCACCAGGGGTTCGCCACATTCAGTAATAGGAATCGATTGATAAGGTTTCATAGAAATTCAGGCAAGCGAGCAGAAGTAGAGGTAACCGGGAGGAAAAGACTAAAACAGGAATGGGTGAGGCGTTTACCACCACATCTTCTACAAAACCGTTTCAAACACCTCAATCAACCGATCTACTTCTTCCAGAGTGTTGTAATGCACCATGCTGACCCGCACCACGCCATTCTGGGCCGTAAATCCCAAATCATCCATGAGGCGGCGAGCATAAAAATCGCCGTAGCGAATGCCAATGTGATGGGGATCGACTTGAGAAGGAATAGTGCTGCTGTCTACGCCATCCACCACAAAGGAAATCGTGGGAACGCGCAGTTCACGGTTAGCGGTAGGATGGCCGATGATACGAACATGCGGCTTTTGAGCCAGATAGCTGAGGAGGCGATCGCCCAACACCTCTTCATACTGAGCAATTCGCTCAAACGCCTGCACCATCTGCGTGCGCAAATCAGAAGCTGCTTTATCGCCTTCGTGGTGCTGGGCCACAGCACTCAGGTAATCGCAAAGGCCAAGCATACTGTAGCTCAGCTCAAAATTCACATTTCCTGGTTGAAACTTGTAGGGCGTCTGTTCACCATCAATAAAGAAATGGTTGATGCCGGGCATCTTCACCAGGTGTTCTCGCTTGCCATACATCACGGCATAGTGAGGCCCATAGACTTTGTAAAAGCTAAAGACGTAGAAATCTACATCAAGCGCCTGTACATCCACTAGGCGGTGAGGGGCATAGGCCACACCATCAACGCAAATTAGCGCTCCGTGGGCATGAACCAGGTCAGCGATCGCCCGCACTGGATTCAGCGTTCCCAAAATATTCGATGCATGAGTAACCGCGACCAGACGGGTACGAGGCGTCATTAAGGCTTCTAGATCCGCCAGGTCAAATTGCAGCGTATCCGGGCGAATCTTCCAAACGTTAATTTTGACACCCCGTTTCTGTAAATCCAACCAACAACCAATATTGGCTTCATGGTCGCAGTTGGTGACAACCACCTCATCCCCCGGCTCAAAGGTATGCCCTAAGCTCAGGGAAAGAATTCGCAGCAACAAGCTAGTGGAACTACCCATCACCACTTCGCTGGGATGGGTAGCATTTACCAGGGTCGCGATCCCCTGAGCGGCCTTAGCAACCCGTTCCGTTGCTTGTTGCGAGACAGCATAGGAGGCACCCAACTGCACATTCGAAGTCAGCAGGTATTCACTTAAGCGATCGACGACTCCCTGCAAAGTTTGGGAACCACCGGCGTTGTCAAAGAATATCCAATCCCCTGCCAAAGATGGGAAGTGGGAACGAACAAAATCCAGTTGTAGAGGGGCAGTCATGACTTGATGTCGGCACGGCAAGGTCAATCTAGCATGTCTGCTAAAACAATTGGATTAGCACTACAGCACCCGCTCCACATCAACCCAATGGACTCGCACAAAATGGACAGGTTGGCCCCAGCGATCGCTCTCGGCCACAATTTCATCCACCATCAAATTGAAGGGAATAGCCGTGGTCACAAACTGCTGAGCTAGCTTTCCGGCATCTGGAGCAAGGCTGGAAGCCGCGATCGCCGCCATGCCAAACCCCAGAACCTGACCAATTGGGTCTTTGGGCAGGAACAGGTTGATGCCAGCTCCCAATCCCAGGGTTAGCAGCATTGTCACAGAAAGATTTGTCCCACATCGGGGATGAACAGCCAGTTGCCAATCTCCACTCACCAGACGCTGTTGTGCCCGTAGCACTGCCTGCCGGAGTTCAGCCACATCGACGGGGCCATAGAGATGGAAACCGCGATCGCCTGACATACCACTTACCTGCTCAACCCGCCGTTTCGATTGAGGCGTCTGAGCCATTTCTTCAAGCATCCAGACTGTAGCGTGCTCTAGCGCATGAACCTGACGTACTATCAGTAATTCTTTCAATCCAGGTAGAAAACCGAATTGCTGTAGAGTTTCGGTATCTTGAGCCGCATGGGGAACAAAAGCAGGATACGGGATAGACGGTTGAAACAAGCGTTCAGAAGCAGCAGTCATAAGTGCCCATCCTGGGGACAAAAGAGATGTCCTCTCAATCTAAAAGAAACAGCCAAACAGTGTTTCTCGTTGACACAAAGCTTCAACTCTTCTAATCTGTCAATTTCTTTGTGGAGTCTTCGACCTAATATCCAGTCTGGTTGAATTCGCACAAATCAACTTTGTGAGATGAGCATTTTGCAACAGAATAGCCGTCGAGTACGAGTATTTCATTACAGCAGCTCTGAGTTTCAAGCCTGGTAGCTCGAGTCCTACGGGTGCAGGCTCCCAGGCATGAAGTTCCGAAACAGCCCACCTTTGGTGGGTTGTTTCGGAACTTCATGCCAAAAAAGAAGTGCTGATTTCACTACACCGATTTGACAGATCGGTAGCCGATTACAGCGCTTTGCGCTTGAATCAGCCACGGTTGTTTTTGTGAGAGCCGCGCTCCGCGCGGCTCTCACAAAAACAACTAAGTTTTAAGCGCTTGAAAAGCGCTGTAATAAAAAAAGCAGGCAGAGACAGCTCCACCCGCTTCTTTTACAAATCAACAATTTGAGGATGTGTTTTAAGGCTACCTGGAAGGTTTTTCTCGTACGTAAAGCGCACTCAAAACAACCTTTAAAGCAAGCCCTAGTTGATAGGTACTGAAGGCAATGGTAGTGAAGCGGTTGTATTTGCACCAGCTGCAGGCGCCGCACCGCCTCCTACAGCAGTTCGAACCTCTACACCAACCTGCTCCAATACAACAATGGGTTCTGTCCCCATCTCAATCCGTTTCACCAGAACCTCGCCATTAGAAAGGCGTTGGCCTACCCGTACATAGCGGCTGGTCGGCTCGTTGGGAGCTTGCACAATAGCGTGGGGAACATTCCCAACCTGCACAACCCCAAGCACCTGTACAGCCCGAGCCAACGTCGGCTGAGGGGGTGGCGGTGGCAAGTTAGGGGCGGCTCGTAACGAACCCGAACCTGAGCTTGAGCCCGCAGAGTTGCGACCCGATGATCCATTGCTGCCAACCAGATCAGGGATAGGAGCCAACTGGCGACGGTCTAAGGAACGAGATCCAGGCTGAGCAGCACGTCCTGGAGTTGGAGTTCCTCCTGAAGCCCTCTGAGGCGCTTGGCGAGTTAGAGGGGCAGGCGCATTATTGCTACTCAGAGGAGCAGGCGCACTATTGCCGCCCCCACTCCTACCGCCACCTCCAGGTTGCTCAATAGGCTGCACCCGAGCTTGTACCGTCACCGAGCGGAAGGGGTCGGCTCGGTTTGATTGAATCTGCTGTAACCGTTGGTTAGGGTTGGTCGATTCAATCAATTCTGAGGGTAGGGTACCAGGTGGCGGTGGCACGGGGATCGACTGCCCGTTAGCAGCAGCAGGGCTTGCCCCTCCGGGTGGCGGCGGCGTTGTTTGGCCCGCGGCTGGTGAGGCAGGCACATTAGCCGGTGCAATTGCGACATCTGGCGATGGGCTTTGGGCAACAGGCTCAGAGTCTCCTCCACAAGACGTTGTCCCAAACGTCAGTAAAGCTAGTAAGGTAATCCATGTAATTCGGCGCATAGCCCCTCTCCCACAAGAGTTGTTGAAAAAACGCAACACTCACCAAGAATCGGTCGTCTCTTAAAGATAATTCAGATTCTTGATTTCAATCCTAGCTCTGGACTCGGTTGATCAACGACTTGTTTCAGTTTTTGTCATGGCAATTCTCAAAAATCTTTAAACCTGCCCTCTACTGCTGCCCCACCGGCAGGGAGAAAGGAAATGTGGCCACGGGTTCACCATCACTCACAGTGCCTTCAAAGGTGCGCGTTGTACCTTGCACCAGTACTCGTAACGAGAATGAGATTGGCTCGGTCGAGGATTCACACCGGGTAAATAGGTTAACTGCCACCGTGTATTGCCCTTGAGGAGCTCCACCGGTCGGCCAGAAAATATTTTCAATCGGGCTCCCGTTTTGTTCACCACATCCAGCATTGGCATCTACGTCTAGTTGGCCACCCGACCCAATAGATGGATTGTAGTACGCTACAACGTCACCAGCCGGATCTGTCACAGCAAGGTCTAAATCATCCACCGTTGTCCAGCGCAACGTAACCTGAATATCGCCCGTCCCCAGGGGCTGCCCTGATGGTCCTGTCTCAGTCGACGCCGCAGTAACAGGGGGAGCAAACGGCGTGGCCGTAGGACAAAACTCCCCAAGGTCAATGAGACGTCCAGACTGATTGATCATGAAGCACCCTTGACGCTCTTGGGCGATCGCGGGTGCAATGCGATCGGATGCAAGGGGCAAAAGAACAGTTGCGGAGACAAGAGCAAGGCGAATGAATTTCCACATATAACAGGTTACCTGTGCGTTCAAGGTGCTTCGGCGGATGGGGAAGGCTGTGCGCCATCCTCTACATGAGTCTTCAGTCACTCAAACCGCTACTGCTTTAGTGTGCCCAGAAGAGGAAAGTGGACAAGCAGGAGAGAAGTTTTCTTGGAGCAATAAAGTGGTAGAAGAAGGCAGATTAAAAGATCGAGCCCATTAATCCCTGGAATGCAGGAATTTTAGCTAATTTTCCAGGATAATCTGGCTTTTTTTAACGCTGATGGGTTGGACTGAGCAGGGTGTTTTGGAGCGGTTTTTACCTCAAAACCCCCTCTTTGTCATACTGTTTTCATATAAAGCCGCGTCCAACCAAAGATAGTTAGCTTCTGTTGCTAGAGACTCGCGCAATCTACATGCCTAAGGGTACCTGGAACCAGTTCAGTACCGTGAAAGCCAACCCATTCGAGAACGATCACACCTACACACCCATAGCGTCGCAAGCAATATTTTCAGCAGAAAAATGATTCATTCAAGAGACATCAGTCTAAAATTTGAGAAATTCGAAGAATCTTATCCGTTTTTTGAATGATCAAGACGCTCCTATAATCGCCTTCCATTAGATTTTCTACTTATGTTTTGTGTTTATCGTGCGTGATCAGAAGTTGAGGAGTTTGAACAGCATGAAATGTCTTCGCCTGAGCGACATCAGATTCGATTCCTTGGGAGCGATCGCCCTGGGTGCCCTGGCCGCCTGCATCAGTTGGAATATCGCGACCCCTACGGCCCAAGCTCAGGCCGCCTATGGTAGCTACATTGGAATTGGGGGGTCTATCGGCCTGACCGGTGGGAACGAAAATGAAGACAGTTCATCGGGTGGCGTTGTTGCTGTTCGCTATCGCTTCCTGGAAGTCCCTATTTCAGTACGGGGGCAATTATTGATCAGTGACGGCACGACATTTGTGCCGACAGTTTCCTATGACATTCCTATTACCTGGGATATCGATGGCTATCTTGGAGCCGGAGTAGCCCTGCCGTTTAGCGGTGATGACGATTACTCACCTGTTGGCAACCAAACAGCCTTCGTTCTTCAACCGGGTGTAGATTGGACCCTTCCGGACAGCGACCTGGTTGTCTTTGGCAATGCCATCATTGCTTTCGATGCTTACGAAGAGTCAGGAGACACAGCTGCTTCCGTCCAGGCAGGCGTTGGTTTGCAATTCTAGCCCTTCAAAGGGGCAGGAATAGACGCTCTATCCTGTATGGAGAAGAGTATGCCTATCCCCTCGTATATAGAATGCGTAGCTTAGCTCTGCAAATGGTAAGCTACGCACTGTTTTAGTTCTGGGATTGCAAATGGTTTCGTGATGTAATCATTGCCCCCGCACCCCAAAGCCTTCATGCGAGCTCCATGTTGCGTTGAAGCCGTCACAAAAATAACTGGTGTGTTGCGCGTTTCAGGTTGCTTCTTAAGGTGTTGGCACACAACATACCCATTCAGCCCTGGCATACAAATATCCAGCAGAATCAAATCTGGAGAAGCCAGCTGAGCGATTTTCAAACCCGAAGCGCCATCTATTGCTTCATAGATGTCGTACTTCTCACGCCGCAGAATTTCAGCCAGGAGCTTACGGCTAATGGCTGTATCATCTACGATTAAAATTTTTGCATTTACTCTCTGCTCTTGCCCCTGATTCATGACCTCGTCCGTAGAGATGGCAAAGAGCGACGATTAACCCTACCCCATATGCTGAGATTCACTCTCAAACGATTGGGTAACAGCTTCAGGAATACAGCTTTCCCAGCAAGAAAATATACTTGTAAGCGTAAAAGTAGCAGACTCTAAATTAAATCTGTACCTGCTAGGCCATCTCCTTATATCCCTTAGCTTGGCAAAAAACTCTATCGAGAATTTACCGAACTCGGGCATCGGTCTTTTCTCGCTTTCCATGGAGTTCCACAGTGCGATCGCCGAAAGTATAGTCTCATACCCCTTCACAAGGGCATCAACCAGGCTTGCGCCGGGTTTCCCCCATATCCATCAAGCAAAAAAAGGAGCCTTCCGAAAAAGGCTCCTACTTATGCAAAGCACACAACTCAAGCTTGTGAGAATTAGCGGATGTATTCTTTCAGAACACTATTCCGGTTCGGATGACGGAGTTTCCGAAGTGCCTTCGCCTCGATTTGGCGAATACGCTCACGGGTTACATTGAAGATTTGACCAATCTCTTCGAGCGTTTTCATACGGCCATCATCCAGGCCGTAGCGCAGGCGCAGCACGTCACGCTCGCGAGGGCTCAAAGTGCTGAGTACGGTTTCTAAATCTTCCCGCAACAGATTCTTCGATACCTGATCTTCAGGGGTTTCACCATCGGATTCGATGAAGTCGCCCAAACGAGAATCTTCTTCTTTACCAATTGGGGTTTCAAGGGAGATGGGAAGTTGAGCCGATTTAGCAATGAATCGCAGCTTTTCGATGGTCATTTCCATACGAGTGGCGATTTCTTCCTCGGTCGGCTTCCGGCCCATTTCCTGAGACAGCAGTTTGGTCGTCTTCTTGATGCGGGAAATGGTCTCGTAAAGGTGAACCGGAAGGCGAATGGTACGAGACTGGTCAGCGATCGCCCGAGTAATAGCCTGACGAATCCACCAGGTAGCGTAAGTTGAAAACTTGTACCCTTTCTCGTGGTCAAACTTTTCGGCGGCGCGAATCAGGCCCAGACTCCCCTCCTGAATCAAATCCTGGAAAGACAAGCCACGGTTCATGTACTTCTTCGCGATGGATACCACCAGTCGCAAGTTAGACTGAACCATCTTGTCTTTTGCACGGCGACCTACAAACAAGCGACGACGGAAGGCCGGCAGCGCCATATCAACAGCCTCTGCCCACTCGGTGTCGTTTGGCTCCCGGTCGAGCTTGCCCATCAGTTTTTCGCGTACCCGCTCTAATTCCAGCAGGTCAGCAATTTTCCGAGCCAGTTCAATTTCTTCATCGGCTCGCAGAAGGCGAATTCGTCCAATCTCCTGGAGATAGAGGCGGATGGAATCTTCGGTGTAATGCTTTTTCTTGGTCTGCGCCCGCCGCCGTGAGGTACGACCTTTTACCGGCTTATCGTCGTCGTCTGCATCCGCTTGGAAGTCAAAACCATCGTCCCGATCCTCATCTGCATCCGCGAGGTCAAAATCTGCCTCTACAGGGTCAAGGGTCTCGAGTACGTCGTTTGCCTGGGTCATGCCGTGCTCCTCATGCTCCTTCAAATAACAGTGCAAGATTCAGCAATTCGTGGAATTACAGAATCTTTGGGGTGAATTTAGAGAACCAAGCCAGCCATTGTGATCCACAGCCCAGTGGGCATGGGACATCCGGTGCAGACGGGTGGCCTCGGAGACAAAAGTCTCCATTTAGGAAGGGGTCAGGTTTATGGGTTGTGTATGAAAATGTTCTCAGTTAAGTCTGAGATCAATCCTGATTGTAGCTTTTCCCTTTTGAATTGCATCTTCATTGCCCCAGCTGACTGACTGTTAAGAAATGAAAAAGCAATTGGGTATTTACAACCAGATCAATACTGTAGCCATACTTTTTCAAAATCGCCAATTGGTTTGCGAGAAATCCTTAAATCTTTTTCCTGAAATCAGGTAATGTCGCCGCTGAGATGCTTTAGGTGAGAAACTCAACCAGGCTGACCTGTGTTTGTTAGGGATTTCTTGTCCTTGGCTATCTATAAGGTAGCTGCTCTCCGGAATTATGGGGGGTCGATGGATGGCTGATACTCTATCCGCCATTATGCGGAACTTAACATTTTGTTTATAAATTTCCGTTACCTTGACCCTACCTTAAAGCTCTAGAACTCCCAGCAACACTGTATTTTCTGCTTACTCAGGATGAAGTATGGATGGCGCATGATGGGTGTTACCCATCATGCGCCATCCATGTCTCCGTAAATGGAGTAAAAAACCCCAAATACAGCTGGGGTGAGGCGCTTTGCACTAGCCAGCAAAGCATATTTATCTTTTCTACTTATCTAAGAGAATGTTGATATAACTCTTGGCTATCTAAAGTGAAGCTTTGCCCTTTCTTCCCAAGCTTCATGAAGAAGGCGATCGCTAACTTATCGGCAGAATTTGAATGGATTCTCCGGCTTTCACAGAAACTTGCCCTGCAGGAAGTACCGCCAAAGCATTCGTCTGAGCCAGGTTGATTAAATTCCCTGAACTATGACTACCTCCTGCTGGGATAAAGGTATAGCCAACCTCCGTTATTGTCAGGCGGCCCCATAAATAAGCTTCTCGTCTGCTGTCTCCATTGAGTTCTTGCTGCGATCGCCCCCACACAAAGCTAGGCCGGTACCCTTCAGCCTGTCCAGCCATTTTTGCTAAAGCTGGTCGCACAAATCGCCAGAAGGTTACCAGAGCCGATACAGGATTGCCAGGAAGCCCAAAGTATAAAGAAGCGGCTCGATCTTCCTCGAAGGTGGCGACAGTCAACGGTTTACCCGGTCGGATTGCTACCTGACGGATGTGAAGGGTACCACCCAGTTCTTGCAAAATTTGTTCGACATAGTCGTAGTCCCCCACGGAGACCCCCCCCGAGGAAATGACGACATCAGCCTGCATACAAGCATTTTTAATCGCCTGACGCAAAGCTTCGGGGTCGTCAGCCACAATGCCAAGAGGCAGGGGGATGGCTCCAGCTTGAGCGATCGCCGCGGCTAATGCATATTGATTAGAATCCACAATTTGCCCGGGCTGAAGAGGTTGGTTCGGCAGAACTAGTTCATCTCCAGTGGAGAGTATCGCGACTCGCAATCGCCGATAAACCGATAGCTGAGGGCATTGAGCAGCTGCCAGTACGGCAATTTCGGGTGGATTTAGCACCGTTCCTGGAGACAGCAACAGCTCACCTGCCCGATGAAACTCTGCTTTGTGGCGGACAAATTGCTGCGGTTTGGGGGCCGACAAGATATGAACATCATCCCCTTCTCGCCGGGTAACTTCTTGCATGACAACCGTATCAGCCCCAGCAGGCATCATCGCTCCGGTCAAAATGCGCGCCGCCTCACCCGGTTGAACCATTCTCTGGGGAGCCACTCCAGCAGGGATCTCCTCGACAACACGGAGAATTGCAGGCTGCTCAGAGCCACAGTCGGCAACATCAGCAAAACGTACAGCATACCCATCCATCGCTGAGTTATCCCAGTGGGGAAAGTCAAGGGGGCTGAGGATTGGTTGGCTGAGAATTCGTCCCAGCCCCTGAAGAAGATCTATCGATTCAGAATCTTGGGTCGCAGTGAGGGGACGAACGAGCTGCAGAATCAGGTCTTCAGCTTCAACAACAGGGAGCATAGGCAGGCCAGGAGATCAGCATTAACGTCTCAAATGCCTTCTTATAGTCGAACCAATTGAGTTAGGAAACAAGGGAGGAGCGTTCTCCTCAACATCAAGGTTGGTGACTCGGGTCTGTTTTCGGGATAGACGACCCATGTTCTAATTATCTGCAAACAAATCCTACTGGGCGATCGCTATATCATGGAAGCAGGCGATCGCCCGTAGCCTTACCCTTCAGCGCTACATTTTGGAGCCCGGCTATGACCCGACTTCCTCCTACCCAACGCCCTGTTCCGGTACCCCTATGGCGCCGGGGCGCAGCCCTGGGTATTGATGCCCTGGGAGTTGGCTTAATCAGCAGCTTTATGGGCGTGGGATGGGCTCAGCTATTCGTCTTTGGAGTGGGTTGGCTGGGGATGCGGGTGGTACTGGTATCACGTAACCGAGGCCAGAGCCTGGGACGATGGGCGATGGATATGCGGATTCTGGATGGTGGTCGAGGAGGAACTCCGACGCTGCAAGATCTGACAAAACGGGAGCTAGGATTGGGGATCGTCACATTCTGGGCCTTCTGGGGCATAACACACCTGAGCCCGACAACCGCTTGGGCCCTGCTATTACTGATTCCTCTAGGAGGTGATGCCATCTTTGCGCTGAATGGTTCCGAGTGGGGTTTAACACTCCATGACCGCTTCGCCCGCACTTTTATTGTTGAAAGCCGGCGCGGCTACTCTTTAGATATGAAAGTCCAAAAATTAGTTGCCGATCTGCGCAGTCGTATGAAAAAATAATAGTTTGTGTTTAATCTCAAGATGAGCCTTTAATTATGGCAGCCAAGGGCGTCCGTATCATCATTACGCTGGAATGCACCGAGTGTCGCACAAACCCCGATAAGCGATCGCCTGGGGTTTCGCGTTACACCACCACCAAGAACCGCCGGAATACTACCAACCGGCTGGAGTTAAACAAATTCTGCACCCACTGCAACAAGCACACGGTCCACAAGGAGATCAAGTAAATCTCCTGGTGAATCAATGTCCTGAGACGCCTTGTCGTCAAAGGGCCATTTTGTCCGTATTGATTCTTGAAGTCCTGACCGTACAGAGAAAAGCATCATGAGCTATTACCGTCGTCGAGTTTCCCCGATTAAGCCTTCTGAGCCCATCGATTACAAGGATGTGGATCTGCTGAAGAAGTTCATTACTGAGCGTGGCAAGATCCTTCCCCGCCGTATCACTGGGCTAACTGCTAAGCAGCAGCGTGATTTGACCCAATCCATCAAGCGGGCACGCCTTCTTGCGTTGCTACCCTTCGTCAACCGCGAAGGATAATTCAACACAGACGAATTCATCAGACCCAGATACCATAGAGAAATGTGTTGGCTGGGTCTGATTTTTTTGTTGCATTCCACTGGGGATCGCTACAAAGAACTTAGAAATTTCCATGCTCTTATCCCCTCAAGCAAGAGGCTGTAAAGGGATCAGTACGCATCAAATTGACAACTTACCTGAAAGAATTGGGATGGAGAAAGGGACGCTGGTTGAATTCCGAGTCAATGGCGATCGCCGCCTCGCGGTTATTGATCGGCCTGAAGGCAAGCGCGATTGGATTGCCATTGACCAGCGGGGCCAGGCTCACAAGCTTCATCCCCGAGAGATGACCTATACCGTTACGGGCAAGGGTTATGAACCTAAAGATATTCCAGGGTTCCTTGCCGAAATTGAGCCCTACTTAGACCCCTCGAGCCTGGAAGTAGCTTGGGAGCTCTTAGTAGAGGACGGTGAGGCAACAGACGCTACTGGAATGGCACTGTTGCTGTTTTCTGACCAAAGTGCGCCTCTATGTTATGCGGCGCATTGTCTGCTGTCAGACGACAAGTTGTTTTTTAAGCAGAAGGGCGATCGCTACGAACCCCGCCCGGTAACTCAGGTTGAAGAACTACGGCACCAAATAGCGGTGCAACAGCAGAAGCAGCACGAATGGCAAAGCTTCCTGGAACGGACTCAAGCTGCTCTGGCTGGGGAGTCTGTCGAATGGCAGAATAGCGATCGGTCGCGTTTGGAAACTCTGGAAAAATATGCCACCCTGGGAGAAGCAGCCAATAACCGAGCCGCGGCCATTGAAGTATTGACAGCTCTGGGACGAGGCGATACGGCACCAGCAGCCTTCCAGCTGCTGGTAGACCTGAAACTGTGGAAGCCTCATGAGAACCTCTTCCTCCGACGCAGCCAGATACCCACTCAATTTCCTAGCCGGGTTCTCGATACCGCTCAGAGCTACCTCACCATGCCTCCCCCTGATTCCTATCCCAATCGTCTGGATTTGACCCACCTGAAGGTCTATACCATTGACGATGCCAGCACCCGCGAAATCGATGACGGGCTTAGCCTGGAGTATCTGGAAGACGGTAAGCAACGGATTTGGATCCACATTGCTGACCCAACTCGATGGCTTACCCCTGGGGATGTACTGGATCAAGAAGCCCGCCGCCGCTGTACGACGCTGTACTTGCCGACGGGTATGATTTCGATGTTCCCCAGTGAGCTGGCGACAGGCCCCATGAGCCTGATTCAGGGAGAAGTTTGTTGCTCCCTTAGCTTTGCGGTGGTGCTGGAAGAAACGGGAGCTATCCACAGCTATGAAATCTATCCCACTCTGGTCAAGCCGACCTATCGCCTGACCTACGACGATGTGGATGAGATGATTGAGCTGGGTGTTATGGCTGAGCAGGAGTTACTGGGGCTGGATCAATGGGCACGAAAGCGGTATGAGTTTCGCCAAACTCAAGGGGCGATTACGATCCGGATGCCAGAGTCGTCCATTAAAGTTCTAGAAGACGAAGTTACGATTGATGTTCTGGAGGATTCTTCGGCCCGCCAACTGGTGGCAGAAATGATGATTCTGACCGGAGAAGTAGCAGGTCGCTACGGGCAGGAAAACCAGATCCCCTTACCGTTCCGAGGGCAACCTCAGCCAGAACTACCACCAGAGGAAGAGCTACTAGCACTGCCTTCTGGTCCTGTACGGGATTCTGCCATTCGCCGCTGCATGCCTCGTAGTGAAATGGGAATCACCCCCATTCGTCATGCCAGTTTGGGGTTGGATACCTATACTCAGGTAACGTCTCCCATTCGGCGTTATACAGATTTGCTGGCCCACTTCCAGATCAAGGCACATCTGCAGGGCAACAGCCTCCCCTTCTCCGAAGAGGAACTGAAAGAGACTCTCCAGTCGGTTAGCGCGGTGACCTACGAAGCAACAATGGTCGAGCGCCAGAGCAATCGGTATTGGGGCTTGGAATACCTGCGCCGCCATCAAGAGGAGATATGGCAATCGCTGATGCTCCGTTGGCTGCGGGAACACGAAGGGCTAGGGCTAATTTTGCTGGAGGACTTGGGGCTGGAATTAGCCATGCGGTTTGACCGAGCGATTTATCCAGGCGATCGCCTGGAAGTCAAAGTCAGCTACGTTGATCCTCGGCAGGATATCATTCACTTGACCGAAGTGCGGTCAGCCGTTACTCAAGGCGCTTAATCGCACAAAGGCTTTCCAAGCAAAAGGGATGGTGAGTCAGACTCACCATCCCTTTTGCTTGGAAAACCACACTCAAGCTATATCGTGACGTGCAACCGCGTTAAGTACAAAAACAGGGGTATAGGGCGCTTCACGGCCTACACCACTGTATTGAATCAACGGGCAAAGCGCTATAGAGACTGCCGATGAAGTGCCAGGAATGCTTCCTGAGCAGCAGCCTGTTCAGCCATTTTCTTCGACGAGCCAGTGCCACGTCCTCGGCATTGACCCGCAATCCACACTTCCGCAATGAAACGTTCAGCCTGAGTAGCTGAGTGAAAAACTTCAGTAATGTGGTAGTCCGGTAGGACTTGAAAATCTCGCTGGGTAAGTTCCTGGAGTGCCCCCTTGTAATTCATCAGAGCTGGATCGTTTTGAATGACTGAAACCATTTTTTGGAGATGAGGATCCAGCCAGATTGAAATTAGGCTTAACTTTGGCTCTGCTAAGTATAAAACCCCTAAAACAGCCTCTAACGCTTGAGCAATGCGGCTATCTCGTCCACTAACATCACCGAGAATGGCATTTCCCAGGAGCAGGTAGCGATCCAGGCCATAACGACCGCCAATCTGAGCAAGCATGCGATCGCTCACCAACACATCCCGCAAGACCGACATCTCTCCCTCGGTCGCAGTCGGCAGATGGTCATATAGAAAGCGGGAGACTGTGAGCTTCAGGGCTGCATCTCCCAAAAACTCTAAGCGTTCGTAATTACGGGCAGGATCAGCACTGGGGTGAGTCAGTGCTTGATCCAGCAAAAGCCAGTCAATTTTGGGTTGGGCGGTAAAGCCCAATTTGCGAATGAACTGTTGAAGTTGTGCTTCTCGATAGGGCGAACTGAACGCCATACCCCTTTATTCATCCTCAGCCATGATTTTTAGGCGAATGGTTCGGCAAAAACTACTGCCTGGTTCGCCCAATTGTATCTCCAGGGTATCGCCAGTCAGCGGTTCCAGGTAGGCAAGGAGCGATCGTAATTGAGGGGTACTGGAGCCACTGTCTAAATAAACCCGTTCGGAAAGGCTGTTGATTCGCTTCCAGGTGGTGAATAAGCGAGCGATCATCTGCTCCAACTGCGATGCCTGACTTACAAGATCGGCCGTCGCACTCAAGCAGCCAACCCGCAGCGCTTCCTCCAGGGCTTGCTCCAGGTCCATTCCCTCCCGATTGAGGGCTTGTACCTCCGTGGCAGCATTGATGTATTTCGCCAGGAATTTCGCCTCAGCGGTGGCTTGCTTAATAGTATCTACATCGGGATTTTCGGCAACCTCTCCCTTAAGTTGCTCCTGGTGGCTTTCGGGCAGCTTTTCGAGTTCTCGTACCAGAGGAGCCAGATAGCGGGTAGGAATGGTGTTGTTAGCGGCTTTCTCGCGAACCTCCTCGGGCAGCAGCTCAGAAGTCATGGCAGTCCACTCATCCGCTAGCTGGCGGACTTCGCGGCGGGTGATGCGATCGCCCTTTTGAGCCGCATCCCCGATCATTTTTTGCACCTCCGGGGCTGCCTGAGCCGTCTCGACAAAAGCCCGTTTGGTGAACTGATTCACGTCCTCCGGTTCCAGCACGCCTTCTGACAGCAACAAATCGGCACTTCCTGCCAGATCCATCAAGTTGTACGCGTGGCTCTTGCTAATTTCTCGTTCTTGCAGCCACTTGAGAAATCCTTGACCATTGCCTTCACCGCCCCGCTTTTCGCGATCGCGCACGGCCCGCAAAATTCGCCCGCGCCAGATGTCAGTTTGCAAGTCGAAGCGATCGCACACTTGCCAGGCCGTTTCGATCAACCGTTCAAACTCGGCTTGAGAAATATCTTCGTCTTCGGGGTCGGGCAACTGAAACGTTAAATCGACCAGTGTTCCGCTATTCATCACATCGGTGGTGAACCGCGTCGCTTCTACCATGCCACTAACCCAAGGAAACAGCCGAACTATTATCCCACGACCAGTAGAGCTGTTTATTTCTGTGTAGGAGGTTGGTTCTTTCCTGATCGGCAGCTATCAACCCACAGATGGGGTGAGTAGGAGACCCAGGAGAAACTTGAAAACGAGGCCCACTAGAATCGCAAACCCCACAACAATCCCGATGACGACTAACGTCATAAGGATAATAAACCAGCGATCGGCAGGGCGAGCACCTGTCGGATTCGCCAGATGTTTTTCTAGCAAAGCAACGTTACGGCTATTGGCTTTCCAGCCAAAATCAAACAAATCTCCAACAAAGGGAATCACACCGAGCACACTATCTGTTAATAAATTTGTGACCATCCGGATGAGAGTTTCACGGGGCAGCCGTAACTGTAATGCCTCCAGGACGATGTAAGCAGACAGAACGGCTCCAATGGTGTCACCACCACCGGGGATCAATCCGAGAAAAGGATCGAGACCAACCCGATAACGGGTACCAGGGACAGGAAGGGCATTGTCAAGCAGGTGGCTGATCGTACGAACCCGTTGAAGCGTCGAAGCGGATTTTGCTTCTCTAAGGTCGTGGTTGTCGCTCATGGCGGGAAATTGTCCTCAGTTTAATGACAGGTCGGTAACTCGTGACCTGAACTTGATAACATCTTTTAAGGTTTGTTAAACGCGGTTTATGGAAAACGTTCGGATCGACACGCTGCCAGATGACCTGTTTCTGGTGTCTTATCCTAAATCAGGAAACACCTGGCTCCGATACCTCTTTGGGCATTACCTCTCTGGTGAGGAAACTCCTAATATTTCCGAGATCATTCCAGACATTTATAAAAATCCGGCTGAACTGGCGGCATTGAAGGCCCCCCGATACATTAAAAGTCACGAACCCTACCGCCCAGAGTACCCCCGCGTCATCTATATTGTGCGAGACGGTCGGGATGTAGCCGTTTCCTACTACTTTCATATGCAGAGCCGGAAACGCATCCCCGACGGGATGTCTTTTAGAGACTACGTCAAAGCGTTTAATGCTGATCAGCTAGATCCGTTCTCTACGTGGAGCGACCATGTTCATTCCTGGCTGGACAACGCTCCCGAAAAATTCTTGCTGTTACGCTACGAAGATATGAAGGCAGATACGCAGACACAATTTCTGCGCTGTTTAGAATTTGCAGGGCTTCCTATCGATATGGAGCGGGTGAATTTCACGATCGAAGCCTGTGATTTTCAAAATTTGAAGAAGCGGGAGGAGGCCTGGTACAAGCAACAGGGAAAAACACCTTTACATCCCTTCTTCCGCAAAGGTACTTCTGGGCAGTGGCAAGACCGCTTTACCGATGAGATGCTAGAGACTTTTCTGGCTCGCCACGGTTCTGCTCTGGAGCGAATGGGTTACATTGAAGCGGCTCCTGCTCTTGAGAAGACCTATGAGCCCATGCGGCGGAATTTGGAGAAGGCGATCGGTCAACAGGACGGCAAATATCTGGCTCTCAAGCAAGAACTTGCACAGGAACTCGCTCAGGTACGTCAACAACTGGATCAGGCCCACAAAACGATCGCGGAGATGGAAGCCAGCAAGTTCTGGTCTATGCGTCAGGCATGGGTTCAATTAAAACATCGTCTGAGTAGCACGGCTGAGTAAAGCTACCGCAGAGGAAACACGCTTTATCAAAGCCATTTACGAGATTTCTCGGTTTGGTGAGGTACGAGAGATGATGTGGAACAAACTTCCACAACCATCTCTCGTACCTCACCAGATTGGGAAAGGCTATAAGCAATGCATACAGCAGAAAAAAGCACCCGATTGGGTGCTTTTTACAACTTAGATGAGATATTCGAGAGATACAAAATTACATGAGACCCAGTTGGGACAGAATGCCTTGCCCGGTAAGCAATTCGGTGGCAATTCCAATTACAAAGCCAAGCATAGCCAGACGACCGTTCCAGGTTTCAGCGAACTGAGTGAAACCAAACTTTGTTCCTTGATTTTCCATGGCTCAATAACCTCAGTACTTAGGTATCGGTTCTGTAATAGAACTTAACATAACTTTGGAGAAGGTGACAATGCCTTGGGCCTATACATCAGGGCTTACTCACATCCTGTACCTTACTGTCCTAAAAGCAGAACTCTGGGATTGCTTCCGCTTTGTACTGGCACTGCCGAGTTCTAGCTTTTAGGGCAAGATATGAAGTTAATGACCAGGATTGATGGATATGCAAGATAAGCAGGGGTTAGAAGCTGACCAGAGTCATCCATTGTTGTGCGATCGCATTGCTCAACACATCGCTGCACAGCCCCAAGGAAGAATTCCCTTTACAGAGTTTATGAATCTGGCCCTCTATGACCCAGAGTACGGATACTACGCTACCAACCGGGTCAACATTGGCAAAGAAGGAGATTTCTATACCGCTCCTCACCTAGGGTCCGACTTTGGTGAGTTGTTAGCCGAACAGTTTGCCGAGATGTGGCGGTTACTCGGTTTCCCCCAACCCTTCACCCTGGTAGAAATGGGAGCCGGACAAGGATTACTGGTGCGGGATGTGTTGCGGTATCTGCACCGCCACCATGATGCCTGCTTCGATGCGCTGGAGTACATTGTGGTGGAGGCTTCTCCTGCCCTGCGTCAACTCCAACAGCAACAAATGAGCAATCTGTTAGAGTTTGACCGCCTGCACTGGCGTACTTGGGATGAAATTCCACTTGACTCAGTCGTAGGATGTTTCTTCTCCAACGAGCTGGTCGATGCGTTTCCGGTGCATCGGATCATCCTGAAAGACGGAGCGTTGCAGGAAATTTTTGTCGTGAAGTCGGAGAAAGCTGAGGAGGGTGTTTTTGGAGAGGCGATCGCCCCCCTCTCCACCCCCGAGGTAGAAACTTATCTTCAGCTGAGTGGCATCTCCTTAACAACGCCCCCCTACCCCGATGGCTACAGCACTGAAGTTAACTTAGCTTCACTAGATTGGCTTACAACTGTAGCTCAAAGGCTGCGGCAAGGCTATGTGCTCACTATTGACTATGGGTATCCGGCTCAGCGTTTCTACCTTCCCAGCCGTCGTGCAGGAACACTTCAGTGCTATTTTCAGCATCACCACCACGACAATCCCTTCATCCACGTTGGTAGCCAGGATATTACAGCCCACGTCAACTTCACAGCTTTGGAAAAGCAAGGAGAGAAGTGTGGGCTAGAATCTCTTGGGTTTACACAACAGGGGCTATTTTTGATGGCATTAGGCATGGGCGATCGCATTGCCGAGTTATCCAACCGCAGTTTTAGTGAATCGTTTACCCTATCTGACCTTCTGGCACGGCGAGAAGCACTCCACGGATTAATTGACCCAATGGGATTGGGGAACTTCGGAGTTCTCTTACAAGGCAAAGGGCTGCAGGAGGAACAGCGAAAACTGCGCGGATTCCAAATCCCTTAAATGCATTCGCAGACTTGCACTTATTGCTGGTGTTACGTTAGTTAGGGCAGTCTGTTTTTGAAAAGCTTTGCGGAGCGCGGCTTTTCAAAAACAGACTGCCCGGTTCTGAGCGCTGTATCAATTCATAGAAAACGCGTTTCATGCGCAAGGCTATCGCCAGGTGCCCTATTGCAAATTTCGATTACACTCCTCGTTACGGGCTGTACGTAGAGCACCCAGAAGGCTAGATGAGAATACACAGCGTCTGGAGGTGCGATCGCCTCGCCGCAGCGTCATCCGGCCCATCTGGCCACTCACTCCACCTTGCGCAGTAAAGCGGATCTGGTAAGTTCCAGCGGTTTGCAAAAGGGTCGTCATTGCAGCATCGATTTGGGCACCGGAACTGAGAGTTTCCCAGGGGATTTGGGTCGGTTCTGCATTGACGGGGTGAGCTGCTGCTTGGATGCCCTGAGGAGTATCTCGAAAGCTGGCTTGCCACGCTGCATGGTTAGTTTTGGCTTGTACCTGAGCAGCTCGCATTGTCTGAAATACACCATCTTGAGCATGATTTAGGGTCTGCCCCGTCATCAACCCCAACCACGAGGGAACAAGTATAGAAACTAGCAGAGTCATTACTGCCAGCGTTACAAGTAGCTCTACTTGAGAGAAACCATAGGAATTGAAATTCGCACAGAAAAACTTCCGAGACCGGCGATATCGTCGCTCTAATTGTAGGGTCATGATGCAGCCTGAAAAATAAATTAAGCACCAAAGAGGGGTATATCAAGGCAGTATGTCTGGCCGTGAAACTCATATGTCACGGCCAAACATAGTGTCAGGAGCAGCATTATTGATGCGTTTTGCCTGCTTTTAGCACTATGCCGTTTTCTAAACCTTTTCGGAATAAGTATGACTACGAGATTTTATTGTTGAGGGCGAAAGCTCAACTTTGAAACCCCGTAATTTTGCCCCTCCCTCTTGTTATTCCTCAGGATCACAAATAAGCAACCTGTCATTCTTTTTATGGGAGTGGCGGCGAAGCCACCACTCCCATAAAAAGAATGACAGGTATTGTCTAAACGCGTAGCGCGATAGAAGCTGAGAACATGCAAGACGCAATAAAAAAGGCACCCTAATGGAGTGCCTTTTTCTTAAAGAGAACCTTTTGTCCAGAGATGACTATGACTTAGGGTTCAAAGATGCGTTGGTCTGTGGATGCATGAATCAGCTGCTTGCTGCGTGGCTGCGATCATAGGTTGCCCAGAAACTGGGGTGAACCTTGCCTTGAATATGGTTCCAGTACTTCGCCGTTTCGCTACCATCTAGCCCAATGCTAGTAGCCAGACGGGACAGCATAACTTGCTGACGTTGCTTGACCTGACGGTGGTGGTTCATCATCAGTGAGCGGGCGCGATCGCCAGAAACAGCTGCAACAGGAGCAGGATCAGCTTCCACCACAGAGCTTGCTACAGATTCTGCGCTAGGTTGAGCAATGGTCGGTAGAGCTGCGTTGTAAGTATTGCCACGATACTGAAGAGTAGCATCTGCTGCTTCTACTTTAGCTTGAGCAACAACAGGCAAATTCGTGTCGTAAGCGTTGCCACGATATCGCAGAGTAGCATCTGCTGGATTGCTGTTATTCAGATTAACGACAGGAGAATTGGCTTCGTACTTGATACCACGATAATTGAGTTGCATAACGTCCGCCTCGCTTCAGTCTTGAAGAGTAGTTTGGAGGCGCGTTCCTTCGGGGCTTCCCTACTTCCGTCTCTTCTGCCAAGTTGTTTGGCAAAGAGATGAACGATTTATTTCTGTATCTATTGTTACAGTTTTGCCTCTTTTTTGTCAAGGGGTAATTTTAAAACTCAGTAGTTCTCGCTTTGGACTAACTTCAGTGCGGGATAAGCAAAAATGGGCCTTTTGAGTGCCATGCATTGCGCACAGCACTCGAAAACGCCCTTAACCTGAATCCAGTTTAGGCTTTACCTGAGGAGTGCAGCCTCCCCAATCTAGATTTCCAAATGCGAACTGTTGCTCAAAAACCGTGCTCAGCCAAAGAAAAGTCTTGCTGGTTCTCCCAACGGTGGCCTTGATGAATGAGTAGAGTGAGGCGATCGCTCGTAAACTCAAAGTTCGCTTCCCGTTTCTGTAAATCCATCCAGGCTTCCTCGAACGTGTGTGGGTTCAAGTTGCGAGAAGCCAAAGTCATGTGGGGCGAATAACCACGTCGCTTGTTCTTGAGATCAACAATCCCTAACGTGTCTTCCAGATGTTGCATGAGCGAGGCCTGAAGCTGAAGCAATTCAGGCGTTTTGAGCACCTTAATGTAAAGCACACGGGGAGAAAATGCGCCAAACCCAGACAGGCTGATAGGAACTGGGGATTGAGTCTGCACAAACGCTCGGAGGCTGCTCTCTAAAGCTGGAAGGGCGTTCACGGGCCACTCGAAGGGCGGTTGTAGCGTAATGTGGGGGGGAGCTTTGGCCGTGCGGGTTTGATAGCGACTACCGAGTTCCTGAATAATGGTCGTTGCAAAGGTATCGATCTCCGCAGGAGGCAGGAATGCGATAAAAAATCGGGGATTTGGGTTGTGGCTTGTGGTCATGAAGTCCTGTGATGGGCATCGATACGATTGAAGCAAGCAACGCACTGTCTTGTTAGAAGCACAAACCTGACGGCTCTTTCCATGAAGCTTACTGAAGAGCGATCGACGACAGCAAAACTTCTGGCTAAGGTATCCTTAGAGGATGTTTGAGAAGCCAGCCCTGAAAAGGGTTGATTTGGTTGTCTGCTGGTGCAGAGAAATGAATCTTTCAACACCCTCTTAGCCATCCGATAATACCCATTCCACGAAAGAACGCAACCAATGCCCTGGTTTGTCAAGATTGAAAAAGGCCTCGTCGATAAACCCACTTTTGACCAGTATGTGCCAGCCCATCTGGACTTTGTAAAAGATCTGATTGCCTCGGGGCATCAAGCCAAGACTGGGTACTGGCAGGAACGGGGCGGCGGTATGTTATTGTTCTGGGCGAATTCTCTCGAAGAAGCGAAGGATATTGTGGCACGTGATCCCCTGATTTGTAATGGCTGCGTCACCTACGAACTGCATGAGTGGCACGTTGTAGTGGAGTAAGCCATACTCACAAAGCCAGCACACCGCAAGGCTTTTCCGACTTCCCCAATCCCAGGGAACTGTTAGTAAGGTAACGAAGAACTACGATGGCAGATAACGGAGACGGCATCAAAATCGTGGCGGACAACCGACAGGCCCGCTACCTCTACGAAATTTTGGAAACCTACGAGGCTGGCATTGAGCTGCGGGGAACGGAGGTGAAGTCTGTGCGACAGGGCAAAGCCAACTTGAAGGATGGCTTTGCATCGGTTCGTGATGAAGAGGTGTGGCTCTACAACGTTCACATTTCGCCCCATGACACCGCCAGCCAGGTGTTCAATCATGATCCTCGCCGTACTCGGAAGCTCCTGCTTCATAAGGATGAAATTCGCCGCTTAATTGGCAAGGTGGAGCAAAAGGGACTGACGTTGATTCCGCTGCGGCTGTATATGAAGAAGGGGCGAGTGAAAGTAGCGATCGCCCTAGCCCGAGGCAAGAAGACCTACGACAAGCGCGAAGATCTGAAGAAGAAACAGGATAAGCGCGAAATGGAACGGGCAATGAAGTCACAATAGCTTTTCATGAAATGAATGTGGGGCAAAGCTCCACATTCATCTCTCATACCTCATCAGATCGGAAAGGGGTTGCCATAGCCTTCATAAAAGAGAGGGGCGACGTCATACGTCGCCCCTCTCTTTTATGAAGGCACTTATGAGCCTATTACTGGCTTTTGAAAATGCCCCGTTGTTGAAGCTGTTGGATAAAAAACTCCTCCAAACTTGGGCGAGCCAAACTCATTGAGATTAATTGAGCTTTCATCAGCCGCAGACTAGAGAAAAAGTCTTGAGGTTGGCCTTTGAGGTGCCCCTGCCAAAAACCATCCTTAAATTCCAAATCGGGCATCCACTGTCGCAGCACCTCAGGATTGGCATTTTGAACTCTTACTCGGTACAGATCCGTGGTGCCCAGCAGCTCATGGATTGAACCGAGGCAAATGAGTTCTCCTTGAGCCAGAATACCGACGCGATCGCAAATTGCCTCGACATCGGACAGCACATGGCTATTAAAAAAAATCGTCTTACCCTGGGTCTTCAGGGATTGAATAATTTCTCGAATCTGGAAGCGACCTAAAGGATCCAACCCTGACATCGGTTCGTCCAAAAACACCACATCCGGATCATTAATTAAGGCCTGGGCAACCCCAATGCGCTGCAACATCCCCTTAGAGTATTGCCGAAGCTGTTTCTTTTGAGCGGCAGAACGAGCTAAGCCGACCAGATCAAGCAGTTCAGGGATGCGTTGACGTTGTACAGCAGATGGCAACTGAAACAGACCAGCCGCGTACTCCAGTAATTCCCAACCCGTGAGGTAGTCATAGAAGTAAGGGTTTTCTGGTAAGTAGCCGACCCGGTGCTTGACTGTGCGATCGCCCAGCGGTCTGCCCAGCAGCATGCCGTTACCGCTAGAGGGCCGCACAATACCCAGCAGGATCTTCAGGAGGGTCGTCTTTCCTGCCCCATTCTGCCCCAGCAGCCCAAAGGTTTCCCCTTCATAAATGTCCAGGGAGCAGTTGTTAAGGGTCTGGTTCTTTTGATTGAACCAGAAGCCAGAACGGTAAACCTTGCGGAGTTCACGGGTGTGAATCACCACCGACTGCCCAGGTAAAAGAGGAGTCATTGACGCTTGGGTTTCAGTATCCATGCCAATCAAAATGGAGCGAACACACTTTACTTGTTCCCGATCTTGCCAATTTTTATGTCACTCTAGATCAAGATTCCCATCTAAAAGCCAATTATGAACCGTTCGAAATGGGTTGCGATTGTCACCGGGGCGATCGCCTTACTCCTCAGCTTTGGCTATCTGCTGCTGGTACAACTGCTCGACTTCCGGGGCGAAATGCTTCCGGCCCCGATTGATCTATCGCTTTTACAGAATCTTTTCATAGTCTAGGGCTAATTTCAGCCGAGTTTTCTGACAATTGTCTGGGCAGTCTTGCTGAGGTCCTGAATTCTGTGCGCTTTATGCTGCAGAATTCAGGACCTCAGTATGTAGAAGGGTGAATTTTGCCGGTGCGATGCACCGGCAAAATTCCAGCAATTCTCAGTATGGGCATCAAAGCCAAGAGTTCACGCCCTACGGGCGTGAACTCTTGGCTTTGATGCCCGAAACCGCGCGCCTTTGGCGCGCGATTTTCGGGTCTGATTTCAAAATGAGAATTGCTGGCAAAATTCACCCTTCTACAAAAACTAGCGCCTTATTGTTTAAGATGAAAACCGTTCTGTTGGTATTCTTTCCCTCTTGCTGAGTTCGCAACATCCTACCCCTCAACCCTTGACAATTCTAGGAGCCGGAGCCTGGGGTTCTGTCCTTTATGAGCTAGCCAGACGGGCCGGAAACTCGCCTAAACTCTGGTCGCGACGGGGTTCCCTACCTATGGAAATGGCTCTGGAAGATGCAGGCGTTATCCTGTCAGCAGTCTCTATCAAAGGAGTTCCGCAGGTAGCGAAACAGATACAGACACTGGGTCTGGACCGAGAAGTCATTCTCGTAACGGCCACAAAAGGACTGGATGCGGAAACCACTTGTGCCGCGTCACAAATTTGGCAGGAGCATTTTCCCGATAACCCGGTTGTGGTGTTTTCTGGACCAAACCTTTCAAAGGAAATCTACCAGGGGCTTCCAGCAGCCACGGTCGTCTCCAGCCAAAATCCAGAAGCCGCACAAACGGTACAAAAAATGTTTGCGTCGGATCGCTTTCGGGTCTACACCAATCAGGACCCAGTTGGGACAGAGTTGGGGGGAACGCTGAAGAATGTGATTGCGATCGCCGTTGGGGTCTGTGATGGCCTGCAACTGGGCACGAATGCAAAATCTGCTCTGATCACCCGTGCTCTGGCCGAGATCATTCGCATTGGGACTTACCTGGGTGGTGAGGTCGAAACCTTCTTTGGCCTTTCAGGGTTGGGAGATTTACTGGCAACCTGCAACAGCCCCCTCAGCCGCAATTATCAAGTGGGCTTTCGGATGGCGCAGGGAGCGACATTAGAGCAAGCTCTTGCGGCCATTGGCGAAACCGCCGAAGGAGTTAATACGGCCAATGTTCTGTTTGCCATTGCCAATCGAGAGGGGATTTCTATGCCCATCTCTCATCAGGTCTATCTGCTACTGAATCAGCAGATTACGCCCCAGCAGGCGGTAGAAGCCTTAATGGAACGTGACCTGAAACCCGAGGCTTAGTAAAACTGAGTGCAGATTTGTCTATGGTAGGGAGAAGTGGATGTGAAGTGCCCACTTCCTCCTACCATAGACAAACTGAGCCCCATGGAATTGAAGGAATTGTGATGGCTATTTCTAAAACAGAAGCCCGCCAGTTACTGGAACGGATGATTTTCGAGAGCGATCGCCCTCAGGATTGGGTGCAGGATGTTTGGGGCCTCAGCCCCACCCTTGGAGAAACTGCCGCTCGCCTGATCGATATTTTCGATGCCCTGTTCGACTGCTGCCCTGACGAGAATTTGGAAAATTTAGTACACAATCTCTATGAGCAGTATTTGGACAGCCCATCTGTGCATGACAACAACTGACCGTGAATCAAGAGAGCCCACGATTGTAAGTGCGGTTGTACCTACAATCGTGGGCTTCTTTTAAATTGGCATGCGGCATTTACCTTAGGGTATAGGTGAGCGGCGATTTACTGTAATTTAACCTGAGTTTGGGTTAAGGGCTTTTTCGAGGGGCGCGCAAAGCGCGCCCCTCGAAAAAGCCCATTTTGTAGTGCGCTTCACGCACTACAAAATGGGCTTTTGAGCTTATCCCGAATTGAGGTTAATTTAATATCTTTGTAAAAATGTGTGCGATCGCCTACGAAAAAGGTGGAAGCTACGCTCCCACCTTTTCGCTGAATTACCGTTAGACTGCAAACTTTTCAGTGATACGGTTCATCGCCTCTTCGACGTTGGCTCGGCTGTTGAAGGCAGAAATTCGGAAGTAGCCTTCTCCTGCAGCACCAAAACCTGCTCCTGGGGTGCCGACCACGTTGCAGGTATGAAGTAACTTATCAAAGAAGTCCCAGCTGCCCAAACCGTGGGGGGTCTTCAACCAGATGTAGGGAGCGTTGACGCCACCATACACAGAGAACCCGGCTGCTGTCAGCTTTTCACGGATGATGCGGGCATTTTCCATGTAGAAGCCGATTAGCGTGTTGACCTGCCGTTGGCCGGCTTCCGAGTAGACCGCTTCGGCACCACGCTGAACAATGTAGGATACACCATTGAACTTGGTAGATTGGCGGCGGTTCCACAGAGCCCAAAGCTGCACATCAGAGCCATCTGAGGCCTTCGCCATTAGGGATTTAGGTACTACGGTGAGGGCACAACGGGTTCCAGTAAACCCAGCATTCTTCGAGAAGGAACGAAACTCAATCGCGCATTCCCGTGCCCCTTCAATCTCATAGATAGAGTGAGGGATGGTGGGATCAGAAATGAAAGCTTCGTAAGCTGCATCAAAGAAAATGATGGAGCCATGGGTACGGGCATACTCGACCCAGGCTTGCAGATGTTCACGGGTTGCTACCGCTCCGGTTGGGTTGTTCGGGAAGCAGAGGTAGATTAAATCAACCTTTTGCTGAGGAATTTCAGCTGTAAAGTTGTTATCTGCTGAGATAGGTAGGTAAACCAGACCGCCATACTCACCTTTATCATTGGCTGGGCCCGTGTGCCCTGCCATGACGTTGGTATCCACATAAACGGGATAGACGGGATCCGTTACAGCAATGGTGTTGTTGTCACCAAAAATATCGAGGATGTTGCCCGTGTCACACTTCGAGCCATCGGAGATGAAGATTTCGGAGGCATCGATGTCGCAACCCCGAGCTTGGAAGTCGTGGGCAGCAATTTTTTCACGCAGCCAAAGGTATCCCTGCTCGGGACCATAGCCTTTGAACTGGGCGCGATCGCCCATCTCTTCGACCGCTTGAATCATCGCATCGCGGCAAGCCTGGGGCAGCGGCTCAGTCACGTCACCAATGCCCAGGCGAATAATACTGGCATTCGGGTTCGCTTCGGAAAATGCATTGACGCGTCGGCCAATTTCGGGGAACAGGTAGCCTGCCTTCAGTTTGAGGTAGTTATCGTTGATGGTTGCCATGGATGGATGTTTCGAACGCCAATACATTAGTGTATAGCGAAGGGATGGTCACAATTCCAATCTAAAGGTAGTTGTGGTCGGAGGAGCGCTGTGAATCCCTCCAGCCACAATCTATTGATCGGCATGATTAGCCATCAGATCAGAAAGGCCATATTACTTACTCTGCGGTCAATACAGCCTTTTTGGCCTAATGTTTTGTAGATTTGAAACATAACCAGAATGATCAGGGGATAATAGAACAAAAGAGGGATTGAAAAATGCACCGGCTCTGCTACTTATAGCCACGGTCCTTCGCTCAGACTCTCTGATTGACGAATTTTTAGCGAGTATCTATGACGATTGCAACCGATTCATTGATAGCGGTAGGCGTCTCTGCGGATGCAGTCGCCGTTGCCCTTTGTAGCGGGCTTCTCATCAAACATCTCAAGCTCAATAAAGCTCTGAAAATCGCGCTCTTTTTCGGTGGATTTCAGGCACTGATGACTCTGCTGGGTTGGTTCATATCGCTGGGTGTCCAGTCACTGGTCGAGAATATCGATCACTGGATTGTCTTTGCGTTGTTAAGTGGCATCGGCGGCAAGATGATTTATGAGGCGATCAATGAAGAGGACGGTTGCGAGCGGTTTGATCCGACTAATAATCACACATTGATGGTACTGGCCTTTGCTACAAGCATTGATGCTCTGGCTGTGGGCATTAGCTTTGGGGCATTGCAAACTGACATCTCAAAATCTACCAGCATCATCGGATGCATTACGTTTCTGCTATCCCTGGTTGCGGTTTTTATTGGGCATCGATTCGGTAATTTTCTAGGTCGTAGGATCGAAATTGTTGGGGGTTTAGTCCTGATTGGAATTGGTGCCAAAATTCTTTTCGAGCACCTAACGACCCAGGGGATTTAGATTACTCAAAAAATATTGGAAAGAGATACAAAGTACAACTATGGGCCTGCAAGCCGGCCCGACATTAGAGTTTCATCTTGGCTAAAACCGTCCCTAAATACACACAAGGAAGCGCTAATATTGCACTCCCCAACCAATAGGCTAGCCCTATCCAAAGGCGGGATTGTAGAAATAGAGAAAGAGACTCTAAACCATAGGTCGAAAAAGTCGTGTAAGACCCAAGAAATCCAGTAATTAGTAATAACTTGAGCTCTGGTGCAAGAGATGGAATGCGATCGCCCAACCAAACACTTAAAAAACCAATTCCTACACATCCAGTCAGGTTAATCAAGAACGTACCGTAGGGAAACGGCGCATCCAGCAGAGATTTGAACAATAGAGTGAAGTAGTAGCGGCTCAGAGCACCCGCGATCGCCCCCAAGCTAATAGCGATCGCGGCTCGAATCCCTGTTTCTCCCATGGTTGTGCACCAGTTAATTATCTTTAATCTCAGATTGTGCCCTATAGCGTTGCGTGATTAGAAGCAGGACAGTTTACTTTTGAAAAGTCGTGATCCACACGACTTTTCAAAAGTAAACTGTCCGGATCAAATGCCAATATCCTCAAGACTTACACATTCACGTTAGGAGATTTCCAGTAATGAAATTACCCCCAGAATGTTGGTGCTTTGCCCGCGAAGCGGGCAAAGCACCAACATTCTGGGTAAATTCTTATGCATAAACCTCCTTATGTGTAGTTGCAGAGTACACACAACATGAATGCGTAAGTCCTAATTCTAAAAACCAAAACTCCTATTCCGTTGTTACCAGGTAACGACAAAATAAGAGTTTTGGCTTTTAGAGCATTGGAGCTGCGTTAGAAATCGACACCACGCTTTAGATCAACACCTTTCTCTGCATAGTGTTTGTGGCAGAAGACCTCAGAGTGAATACTGGCTAGGTCAAAGTAGGCTGGGGTGTTTTTGCAGCGGCCTGTGATAATAATTTCGGTGTCACGGGGTTTGCGTAGGAGCGCCTGTACGATGGGCTCCTGGGGTAGCAGTTCTAGATCAACCGTCGGGTTGAGCTCGTCCAGCATAATGGTTTTGTAGAGGCCAGAGGCGATCGCAGCTCGCGCAATTTCCCAGCCCCGCTCGGCTTCTACGTAATCCAGCTCTTGCTGCTGGCCGCGCCAGACAATAGCATCTCGACCACAGCGCAAATGATCGACCAGATTGGGATAGCTTTGTTGCAGAGCGGAGATTGCAGCGTCCTCGGTGTACCCGCTTCCTCCCTTCAGCCATTGCATAATCAGCACCCGGTGCGACTTGTCCTGGCTAATCCCCTTACCAATAGCCTGGAGTGCTTTCCCCAAGGCACTGGTAGACTTACCCTTGCCGGCCCCTGTGTAAATTTCAATTCCCTCAATACCGTTTTTGGCAGCGGTCGGATGGAAGTGAGGTTTCATCTCAGAGTGCAGATCCGCGATTTCCAGTAAAGCGGCTGGGGCACCCCGACCGGTTGCAATCACTTCCAGTTCTGGCGACTTATTCTTGAGGGTCTTAACGACTTCATCAACCGGCAGCAACCCCAGATCGAGGACGGGGTTAATTTCATCGAGCACTACAACGGAGTAAAGGTCAGAGGCGATCGCCCCTTTCGCTACATCCCAACCTCGCTGGGCCTCCAGGCGATCGAATCGAGTAATATCATCGGGGCCAAAAAACTCGCCGCGCCCGGTGCGTACCTGATCGATGAGGTGGGGAAACCCCTGCTGAAGCGCTTCAATGGCGGCATCTTCGTCATAAGTACGGCCAGGTCCTTTGAGAAACCTCAACAGGAGAACCCGTGTCTGACTGGAGCTCTTAATCCCAAGACCAATGGAACGCAAAACGACACCCAGAGCCGCCTGAGACTTCCCCTTCCCGGCCCCATCATAAACATGGATCTGCCCTTCTAAACGCTCCGACATATTCTGTGCGGTGCGAATGCCGATGCCGTTTCTGGTCATGGTTCTAAGATGATTCATGAGGCATTGATCCTATCAAAGGCGACGGTGGGTTGAGAGTATTTTTGAAAGGTCCTGGGGAGGCCCAATTCAATGACCCTGATGCATGAGCAAGTAACGCCTGCCCGCTCATTATGCCGCCAAGAGGATAAGGGGTCAACACCATTAGTGGGGTTATCTGTGGAGATTCACTCTATAAATGCACCACAAATAGTAGCTAGGCTCACTTCTTGAGCTGGAGGCTAAGAAACAATCCCTGGTTGGCTAGAGCCCTTACGGTAGCGCTTTTCCATAGAATGCCCCTACCCAAGTGGCTCTAGTACTGCACCATGAACATCCAACTTATATCTGGTGATGTTGAAGTGCTTCGTATCCTACACCACCCAAATATAGGCAAACTTAAGCCCCTGAATACTAGCCTGCAAATTCTTTCACTGGATTTGAGATAAGTTGGAAGTCAGAACGGAATTTGGGGAGCTATGGTTTTTCCGGTTTTGGCCCTGCGGATGATCGCCTTTCAGTTCATGTTCTTGCTGCTGGCGATCGCCATCGAAGGGGTTGTACTGAAGCGGGAGTTGGCGATGATTCCCCGTAAGGCCATGTTGTATGCCACCATTCTAAATTTGACCACGACGGTGGTCGGTTGGTTTATCTTTTTTGCCGTGGAGGCGGTGCTACCCCAATTTTTGCGGAACGAGCTAATCGAGTTTATTTTGTTTAATCGATGGACGCGGGAAACTGCTTTCTGGGGCATTCTGGTAGGATTTTTGACCTTTTTTGCCAGTTTTGTCATGAAAACCTTTGGCTTTACGCAATTGGAGCAGTTGTTACTCACCCAGCAGGAGTGGGAAGCGCAACTGCAAAAACGAATGAGTGAACGCCGCTTGGGAAGACGGTTTCGACGTGGAAGCGGGGGCTGGGTCGACAGCAACAACCAGGCTCGGGCAATGCTCACCGCTAATGCCTGTAGCTACTCCGCTATAACCGTTATTTTGTTTACCCGGTATCTCCTGTTGAATCCTCAATTCTCCGGTTTTGGTTATTTCCGGTGAACCACCTGTGAAAGAACTTCGCGCAGCCTTTGAAGCCCTTTGGAAACAGCTCAAACCACCCCAGGCCTACTCCTGGCAAACGCTCATCTGGCTGAGCGTATTTGCCTGGCTGTTGTCTATCCTCACCGTGACCGAAGTCGTCGAGGAAATTCTGTCATGGTTGGGCTGGTTGTTCCTCACCATTGGAGTAGGGTGGGCCTCCTGGGGAATCAAACTGAACTTTTTTGGTTGGATGTTTCGGCCTGGCCCCTGGTTTACGGGGGCATTGGCCTGTACCCTACTATTTTGGCGGGAGGGCGCAGACCCGTTTCCCCTGGCTGTAACGCTCTGGCCTGTCGTGTCAGCGGCGATCGCCATCGTCCCCCGATTTTTCCCCCGGCTCACCTTCACGCTGCCTGACCCAATTACCCGGCAGGATATGTTGGTGCTGCTGCTGGTGAGTCTGGTTATGAGCTGCTGGTTTCGTTTTCACTTCCTGGTGCAAGATTGGCTGACGGCCTACCCCAGCCTGCTAGCGGATGACTTCAGCAATAGTGGATTTGTCGTATCCATATCCGATGAGTTACCAGCGGAGGACGAACAGGGTACCCTTCTTCTGGGAACCGTTGCCACTTCCGTGGAGCAACAACTGGATGGCCGCCCCTGGCGCGATGCCGAGCGCTGGCTGTTTGAGCGAGATCAACGTATTGTTGACTTGCAACAACAGGCGCTTAACAGACTACAAGCCGCAGGCGAAGGTCAATTCTGGAACTTTCAGGCTCTGGTGCCTCCGCAAACCCGGCCCGATGAGTACACCTTATTACTGCGAGCACGGTGGTTAGGCCCAAGTTCCCGATTGGGGGGATATTACCTTGAAAAGACTTGTTGGGTACGGCAAGTCAACAATCCTGTCCTGCTTCAACCAGGAGGGAGTGGCTCCGAACCTGTGACGGAAGTACAGTGTGCGCCTGGAGTCAGTGAGAAGAAGTGGTTAGTGCCCGAAACGACAGCAACAGGAGGTTTGGGGTGAGTTTGGGTCGTGTATTGGTCATTGCTACCAATGTGTTCCGGGAAGTGATTCGCGATCGCATTCTGTATCTGATTGGGGTGTATGCGATCGCCCTTTTCGCCATTGGTCGCCTACTGCCAGATGTGGCAGCCAGCGCTGAAAGTAAGATTTTGTTGGATGTAGGCCTGGGAGCTATCAGCCTGCTGGGGCTGATCATTGCCACCTTTATTGGCACAGGTTTGGTGAACAAGGAGATCGACAAGCGCACTGTTTATGTGTTGATTGCCAAGCCCGTCAGCCGACTGGAATTTATCGTTGGTAAGCATATTGGGTTATCGGCAGTACTGGCCGTTCTGGTGGCAGCAATGACTGCAATTTACCTGCTGGTACTCACGGTTTACCAAACACCCTTTCCCTTGAGCAGCATTCTAGTTACAGCCGTTTTCCAGTTTTTGGAACTGTCGCTGATTACAGCAGTCGCTATTCTATTTGGGGTTTTTACCAGTCCTCTACTGGCGACGCTCCTGACCTTCGGGGTGTATCTCATGGGCCAGTCCAGCCGTGATTTGCTGAAGCTGGGTGCTCTTAGCGAAAACCCTGGCTTTCAGCGCACGACCGAAATTTTTTATTTGCTCCTACCTGACCTGGCCCGTCTCAATCTAAAAAATCAGGCTGTATATGGTTTAGAGTTAATACCCGAACCCCTGCAACTGCTGAGCAGTGCATTTTATGCCGTGGTTTACATTGGGTTGGTATTAACGATCGCCACTTTGATCTTCTCGCGTCGCCAATTCTAAATTGATCGCTACAACCATTGGAGTGACGAGAGAGTGGGGATGAAACGCCTACTCTCTCGTCACTTTTTTACACCCATTAGCGTAGCGATCGCCGTGCCGTGCCGCTGACCCAATCCACGACAAAGGTCAGCACCACAAAGCATCCCAGGGTCACTATCACACTACGGTAATCAAAACTGGTGAGCTGTTCTGTCAATAGGCGACCCAGACCACCCGCTCCTACGAGCCCGACAATCACAGTTTCTCGCATACACACTTCCCAGCGGTAGAGGGTGTAGGCTAAAAACCGGGTAAACGTCAGTGGCAATACGCCATAGAGAAACACCAGTGGCCCCGGAGCACCTAACGACTTTAGTGCTATCAGAGGTCGCTGGTCCAGGTTTTCATTGACCTCCGCCATCAAGCGACCCAAAATTCCAAGATTGTGGATGCTGAGGGCGATCGCCCCTGGCAACATGCCCGGAAACAAGACAAAAAGCGCGACCAGTGCCCAAATCGGTGCAGGGATGGCCCGAGCAATCAGCAGAAGGGAACGGGTCAGCAAGAGCGATACCCAGGCGAGAATGCGGCCACCCCGACTTTGCCCGACTGTCGCCAGCAAGCCTCCGGGCAGAAAGAAGTTATAGGCCGCAGGAAATGAGAGGAGAATGCCACCAAAACCTGCCAGGGCGATCGCCAAAATCGACATGGCCAGGGTCTGCAATGATAGGCCAAGCAGTTGCTGCCACTGCTCCACCTCAAACCGTGGAGGCAGGGCTGATTGCCCAATGTCCACTAACAGCTCAAAAGTACGAGCAGACCAGAGCTTGCTAAAGTCTGCCTGGACGAAGTTGAAGCAAAACGGAATCAGCAGCACAATGGCGACACCCGCCAATAGCAAAATCGGATCAAGTTTCACGCGTTGATCGGACTCTGAATGCAGCGAAAAAGCTGCGGGCGTAATTTGAGCCGCAGCTTGGGATTCAGCACGATGGGATAACTTGCGAAAATTCAAATCGAGGCGACTGGGCGACCCCAGGCGGCGACGTACCCAGGCGCTGCTCAAATCTACCAATCCGTTCAGCAGGAAGAGGGCATAAAACAGCGTCCACAATTGGTTGTACCGAAGTGATTGCAGGCTGAGCAGGATTTCATATCCCAGGCCCCCAGCCCCAATAATCCCAAGCACTGCCGCCGAACGAATAGAACACTCAAAGCGGTAGAAGGTATAGGAAAGGAGATTCAGCCCCGCTTGTGGAATCAGGCTGTAGGTAAAAGCGGTCAGTGGGGCAACACCGCTACTGAGCAAAGCCAGCAAGGGTTGGCGCGGTGTTTCGTCAAGAATTTCGGAGAATACTTTGGCGACGATCGCTCCGTAGGGAATTGCGATCGCCAAGATCGCCACCAGCGGGTCGAGCCCAAAAATATTGATGAAGAACAATCCCCAAATCAGCTCATGAATAGCGCGGGGAATGGCGAGTAGAAAGCGGATACCGGCCCGGACACGCCCCCCACGTTGAGGAAACACCGTTTTCCACCAGACTTCCGAGACCCATACACCACCTATCAACCCCAGAGCGATGCTGAAAACAGTACCGCAGACTGCATAGGCCAGTGTGATGATCGCCGCATTCAAGGCTAATGCCAGGAATTCTGGGCTGAAGTCAGGTTGCAGACTGGCTGCCAAAAACTGCCCCAGTTGCGGCAGCCCACCGGGATTGAGGATGTCTTGACGAAACAGGCCAGTGGGGTAAAGGGAGAAGGCGATCGCCCCCAATGCTACCAACCCCCAGGCAATACGAGGGTTCGCCAATGCAGGCCACCATGACCTGACAGCAGAAGGGTGGGCCATACTACCTCAAACGATACAGGTCTTCGAGCAAGGCAGAGGAGACGTTGCTCGAAGGCACGTCAAATTGCACAGTGCCATGACGAAGACCAATAATGCGATCGCAATACCGCTGCGCCAACTCCACCGAGTGCAGGCTCACCACCAGGGTCTTGTTCGCCTCCACCAGTTTGCAGAGCAGATCCATCACCTCACGGCTCAACTCACGGTCAAGGCTTGCAACAGGCTCATCCGCCAAAATCGCCTGTGGATTTTGTACCAATACTCGTGCCAGGGCAACCCGCTGCTGTTGCCCCCCAGAGAGGCGATCGGTGCGAGCATAGAGTTTCTCAGGAATACCCACTCGTTCCAGGGCATCCGCTGCGGTCTTTACCTCCAAGGGATACACCAATGACACCAGAGCCTTGAACAGGGGCCAACGTCCCAAGTGGCCTGCGTTGACATTGTGGATCACCGCCAAATTATCCACCAGGTGAAACTGTTGATAAACCGTTCCAATTTGCCGTTGTACTTGACGCAGTTGTCGAGCAGACAAGCCACTCAAGTTCCGCCCCAGCGCCCAAACCTCTCCCTCCGTTGGCCGAAGGGTGCCATTCAGCAGGCGAATCAGTGTACTCTTCCCGGCCCCACTGGAGCCGACGAGGGCAACACGCTCCCCTTCATAAATTTGCAGGGTGACGTCATGCAGGGCCGAGAAGCGATCGAAACGCTGGCTCACCTGCCGAAGTTCGAACAGGGGTTGGACAAAAGACATTGGGGTTACTGAATCTTGCCAATCTGCCGCCCGATTTCCTCGATCTGGCTGTAATTGGAGTTCTGGGTTGAGATGAACTTACCTGCCCCAAACAGCTCCAAAATTTCTTTCTGTTCAGGCACGTTGGGGTCAAGTTTCAGCAGGGCTGCTTGTAAGCGCTCGATGAAATCATCACCGTAACGCTTCTCAACTTCGGGGTTCACAACCCAATGGTAGTCATAGTAAGCAGGGGTGCGCCAAATGACCTGTACTTTGTCCACATCAACCTCACCGGCTGCAAGTCGGCTCTTCCAAACCTGCTCGTTCATCACACCGGCATCGTAGGTACCCGCTTCCACCAGCTTCAGAGTCGCATCGTGGGATTGGGAGAACCCGGCCGCACCTTTGAAATCTTCCAGTTTGACGTTGGCCTGCTCCAGGAAGTACTGCGGCATCAAGCGGCCCGAAGTGGAAGACTCGCTACCAAAGGTAAAACTGCGCCCTTTCAGGGATTGCAGCCCATTGACATCGTTGATGGGAGCAATGCCACTGTTTTTATTTGCAATGAAAACACTGTGGAAATCGGCATCAATGTCCCGCTGGGCGATCGCCTCGGCTCCAGGCACTTGCAGTCGGGCCTGCACCCCTGTCAGCCCACCAAACCAAACCAGATCCAAATCTTCCACCTTAAAAGCCGTGACAGCCGCCGCGTAGTCGGTAACAGGCTTGTACTCAACAGGCACCCCTAATTCAGACTCCAGGTACTTCGCCAACTCACCATACAACCGCTGTAGTTTTTCGGGATCCTGGTCAGGAATGGCCCCCACTTCCAGAGGTTGGCTTGCTTCAGTTTGGGAACCGGTATTCTGACCAGCATCCTGGGTAGGTGCACAAGCGGCAATGGGCAGTAGTAGCGCTAATGCAGCGGATAGCAGAATTTTTTTCATTTCCCAACTCAATTTTTACGACGTAGGTGCCAGGAAATATTACCCCAGCGGCGATCGCCCTTGCTATCAAGCAGCTAATTTTCGCCATTTCCCTGGATCAACAGAAAGGGAAGCTTCTTAGAGAAGCTCCCCTCTTCAAAATCGCCTGATCAAAGAAGCGCCAGGTGCAAAGCCCATCCCACTGCTACTGGTCGTTCATGATCTGGGGCACGCGGAAGTACTCGCCATCCCGCTCTGGCGCACTATCAAGGATAGTTTCGCGATCGCTATAGGGCTTGAGCTGATCTTGACGAACAACATTAGCCACATCGATCGCCCGAGTCGTTGGCTCCACCTGACTCGTATCTAACTCACTCAACTGCTCAAAATATTCCAGAATGCTACTGAGCTGAGTACTAAACTGAGCTTCCTCCTCAGGAGTCAAAGCCAGTCGGGCAAGGTTAGCAACTTTGTGGACTTGTTCGCGATCGAGGGACATACGTAATGAGTAATAGGTAACAGGTAATGGGGATAAGACCGGAAGGACAAGGCAGAGGGCAAACAGAGCGAGATGAACGGCTCAAGCAATGAGAAGGCTCGGGTGTTCGCTCCTTCTGTCCTCCGCCTTACTCCTGTCATTGCCTTTAAAAGAAAATATCTGCCTTAGACCGCCCAGTTGTCTTCAGCCAGTTCTGAGCTTCGATGTAGTTGTTGGGAGCGAGGCGAATAGCGCGTTGCCAGTACTCCGCCGCTCTGTCGAAGTAGGCATCAGCATCGTCGTTGTTTCCAGCTTCCTGAGCTTGTTCGCCAAGGTAGTGATAGATGACCGCGACATTATTAAGGGCTTGGGGCATGCGAGGATTGAGTTCCAACGCTTCGTGATAGCGCTCAAGGGCTTTGTCGTGTTCGCCATTGCTGGCGTGGATGAGGCCCATGTTATAGATGATGAAGCTGCGATCGTACTCGTCTTCTTCCAGGGTCAGAGCTTCTTCGTAGTTGGCCATGGCTTCGGCGTATTCACCCTCAGCCTGAGCAGACATGCCATCTCGATAGTAAGCAAAGGCTTGCTTAGCAGTTCTTTTCGTCGGCATGGCCTTGAGGATGATGTCGGCCATGACCGTAAAGGATTTATCGATGAAGTTGTCGTTGCGTTGCGATCGCGGCATAGCTTAACCCGGTTTACCATCCAAGAATTTTATAGGCCCATACTAGCGAATGAAGCCGTTAGCTAACCAACGTCAGCCCATAGCGAGAGCCAATATACAGCCTATGGATACTTTAACGTGAATTGGGTTTTGTACTGGGCTACTCCTACTGAGATCTTGCAACTGTGATTTACCTCACACAGAACTTCAATCTGGATCAGGAGGGATGATGGACGGCCATCACCTCTACGTCGCCCGTGAGATCACGGGTTTATGAGGAATTGCATCACCAGAGAAGGCGGGGAGAGGGGAGATACTTAATAGCATCAAGAGAATTAACCCTGAGGGCTCAACAAATTATGACCAGAACATTACGTTCGTCTCAGGCATCTACGGGTTCCCAGTTCGTGAAGACCCTCCAACCAAATGTAGTAGTGTTCCCAGATGGTTCCGTGGTGTGGGAAGAACCCGAAGCGGTGGAGCCCTTACCCCTGCCCTATGCTGGATACGAATTACCGCCCCTCAAAGCTCACCAGCTATCAGGCATTCAACCCCAGACAAGCGCAAGGGAAACAGCATTGGAAATGAACACCCGCACCCGCTGGTTCATCGTTGGGGGAGCGATCGCCCTTCTCACCGCTGGCCTTGGAGTAACCCTCAACCACCTGGCGACCCTATCGACAGCAAACGCTGACGATTCCAATCACTCACCTTTGGGGCCGATTGAGATGCAATGGTACTCGACCAGCCCTACCCCGGCAGTGCTTCCCGGCCTGTAATCTTACTCCCAAGTAGCGATCAGGGTGTGTTTTTGGAGCGATCGATTTCTGTCCAGATCGGGGATCTCTATCAAATCCCCAAAAACTTTAACAGAGCCAAGTTGTCGAATTCCTGAAAAAATTCCTAGAGTGAAGGTAGCTCTACACTTAGGAATAGAACAAATGGTGCCCAACCGCGACATTATGCGGGCGGTGGAACAGCTTCATTATCGCGTCACCGCAGGCGACGTGGCCGCCCAGGCAGGAATGGATTTGCAACTGGCCGAGCAGGGATTGCTGACCCTGGCCTCCGAAGTCGGCGGGCATATGCAGGTGTCCGAAACCGGAGAGCTGGCCTATGTGTTTCCCCGAGGAATGCAGGGAATTCTGCAGGGCAAGTATTTTCGCCTGCGGCTGCAAAAGTGGTGGAGCCAAATTTGGCGGGTTTTGTTTTACCTGATCCGTGTCTCCTTTGGGGTGGTACTGATTGCCTCCCTGGTGCTGATTGTGCTGACGCTGATTATTATTGCGATCGCCCTCTCAGCCGCCAGTTCTCAAAATCGGGACAATGACCGAGGAGGGGGAGGGGGTTTCGGCCCAGTTTTCTTACCGCGTCTATGGATTGGCCCAGATTGGTTCTATCTATTCTCCCCCGGCTATGGACGGCGCAGTTACGAACGCCGTCAATTTAGAGGCCGAGATGGCCAGATGAGCTTTCTGGAATCCATCTTCTCGTTCCTGTTTGGGGACGGAAACCCCAATACCAACTTAGAGGAACGACGCTGGCAGGCGATCGCCACTACCATTCGCAATAACGGGGGCTCCGTCGTAGCCGAGCAAATTTCTCCGTATTTAGATAACCTCGGCAATGGCTCCAGCCGTGACCTGGAAGACTACATGTTACCGGTGCTAAGCCGCTTCAACGGCCGTCCTGAGGTAAGCCCAGAAGGAGATTTAATCTACCGCTTCCCAGAATTACAGGTCATGGCCGAGGAGCACCAGGCCACTCCAGTTCCCGCCTATTTGAAAGAAACTCCCTGGCAGTTTAGTGCAGCCAGTTCTACTCAAAAGATGTGGGCCATTAGCCTGGGGGGCATTAATTTAGTGGCGGCTTTAGCCCTGTGGCGGGCTTTGCAAGATAGAGAAGTCGTTAGCATTCTTGCCCAAATTATGGCTGAAGCAGGGTTTGCTGGCAGCGTCGTTAGCTTTACTACGGGGATCTTTGGCTTTTTGCTGGCCTATGGCGTTGCATTTTTGGGAATTCCTTTAGCTCGCTACTTCTGGATTCAGTGGCGCAACAAGCGCATTGAGGCCCGGAATGAGGAGCGGCAGGAGCGGGCGATCGCCCTCAATGAAGCCGATAATACCGTGCAACGCAAACTCACCTATGCCAGCGAGTTTGCCACTCGCACCATCGTTAGTGCCCGCGACCTGGCCTACACGACCGAAGAGGATCTCACCGAACAGGAGTTGGCCCAAAAAGACAAAATTGATGAGGATTGGCGACGACGATTGGAGAGCCATTAGATTGGGCACTGAGCTCATGACATCGTGGGTTGAAAGTGCGAGCGAGAATTGAAGGGCTTTCAACGTCAGGTGAGCATCATGTTGAACTGGCTGCTGATTTCGTAATTTGAATTGCACGAGAGAATTAGGAGTCGTGTTTGACTCCTCCACCTGTTTTCGCATATCGGAAGGGGGCGATCGCTCCACCACTTCCAACTTTTTTCTACCTCAATGACGGCCCACATCTACCCCCTTCCTCCCGATCTGGTGCAACGTATGGCCGCCGGAGAAGTCATCGACTCTCTGGCTGCTGTGGTACGCGAACTGGCAGAAAATGCCCTGGATGCCGGAGCCACTCGCATTACCATTGCCCTGTGGCCGGAGCAATGGCGGCTTCAGCTCGCCGATAACGGCAACGGCATGTTCCTCGAAGACTTGCAGCAAGCTGCCCTATCTCACCGCACCAGCAAATTAGCGCAAGACTGCGATCTCTGGGACATCCATAGCCTGGGCTTTCGTGGCGAAGCACTGCACAGCATCGCCCAACTCGCAGACTTACAAATTGGCAGCCGCGCCGCTGACTCGCCCGACGGATGGTGGGTTACTTATGACCATCAGGGCGATGTTGTAGAAACCGAAGTGGCCGCGATCGCTCCCGGTACCATTGTCCGTGTTGGCAACCTCTTCGCCGACTGGCTCCCCCGTCGCCAGAGCCTCCCCAGCCCCGCGCAACAACTCCGCACCATTCAGCTCACCCTGCACTACCTGGCCCTCTGTCACCCGACCGTCACCTGGCAGGTTTACCAGGGCGATCGCAGTTGGTTCTCCCTCTGGGGCACCCCTACTCCCCGCCAACTCATCCCTCAACTTCTCCCCACCCTCACTCCCCAAGACCTCCACGAAATCCGCTACGCTCCACCCACCCATCCACGCACTGCCTCTTCTAACCCTCGGCCCATCAGCCCCCCTTCCACTTCCATCCACCTCACCCTCGGCCTCCCCGATCGCTGCCACCGCCACAGGCCCGACTGGGTTAAGGTCGCGATCAATGGCCGTATGGTTCGCATTCCAGAGCTTGAGCAAACCATTCTGGCTGCATTTCGCCGCACTCTACCGCGCGATCGCCATCCCGTTTGCTTTGCCCATCTTCATCTACCCCCCGATCAAATTGATTGGAACCGTCACCCCGCCAAGGCCGAGATTTACATCAAGGCCCTGGATGAATGGCGATCGCACCTGCACAACGCCATCCAGCAAGCCCTTAGCGAAAGCACCGCTGAGCTAAAGGAAACGTTTTACACCGGGCGCATTAGTCAACTGGTGCATGCATCTGAAGAATCCGGTAGCTACCCCAGTCGTCAAGTTATGCCGCCGGTTGAAGGGGAAGATACGGTTCCAGCATCGGAGTTGCGGGCGATCGCCCAGTTGCATCAGATGTATATCGTTGCAGAGCACCCCACTGGCATCTGGCTGGTGGAGCAGCATATCGCCCATGAACGCGTGCTGTATGAGCGGTTGTGCGATCGCTGGAATCTCATGCCACTCGATCCCCCCCTCATCCTGGGTCAACTGAATCCATCACAGATTGCCCAACTTCAACGCCTTGGACTGGATGTGGATACCTTTGGCGAGGATCTGTGGGCCGTGCGTCAAATTCCAGAACCACTGCATCAGCGGAAGGACTGCGCCGACGCCATCCTGGAACTGAGTTTAGGAGGCGATCTGGATACGGCCTTGGTCGCAACCGCCTGCCGCACTGCTATTCGCAACGGGGCTCCCCTCACCCTTCCCGAAATGCAAACTCTGCTCAATCAGTGGCAAGCTACCCAAAATCCCCGTACTTGTCCGCACGGCCGCCCGATCGCCCTTCAACTTCAAGAATCCAGCCTTTCCCGCTTCTTCCGCCGCCACTGGGTGATTGGCAAAAGCCACGGTATTTAAGGCAGGAGGCAGAAGGTAGTTATCTAGCTACTCGCGGTTCCTGGATTTTCGCTGCATCCATAACTTCTGCCCTCTGCCCTCTACCGCCCCCAAGCCAATTCCCAAAACGCCCATAACTGGCATCCCTTAGTGTGGATTTTATCAATTGGCGGTAAAGTAATGAAAAATTCCATGCAGAGGGTAGGCTTTCATGCGAGTTCTCCTGGTGTATCCGCTTTTCCCGACCAGCTTCTGGTCTTTTGAACGAGCGCTGTCCCTGGTGGATCGGAAGGCACTGCTTCCTCCTCTGGGGCTGGTTACAGTAGCAGCACTCTTACCTCAAGATTGGGAATTTCGGCTGGTGGATCGCAATGTGCGAGACATCACCGAGGCTGAATGGGAGTGGGCTGACTTGGTCATGCTCTCTGCCATGATTGTGCAACGCGAGGATTTTGCTGCCCAGATTAAAGAAGCCAAACGGCGTGGAAAACCCGTTGCCGTAGGTGGCCCCTACCCCACCTCCATGCCCGAAGAGGCCGCAGCAACAGGAGCCGACTTCTTAATTCTGGATGAAGGCGAAATCACCCTACCCATGTTTGTAGAAGCATGGGAGCGAGGAGATACCAGCGGGACCTTCCGTACAGACGGGAAACCCGATGTGACGGCAACCCCAATTCCTCGCTTCGATCTCCTGGAAATGGATGCCTACGACAATATGTCGGTGCAGTTCTCGCGGGGATGCCCGTTTCAGTGCGAATTCTGCGACATTATTGTGCTGTATGGCCGCAAATCCCGTACCAAAACACCAGAGCAATTCCTGGCCGAACTTCAGCGGCTCTACGAGTTGGGCTGGCGGCGCAGCATTTTCCTGGTGGATGATAACTTTATCGGCAACAAGCGTAATGTAAAGCTGCTGTTGCGAGCACTTAAGGATTGGATGCAGGAGCACGAGTATCCCTTCTACTTGAACACAGAAGCCTCGGTAGACTTGGCCCAAGACGAAGAGATGCTGGAGTTAATGCAGGAATGCAACTTTAATGCCGTCTTTCTGGGCATTGAAACCCCCGACTCAGACAGTCTCTCTCTCACTCGAAAATTCCAGAACACCCGTGACCCCCTCTCGGAATCGGTTCAGAAAATCATGAGCTACGGTCTGCGAGTGACAGCCGGGTTCATTATTGGGTTTGATGGCGAGAAGCCTGGGGCGGGCGATCGCATCATCCAATTTGTTACAAACACATCTATTGCGATGGCCATGTTCAGCATGCTTCAGGCGTTGCCCAACACCGCTCTATGGGAACGGCTACAGAAGGAGGGACGGCTGTTAAAGGAAGGGGCCAACATTAACCAGACGACCCTGATGAACTTCGTGCCAACCCGGTCGATTGAGGCGATCGCTCGCGAATACATGCAAGCATTTTGGGTACTTTACGACCCACAAAACTATTTAGATCGGGTCTACAATCAGTTTCTTCTGATGGGTGAACCCAAGCATAAAACAGCATTGCGTACCCCCAGTTGGGCAGCTATTCGGGCTCTATTGACTATCTGCTGGCGACAAGGTATTCAGCGTAAAACCCGCTGGACTTTCTGGCGCTACCTGTTTCACATCATGCAGACCAAACCACGTCTGTGGCAACATTACTTATCAATCTGTGCTTTAGGCGAGCATTTCATTGCCTACCGTCAAGTTGTCTGCGATGAAATTGAAACCCAACTCCGCGATCATGTAGAAAGCCGCGAAACAGTTGCAGCTTAACTTTTATCGACCTAAATGTACACTACACTACTGCATTACAGAGCCAGTGTAGCGCTAAGCGCTACACTGGCTTTTCTTAACATTTAGGATACGACTTTATAGCGCTGTGCGGGTTGATTAAGTACGGTGGTGTGGGGCACTTCGTGCCCCACACCACCGTTGCTGTACTTAACGCACTTGCACATTGCTATAAGCTTGTAGAACTTCTACATGAATCGTTTTTTAAGAACATGAATCATTTGCGGCAAAACCTGGCAACAATTCATGCAGGAAGCCTGAGGGATAGAGTGCGATGGAAAGGCGATACAGTACGCCTGTGCCATACCCCATCTGCAAATTTGAAGCATCATTATTGCCTAATAAAACTTTATTTTTCCTAATACTTTAGGTCTCACACAAGTCCACCAGGTTTGGTGCATTGTTTTACATAGTGCGGTGTACAGAGCCCGCCACGCCACATACGCTGCGTCAGCCCTGTACTTATATCGTGCCTCGGAAGTCAAAAATCTTGGTTTTCGCTACTTCACAGCAAAAACCAAGATTTTTGGGTTTCTACTTTTTATGAAATACGGATGTAAGTATGGGTATACCTGCGTCTTTTCGCCCTATGGAAAAGGTAGTTAACAGACACATAGGCTCTTTCCGACAATTAGAAGATGTCTCCTAAAAATACGCCTAAAGATAGATAGAAGATCTATCCAGAGCATGGTGCTAGACACTCTAGATATTGAATTTCGGCCGTTTGGGACATCCTTAAAGCTTCGATGAATGCTGGAAAGAAAGGTTAACTTCTAATTAAGTATCGATTAATTTAAAGGCAGAGAACCTTAAAGAGGAATTAATCCAATTTAAGGCAGGGTTAGTACTAACCATCCTGACGACTCGTAAGCTTACTTCCCATCAGCTGGTAGACCCACCAGAAACGGTTGTCAAAGTAGCGAGGCGTTTATATGAGTTGACTTTCATTCACTGTTTTTGAGAGCTAAAAAAAATGGTCAGTTTCATTCCTTCCAAGCAATTAACTAATCCACAGACTGTCTTACCTGAGCAGCTCGTGGAAGCCTTGGCCCATGAAACCCCCTTAGCCTTTCAAAATGTTGAGCCCTTTCGCCGAAAATCTGCTTTGGCTGATGGCTCTCAAAAGTTCCTCCTCCGAAATCAGGAAGGTAAACCTGTTGCTGTTGCCCACTGGGCTTCGCCCTATGCTCCTCATTCCGTACGGGAGGCGATCGCGCGTGTCAATTCCGCAAAACAGGCCGTCGGAGCATCCCTGGCTCCCCACATTCTTGGTCCCGTCGGGCATGGCAACGTACAAGGTTCTAGTTTCGGAGTTTTTCAGTATCAATATCCGCTCTCAGAGAATAAGTTTTTCTGGCCAGTACAGCGAGCTCAAATCACGCCTCATCTGTTGCAATTCCTTCAGGAAGTTGCCCGTGTAACTCAGGTACCTGTTCCAACCTCTGAAATTGAAACCAAATTTGCAGCGCCATTACAGCACCTGAGCTTAATGGAAGAAGTGCCAGGAGAAATCCGTACGGCAGCGGCACAAGCCTTGTGCCGTCTAGAACGGGGTCTATGGGCTCCCCGGTATGTACTAATGCATGGGGATTTTTGGAAAGGAAATGTGTTGTTGACCCAAAAACAACCTCCAGAACCCAAGTTTGTTCTAATCGATTGGGCTGGTTCAAAGGTGCAAGGCTACGCTATCTTCGACCTGATTCGCATGGCTGCATCCTTTAAAGTAAAACCCAAACGCTTGGGCGAAAATGTAGCAGCTCACTGTCAGATCTTAGGTTGTGACATTCGTGATGCTAAGTCCTATCTGCTTGCAGCCGGAGGTCATTTTGCTCTCAACTTGGGATGCTTTCCTTTAGAAAGATTTGTCTGCATGATGCAAGCATCTGTAAAAGACTTGGATAAAGCGCTCGCAGCTACAGAAGTAAACTAGACTTCCTGCGTAAATTGTTGCGCGGCTTCGCTGGGCAACAATTTACGCCCTCAAAAACTAATTTATGCAGGAGATCTACTAGGTATAGTGAACTTGCGTAAATCCTATTGCGCTGGAATTAGATATTCTACCTCTAGACACCAAACTTGCTGTAATAGCTTGAGGCAAGCGAATAGTCACTCAACCAGGTATAGTCTTCCGGAGAATCCGATAACCACCGTTCAAGTAACTCACCTGCTTTAACTGGAATTTGAAGCTCTTTCCAAGCTGTGGCTGAGTTAAACGACAGCTTCTGGTAAAGCAGTGGATCTGAAAGAGTCTGCTTAATCTTTGCAGCTAAATCATCCGAATTACCGGATGAGAAAATGGTGGCGTTAACACCATGAATCAAACGGCTTTGGAACATAGGATGATCAGAAGCAACAATTGGAGTACGGGAACATAGCCCTTCATAAATGGTCATCGGTAACCCTTCAGGATAATCATGACGGCTAGGGACCAAAACTAGATCGGCTTGCCGCATCAGATTCAGTACCTCCTTGTTAGGAACTGTCCCCAAAAAATTCACCCATTCCTCGATTTCTAGTTCTTTAATCCGATCTTTGAATTGCTCAGTACCACAGCCACTTCCTACAAGTTGAAGCGATACCGGTAGTCCAGACAATCTCAGTTTTTTTAGTGCGTTCAGAACATCTCCTACTCCTTTAGCTTCAGAGATTTGCCCAACAAAGATAAGTGTGTAGGGATTCCTATGATCAGGTAATTCTTTTGGAGAGAAGTCTTCTGGAGTCGTCTGATGAGGCCAGTCCCAAGGGATGACTTTTTGGGGATTGACGCCTATTTGCTTCAACATAATCGAAGAATTCAGGCCATGGTTTCCTACCCACTCAACCCAACGATTATTTAACAGACGAGCTAAACGGAAATTTCGAATGCGATCGCGAAACCCATTCATTGTGAAAGAGTCTGCCAGCACAGCCATTGTTTTAACCTGATTTTTAATCGCCCACTTCAACAACCATCGGTCAGGCAGACAAACAACTAAATGTGTTGGATTTTGTTGCTCAATTAGAGTCTTCAACAGAGCTCGATCAAACTTATTTTCAGGCTTTAATCCAGCTCCGATCGCTCGTACACCGTTGTCTAATAACTCGCTATAGGGCTCATCAGTCATATAACAAAGATGAGCAATTGATTCTACACGACGGCTTAGCTCAGCAAATGTATCGACGGAGTAACGTTGGGCATAATAAGTCTCTTCACCACCCAAAGCGAACCGTTCTACCGCTTCGCGATAATCCCCTGCGTAAGAAATTTTAAGGAGACGAATTTTAGAGTTAGGCATTAGTGATAGACCCTATAGAGGAGAGTTCATAATTGAAAGAATTCGAACACCCTGACGTAGCTACATCTCCAAGTAAGGAGTTTACCCACGAAGTAACCTATTCAATAAGGGCAATCCTATATTTGATAGAAATAGGGCTCAGTCTAAAATTTCAATGCTTAAAAAGCCCCGACGAAGGGAATATCAGAACATTCTTCCTAAACATATTAAAAAGCTACAATAGCAGACAGATTACTTATTTCCAGGTCTCAATTAACACCTCAACTCCTTACAGAAGGGATATACCTTCCGTCTGAGTCATTTTTTCCTGTTTACTATTTAAAGAATTGCATTTTCAGCCCATTATATAGCGCTGTGAACGTTGATTCAGTACGGTGACAAGGAGCGCCCTGTGCATCGCTCGCTCTGTTTCCGTGCCTAACGCACTATATCGCAGCCAAATTATATCGAGTCTCGTTGAACAACCGTAACATGGAGTGGCACAGCATAAAGTGCCACTCCATGTTATAAATGGCTTACCCATTAGTGTTATGGATGGCCGTTTCAGTTGCCACTTATACCACTAATACAGCACTTTCCAAACTGGTGAGATACGAGAAATGGATGCGGGACAAAGTCCTACATCCATTTCTCGTATCTCACCAGTTTGGGAGACATCTAACCTTGCTACGGTTGTTCAGCCGCGTGTCTTGTCCCCAACGGAGCACTGTATATCTAAATAGCCCTTCCCATTTGAAGGGAGGGCTATTTAGATGGAAGGCAGTTTTAAGCTGTCATCAAAATAGAGGCAGCGGCAGCAACGCCAGCTCCTTTCTCAAACTGCTCGTAACCAAGCTCTAACAGGGTTGCTTCCAGGGCGCTAACAGCCGTGAGAATGTCGCGATCGCACACAAAACCCAAATGCCCTACCCGGAAAATCTGTCCCTTCAAGTGGTCCTGACCACCGGCCAGTAGAATGGCATAGCGCTTTTTCATGATGCTGCGAATTTGCTCAGCATCAACCCCAGCAGGAGCTACAGCAGTGATCGCCGGACTGGCCGCTGTATCCGCTGCAAAGAGAGGCAGCCCGATAGCACGCATAGCCGCACGGGTAGCATCCTTCTGGCGATGGTGACGAGCAAAGATATTCTCCAGGCCCTCTTTCTGCATCATGTCTAGAGCCACCTTCAGGCCATAGAACAGGTTCACCGGAGGAGTAAAAGGAGTCGTATTCTTGAGCTGATTTTTGTGGTACTTGCCCAGATCCAGGTAGAACTTCGGCAGAGTAGCTGTTTTGTAGGCTTCCCATGCTTTGTCACTCACCGCAACAAAGCCTAAGCCAGGAGGCAGCATATAGCCCTTTTGAGAACCCGAAGCAACAACATCCAAGCCCCACTCATCCATCGGAACACTGGTAGCACCCAGGCTGGTGACAGAGTCCACCATCATGAGTGCACCATGAGCTTTGACATAGCCGCTGATGGTTTGCAGGTCGTTCAATACTCCAGTAGACGTTTCGCTGTGAGTAACAACAACCGCTTTAATCTGCTTGTCGGTATCCGCTTCCAGACGGGTGCGGAATTCCTCAGGATTCAGAGGTTTGCCCCATTCAGCAGTCACTTGCTCTGCGGCCAGACCGTAGGCTTGGGCAACTTTGGCCCAGCGATCGCCAAACTTCCCGTTGTTACCAACGAGAATGCGATCGCCTGCGCTCAGAAAGTTGATGATTCCAGCTTCCATCGCGCCAGTACCACTGGAAGCCAACACCAAAACCTCGTTCTGAGTCTGGTGCAGCCACTTGAGTTGGTCACGCACCTCCGCTATTAGCGCTTCAAAATCTTTGCTGCGATGGCCGATGGGGTGCTTTGCCATGGCCAGTAGCACGGGTTCCGGTACCGGAGTGGGACCGGGAATCATCAGCATCAACTTACTATCCATTCGCTTTATCCTGCCTTCCGTCAAATGAGGGGTGTGTAAGCTTCGTCCGTGGGATTTTGTAGCGCTTGCAACACATCCTCCAGAATGCCATAAGAGGGGAGGCATTGCCGAAGGATGACGAACCGAAAGTCATCGGATCACAAAAATCAAATACAACCGAAATCGAACGAATGTGGGGAACTAGCCTGGTGGGCCAGTTCCCCACACTCGTCTGACCCGAGTTTCCTTTCATGATGAGTATGTTTTTTCCAGCGCAAAACCATCGGTTTCACACTCAAGAACATACCCTTTATTGGGTGTGGAGTGCGTACAAAACAGAATCGTTTTATTCTTTGATGAAGATCCCCTGACAAAAGGCATCACAATGAGATTTCCACGCATTTAGATTAGGGCGGATTACTTTGACAAGCCGTGTCCCGAGTGAATAGGCTCAGATCTTGCACTAAGGAGGTTTCTGCATAAGAATTTACCCAGGATGTTGGTGTTTTGCCCGCTTCGCGGGCAAAACACCAACATCCTGGGGGGTAATTTCATTGCTGGAAATCTCCTAAAACCCAGAAGGGAAATTTTTCTGCCACTTAGTCATAAAAAATCACCCTTCTCAGTTTTGGTTTTGAAGCCGTACAGGATGTGAGTAGGGCTATGAATATAGCGTCACTCTACCTTTGGAGGAGTACGGTAACTGCGGCGACGCAACAAAAAATCAGGCAACTCTAGTGCATTCAGCCGGGGCATGGGATAGGTCGTAAGGGCTTGGGAACCGTCTTCCCCGGGAAGCGCTGCAAACTCCACTACAGCTAACAACTCAGAGAACAGGGCACTCAAAGTTGGGGTATCCCGATCATTGGCTAAAAATTGCAGTTGCAATTCTTCGAGCAATTCTTGTAGGCGCAGAATTTGATGCTGGCTGGTCAGGTATTGGTCTTTCCAATGCTGAATGGTTGCTTCGTATTCCCCGATCTGACGAGCCTGGTAAAAGACCTGTTCCTGCAACTCGGCAGTCTGGCGTTCCAGGGAAGCTACCCGATGTTGATGGCGATCGCTCTCCCGTTCCACCTCCCGATGTCGCTGTTGCGACAAAGCCAGTTGTCGTAGTTGACGAGCCAGTTCAATTTCCAGTTCTTCGACTTTAATTTGGGCGCGGGCTAAGTCTTGCCCGAGGGTAGCGATCGCCCGATTCTGACGCATTAACGCTCGCTGCGAATTGGTACGGTTCGGACGCTCAGGCTGGATACTGTAAGCTTCCTTGAGCTGCCCCTGCAAGTCGACGATTACCGCCTCGTGCTGGTCAAAGGCAACAGAAAGTTCTTGAATCCGTTCATGAGCCAGCAGCAGTTGCTCCTGTAATCGATGGGCCAGTTCCCGGCTTTGCTCCGCCTGCTGCTGCACATCGGCCAGTCGACGGGGAAGATCATCAGGCTCAGTGGCCGTAATCCCCAAGATCCGGTCTTCCCGCAAACGTCGAGTACTGGCCTGAGCTTCACTCAGAGGTGGAATGGGGGAGGAGGGCGATGGTAAAGCCGTATGGGGTGAGGAGATGTCACGAGCAGCAGCCAGGTGACTCTCAATAAGACATTGCTGTTGTTGAACACGAAGCCGAAGGCGGGCGATCGCCTGCTGTTGCACACAGGCAAACTTTTCGGTGGCGGCTAACTGGGCCTCCAAAAATGTCTGCTCCTCCAGCTTCAGGCGCATCTCGCTAATGGAGGCCAAAGCTTGGTCCAAGGCTTGTTCTAATTCCTGGATCCGGGTGGTGCGATCGCGTTGTTGCCGCCGAGCCAGCTGCACTTCCCGCAAAAGCGCACGATACTCTGCCGCATCTACCGTCAGTTCCGAAGTACTGACACGATGGGTTTCCTCAGCTAAACCAGGGATGATCGCTGAAGTTAGAGGGGATGAATCGGGTTGCACCGCCAAGGTCTCCCGTATTTCAACTTTTACTCAGTCTATCGGATGTCTCTGATGGATGCTAAGCCCTAGAATCGAAGCTTCCCGGAGGAAATTCGCGGGAAATGGTTTTAATCTCCCTATTATGGATGCTGAAGCCAAAATTTAGATTACGTAAGGCTTACTCAAATTTGCTGTATCGAATGCATTCTTGTTGAGTGTGCCATGTTTCATACGGTTTGCTCAACAATATGGCGTCAGGCGTATTTGAGAAATTGCCTTTTTCATCGGAAATTACTGTATAGATTTTGAGATGTAATGAACGCAGCGCATCTTTCAAATCTATTTCAGAAATTATGCTAAGAACGCTTTATATCGTGAATGCTTCTGGGCCTCGCTTAAACCTTGAGAGGGGCCAGAGACCCCTCCTAAAGCGCTTGATAAAACCTTAAGCGGAGTGAGGCATATCTGTTGGGGCAGCAGGCAAACCACTCTCGTTTATAGACCAGCGGAAATCAATCGGAATGTGGGCCTGCTGACACGATTGTTCTAGGTACTTCTGTTGGCTGAGGGCCTTACGTAGCGTCACAATGAGTTCGTGTAACTGATCTTGTTGCCGGGGATGCTGGCGCACGGCCTGGCTCGTCTGACGTTCGAGTAATTGAAGCAACAACTCGTAATGGATGTGGGACGGAAGAGGGATGGGTTCCATTAAACCAGGTGACAACGGTATAGGGGGACGCAAGTGGGGGCCATTGACCAAGACAAACCCCAAAAAAGCATGTCCGACAATAGCCCCTTCTATTATTGTTCAGGAAGCTATGAAAAGCGTAGCGATCGCCGCACCTGGATCGGCCTGCTTCACCAAAGATTCACCAATCAACACGGCAGTGGCCCCAGCCTGTTGTACCCGCTGAAGATCAGCAGGGCTATGGAGTCCTGATTCGCTGACCGCGAGGATCTGGCGATCGCGTAACGTCTCCCCATACTGGTCCAGCAGGTCTTCAGTCGTTTTCAAGTCCACCGAAAAGTCTTCCAGATTGCGGTTGTTGATCCCCAATAGAGCAACCCCATCGAGGTGCAATACCCGCTCCAGTTCGGCAGCGGTATGCACCTCGATTAAGGCAGTCATACCCAGAGCTGCAGTGATTTTGAGGAAATATTGCAGGTCTTTGTCTGACAAAATAGCGGCAATCAACAGCACGGCATCTGCGCCATGCACCCGAGCCCGGTAGAGCTGGTAAGGATAGATGATGAAATCTTTACAGAGCAGGGGCACATCTGTGGCCTGACGGATTTGCAGCAAGTAATCCATGCTGCCCTGGAAAAACTCGCTGTCCGTTAGCACAGAGATACAGCTCGCACCACCAGCCTGGTAAGACTGGGCGATCGCCACCGGATCAAAGTTTTCACAGATGATCCCTTTGCTTGGGGAAGCTTTTTTCACCTCAGCAATCAAGGCGGGCTGAGTTTTACCTGCCTTCAGGGCAGCGGCAAAATCTCTTACCGGGGGAGCACTCGCCAGTTGCCCCTGAAGCTGTTGTAGAGGTTGGCGCTCCCGCAGTTGATCGACTTCCGCTTCCTTGTGCCAAACAATCTTCTCTAGAATGTGGCGCGGCTCAGCATCGGGCACTTTCACCTGATATCGCAACGTTTCTACCGCGACAGCGGGATTAGGAGGACGACGACGAATTTCCATAGATCGGGGATAAAGGGTGGATGAATAAGGGTGTAGCAAGGTAGATGCGTAAGGGAGTAGCTGGACAGAAGGGGAGAGAGGTAAGAATGCCAACGGTTGGTCGGCACTCATCCACTGCCCCACTCATTTATCCATCTACTCCCCCACCTACTCTGCTACTTAATGCACACCGGCTGCTTTCTTGAAGGCCTCATCCAGCACTTCAGAGAGAGTGGGATGGGTATGAACCATAAAGGATAGGTCGTGAACAGAGCGGCGTTGAGCGATCGCATTCGCCGCTTCCTGAATCAGATCCGAAGCGTGCAGGCCCAGGATATGAACCCCTAACACTTCCCCCGTATCCTCCCGGAAGATCACCTTCGCCAAACCTTCCGTCTCCCCTTCCGCCAGAGCCTTGGAGTTACCCTTGAAGTAAGAGCGGGAGCTGGCTACGGTAAAGCCTTCCTGCTTGCCCACCTCTTGAGCGGCGGGCTCCGTCATCCCTACAAAGCTCACCTCGGGATGGGTAAAGGCGGCAGCCGGGATGCTGCGATAATCAACTTCGCGCGATCGCCCACAGATGTTTTCTACAGCCACAATTCCCTGAGCCGATGCGGCATGGGCCAGCATCATCTTGCCGGTAGCATCCCCAATGGCCCACAGATGCGGCACGGGTTCTCCAGCAGCCAGCACGGCCATCTGGTCATTCACAGGAATGAAGCCACGGCGATCCAGTTCTGCACCGACCGTCTCCAAGCCCAAGTCTTTTGTGGCAGGAATGCGCCCAGTCGCGACTAAGCAGGCATCCACCTCAATAACGTCCACCACTTCCTTCGTCTTGGCATCGGCCAGCTCAATCCGTACGGGAGAACCCGGGATAACCTTCTTGGCCAACACACCCACACGAGTTTCCATATCTCGTGGTGCGATCAGAACCCGCTGGGCAATCTTGGCGATGTCAGGGTCAAATCCGGGCATCAGTTGGTCGAGAGCCTCGATCATCGTGACTTCGGATCCTAAAGCGGTGTAGACATCAGCAAACTCCAGGCCGATGTAGCCACTACCAATGACAGCCACCCAGTTGGGCACCCAGTCTAGCCGTACAGCATCATCGCTGGTAAATACAGTCCGTCCATCCAACTCAATACCCGGGGGCACAAAGGGAACAGACCCCGGAGACAGCATGATGTCTCTACCCGTAATAACCTTCTCACCCTCAGGAGTGGTAATGCTGACCTTTTGGGGAGCCGCCAGTTTCGCCCGCCCCTGAATCGTATCGACCCCCAGGCGTTTCAGACTATTGGTTAGGTCAGAACGAATTTTGCTCACCAAATTGAGAGCGTGGTTCGCGATCGCCTCCCGGTCATAGGACAAGTTCTGAAGCTGAATTCCCATCGCTTTCAGATGATGGGCATCCCGCAGTTCTCGTACGCGCCCGGAGGCAGCCAGTAGTGCCTTCGAGGGGATACAACCCCGATTCACACAGGTACCACCCATGTCACCTGCTTCAATGATGGCGGTCTTCAGCCCACAGCTAACCGCGTGGAGAGCGGCCCCATGGCCTCCCACTCCGGCCCCGATAATGATCAGATCGTAATCAAATCCTTCACTCACTTCCCCGCTCCCTCGACGTGTCGTTCACTCAAACAGTCAAAATTTCAGTCTAGTTACAATTTTCGGTGTTGAGGGGCTTTCAGACAACTGCACTGTTGAATTGCCGGTAGCCGATGGCATCCTACAGCACTTTTCAAGGGCTTAAAATCTGGTTGTTTTTACGAGAGCCGCGCTCCACACAGCTCTCACAAAAACAACCATGGCTGATTCAAGCGCAAAGCGCTATGAGTGGAGCAGGGTTACCTTGCCGAAGTAGCAGATTCCCCTCCTCATTTTTTTTAGAATAGTAAATCTTCCATACAAAAAGGCCCGAGAAAATTAATTACCGTCCCGATAGCGGCGACGGCAACCACTCAAAATGCCTGAATTTTGCGTAGAAACACTGGGATTGATCTGGCCAATTTGGCCGCCTATCACCTCTTACAGATGGGCTTTTGAAGAGGAGTTATTAAACTGTTAAAAAATCTCCGGGGTTTTGCCCTGTTTGATTAGAGAATAAGTTCCCTTTAATAAGGAATAGGAAGCGATCGGAAGATTTCTTTTTCTCTGGAATCAGTTGTTTCAAGAACGTTTCCCTTTTTAGGTTTTAGGTTCTATCCCCTCAGGCAAACCCAGGAGTTGCAGTTATGAAGCAAGCCCCAAGAGAGATACGGCGGGAAGCAGCACGCGCCTTTATGGAGTCGCTAAATGCCCTGGAAAACCGTCTGAGTAGTGAGCCCGGGGAAAGTACTCGTCCAGCTTCGACCAAGCCTGTTCAGCCAACATCATCTCCTCAGGTAAATGACATCCCAATCCTTGCAAAAGAGTTTGAGGAAGCTGTCGCTGATATTGAACAAAACAGCCAAAGCTGAGAGTCTTCTAAGCGTTTCACTTGAGGGAAACTTGGCCATTCGACCAGCACCTGAAGCCCAGGGAGTAAGACTATTTTTTAGTACCCATACGTACTAAAAAATATCACTTCCGCTACTTCTAGGATGAGAGATTCATAATTTTTGGAGTGGGGTTAAGTGTGGCAGATGACACTTATCACACCTAACATCACTCCAAAAATCCTGCTCCACCAGGATGTTGTGAGATGAAAAGCTGGTAGTCAGCCCTTAGATCCCGATAAACCTAGTAGGCTACGGCCTAAGTTCGTTGCCTATTTTTTGTGGTGGGGTGCGAAGCACCCCACCACAAAAAATAGGTTATACCCTTCTGACCCAGCCTACTAGTGGGTCATTTGACTCGAATATCGCCATTTTTTATAGGCGGCTGTCAAGATAGTAGGGAACCCTTGGGTGCCCTGCTATGACCCGTCGCCAAAAACATCCCCTGCGTGATCTGA
>NZ_JACJOO010000004.1 GCF_014695575.1 Leptolyngbya sp. FACHB-8 | reverse complement strand
TTTAATCATCTCCTCCATTTACGCTTAGCCTGGGTCAACCAGTGCTTCGATCCTCTATTTGCAGACCAAGCATTAGCCCCAAAACTCTACTCCCCCAACCAGTAGATGCGCCCTGCAGTGACCTTTCATCCTAATGGGGCAGGGGCAGAAACCCCTCTAGCTCTCATCCCGTTTCGCGCAGGGCAATTAGGACAACCGACCTATCTTGAATTAACCCGTGTGCCGGGTGGACAGGAGTTAATCCACGCAGAATGGCACCCGACGCAAGATCTGTTAGCTCTTGTCAATGCAACCACCGTAGAAGTGTCATTTGCTCGCCTGAATCGCCAGGGAAATACACTCAGCCTTGAACCTTGGGGAAATGTGGTAAAAGTTGAAAAAGCCCCCTTTATGGCTCGATTTACACCGGATGGTCGCCATGTGATTATCAATGGGTTGTATTGGGGACCTGATGTGGAAGGACGATGGAGTGAAGCACCACGCGGGAGTGTAGTCAGTATTCGACTAGAGGCAGGCACGCAGGCGGATGGTTCGCCGCGCCATGCACTGGTGTCACGGGCGATGACGGGTGTAAGCCCAGAAGGATTAGCCATCAGTCCGGATGGTCGCTATGTTGTCACGACTAATTTGGAGCGGAGTTATCTCCCCTATGACGACGATCGCATCACCTGGTTCTCGTCTTTGACATTGATGACGTTGGATCCGCAAACAGGACAGTTAAATCGCGTAGCCGATTATCCGTTTGATGGGATCTTGCCAGAAGCGGCTACCTTTGATGCATCGAGTCAGTACCTTGCAGTGGTCAATTACGATTTCTTTGACGATCGCACTCCAGGCGGTTCGATCGACTTCTGGCGCATTGCGAGTGATCCTCTTAATCCACAGCCGATGCTCGTTCAAACCCGTTATTCGGTTCCGGTGACAAGAGGCGCACATTCAATGGTGTTAGTTCCCTGACAGTGGCAGATTTTTCTTACCTTACACATGAGAAAAAAATTTACGCTACGGATTCCCGCACAGATTTCTGAATTCGTTTCTCAGTGATGTGTAAAAACTGCTGCACAACGGGTGAAAAGTTATCACGACGATCCAATGACAGTTAGTTTTTGGAGACTGGCTCATGCACAAATTTTTGCTCGTTAAATGTCACTGGATGAAATGGATGGTTTTGTTTTTGAGTACTCTTGTCTTAGCAGTCATTCTGTCTCAAATATTGAATCGATCTCCATCCCTTTCTTACAGAACAAACTCATCAAATCAATCTTCAACTGAATCATCTCCAATCACGAATGTGACGACTGATGAAGTACAAGTTCAATCAAAATACGATCGCTCTTTAGCTCATTACGCTACGGTACCTCGTAATGATGGATTGTTTCGTCAAATGTTTGTGAATGAAGAAGTAATCGCTTCCATCCAACCAGGAAAACCCTTACCTGATGGAACCTTGATTGTGATGGAAACCTGGTATTCTCCTGAAAATTTGGGGACTGTGTTCGTCAAACAAAAGCAAAACGGCGAATGGCAATATGGTTCATTCAGTCCCGATCGCCCCAATTACCAAATGCGGTTCAGTAATAGTTGTCACAGTTGCCATGCTCCATTTCCAGAAACAGATTCTACTCTAACAAAACCACTTTTAGAAGCTGCTTTGCAAACTCGTCAGGTGCAAACTGCTTATTGCGATCGTGCTGGACGAACTCCCTGCGCTCCAGAAGCCTATATTCCCGATACTGACACTGCAATGGTTTTTCTCAATTAGTTTGTTTCACCCATCCTCAATTAACCTTTGAGTAGTGTCGCCTTAACGACCGTATCGGTACTTCGCAGCATCCGTAATGGCTTGATAAGCTTACCTTCTCGTAGCCGCATGACATGAGTTTCAATAAACGTGATATCCCGGTTTGTAGCGGGAACACCAAAGAACTCTTTGGCATGTTTTTGCACCGATCGAAACCGAACCGCTACCCGATCACCAGCTGCAAACATATCTTCAACTATCATCTCGAAGCCCGGAAGGGGAGGAAAGGCATCAAAAAATGCACTAAACACTTGCTTGTAAGCTTCACGTCCATCAATAGGTCCATCGGGTTTTAACCCGGTGATTGCCTGTACATTTTCGTCCAGCACATCCGCCGCTACAGTCATATCGCCTTTACCCAAAAACTGCTCAATGAAGATACGAGCGATCGCCAAATTTTGTTCTTCCGTTGGAGTCATGATCCTTGATTTCCTGCTGTAGTTGATTGATTTGAACCTACCAGGCGAGTGTCACTGCACCCCCAGCCTTCCGCATCTCTGCAAAAAACTTGCCCTGTGCCCCACCCTCTGGAAGCGTTGCCAGATAGACGGCAGTTTCAGCACCCTCATCGGCTGTGAACGGCGCATTAGAACCCCCCATATCTGTTTGCATCCAGCCAGGAGAATAAGCATTGACCAAAATATTGGTGCCCTGAAGTTCCTTTGCCCAGAGTGCCGTTAGTCCATTCAGCCCAACTTTAGACAAGCGATAAGACGGAGCTAGGGGATAGTAATCGCTGCCCATTGAAGTAAGAGAAGCCATTTCAGTAGATACGTTAACAATAATGAAATCGATAAACCTGGCAGCGATCGACTTAAATCTGTTGGTTGCCTTTGAAGCACTTCTAGAGCAGCAGAGCGTTACAAAAGCTGCCGAGCAGCTTCAGATTGGTCAGCCTGCCATGAGTGCAGCCCTCAGTCGTTTACGGATTTTGTTTGAGGATGAGTTGTTTGTGCGGCTAGGGCGACAGATGCAGCCGACGCTCAAAGCTCAAGCAATCGCCCCAGGTATTTTGGCGGCATTGCAACAGATCCGCCAAGCCGTCACTGCTAGCCAAACCTTTGAACCATCCATCAGCGATCGCACCTTTACGATCGGTAGTTCAGACTACACCAGCTTTGTTCTGATGCCGCCGCTACTGAAGTTTAGCCTTCAAAATGCTCCCTCCATCAACGTTCAAATGATTGAATTTGAGAAGGACAGGGTTGGAACTTTGTTAGAACAAGGAGAAATCGATGTGGCATTGGGTGTGTTTCCTGATCCACCCCGACAAACGCAATGGGAACCCATCTTTGAAGAACGCTTTGTGGGAATTGCCCGTCGAGGACATCCGGCTATCCAGCAAGGCACGATGAGCTTAAAAGCCTTTGCCCAGTTTCCTCATGCCCTCACAACGTTACGTCGAGATACAGCAGGTGCTATTGACAAGGCGTTGAATAAGCAAAACTTAGAACGTCGAGTTGCATTCACAACGCCGCACATGATGGTTTTGCCGTTTGCGATCGCATCAAGTGATTTAGTTGCAGCACTCCCCCGACGCATTGCATTGCGTTTAGCAAATGTCTGTAATTTAACCATTTTTGAACTACCCGTCAATACAAAAGCGTGGACGGTTTCCATGTTGTGGAGTGCTTTGAGCGATCAAGATGAAGCGAATCGTTGGTTACGCAACAGAATCAAAGCAATTTCTCAGACGATCGAGACAAGTTAATCTACTTGATGCAGCGAGTTCCATATAACAATTCTCACTGCGAGCGTCAGGGAGAGGCGATCGCACTCTACTTCTTCTGTTTGCGGTCATAGTGTCGATTTGCTTTAGCACGATTGCCGCAGTCTTCCATATCACACCAGCGGCGACTGCGATTGCGGCTGAAATCAAGAAAAAACCAGCCACAACCAACTCCTGCACATTCCCGCAGGCGATCGCAATCTGAGGCAGTCAACACATTGGCAGTCGAGCGAACAATTTGCCACAGAACGAAATCAAGTTGATTTGTCTCTGTCCACTACCAGGTGAAGCTAGAATTGGTTGCCCTCTGATTTTGCCTGCTCTTCAACAAACAATTGGATTAGTTTATATTGTGCTATTTAGCTGGAAAATTGAAGTAAGTCTTCAATTTTCGTCAACGATTCCAATCCAAATTTGGCTAATGGCAGCACTATCGGGAATTGTGCAGTATGCGTTGGCATTCTGGTTTTATTTAAGTGCAATCCGATTAATGCCCGTCGGCGTTGCGGCTCAATTTCTCTCTAATCCCTGTGTTTGGTGTCGGTGGCGCGTATCTATTTCTGGGTGAACGTCTTACCGTTATATAGGGCATGGAGATGACGATTACGATCGCCGCTGTTTCACAAATTTCTCGTTTGCAATCGAGTCATGAGCAAATTGGTGATTACTCAATCATCGAGGCATCAAGTACTTACTGCTACTCTTCTGGAAATGGTTCTAATGCTTTGAATGCGATCGCCTCCGCATCATCGTTATGAACTCCCAACGATTTAAGAATTAACTTTGTAATTTGTTCTGGATAGTTCGGTTCGGTATGTCCCTTTAAAGTGGTTCGCATTGCCATCAGTGACGTTCCTAAAACAAGATCCACTGTGGCTTGCACACTGTCTACGTGAAACCGTTCCAGTCGGATTCCCGCTTCTAAATCTGATAGTAGACCCCGTTCGATCGTTTCACTTAAAGGGGCTGCCACTAATCCAATGCGGACAATCACCCAACCCCAAGTGGCATCTCGCATCGCTTGATGGAGAAACTGCCGCAAACCGATCGCCATTCGTTCTGCCGGGTCTGAGATCGCGGCGTACTGTGCCCAAATCTTTTGATTCATCACATCACTCAGCGATGCGGCAACGGCTCTCAATACATCCTCGCGAGTCTGGAAATAGTTGTAAAACGTTCCTCTGGCAACGCCCGCCTCAGCAATGATGTCGTCAATCGTCACCGCATCCGTTTCTTTTCGAGCAAAGACTCGATATGCAGACTCGATCAGGTGCGATCGCGTTCGTTCCCGTTTTTCCATGCCAATAGAGGCTCGACGAGAGGGCTTCATGAAACTTGCTTTGAACGATACCGAACTTAGCATACCCCATCGTTGACACTTCTATCAAAGTGACGTTATTGTCATTTTGACAATAACGTCATGCAAGTTCTAGTCCATCACATAGGAGGCAGCCGCAATGCGTATCGCCATCATTGCTTTGGGGAGTCAGGGAGATGTACAACCCTACATTGCACTGGGGAAAGGGCTAAAAGCGGCAGGTTATGAGGTTCGCTTACTAACCCATGAAAACTTTGGAGGATTAGTCACCTCGCATGGACTAGAGTTCTGCCCCATGCAGGGAAACGTGCAAGAACTGATTGAAACGCCTGAAATGCGCGAATTGACGGCAAAGGGAAACTTTGTGACTATGACCCTAAAGACAGCAAAAGAAACCGAACGGGTGTCTGTTCAATGGGCGCAATCAGGGTTAGAAGCCTGTCGCGGTATGGATTTGCTGATAGCAGGAGTGGGAGGGCTGTATCTTGCTCTCTCCTTTGCTGAGAAGTTAGAGATTCCCCTGCTGCCAGCCTTTGTGTTTCCCTTCACGCCCACCCGAACGTTTCCGGGAGTTTTGTTTCCGCAGTCGCTCAACCGTTGGGGAGGAACTGTCAACTGGTTGTCTCATCAAGCCTTGAGGCAAATCATCTGGCAAGGTTCCCGTTCAGGCGATACCGCTTCCCGTCAGCAAGTTCTCGACTTACCCACCTCTCCCTTTTTCGGGCCCCACCAGTCTCCCTATTTACATCGCTTGCCAACCCTCTACGGGTTCAGTCCTTCTGTTCTTGCAAAGCCGTCGGATTGGCAGAATACCCATGTCACCGGCTATTGGTTCCTAGATGCCGCCTCCGATTGGACTCCCCCGACCGATCTGGTGAACTTTCTAGAGGCAGGTCCACCCCCGGTTTACATCGGCTTTGGCAGTATGGGCAATCGCGACCCTGAAGAGACGGCTGAACTTGTTTTACAAGCCCTTAAAAAAACGGGGCAACGGGCGATTCTGTCGGCTGGCTGGAGTGGAATGCGAACAGAAAATCTGCCAGACAACGCTTTTCTCGTCAATTCGGTTCCCCATGCGTGGCTGTTTCCACGGGTTGCGGCGGTTGTGCATCATGGGGGTGCAGGTACAACAGCGGCAGGACTTCGGGCAGGGGTTCCGACGATCATTATTCCGTTTTTTGGCGATCAGGGCTTTTGGGGGCAACGGGTCGCAGACTTGGGCGTAGGAACCACACCGATTCCCCGCAAACAGCTTACAACAGAGCGATTAGCACAAGCGATTCAAACGGCAGTGAGCGATCGCACAATGCGTCAGCGTTCGGCAGACTTAGGCGCAGAAATTCGCAGTCAAGATGGAGTCGCGAGTGCCGTAGCCATTATCAAAAAACTTGAGGTAGAAGGAAACGCTTGACGGCTTTTTGCACACTCGCTATATTACTTACTATAAGTTAAGTAAGTCACCTGTTCGAGCAGAAAAAGTGTGAGTGCCAAGGCAAAATCTGGAGATTCGCGGGAGCAATTGCTGCAACTAGCTGAAGCTCTGTTTGGTGAGCGAGGCTATACAGCCGTTACCTTGCGAGACATTGCAGATGCCTTTAAGGTGCGTCAGGCTGCCCTTTACTACCATTTTCCAGGTGGTAAGGAGGAGTTGTTTGTTGAGGTGATGAAGCGCAGTTTTGTGCGCCACCAAGACGGTTTAAACCGCGCTATTTCTCAGGCAAAACCTAACCTGTCCTGCCAGCTGAATCAGATGGCAGATTGGTTGCTGGCACAACCCCCACTCGACTTGACTCGTCTAGCGCGATCGGATCTCCCAGCACTTTCTCCAGAACATGCTCAAACTCTGCATGAGTTGGGCAATGTATCGCTCGTAGAGCCAATCCAGCAGGTTTTGGCACAGGCGTATGAGCGAGGAGAAATTCGCTTAGTGGATTCCAAACTGATGGCTACGATGTTTCTCTCTCTCATCGATACCGCCCACGATATGCATCGTTACAAAAACATTCCCAAGCAGGTTTTAGCCAAGGATATGATCGACATCCTGCTAGATGGAATGCGCCGCCGCTAATTTTTTTTACTCGTTTACTTACTTAATTTTAAGTAGATAACATCTCGCTAATCAATTAAGGAGATATAGCAATGATGGTCGTAAAGCATGGAGTGGCATTGGTTACGGGTGCATCTTCTGGCATTGGAAGAGCGACCGCGATCGCCCTCAAATCAGCCGGATTCATCACCTATGCAACCGCTCGGAATCCGCAAACATTGAGCGATTTGGCTGCAAAAGGGTGTCATGTTTTGCAACTTGACATTACAGATGAATCGTCAATGCTAGCTGCTGTGCGATCGATCGCAGCAAAGCATAATGCAATTTCTGTGTTAATCAACAATGCGGGCTATACCCAGATTGGTCCCTTAGAAGAATTAACAATGGAAGAGATTCGTCGCCAGTTCGAGACTAATAACAAGTAAGGTTAAATGCACACAACAAAAAGCAAGGTGACGCAAAGCGTCACCTTGCTTTTTGTTGTGTGCATTTAACACGACATGATATAATACATTTGGTCTACTGCGAATGTGTCAACTGGTACTGCCAGGGATGCGATCGCAAGGCTATGGACGCATTATCAATGTCAGCTCGATGGGCGGAAACTTCACCACACCTGGCAACGGTGCTTATCATGCCAGTAAGTATGCCGTCGAATCATTTACCGATGCGCTGCGCTATGAGGTACAACCGTTTGGTGTGGATGTCGTTTCGATTCAACCAACGGGAGTGCGAACGCCATTCGTTGAAAAGCTCTATGCACTGATGCCTCAAACGGGTAATGAAAGCCCCTATGCGAATTTCAAGCGAAACATTGAAGCGCGTGTTCGACAGATGTTTGCAGAAAATGCCTGGGGCGTTCTGAATCCAGAGGATGTTGCGAAGGTGATTGTGCAGGCGGCTCTTGTGCGTCGTCCTCGGACTCGTTACCAAGTCGGATTGAGCGGCAAGATTTTCATTTGGGTTCGTCGTTTGTTATCCGATCGCGCCTGGGATGCACTCATGTCTCAAATGTTTCCAATGGGTCAGGGGTCAAGTTCCAAAAATCGCAAGACTACACAGGTTCAAGATTTCAGCATGATGGACTAATTGAATTGTTTGATGCAGGTAAACATTTTTCTGGTTCTAAATAAGTTTGTGTTTTGTGACAGAATGCCTCCTCGACCGAGAGAACTCCTATGCTGAAGGTAAGCACTGTGGAGGATACCCTCTATGACAGAGCAGAAGAAACGGGGCATTGCGGGCGACAAAACTATTTGCCTACCCCTGGCTGAGGATGCCAATTATGACGAATTGGTAGACGATACCAAAGCCTTCCGGTCTTATCTCGACCCAATGATTGATACCCATCCCGAAATCTTTCCCCAGGGCATGGAGCAAGGGTATTGCTTTCATGGGTTTGTTGAATCGGGCAAACTGCATCTGAAGACTCGTCGGATTCGGCTGAAGTGTAATGGCCAAGCCTATCAACTACGACCTGATACGGTGATGCCCTACATGATTGGGTCAACCGAAGGGGTGGAAAAAGGGTTGTATTGGAGGCGCTATGGTGTCCCTTATGAAGGGATCGCCCATGTCCTCGGACACTCAGCGATGTACTGGTATCCTAAGTACCGGACAAAAGCTTGCAAAGATTGAGTAGGAGAGGGTTTCATGAGAATTACCACATTCATCCACGAAACCCTCATGAACCAGATTACTCTAATCCGAAAAACATTG
>NZ_JACJOO010000039.1 GCF_014695575.1 Leptolyngbya sp. FACHB-8 | reverse complement strand
TTCAACTTAGGAGGTTTCTGCATAAGAATTTACCCAGAATGTTGGTGCTTTGCCCGCTTCGCGGGCAAAGCACCAACATTCTGGGGGTAATTTCATTACTGGAAATCTCCTTAGCCGAGATTAGAAATAAGTCGAGGGATATCCGAAGGGCGCTTACCAAGGGGGATCCCAGCCGCTTTAAAGGCAGCAATTTTGCTATCCGCCGTGCCGATCGCATCCTCCCAGCCACTAAGACGCGCGGCAATCACAGCTCCGGCATGGCCCAAGGGCTGATCAGCCGGAGCCGTACGGCCTGCCAGGTAAGCCACTACAGGCTTATCAATGGTTTCGCTGATGTACCGAGCAGCGGCTTCTTCACTATCACCGCCAATGCTGCCGATGAGAACGATCGCCTCCGTACGATCGTCCTCCTCCAAAATTTGCAGCCATTGTTGGAAAGAGGAGCCAGTCACGCGATCGCCCCCAATTCCCACCACCATTGACTGGCCCAGACCGGCCTGGGTTAGTTGCAGGGCGACTTCGTAGGTCAGACTTCCACTGCGGCTAATAATCCCAACCGAACCAGGTGTGTAGAACTCGGTCGGGTGTGTTCCCAGGAGCACTTCACCCGGAACAATGATGCCAGGGCTATTGGGGCCAACCACCAGGGTTTCGGTTTGCTGAGCTTTGCGTAATAGCCGCACCATATCCAGCGGTGGCACCCCTTCCGTAATGATGATAATTTGGCGGATGCCAGCAGCAATTGCTTCCAACGCCCCATCTAATACTTCATAAGGGGGCAAAAAGATAACCGTCGTGGTGACAGGCCCGACCTTACCCAGCGCCTCATCTACCATGTCAAACACGGGGATGCCGCTGAGGGAAGTACCACTATGCCCGGAGTCTACCCCTGCCATAATGTGAGTTCCAGAGGCAGCCATCAAAGGGGTATATAACGACCCCAGGGGATTGGTAATGCCTTGAATTAAGACGTTGCTACTGGCTAACAGTCGGCGCATAGATGAATAACAGGGAAATTAACTGGCCTTGGGACGGGTGAGGTCAACAGCATGGGCGATCGCCGCATCCAAATCAGAAAACACGGGTACTCCCTGCACCTCCAGTAACGCTTTGGCAGAATCATACTCTGCTCCAGCCAGACGGACGACGAGGGGGCAACGGGGACGATCGCGACGGCGCAGGTAGGTGGCGATCGCCTGCCCTACCTCCTGGCAGGATGAAGTACCGCTGAGTAAGTTCAGCAATAGCACCTTCACGTTGACCTCGGTTGGCAAAGCTGCCAATCCTTGAGTTAGCCGTTCTCCGAGGGAAAAGCTGGAACAACTGAAAGACGCTTCACCCCCTAAATTAAGAGCAAACGCAGGCCGACCACTGGCTTGAAATACCATATCGAGAGTAGCCATTGCCAGCCCTGCCCCGTTGCAGACAATTCCCAGGCTGCCTTCTAACTCCACCAAGCTCATGCCACAGGGAAGATCGATAGGAGCGGGGTTACGGCTGTTTTGGGGTTGCAGTTGCAGAGCATTCAGCTCGGGATGGCGTGCTAAGGCATCGTCATTCACGGTCACCTTGCCGTCTAGAGCCATCACTTCCCCTTCAACACTGACTCCAAGGGGATTAATCTCCAACAAATCCAGGTCTTTCTGAGCAAATAGGGTGTACATCTTCTCCAGTACATCGCTGACGACCCGGATGAGTTGGCCCTGAAGCCCCATCAACAAGGTCAAGCGTCGTGCGTAAAAGGGCGAAAATTCCTGATCAACGACCACCTGCTGCATCGCCGCCATTACAGCTTCGACATTGATCCCACCTTCCCCAGAACCGAGCAGAACCGGACGACCCAGGGTTTGATCGAGTACCACTGCCAGGTAGAGTTCGCGATGGGGCTGGTATCGAGCCTCAGCCAACAGTACATCGGGGTATTGGTCTTGAATCGGCAAGTTAAAGATGATTTGGGCAGCGGCGATCGCATCAATCGTATTTTCCACAAAGCGAATGCCCCCGGCCTTGGCCCGCTCGCCCGCATAGACCTGCGATTTCAAAACCACCGGGTAGGGAACGCGTAACCCTTTAATGTCTTGCAATGAATCAATCCGTTGGGACGGCAACACAGGGATGCCAACCTGACGAAACAGTTCTTTGGCTTGGTACTCCAGCAAATTCATAGGCGTGAGGAGAGGTCGCAGTGCTGGGATAACGCCCAGGGGTGCGAACGATCGAGTGTACAATATCCAATCCCTCACTATACCGGGAACTCCCTACCTCATGGTGTCGTTCATTTATCTGCACGGTTTTGCTTCCAGCCCTCAATCTAAAAAAGCAAGGGCATTGGGCGATCGCTTCTCGGCCCTTGGTATTCCCCTGCACGCTCCCGACCTCAATGCTGGAGATTTCTCTCACCTCACCCTCAGCCGTCAGATTGCTCAGGTAGAAATGCTCTTTCCACCCGAGCCAGAGCCCGTCATTTTGATCGGATCGAGTTTTGGTGGGTTAACAGCGGCATGGTTGGGCGATCGCCACGCCCAGGTACAAAAGTTGGTTCTGCTAGCTCCCGCCTTTGGCTTTCTTCAACACTGGCTGCCCCGCCTTGGAGAAGCCGCGGTGCAACACTGGCAGGAAACAGGTTTACTCTCGGTCTACCACTACAGTCAGGAGCGCCAACTACCGCTGCATTATAGTTTTGTCACCGATGCCGCCCAGTATGAGGAGGCTAAGCTACAACGCCCCGTACCCACCCTGATCCTGCATGGCATTTATGATGACACCATTCCTGTTACAGCCAGCCGAGATCACGCTGCACACCGCCCCTGGACAACCTTAATCGAGTTGGACAGCGACCATGCGCTGGTCGACGTGGAAGCGCAGATTTGGAGCGAAATTCAGTCATTTTTGAAGAGCGATTTTGAGTGCATCAGCTGATGAGGACGCTCAGGGGCTAGCTGCTGCGACAAAGACGAATCTACACATCCGGTTCCTCTCCCGAGAGCTAGCGTGTATATGCAAGTGCTTGGGTTGGAGAGGGTCGACCCACACCCCCTAGCCCCCTCTCCCGGGAGAGGGGTCGGGGGTGTGGATTGGAGGGCGATCGCTTAAAGCAGTCATTCGCCTATCCACAGCACACCCAAGAAGTAAGCAGCGATTCAGGCCAAGGAGCAATGCTTACACCCATCCCCTACTCCCAAATGTCAGCCGGAGATTTTGCTAACACTCTCCCCAATTTTGGTGAAATCGACTATAATGCATTTATGGTAAAAAGCACCATAATTAAGGGTGCAACCTTCCCCTACTAGTTGCAGGAATCCTAACGCCCGTGTTTGCCAGTGTTCTTTCTCACCAAAAATCTGCTCCGACTGATAGGTTGCCTCAGGATTTGTTTGGGGCGATCGCCGAGCTCAAGCGCGACCTGAACGCCATCATTCTGGCCCACTACTATCAGGATCCCGATATTCAAGACATTGCTGACTACATTGGTGATTCCCTTGGGCTATCGCAGCAGGCCGCTAACACCAAGGCTGATGTGATTGTCTTTGCAGGGGTTCACTTTATGGCAGAAACGGCAAAGATTCTCAACCCTGACAAGCTCGTATTACTACCCGATTTAGAGGCTGGATGCTCTCTAGCAGATAGCTGCCCACCCGATGCGTTTGCCAAATTCAAAGCGGCGTATCCCGATCATCTGGTGGTGTCATACATCAACTGCACCGCTGAGATTAAGGCGATGAGCGACATCATCTGCACCAGCTCTAATGCAGTCAAGATTGTGCAGCAGATTCCTGAAAATCAACCCATTATCTTCGCGCCCGATCGCAACCTGGGCCGCTATGTGATGGAGCAAACCGGACGGGATATGGTGTTGTGGGAGGGCAGCTGCATGGTGCATGAAACCTTTTCAGAGCGCCGGATTGTAGAGTTGCAAATGCAATACCCAGATGGGGAGGTGATCGCTCACCCCGAATGCGAACCTGCGGTACTGCGCCACGCGGAGTACATTGGCTCCACAACGGCACTCCTGAACTATGCCGAGAAGAGCGATCGCCAAACCTTCATCGTGGCGACAGAACCCGGTATTATTCACCAGATGCAAAAAGCCGCGCCGCAGAAGCAGTTCATTCCCGCGCCACCGATGAACCAGCAATGCGCCTGCAACGAGTGCCCCCACATGCGGCTGAACACCCTGGAGAAGCTCTACCTTTGCATGAAGCACAAAACTCCTGAGATCACCCTACCTGAGAACACCCGTGAGGCCGCTCTGCGACCCATTCAACGGATGTTAGCTATGAGTTAGATCGCCCATGCCATCAGGCAAAAAAGCAAGACACCCGGTGTTTTTCAGAAACACCGGGTGTCTTTTTTTCTATATATAGCGCTGTGCGGGTTGATTAAGTACGGTGGTGTGGGGCACGAAGTGCCCCACACCACCGTTGCTGTACTTAACGCACTTACACATTGCTATAGCGATGCGGCTTCATCAGTAGGCACGGGCGGCCATGCAGGACACCAGAATACCCAGAGCACAGCCAGCAATGACTTGAACCGGGGTATGCCCCAGCAATTCCTTTAAGCGCTCCTCGTGAAATTCGGCATCGTGGAAAAACTCATCCACAATCTGGTTCAGAATACGGGCTTGCTTCCCAGCAGCCTGCCGGACCCCAGCCGCATCGTACATAACGATAACGGCAAAAATCGCGGCAGCAGCAAAGGCAGGGGTTTCCCAACCGACTGTCTGCCCCACGCCAGCGGCCAGAGATGTTACCAGGGCCGAGTGAGCGCTGGGCATACCGCCTGTTTCTACCAACGTGCGGAATGTAACTTTGCCGTGTCGAATCAGTTCCACCACCAGCTTCAGCACCTGGGCGATCAGGCAAGCCGCGATCGCTACGATCAAAACCGAGTTGTGAAGCACATTACCAAAGTCCTGCATAGGTTTCTCCGGTGGTTGATTAGTGAGTGCGCGCGGTGATGTAGTCAGCGATCGCCCGCAACGGATCGGCCTTCTCCCCAAAGGGTTCTAGCAATTCCTTAGCATGGGCAACTAGCTGATCAGCTTGCCGTCGCGATTCTTCTAATCCCCAGAAGCTCGGATAGGTAGCTTTCTGGGCCTGGAGGTCTTTCCCCGCGGTTTTGCCCAGGGCTTCGGGTGTCGCTGTGATATCGAGAATATCGTCCACAATTTGGAACGCCAAGCCAATGTCCTGGGCGTACTGGGATAGACGCTGTAAGTCATCCTCCGAGGCATTCCCCAACATTGCACCGCAGGCGACACAGGCTTCCAAGAGGGCTCCGGTTTTATGGCGATGAATCCAGGTCAGGGTTTCAACCGTAACGTTTGAGTTTCCTTCAGATTCCAGGTCTACAACCTGACCACCCACTAAACCAGCAGCCCCAACCGCACGGCCCAGGTGAGCAATCACTCGCAAAACATTTTGGGGAGCAACTCCCTGGGTTTGGGCCGCAATGTATTCGAAGGCGTAAGCCAGCAAACCATCTCCAGCCAGAATAGCGATGTCTTCGCCATAAACTTTGTGGTTCGTGGGTTTGCCCCGGCGGAAATCATCATTATCCATGGCAGGCAGATCATCATGGATCAGCGACATGGTGTGGATCATTTCCAGCGAACAGGCCGTGGGCATAGCCATTGCTTCAGTGCCGCCCACCAGCTCGCAGGTGGCGATGCACAGAATGGGTCGCAGACGCTTGCCTCCCGCCAACAGGGAGTAGCGCATGGATTCGTAAATGGTTTCAGGATATTGGAGGGCGATCGCCGCATCCAGAGCAGCTTCCACCGTGACTTGTTTAGCGGCCAGATAGGCCGAAAGGTCAAACGTCCGTTCTATTACCGTATCGTGCTGCGAACTCGTCATTGTCTTCCTGTTACTGCCGTGGCAAACTGTCCCACCGAATCAAACTCTATCGCGGAAAGGGACCGTTTCGGTGGAGAAATATGCAAGTTGTGACACTTATACCAAATCCCAAAAATCGGACTATAGCGCTGTGCACGTTGATTAAGTACGGTGGTGTGGGGCACGAAGTGCCCCACACCACCGTTGTTGTACTTAACGCACTTGCACATCGCTATATAGATGGGAGAGTGCCATGCTCAACCCAGCCCACTCCCATCGGTAGTCGGATTTTTGGAAAAAGGATATTAGCAGCCTATTGGTGATGTATTGGCAAAAGGAGGGCCTAAGGCTCTCCTTTTGCCGCAACAAGGAACCTAGTAGAGTGCAGGTCTAATGCAAGCCTAACCGCCGTTTATAGCTCCACACCGTGTTGTAAAGCAGCATCGTCACTGTCATGGGACCGATGCCACCCGGAACTGGAGTAATCCAGGAAGCTACTGGATTTACGGCACTTGTGGCGACATCCCCTACCAGGCGGCTTCCCTGAGCATCTTCAACCCGGTTGATACCAACATCCACTACCACTGCACCAGGCTTCACCATGTCTGGGGTAATCATCTCGGCCCGGCCAATAGCAGCAACCAGAATATCCGCCTCACGAGCCACCGCTGCCAGGTCGGCAGTACGGGAGTGGGCAACGGTGACGGTGGCATTTTCCTCCAGTAGCATCAGGGTCAGAGGTTTACCTACCAGAATGCTGCGGCCAATCACCACTGCTTTTTTCCCTTGGATTGGAATGTTGTGCTCAGCCAGCAAGCGCATGACTCCAGCGGGTGTACAGCTCCGGAGACCCACCTCTCCCCGCACCAGCCGTCCCAAATTCACTGGGTGTAGGCCATCAGCATCCTTGTCGGGATCGATTTGATTGAGCAGTGCAACAGAATCCAGGTGATCGGGTAGCGGCAGCTGTACCAGGATGCCATCCACGCGATCATCCTGGTTTAGCTTGGTGATCATGTCGGCTAGCTCTTCCTGGCTCGCCTCCGTTGGGAAATGTTTACCCAATGATGCGATCCCCACTTTTTCGCAAGCTCGCTCTTTGTTACGCACATAGGCTGCACTGGCAGGATTATCACCTACCATCAATACCGCTAACCCTGGGGACCGATGCCCCTGCTCGGTCAGAGCTTGCACCTCTTGGGCCAGCTCTGCTTGCATTTTTTGGGCAAGAGCTTTGCCGTTCAAAATCTCTGCCATGCACGTCTCCTTCCATTGCTCCAACCTACCAGGATATAGGCAGCAATTCCCTTTTTAGCACTCAGCCCAAAAACCGCAGCAATTCTCAGTATGGGCATCAAAGCCAAGAGTTCACGCCTGTAGGGCGTGAACTCTTGGCTTTGATGCCCGAAAACCGTGCGCCTTTGGCGCGCGGTTTTCGGGCCTGATTTCAAAATGAGAATTGCTGCAAAAACCGATCGCCAAAGGCGATCGGTTTTTGGGCTTCAAAGCGGAGAGCCCCTGCCCGTAGGGCACAAACTTTCAGACGTTCCCTCAAAACGTTGCTTCTAGACTGTAAGAGTTGGTTCAAGTGGTTTTGTGAGCGGAGCTTTATGACAAAAGGACAGCGACGATCCCCATTGAAGCAGCAAAGCCGATCGCTCCTGATCCTCCTGGGAATCACAACCCTGGCCCTGGTTCTGGCCCTTTCCCCCCTACGATTTCTACTCTGGGGCCAGTTGAGATGGCCTATTCCCATCCGGGATGTTCAAACGGTAGGGCTGTTGCGGGATCGCCAGGTGACCGTGGAGGGGCAAGTCAGCGATCGCGTTCCCCTGATTGGAGCCCAGGTCTATCAGGTGCAGGATGCCACAGGAAAGCTTTGGGTCGTATCCTCCGATACGGAGCTAAAGCCGGGGGAACCTGTCAAAATCAGAGGCAATGTTCGATTCGAGACCCTTGGGTTCGAAGGGAAGGAGCAGGGCGAAATATACCTGGATGCCCAAAAGAAGCAGCCGGGAAAGTAGACCTTGGCTCTTGTTTAGATGGTAAAGCCCCCAGTAGCTGGACTGTTTGGTTACCCTTAAAGAAATTTCCCTTGTTACGGACTTCGATGCTTCCATGGCTTTGACTCATGTTGCGATCGCCATCCTCCAGCAGAACGACCACTTCCTTCTGCAGCTACGCGACGACATTCCAACACTCGTCCATCCAGGGCAGTGGGCCTTCTTTGGAGGGCATCTAGAGCCTGATGAGAAGCCCGAGGAAGCCGTCCGGCGAGAGTTGCTGGAGGAAATCGGCTATACACCCCCTGACTTAAAGCTGTTTCAGTCCTACCCGACGGATAAGGTCGTTCGTCATGTCTTCGCAGCACCACTGACCGTTCCCCTCTCGGCCCTCACCTTACAGGAGGGCATGGACATGAGTCTGGTCAGCATTACTGATGTGCAACGTGGTGCTTGTTATAGTGCAAAGGTGCAAGAGGTACGCTCCCTGGCGGCTCCTCACCGCGCTATTCTGTTGGAATTCTGGGGGCAATTCAACCCTTGATGGCTTTGCACCGTCTTCCAAAAAATATCCACGTCTTAGCATGTTATTAGTACAAACAGACTATAGGGGTTAGAGGTTACGGTTAGGAATATGGTCAAACGGGATCACACAGCAGTTTCGAATGCAGATTATCGGGTGCGCGTCAGCCAACGGGCCAAGCATGTCAGCATCCGGGTCTCCCACCGCACTGGAGTGGAAGTCGTTGTGCCCCCTGGCTACGACTTAAACCGGGTGCCAACCCTGGTTGAAAAACGGCAGGAGTGGATTGCCCGCACGCTGCACCGCCTGGAACAAGAGCGCGAAGCGATCGCCCCCAATGCCAGCGATCTCATGCCCCAGCAGATTGAGTTGCGATCGCTCCCCGAAATCTGGACGGTTTCCTATCGCTCGCAGAACAGCTCACGCCTGGTTCTTAACCCAACGGTTCAGCACGAACTTCAGGTGGTAGGGCCAACGGATAATCTAGCCGCGTGTCAGGGCGTGCTCCGTAAGTGGTTGGAGCATAAGGCCCGCTATCACCTGGTGCCCTGGCTGCGCCAAGTAAGCCACGAGGTTGATTTGCCCTACCAACGGGCATCCATCCGTCATCAAAAAACCCGATGGGCCAGTTGCTCCAGTCACCAAAGCATCAGCCTCAATGCCAAATTGTTGTTTTTGCCGCCTGCTCTGGTGCGCTACGTATTCATCCATGAGCTGTGCCACACCATCCACATGAACCACTCCCACAAATTCTGGTCACTGGTGGAAGAAAAAGACCCCGAGTACCAGCGGTGGGATGATGAGTTGCGTAAAGCCTGGTGCTACGTGCCCTTCTGGGCTGAGACAAAATAGTGACCTTCCCCATCGCTTTTGTACCTTGTAGCAGCGGGTGCATCCCACTTTTGTAAGTGAAGCGGGCGAAGCCCGCTTCACTTACAAAAGTGGGTTTCCAAATTTGCAAAAGTGGGATGCACCCGTAGCAGCTCTAATTAATCTAATTAAAAAGAGAGCGCTGGTTTTTATCCCGGCACTCTCTTTTTAATTGGAGCTGTAGATTCAAAAAGGTCGGGGCAATGCAATGCGTCGCCCCATCCCTTTAAAGTGGCTATGGGTAAAGAGTGTGTAGGGCAGGCTTACATCATGCCCATGCCGCCCATGCCAGGCATACCCATACCGCCCATGCCACCCATGCCACCCATGCCACCCATACCGCCCATACCACCCATGTCGCCGCCAGCGCCAGCAGGGGGTTGGGGTTCAGGCTTCTCGACCACCAGCACTTCGGTGGTCAGTACCATAGCGGCAACAGAAGCTGCATCTTGCAGAGCCGATCGCACGACTTTAGCCGGGTCGATAATGCCTGCCTGCACCAGGTCTTCATACTGGCCAGTGAGGGCGTTATAGCCGACATTGAAATCCAAATCGCGCACCTTCTCAACAACGACGGTGCCAGGGGCTCCGGCGTTATCGGCAATCTGACGCAGGGGAGCTTCCAGCGCCCGAGCCACAATGCGGGCACCAATCTGCTCGTCGCTATCTAACCCTGCAACGAAGCCGTCTAGCTTCTGAGCCAGGTGCAACAGGGTCGTACCACCACCGGGAACAATACCTTCTTCTACCGCTGCACGGGTCGCGTTGAGAGCATCCTCAATGCGCAGTTTGCGATCCTTCAGTTCGGTTTCAGTAGCTGCACCGACTTTGATCACAGCTACGCCACCAATCAGCTTAGCAATCCGTTCTTGCAGCTTTTCGCTGTCGTAGTCAGAATCGGTTTCAGCCAGTTGCTGACGCAGTTGGGCAACCCGAGCTTCCACAGCGCTCTTATCAGGAGATTCTGACACGATGATTGTGGTGTCTTTCGTCACAGTAATTTTGTCAGCCCGGCCGAGCATATCGGGCTCCAGTTGATCCAGGGTGAGGCCAACCTCCTCCGTAACTACCTGGCCACCCGTCACGATGGCGATATCTTGCAGCACTTCCTTGCGGCGCAGGGCAAAGCTGGGAGCTTTCACGGCCACCACATTCAGCACACCCCGTAGACGGTTGACGACCAGGGCAGCGAGAGCTTCCCCTTCAATGTCATCGGCAATAATGAGAAGAGGTTGTCCGGCCCGGGCAACTTGCTCCAACAAGGGCACGAGATCTTGGACAGAGCTGATCTTTTTGTCGGTGATCAGGATGGCGACGTTCTCCATCTCACAGATCATCCGCTCGGTGTCGGTCACGAAGTAGGGAGAGATGTAGCCCCGGTCGAAGTTCATTCCTTCCACAACATCCATGGAAGTTGAGAGGGACTTGGACTCTTCTACGGTGATCACACCATTCTGACCCACCTGGTTCATGGCCTCGACAATCATCGAGCCGACTTCCGCGTCGTTACCAGAAGAGACAGTGGCAACTTGCCCGATCATGGCGTTATCAGATACAGGCTTGGCAACTGCCCCAATCTCATTCACCAAATACGCCACGGTCTTCTCGATACCTCGACGAAGGCTAACAGGGTTAGAACCTGCTGTCACGTTTTGCAAACCTTCGTGGATCATGGCCTGGGCCAACACCGTTGCAGTGGTGGTGCCATCCCCTGCCAGGTCTTTCGTTTTGGATGCGACTTCGCGAATCAGTTGCGCGCCAGCATTTTCTAGAGGATCTTCCAGTTCAATTTCCTTAGCAATGCTAACCCCGTCATTGACGATTTCAGGTATGCCGTATTTCTTTTCTAATACGACATTGCGGCCCCGAGGACCCAGGGTAATCCGTACGGCATTGGCGATCGCATTGACCCCCCGTTCGAGGGCCTGACGCGAGTCATCCTTAAAAACAATAATCTTGGCCATTCCCAATCGCTGAGTTCTCCTTCCAGAATTTAGCACTCTCCAGAGGGGATTGCTAAAATTCCAGCACCCGAAAGGGGATCGGATAACCGACCTACCCACAAATTTGGCTTAGCTTTTCAGAACACTTCCTGCAACAAACACCGATGAAAGCAGCAGTGGGTTTCCCAAATTTACAAAAGTGGGATGCACTCCGCAGCAGGTAGGTTTCTTCAGAACTAATCAATTGGAGGGCGATCAAAACTCATTGGATTACCTGCAATTTGCCGTGGAAATTCCACATTCGGTTTAGCAGGGCGAGCCAGTTGCACAGCATCGGGAATGCCTGGAGCTAGAATCATGGCCTCGTAGGAGACAACGCCTACCTCATCACTGTTAATACAGCGAGCCGCCTGGTAGGAAAGATCGAGGGAACGCTCTCCCACGTAAGGTCCACGGTCATTCACACGAACAATGACAGATTGTCCATTCTTGCGGTTCGTTACCTTCAAAAAGGTATTGAACTGTAGGGTTTTGTGGGCGACAGTCAGAGCGTACTGGTTAAACCGTTCCCCGTTAGCTGTCAAGCGCTTATGAAAGTAAGGGCCATACCAGGATGCAGTTCCTTGTAAGCCCTGACGACTTTCCACCAGGCCATACATTTGGGCCTGGGCATCCACCAGGGAAAGGGGTTCAGCCCCAAGGGCACGCCGCAAATTATTTGTCCAGTCAATCGCGATCAGGTCGGCATTGTGATGAAAGGCTCGCTCCATGAGCGGGTCAATCTTCAATAACACTTGATTTCCTGCAGTAATAGCGGGGTCGTCTCCCACCCATTGCGGCACCAGGCCGTTGGCGTCAAAGCCAGGGGTTTCAATCAACAGGCGCAACCGCTGCACCATCGCTTCTGCGGCAGTCTGTTCGGACAGGGCCATCACCAAGTGGTTCTGAATCCAAATTTGATAGGGAGCCTGCACCTTGAAAGATTCTGCCAGGGTCTGCTCAGTTCCCTTGGCCTCGCATACGTGGAACAGGGGAGCAGAGGGAAGTGAGCGGGTTTCAGCGCTGCTTTGATCTGCCAGAATCAAACGTACCTGTTCATTCATCACGCTGGCTGGGCGATCGCCTCTAACCCACGGTGTTAGGCGACCGTATAGCTGACGGAGGGGGTTATTCAGTGATGGGATTGCTACTTCTGGTGGAGCCGCTGCTGACCGTTCCGGAAGCAGACTGGAAGCAAGGGGCAGTAGACCAGCAGATTCCTCGAAAGATTGAGAAGCTGACCGTGAAAGACACGCTGGATCGGGCATCCAGCCGCATCCTGGGGTCGAGAATGACAAGGAATAGGCATAGGGTGTTGCAAGGGAGCGGGCATTCGGCTCTGCTGCCTTGAAAGGAACCCCTGTCGTAGAGAACCCAGCTGATTTTAGAGGTGTGGCTTGAACAAAGGAGAGATGGGGAAAATAAATGCTAGAAAGGTAGATTAACCAAGCAATTCCAAAGAGTTTCATGAACAGCAGGACTGAAGGTCAAGGCCATCAGGGTAGATGCCCCTGAAATTGCACGACAAATTGGATACCCGTAGTACAGCGGGGACCGAAATAACATGCCGATAAAATCGTGCAAGCCAGGGTAGATTAATTCTCTGGTGAAGGACCTTAACCGTTCTCAACGGTTAAGGTTCACAACACGCCTTATACTTTCGTTGGGAATTGAAACGATTTCATCTTCTTTTGGACTGAATATTCTCTATGGCCGATCCCAGAGCCGACGTACTATCCCAATGGGATCGTCTCCTGCTTCATCTAGGGGAGTGGCAGGGCTCATTCACATCCTTATCTGCTACCGGTAGCGTTCTAAATAACAAGCCCTCCTGCGTAACGCTAAGCGCTGGAGAGGACCAGTCTGCTGTTCAGCAAACCGTCACGTTTCTATCTACGGATGGTTTGCCGGAGCGATCGACTGTTCTGGAGTACCGCAGTCTAAATCGCGGCATTCTTTTTTTTAAGACAGGAGCGTTCTCTCAGGGTTCTTTACAGTTCAGCCCCTTCGCAGAATTTGGCGCAGAATTTGGATTTATTTTGGGCGATCGCCGCCTGCGTGCCGTTTTACAATTCCATCCTCAGACAGATGGGCACGCTCTGACCCAGCTCACGTTGATTCGAGAGTTTCGAGCAAGCTCCTCAACTCAAGAGAATCCTCCCCTCACTGTGGAATCCTTATTGGGCACCTGGAAAGGAACTGCCCAAAAACTATCTCCCGATTGGTTCGAGGACACACCCGTACAGACTCAACTCATCCTGAAAAAGGAGGACGACCGTCTCTACCAACACCTCACAACTCAGGGTTTTGACCTGAAATCTTCAGCGCGTATTGAGGGGAATACCCTTAAATTTGACGACGCTACTGGGCAAACACCCCGAGGCTACATCAACCAAACGTTACTTCTGCCAGACGGGGCATCCTGTACCTTCCCCTCCACCATCCCCCGGAACAAACCCTTTCTCCTGGAAGTGGGCTGGCTACCTTCCCCGAATTTACGCTATCGGTTAATTCGCTCTTACGATGCTCAAGGTTCCTGGCAAGGATTGACTCTGGTGGTTGAGAAACGGGCACTGGTTTAGTGGGGAAGAGGGATTAATAGCCCGTTGCCCTCACGCTCGTTTAACGAACTGGTACGGCCCCATCAAAGCGCCCCAAAGGCCTTGCCCTGTTTCTGGATCAACCCCGCGATCGAAGCTGAGGAAGCGATCGCCATACACCTCAAAGCCCAAAATCACTTGACGGGTTTTGCCGTCATATTGGAAATAGCAGCGGGCCTCAGCAGGAGGATGGGCACTGAACCCCTGATCGTGTTGGGTTAGGGTAAGAATACAGCCGGGAAGTGGAAGCAGATCCTCTGGCTGGAGGGCCTGCAAGCGTGTGGCATCGGCTCCGGCTCCACGCCATTGCTCTGGGTGGCGCAACGCTCGATATTCCACCTGCCCAATGGGAGAGTCGGGTTCGGGCCGGAGAATGAGCACCCGCTGTCGGTAAGGCTGATCAACGTAGATCACATTGGCCTGCTCAGCAAAGAGGGCTAGACAACCATCTACGGTAAAGGGAAGGGGTCGGTGCCACAGTTTCAGATGCACAAACCAGGTTGGATCAGCGATCGCCTGCTCCCCGTTATCAAACTCCCCGGCTAACCAGTTTGCAATTGTTGTAAGGGTATCCATGTCTGATCTCAGCCCCTCCAATAGTCCAAATTTCGGCGAAAACGTAAACCTGCCCGACCCTCAAGGCTTGAAGGATAACCTTCTAAGCCATTTAAAGGAAATTGTGCGCGATCGCGACCCCTATTTTTCTGCAACGGGTCATCTTTATGTGCGGGAGTACATGCGTGAGCAATTGGCCCAATGGGGTACGGTGGAAACCCATTCCTTTCAGCACCATGGGCAAGAGCATCAAAATTTGGTGCTCAATTTATCGGCATCAAAACCTGAGGCTGCCACACGTCCGCCCATTTTGATTGGGGCACACTATGATGCGGTGCCCAACTGCCCAGGAGCGGATGATAACGGGACAGGAGCGGTAGCACTGTTGGAACTGGCCCGCTTCTTTGCAGCGTTTCCGGCGCGATCGCCCCTCCGCTTCGTCGCTTTTGACCTGGAAGAATACGGACTACTGGGCAGTGCAGCTTATGCGCAGATGATACGGCAGCAGGGCCAGTCCTTGAGGCTCATGTTATCCCTGGAAATGTTGGGCTACTGTACCCAGACTCCCAACTCTCAGACCTATCCCCCGGGATTGCAATATTTCTATCCCAATCGCGGCAATTTCATTGCTCTAGTCGGTAACTGGAAAACTATTCCTGATTTGATGCGGCTTAGCCGAACGCTCCGACGATCGGGACCCGTACCTTGCGAATGGCTTCCAGCAGGCGATCGCGGTCTACAAATTCGCAGCACTCGCCTCAGCGATCATGCCCCCTTTTGGGATCAGGGTTATCGAGCAGTAATGGTGACAGACACGGCGTTTTTGCGCAATCCCCACTATCACAAAGCAAGCGATCGCATCGATACCCTTGACCTGGATTTTCTAACAGGAGCCTGCCGAGGGTTAATGAAAGGGCTTCAAGCGCTTTAGGAACCCCTGTATCTATCGCTAAAATCTACTCAAAATGGCCCATCTTCAAAAATAGTGTTACCAGATACAACACAATAGCAGACCCAATAATGGCAGGAATAATCAGCACTCCTTCAATGTCCCAGGTAAGGAATGGGAATGCAATCCCAAGTCGCTGACGCATGAGGGCAAACCCCCATTGCCCTACCCAAACTCCTAGTAAGCCAATCATGACAAGCCCGAATAATTTTCCGGGTATGCGCCGAGGCACCAGAATGTTAGCAACCCCTGCACAAACAATGGCAACAACGACCTGAACCACAAGCTGAGTGATATCCATATGCAGTAAGTTGCATCAACATTAATTGAGCAGCCGTAAAAACCAAATATAACCCTTTCCGATCGAGTGAAGTACGAGGGAGGGATGTGGGACTGCGTCCCATATCCTCTCCTTGCATTTCACTAGGAATCCTGTACAAAATATGCAAGATATTTCAGGCCCTACAGAATTTTTTGTCTAAACAATTAAAATTCGAGTAAATAAGAATTGCCAATTTTTAGTATTTTCAAGGTTAATTTTTGGGCGTACTGCCTTCTAAAAATGAACCTTGAAAATATCTACAGCGCTTTTCAAGCGCTTAAAATCTGGTTGTTTTTGTGAGAGCTACACTCCACGCAGCTCTCACAAAAACAACTGTGGCTGATTCAAGCGCAAAACGCTGTATAAGATCATTGCCCCAATTCTTTTGATCGCCGACATGCCGTTCGTACAGCCTCGATCAAAGCATGCCGCAGTCCTGCCTGTTCCAGGGCGGCGATACCTGCAATGGTCGTGCCTCCGGGACTGGTCACGCGATCTTTCAACTCGGCAGGATGTAGACCGCTGGATTGCAACAACTCAGCAGTGCCACGAACGGTCTGCAGAGCTAACCGCTGAGCGATCGCCCTCGGCAATCCTGCTGCTACGCCTCCATCCGCCAGGGCCTCAACCACTAAAGCCACAAATCCCGGCCCTGATCCAGACAGACCTGTCACCGCATCTAGAAGATACTCGGGTACTTCCACCACGTCCCCGACGGCAGCAAATAATTGTTGGGCCACTTCCAGGTGCTGAGCCTGGGTATGAGTACCGGGGGCGATCGCCGTCATCCCTGCCCCTACCGTCGCAGGCGTATTCGGCATAGCCCGCACAACGGGTTGCCCCGGAAACGCTGCTTCTAATTGACTCAGTGTTGTTCCAGCCAAAATGGAAACAATCAGTTGTGAGGTGTTCCCTGTCGCCAAACCGCCTGTGACCGCAGCAAATACCTGAGGCTTCACTGCCAGCAACAGTACATCCGCCGTTGCCACCACCTCCCGGTTATCTGCGGTCACCTGAATCCCATACTGCTGCTGTAGATAGTCGCGGCGATCGCCCCCCGGCTCCCCCACGCACACGGCATCAGGAGCATAAACCTGTTGCGACAGCAGCCGGGACAGTAGCGCCTCTCCCATGACACCACCACCAATAATGCCAAGTTGTTTGGTCATGGTTTTACGAACACCGTACTTATAAAGTCTTGACTGGGCAGCAATGGGTTATGAATCATCGCAAGGTTTTGCGACCGATGACTCATAACCCATTACCAATCCCACTACCCATTCACCAGAAAGGTCTGGCAGGCGTAAAATCGCCTGCCAGAGCCGTCCTCAGAAACCCCTATTAGATGATGCAGTGGAGCGTGAGCGATCGCATCTACCGTCGAGCTCGCATAAATTCAAGAAGTTATGCGTGAGCCAAACTAGGCGATGCTACAAGAGCCCTAAGCCATCCGTGCTTGATCTGTCCAGGCAGGAGTGGGAGCCACGGGCCGGGAGGGACGCATCGGTTGCTGCTGAGGCATGTCTCCCATGCCGGGTTGCTGGGTGCTGACCGAAACACAGTTCGGGGTAAACAGGAAAATGCTTTCGCCAATCCGCTCTTGATGGCCATCAATAGCGTAGGTGCCACCTGCCACGAAATCCACCGCACGCTGAGCCTGGTCGGGATCCATGATGGTCAGGTTTAACACAACAGATTTACGCTCCCGCAAAGCCCGGATGGCTTGAGGCATTTCTTCAAAGGTGCGAGGCTCCATCACCACCACCTCCGCCGTGCCATTGATTGCACCGGGCATGCCAATCACATTACCCATGGTTGCCGATGATTCTGCACTAAACATAGGACGCTCCCGTACTCGACGGCGTTGAGGTTGTTCTTCTTGAATGGGCTGGGGCTGCTCTTCTTGATAGAGATTTTGATATTCCTGCCCATCCATCTCTTCGTAATCGTATTCGTAGTCCATGGGTTCATTGAGGCCTACGAAGTCTCTCAGCTTGGTGAAGATGCTCACAGTTTCCGCTCCATCTTGATTAGGGTTAACTGAGGGTTCCAGATATTCCGGAAAAGGCTAACAGATTCTTCGAGAACAGCCGATTAAATCGTGTGAATATGTACACCCATTTTGAACGGACAAGAACGCAACTTAATAAAGAATTAAGATTTACGGCTGCCCCACGCGAAAGGAAGAATCTGTTTAATAGGTTCGATTTGACTCCACAGTATACATCAAATTCCAAAACGCAATACGTTTATCAGATCAAATCAGATGAATTTCCAGAAGATTTTCTTCAAAGCGGATTGCCATCTTTAAAAATGGATTGCTCCCGCTAAATCCTATGAAATTAGACAAATGGATATCGCAAATAACACCGGGGTCAAGCTAGCAGAACCTAATTCGAAGTAGGCAACACTGGGGATCATTCGCGGTGATCACATGGCAATTGAGTGATCTCACTTTCTTCAGTTAGCGCTTCTTTCAAATTCTTTGATCTGAAACTGAAAGGGACACTAAATTTTTGATCTAAGCCGGAATTATCATTGCTCCATGAAGCGATGAAATCCCATATTTAAACTCACTGAATGAAGCAGAGATCGGTGAGGCTGCGATCGCGTAACAAAATGTTGCAGAAATTGCCCTACAACTCGAGAATTGGGAGCGATGCTCCTCGAAAAACCTGCGGACAGAATGCTATGAAACCGCATTCTCAGCGTTATGTCAAGAGGATCAACAACACTATTGGTAGAGTTAGGTGGGGTTGATGCTGCTCTATTGGCTCCACATCTATGGGCAGCCTCAACAGAGTAGTTAGAATTTATTCACACCCACTGACTCAGGGTTAGGAGCGATCGCCGAACAGAGTCCGCCCTACTCGTACCAGAGTTGCCCCAGCTTGAATTGCCAGCGGGTAATCTCCAGACATCCCCATAGAGAGCTCTTTCATCCGGATGGTTTGCCAGGGGTGCTGACGAATCTTTTCGGCCAATTGATGAGCATCCTGAAAAACTGCCAGGGTTTCGTCGTCTGTCAAACCCAAAGGTGGAATCGTCATGATGCCGACGATGTTGAGGTGAGAGCAAGCATCCAGATCCACCAAGTCATTCCATAGTTGAACCTGATCCCAACCATACTTATTGGGATCAGACCGTAGTTTCACTTGAAGGCAGACTTGAGGCGGCACGGAGCGATCTTGGGCCAAGGCATTGAGGCGTTGAGCCAGTTTTAGACTATCAACCGAGTGAATCCAATCAAATAATTCCAGCGCTCGAGCAGCTTTATTAGTTTGAAGGTGCCCAATTAAATGCCAGGTCACATCAGGTAAATCAGACAGCTGAGCTCGCTTTGTTTCAGCTTCCTGGATGCGGCTTTCTCCAAAGTCGCGAATACCGGCATCATAAGCAGCTCGCATAGCTTCTACTGAAACCTGCTTAGTCACCGCAATCAGACGCACATGGGGCGGGATATTTTGACGGACTTCTGTGATGCGCTGGGCGATCGCCTGCGCTGGAAAAACAGCCATACCGGTACTCTCGATTGCAGCCGTACTCCATGCTAAAGCAGATATCTACCCAATAGATGATAGACGTGGGGCAAATCGTAAGGGTAGCAGAAAATTTTTAGTGGAACGTCTGCTTGTACGAGGCTTGTAGCTTTGTCAGCTCCTCCGATTGGCCGTGGCGGCGCAGACTACGCAAACGGTTCTCAAGCGCAAGGCGTGCATCTGCTCGGCTAACAGGCTCAAACTGGATGACCTGCTTTTCAACACTCACCAGGAAGAAAAGGCGCTGAGCATAGAGGGTCGCGAATAATTCCTGGCTGTTGTCGAGGAAGCAGATCCGGTAGAGCAAGCCAAAGGTGGGATGGTTCAGATAGGATTCAGTCGTCATCTGAGATGGCGCTGCTTTAGTAGCTCCTGCACTGGGAATTTGTATCGATTTCATAACGAGCGTAGGGCGAGGTGATGGGTAAACCCTGGGGCACAAGTACTGTCAACCCTCCAGTTATCCGGGTAGAGATGACGGGCTACAGGTATGTGCTGCGAAGGGGAGTAACTAAGCACAGGTTGGATAAAACCTCGCGGTAAAGCTTTGGTTGGTGCAACAGGTAGATGCAAGCCTTTAGCGGACGAGCAGCAGCTTTTCACATCGAGTACGGATTCAGAAGCCAGGTGTATGCAACAAGGGTTCAAATCTAAAGGGGGGAACTTTCGATGTGAGAGGGAAAGCATTTAGTAGGATGGAGCCTAGTTCCATCACGCTTAGGGGGTGAACCTGAGGGAGTGAGGTGAAACACGAACACCAAATCTGCACTAAGAGGGATGATTTGAGGAAAGCCTTATGCGGGTCTGTCTTTAACTCTAAGCTAAATTGTGCCCTTGCGCTACAAAAAGAACTTTTTTCGCAGCTATTTTGTAAAACTCAGGAGAGAGATCAATTCTCTTAATATTTTTTTGTGCTTTGTATCTTCCCTCAACCTTGACGCAATGCTCCAGTGCCTTAAGAGGGAGAACGGTTATACCGTTCTCCCTCTTAAGGCAAAAGTGTTTGCTGTGCTTATGAGTGAATACCACCCCACACTAAGCGGGCTACTACAAACAAGCCTGCTGCAATCAGAACCAGCCAATCAAGCGATCGCATACGCAACTGATACCACTGCATTCGGTGCTGGTCTGGAGTCGTGAACCCCCGTACCTGCATCGCATTTGCTGTTTGATCAGCCCGGACTAATAGGTTATCCACCAAACGCTCCGAAACGACTAACCACACTTGAGCAGAGTTACGCAACCCCAGCTTCTTCCAATGGATAGCCCGGGTACGGATCGAGCGGATCAAGTTCTGTACCTCCTCCAGCACTAGAGGGATGAAGCGCAGGGCCAGGGTTAGAGTCAGCACGATTTCCGCGACGGGAATATTCAGCCGCTTCAGAGGACGCATCAAGTGCTCAAGGCTAGTCGTTACTTCTTCGGGGGCTGTTGTTAGCAAATAAAGGTTGGTACTTGCCAGGAACGTAAAGACCAGGGTAGACAGGCGGACGGCCAGATCAAGCGATCGCCGCGTCACTCGCAAAAAACGCCACTCAAACAACTCATAACGGTATCCTGTGGGTTGGGGCAGCTCCACAGTTGGAGGCTTGTCTGGCAAAGTCAAGCTCAGGTCGTCTATTGGAAAGCGCGGTTGATGGCTAACCGTAATGCCATCAGGGGCAAATACTGTCACCAAGAACAGCAGCAAGCTGAAAAGGGTCACCAACCCCAATTGCTTCCACCACACCCGAAACGGCAATCCCGTACTGAGCATGAGCAGCAACATCCAGCCCAACAAAGATAACCGCCAATAGGGACTGGCCCCAATGGGAGTTAGCAGAAAGGCCATGAGCCATGCAAATTTGACCCGGGGATCCAGGCTGTGCAGCCAGGTCACTGGCTTTTCCAGATATAGCCCAATGGGAAGCGATCGCAGCAGATCCATGCAGCCAGGTCACCTAAAGAAGGCAGAGAAACAACGGTTCAGGAAAAGGCTGAAGAAACCCATCCCTGAACCTATGGTAAAAGACGGCTGGCTACACACGTGTTGCTCGATTTGCACCACCACGCTCCACTTCCCGCAGCTTCTTGCCTCGCCACATTAGGCGGATCGGAGTGCCCGTAAATCCCAAACTTTCCCGGAACTGTCGTTCGATATAGCGGCGGTAGTTGTCTCCGAAGAGTTTCGCATCGTTGACGAAGAGGGCAATCGCTGGAGGAGATGCCGCAACTTGAGTTCCGTAGTAAATTTTGCCCTGCCGCCCCTGCCGGGTTGCTGGAGGCGAGTGCCAGGAGGTAGCGTCCTCCAACACCTCATTAATAACGGAGGTTGTGACTCGCCGTTTCCGTTGTTCCGCGGCCTGGTCAACAAAGTCAAGAACTTTTTCAACCCGTAGACCTGAGTGGGCACTGACAAAAATTAAGGGAGCCCATTCCATGAAATTGAGGCGATCGCGCACCAACTTCTCATGGTCATAAATCGTGTAAGCATCCTTCTCAACGGCATCCCACTTATTCACCACAATGACGCAGGCACAACCATCTTCAGCAATGCGACCAGCCAGTTTTTGATCCTGCTCAGTAACGCCATCCAGGGCATCAATCACCAGCAAGACAACTTCGGCTCGTCGAATCGCTTTAAAGGCACGGTTGATACCGAAAAACTCGGGGCCGTATTCCACATTCTTCTTCTTGCGGATTCCAGCCGTATCAATCAACCGATACCGCCGTCCGCCCCGTTCCACCAGGGTATCAATAGCATCACGAGTGGTTCCGGAAACCGGGCTTACAATGGCCCGTTCTTCGCCTACAAAGGCATTCAACAAACTGGATTTCCCGACATTGGGGCGACCAATAATGGCAACCCGCGTAGCCTCTGGTTCGTCTTCGGTTGGGGCCGGGGGCAACAGTTCCACGACCTGATCCAAAATTTCGCCAGTACCGTTGCCATGAATAGCCGAAATAGGGAACGGCTCACCCACGCCCAATTCCCAGAACTCTGCTGCCTGGATCAAGCCATTCTCAACGGACTCACACTTGTTCACGGCCAGGAGAACAGGAACGGATTGCTGACGCAACCAGGTGGCGATCGCCTCATCCGCCGCAGTAATACCTGTGCTACCGTCTACCACCATAATCGCAACACTCGCTTCTGCCAGGGCCAGCATGGCCTGCTGACGAATTAGCGGCAAAAAGGCGGTGTCATCATCGAAAATTAAGCCACCTGTATCGACAACCTGGAAGTCGCGATCGCGCCAGTAGGCGTTGCGATAGGTGCGATCGCGGGTCACCCCCGGCTCGTCATGCACAATCGCATCCCGCTCTTCCGCCAAACGGTTCACTAGGGTTGATTTGCCCACATTCGGGCGGCCAATAATTGCAACAATCGGAAGAGCCATAGGACTAGACGCCTCCCTGGGGAGACAAACGGACAACGGATCCATTCTCGCTTATAATCGAGAACTCCGGGGCAGAATTGCCTCTGTCTTTTGCTGTGTAATCTTCACATTATGAGGCGGATTTCACCCTCTCATAGCAGCGTAAGCCAGCCCTATACCTGACATTGCTGCATTGCAGCCTGTGCCTCTCGCCTCAAACCTCGAGCAATTCTGAATAATTCTTGTCCAGTGTGTAAATAGTGCTCGCTGTAACTGGCCGTAAATCTTTCTAGCTCATCCAAACCATCACCGATCTGGTTTAAACAGTAATACAAATGGGCAGCAACCCCGGCCACGACGGGGGGGTTAGGCATTGCCTGAAACAGTTGATGGGCTTTATCTAGATTTGCGCGGCAGTCTTCTAGATAAATCTGGAAATCTTCCATCAAATCATCGTCAAATGGGTCTGCGGACAGTTCGTCAATTTGGTCTTGCAATGGGTTCAGAATCTGATTAAGCAGCCGATTAACCGGTTGATAAGTTTGCCGGATCCACCGTTTTAACTGTTCGTCATCTGTAGAGCCTTGTCGCTTTTGACGGTACTCATTCTGAGCACTAGTCGCTCGTTCCTGTCGGGCTTCATGTCCATTAAAGCGGGTTTTAATCTGACGATCGTAGGTGCGACGTTGGAGCGGGTCGCTGAGCACTTCATAAGCGACGTTGATACTAGCAATGCGATCGTGATTATTGCTATTGGGATTACGATCGGGGTGAAAGCGTTTAACTAGATTTCGGTACGCTTGCTTGATCTCCGCCTGACTGGCAGAGGGGGTCACATCTAAGGTTTCGTAGTGATTCGGAATGCGGCTCATGTCCTCATTGTATAGCGATCGCCCGTCGCGTTAAGACACCAAAAGAGGGTGGGGAAATCACTCCCACCCGCTCTAAAAGGTTGATGATTCAAAAGGAGATTAAGATATACCCGCTACAACCAACTCTGGATCCTGGAAGAGCGGAGTGCTGAGGTAACGCTCGCCGAAACTGGGTTGTACCATGACAATTAGTTTGCCTTCATTCTCAGGCCGTCTCCCAATTTCCAGCGCGGCGGCTAGAGCGGCACCGCTAGAGATACCCGATAGGAGGCCCTCCTCGCGGGCGAGACGACGACCAAAAGCGATCGCATCGTCATCAGAAACCCTGACCACCTCATCAATTAAATCCCGCTTTAAAACATCAGGAACAAACCCGGCACCAATCCCTTGAATCTTGTGAGGACCAGGACGCCCTCCAGAGAGTATGGGACTGCTGATGGGCTCAACGGCGATCGCTTTGAATTCTGGCTTTTTCTGCTTCAAAACCTCCGCAACCCCAGTCAGGGTTCCCCCCGTTCCTACACCCGCAACCAGAAAATCAACGGCACCATCCGTATCTTCCCAAATTTCTAGTGCTGTCGTTTCTCGGTGAATGCGGGGATTAGCCGGATTCTGAAACTGCTGAAGCATATAGGCATCTGGTAGCTGGGCAACGATTTCCTGCGCCCGTTGAATGCAACCACTCATCCCCTCAACACCGGGGGTCAGTTCCAACTCGGCTCCATAGGCCCGTAGCATAGCTCGTCGCTCCGAGCTCATGGTTTCTGGCATGGTGAGGATCAGCCGATATCCCTTGGCTGCCGCTGCCATTGCCAGAGCAATTCCCGTATTTCCAGACGTCGGCTCAACCAATACTGAGCGACCTGGCGCAATTTTCCCTTCCGCCTCTGCCGCTTCAATCATACTGATGCCAATTCGATCCTTTACGGACGCCGAGGGATTCATGCCCTCCAGCTTGACAACAATCTCAGCTCGACAGTTTTCTGATTGGGGAATGCGATTTAGTTTTACTAAAGGGGTACGGCCAATCAGCTCGGTAATATTATTTGCAATACGCATAGGGCCAGAAGTTTATCTGTGGGTCTAAATGTAATACATGATGTCTAGCTGACGGCGAGCATCGCGTTTTTCCAGAAGGTCCTGCAGTGTGTACTTCTGTAGAACGGTATCAGCGGCCTGGCACGCCTCTTGCCACACATCGAGGATGACTGAACCTTCAAGAGAGCGGGCTTCGCGGGCTCCCTCCGCACTCTGCCCCTCAACCCCTTCTATGCAGCTAACAACATCAAAAAGGGTAACCTGCCAGGGCTCCTGTGCCAGTACATAACCACCCTTAGCACCTCGTTGACTGCGTACCAACCCTCCTCGTCGTAATGTCGCTAGCAGTTGCTCAAGGTAGCGATCTGGAATGTGCTGTTCTGCAGCAATTTGCCGAATCTGTAAGGGTTCGCCGCTTGCAGCATTGGCGGCCAACGCTAACAACGCCAGCAATGCATACTCACTTTTACAGGAAAGCTCCACAGTTCAGTCCAATCAACGAAAGGAATAAAAGCTATACCTTCAGTATACTCCGGTTTCCCTGTGGGAATTGTGGTTTTTTCCAAGACCTAAAAAAAGCTCCACCCTAGGGTGGAGCTTTTTTACTTAATCTGGGAATCCCATCAGCTTAGAAGCGGAAGGAAGTCCGAACGGTACCGATTACAACAGCATCGTTATCGCTATCGTTTCCTACGTTGTCAATGAAGGCAACGGAAGGAGTGATGGAGATGTTGTCAGACAGAGGAATCCGGTAGAGAGCTTCGATGCTCACAGCGTTGTCCTGACGAATGGCACCGCCACCAGCCAAGTCATAGTTGGCATAGGTGGGAACACCAACGATCAGACCCAGCAAGCTGCCATCGATACCCAGGTCTTCAACACCTAGGGTAGCTGCATAGCTCCAGTACTCACCTTGACCAACGTTGCCGTTGTTGAAGGTGTCGCCATCGATGTAGGAGATCCAGCCACCGATGTTGAACACGTCACCCAGGACAAAGTTAGCGCTCAAACCATAGCCATTGAAGATGGCGTCGCCAACAGCTCCACTGATTTCACTGTTACCGACATAAGCGTTGACATAGGTAGCAGCAACGGTCAGATCTCCGGTGTCGAAAGTCAACTGACCGAAGAAGGTGCTGTCGCCGTTGAACAAGCCGTCGTCTTGGCTAGGATCAGAGGCTTCATCAGTCAGGTAACCTGCACCGATTTGGAAGGCATCACCGAAGTCATAGGTCACACCCAGAGCTTCATCCTGACGACCCAAGTCATAGATGGGGTTGTAGCCGAAGTTCAGGACAGAACCCGTGGTGCTGCTATCAAAGGGGCTAACCGAGGTAACGATGTCGCTGATACCAACACTGTTGAGACCGATCGTGAATACAGCGCCACCTAGAGGGAACTGATAGTAGAAGTCATCCAAACGGATGTCATCATCAGTATCGGTCTGGAAGCTGAAAGCGGTCTGGTTAGAAGCAATCCCTTCAGGAATGAAGTTGCTATCTTCTGTACCAGGCACGTTTTGGAAGGTGTTGAAGTCACCAGACTGAAGACGAGTACGCAACAGGTCGTCGCCTGTAAAGCTGGTATCAAAGTTCAAACGAACGCGATCGCCCAGAGCAACGTTGTTTTCGCTACCGATATCGAGGTTTTCACCACCGAAGATGTCACTAACAGCGAAAATAGCTTCACCACGCAAACGAGTGGTGGTAGAGAACTGGTTCGCTTCCAACTCATCAACTGCTGCTTCCAGAGCGTCTACACGACCCCGAAGTGCAGCCAGTTCTGCCGCAAATTCGCGCTGCAGTGCTTCAATCCGAGCCAGTTGCTCTGCATCCAGCTGAGCCCCTGCGATCGCATCCAAGCAAGCAGCCAGACCAGCTGCGAATTCATAACGGGTCAGAGCTCGGTTACCGCGGTAGGTACCGTCGGGATAACCTTCCAAACAGTCCAGTCCACCCTGGTCTTCGGAGTTGGCCAGGAAAGACAGTGCTTCATAGGCCCAGTCGCTGGGGCTGACATCAGAAAATTGCGTAACAGAGGTCACCTGAGCCAGTTCACCCGCTCCACGACCTTCGTTGCTGTACTGCATTACCTGATCGAGGGTAGCCATTTCGTTAGCACTACCAGCTGCAGGAGCAGTTTGAGCGAGAGCAGCGGAGGAAACCAGGGTGGCACCCAGAACTGCTGGGGCTACCAGCAGAGACTTCCACAGTAACTTAGACATTCAATTATCCTCACACCTTGCTAAAAGGACTCACAACCTAAACGGTTATAGCACCATTTAACGGGACGGTATGTCCCTGTGTGTACAGATTAGCAGAAAGCTCTCTGGGATCGAAACCCCTACTTACAGCCTTTATAAAGTTTTGAAATACCAATAATCAGGGTAAAAACTTGATTGATAAAGGTTTATCTCCGGAACTTTAAGCAAAAATCTACGGTCTATTGAAACTGCTGAAGTTGATTTAGGATAGTTTGCTTTTTGTGGGAAACCCCACAAAAAGCAAACTTGCAAGCTCTCTATCTGGGGACATTAGCAGAATCTATTGGAGAAACTCCAGAGCAGTAAGGCTTCTTCAAACCCTTGGCAGGAAAAACTCCAATATTCATACAGTTCCTTGTAGATCTGTAGATCCTGAAAATGGAGTTTGCAGAAAGAGAACGTTTGAGGAGCTTAGAAGCGGAAGGAAGTCCGAACCGTACCCACTACAACGGCATCATTGTCGGTATCGTTTCCTACGTTGTCAATAAAGGCAACGGAAGGAGTGATGGAGATGTTGTCAGATAGAGGAATCCGGTACAGAGCTTCAATGCTGACGGCGTTGTCCTGACGGATGTTGCCACCGGCAGCAAAATCATAGCTACCGTAAGTGGGAACGCCAACAATCAGACCCAGCAAGCTACCATCGATGCCCAGGTCTTCAATACCCAGGGTAGCTGCATAGGTCCAGTACTCACCTTGACCAACGTTGCCGTTGTTGAAGGTGTCGCCATCGATGTAGGAGATCCAGCCACCGATGTTGAATACGTCACCCAGGACAAAGTTAGCGCTCAAACCATAGCCATTGAAGATGGCATCCCCAGCGGCTCCACTGATATCGCTGTTACCGACATAGGCATTGACATAGGTAGCAGCAACGGTCAAATCTCCATTATCGAAGGTCAATTGCCCAAAGAAGGTGCTGTCGCCATTGAACAAGCCCTGGTCTTGGCGAGGATCAGACGCTTGGTCAGTCAGGTAACCTGCACCAATCTGGAAGCTGTCACCAAAGTCATAAGTCACGCCCAGAGCTTCATCCTGACGACCCAGGTCATAGATAGGGTTATAGCCGAAGTTCAGCACAGAGCCCTGACTGCCACTATCAAATGGGCTCACGGTGGTGACAATATCCGAAATTGTGGTCGTGTTCAGACCGATAGTGAAGGTTGCACCACCGAGAGGGAACTGGTAGTAAAAATCGTTGAGGACGATATCGTTATCGGTATTGGAATCAAAGCTCAGGTCCGTCTGCTCTCTTTGAATCCCCTCAGGAACTGCAGGAGTAGGAACGCCAACAAATCGACCATTGGAACCTGTAAACCAGTCACCAGACTGAAGACGAGTACGCAACAGGTCGTCGCCCGTGAAGCTGGTATCAAAGTTCAAACGAACGCGATCGCCTAAAACAAGGTTGTTTGAATCATCGATATTGAGGTTATCACCGCCGAAAATGTCAGTAACAGCGAAGATAGCTTCACCACGCAAACGAGTCGTGGTAGAGAACTGGTTCGCTTCCAACTCATCAACTGCTGCTTCCAAAGCGTCTACACGACCCCGAAGTGCAGCCAGCTCTGCCGCAAATTCGCGCTGCAGTGCTTCAATCCGAGCCAGTTGCTCTGCATCCAGCTGAGCCCCTGCGATCGCATCCAAGCAAGCAGCCAAACCAGCTGCGAATTCGTAACGGGTCAGAGCTCGGTTACCACGGTAGGTACCGTCAGGATAACCTTCCAAACAGTCCAGTCCACCCTGGTCTTCGGAGTTGGCCAGGAAAGACAGTGCTTCATAGGCCCAGTCGCTGGGGCTGACGTCAGAAAATTGCGTAACAGAGGTCACCTGAGCCAGTTCACCCGCTCCACGACCTTCATTGCTATACTGCATCACCCGATCGAGTGTTGCCAGCTCTGTGGAGCTGTTCGCTTCAGGAGCAGTTTGGGCGAATGCCACAGAGGAAACCAGAGCAGCCCCTAATACCGCTGGTGCAACCAGCAGGGACTTCCACAGTAACTTAGCCATTAAATTGTCCTCACACCTTTGTAATACGAGGCTAAAGGAGTCCATAGCAAAGCCTTGCAGAACTATGCAAACCTGTAGCCTAGGTAAATTTACTATTTGTGCATCGAATAAGTATGTGTCCCCGGAAACATAGCTTCTAATTCTGATTCAGAATTTTGGATTCTCGTTATAAGGAAGACAAAAGAAGCAATGTAGCTTATTTCAGACTAGGTACAAGATATTGAAAATGCTAAAAAATCTTCGAGGTACTTAGCACAAAAAGTACCCAACTACTAAGCAATATTGTGGAAGTTACACCCAATATTCAACTTCGTTCATCCAGAGAGATAGGATAAAATCTGTGACGAATCTAGCTCATGCCTTATACGGCTAAAAACTACAAACTAGTACGCTGAGGCGTAAATATATAACCTATTTTTCTGTGGGGGTGCGAAGCAACCCCCACAGAAAAATAGGTTACGGACTTAGGCCGTAGCCTACTAGATAAAACCTGATTTTTTTATGGAAGGCGGGCTCTGACACACCTTCCATAAAAAAATTCAGATTTTATCCTACTACGAGGTCTTAACTAATAGCTGATTCCTGAACAGACGCATATCAAGCAATGCTCGAAATAACGGTAGCCATGTCAAAGTCCTGCTTTGTCAGTCCTCCGGCATCATGGGTGGTGAGGCGAATGATGACTTTGTTGTAGGAAATGGAGAGGTCAGGATGATGGCCGGCAGTTTCAGCAGGTTCTACAAGTTGATTGACGAAAGCGATCGCCTCAACAAATCCCTTAAAGGTACGCACACTACGGATGGCTTTCCCCTCTAGCTCCCAACCCGGCAGTTGCTCTAGATGGGCCTGAATCTCAGTATCAGTGAGTAGTTGTGCCATGGACATACCCTGCTATCAGCCATACTTGTTCATTCCTCATTAAAAGGGATGATTCTGCAGATATCACGTATCCTCAAAACCAATTCCCTTTAAAAACTATCCGCCCTCCCGCAAGATACCATTTCCGAGGAAAGGCACAAGCAGGAGGGCGGTGTAGCGGGCTTTCAAGTTGAATCTGACTGCCGAGAGGATCTCAAAGTCCGACTCAGCAAGCTCTAGATAGGTCTATTGATTGCTAAAGCCAATCCTTAGAGAACGGCCTCGGCGCACAGCCGATGTACTACAACCTGATCACCCATCCGTTTACTACTATCTTGCATGGGCACCACCTCCTGGTTTACTAAAGGACATCGTTATTGAGAACCGCTCTCTGGCGTACCAGAGGCTTAAATGGAATATAACATAGGGTTTTTGGAAACTGCAGCGAAATAATCAAATTTTTGAAAGTTTCAGGTTAGGTTGTGGCCAACGCCTTTCAGAGCTGGAGTTTCAGGCTTGAGAAGGATGAAATATTAATCTCTAAAAGCGGGCACAACAGGATGACCAATCCAGGCTGGTATTGTATGGTGCAAGGAGACAATCACGGAAGATTAAGTTTTCAGTATTTTTGGGCAAACTTCACGCAGAATTGCATCGGTCTCATCACGGAGTTTCTTGGAGGTAAGCCATGGATGAAGATTACGCACAGCTTGAGAAGTATCTGAAATCAGGGCTTTGGCGATTGGCCGACCTTGAGACCCGTAAACTGTTTTATACTTCCTGTGGATTAAATCCCAATGATCAGCAACGTCTTGCGGTAAATCAGTTACCATGTGACGTGTTGCAAAATACTGATCAGCTCTGGCTACGCTATAGCCGCAAGCGGTTTGGTTTTTCGGTGCAGCGGCAGATTTGGAATGCTTGCCAGGAAAAGTATTACGACAAAACTGAAGCTTGGAATCAGTTTGGCAGCAAGGTAGGCTGGCGTGTTAACCACCTCCTCAAACAGAATTACTGGAAGCCACATAAGGAACTTACATTCAAGTCAGAAGCTCCTGTTGGTCATCTTCCCCACATGGGTGAACAATTTGGGATTTATACCGTTCAGAGTCTGATTCAGCAGTTAGATTACTGCGCATCTACCCCAGCAGCTTTTTAATATCGTTTCTCCAAATTCTGCATCTTATAAAGAGAGCACTACGCATTGCGTAGCGCTCTCACTTTTATGTTCAAATTTAGTTTTTTGGTATTGCTTATAGGAAGATGAACTGGAATACCAACCTATAGATTGGCGTTCCAGTTTATCTTTCTATGAGCAATCAAGTTTTTGTAGGGGCAACAAAATTAGATGAAGATGTACGCCTTTTATTCAATCTTGTATGTGTAACTTACGGCACACAACAAAATGCGTAAATCCTTTCCAATTAGTAACCATGGATGCAGATGAGCCTGGACATGCGTGAACACCCGGAAGGGTTGGGGAAACCGCTTGAAAGTTGGGTGGTTCTACCCACAGGTTAAAAGCGGCGATCAGGCAGGATCAGAGTGTCATGCAGGCAGTGATGTATCGCTCACCTGCATGGCAAGGTTTCATCACTTGAATGCCCCATCTTACAAGCGTCCCAGACCTAACTGGTGCCATCAGGGGATTAAACCATGTGATCCCCATAAAGCTTCCGGAAAGCCCCATCGGCATGATGTGGATCCTGATATCAGCCAGAGATACCGCTCAGAATGGTTCAAAAGGAAAAGGCCATGAATGCTTCTGAAAAGCCCGCAGAACTGCTTGCCTCTGATTCAAACTTTGTGAGTTGGGTCTGGTTACCTGCCTCCAGTGCATTGCCCGCAAAGGAGACCAAGTCAACTCAAGTGCTCCCATCCATGCCTCGTGTGGATGTACTACAACCCCTGCGTCAACTGTTGGGTGACCTGGATGTACGCCAAGAGCAGCGTGCCCACAAGATTTGCCAACTGATTCCTTCTCAATGCCCATTTGAACGAACCATTCGGCTATTTGGTCGGACTTTGTTTCATATTCCTCCCCTGTGCAAGCTCAACCCGTTGTATGAAGAGTTGATTGCCTTGCGCTTCCGAGCTTTGTGTTATCTGGCCGATGAGTGCGGAGAAGATATCACTCCCTACTGCTAATAACTGCAAGAGCAAAAAAAGGAATGTTCACGGAACCTTTCACCGTGAACATTCCTTTTTTATAGCCTTACGCCATCTAAGCAGCTGTAGGCATCGCTTGCATCAAAATTTCCTGATAGAACCCACGCAGTTGTTGGGTTGCCGCAGCCCAACCCCAACGCTCAGCTTCCTGGCGGGCGTTGCGGCGGAGAGTTTCCCTTTCTTCGGGATTGGACAGAAGGCGTCGGGTAGCGACGATCGCCCCCTCCTCATCTTCTGGATCAAACAGGTATCCGTTTACCCCATCTGTCACAATGTCGGGAATCCCTCCAGCATTAGCGGCAATTACCGGGCAACCAGCCGCCATTGCTTCTAGCAAAACCAAACCCAGGGTTTCTGTACGGGAAGGAAAGACGAAAGCATCGGCAGAGGCAAAAGCTGAGCCCAGGGTTTGACCTGTCATGTACCCGGCAAAGAAGGTAGGGGTATCAGCAAAAATCTTCTCCAGGTCTGCCCGGAAAGGGCCGTCACCGACGAGGGCGAGGCGAGCACCTGGAATGGCCTCTAGTACTGGTTTGATGCGATCGATTTCTTTTTCGGCAGAGAGGCGACCTACATAGAGGAGGAGAGGGGATTCGGGATGCCCCTGGGTGAGGTGCGATCGCATCTCAGAATTGGCTAAATCGGGCACGAAAAGCTCAGTATCCACCCCTTTTTGCCACACAGCAACTCGCTCGATTCCATGGGTTTCCAGAGCATCCTGCATTGCGGTGGACGTCACCAGGTTAATCATGGCTTGATTATGGGCCAGCTTCAGCAGCTCCCATAACAATCCTTCGAGCATCCCTAAGCCATAGTGCTCCAGGTATTTCGGTAAATGGGTGTGGTAGGACGCAACAAGGGGAACCTCCAGGGATTTGGCATAGTACAAACCACCCAGACCCAATACTGCCGGGTTCACCAGATGAATCAAATCTGGGCGAAAATCTTCCAGGGCTTGCCGAATCGATGGACGTGGTAACGCCAGCTTTAATTCGGGGTAAAGCGGTAAAGGAAAGCCTGGCACACCATTAATTCTGGCCCCTTTATATTCCGTCAGCCCTCCATCTGGAGAGAACACCAGTACCTCATCGCCCATCCGTTGCAGGTGGTCAACGGTATGGCTGAGCCGTGTCACAATCCCATCAACTTTGGGCAAAAAGGTTTCCGTAAAGAGGGCGATACGCATAGGGGACAACAACGGGGAATGCAGAACAGCTAACTGACGGGTAACGCGACAGATCCCCGGTTTCTAACGAAACCGGGGATCTGAATAAACGGACTTAACCTTTCCACTTAACGCGAGGAAGAATTTCTTTCTCGTCCACGCGATCTTTGTATTTAACAGCGAAGTTGAGCAGTGAATCCAACAGCGAATCTGACAGGAAGTGGGGTTCTAGACCCAGGTCGATCAGGCGAGTGTTTTTAGCATTGAAGTAGTGCTCTTCCAGCTCCACACGCGGATTTTCGAGGTGGTTCACTTCCACCTGGAGGCCTATTGCAGCACCTGCTTTCTGCACCATATTAGCCAGGTCACCAATACTGAACAGCTCGGTGAACTGGTTGAAGACGCGGAACTCACCAGGAGATGCTGGGTTGTTCACTGCAATTTCAATACAACGCACAGTGTCACGAATATCCAGGAAGCCGCGGGTCTGGCCACCTTTGCCATAAACAGTCAGAGGGTGACCGATTGCGGCCTGAATACAGAAGCGGTTCAAAGCTGTACCAAATACACCGTCATAGTCCAGACGGTTAATTAACAGCTCATCCATACCTGTTTCTTCGGTAAGAACACCGTACACCACACCCTGGTTCAGGTCGGTGGCACGCAGGCCCCAAACGCGGCAAGCAAAATGAATGTTGTGAGAGTCATGCACCTTGCTCAGGTGGTAGAAAGAGCCAGGCTGCTTGGGATAAGGAAGGGTATCTTTGCGACCGTTGTGCTCAATGGTGATGTAGCCCTCTTCAATATCAATGTTGGGCGTACCGTATTCACCCATGGTCCCTAGTTTTACCAGGTGACAGTCGGGGAAGTGCTCGTGCATCACATAGAGCAAGTTCAGGGTACCCACCACGTTGTTAACTTGGGTGAGAACGGCGTGCTCACGGTCAATCATCGAGAATGGGGCCGATCGCTGTTCCCCAAAGTGCACGACAGAGTCGGGCTGGAACTGAAGCATGGCCTTCTCCAGGAAGGCGTGGTTGCACAGATCACCCACAAACAGGTCAATGCTCTTGCCGGTTAGGTCTTTCCAGCGCTGAAGACGCTGCTGAATCGGGGTGATAGGAGTCAGGGTCTGGATGCATAGTTCATTATCCCAGTGCCGTCTGACCAGGCTGTCTAAAATGCCGACTTCGTGCCCACGATTTGCCAGATAAAGAGCGGTCGCCCACCCGCAATAGCCGTCACCACCAATTACTAGGACTCTCATCTGCTTCAGCCACTTTATTGAATACTCCGCTTAATCTATCAGCTTTGTGTCCCCTTTGAGTCAATCGAGTTTTGAATCCAGATCTTTCTGATCCGGAACACAATGCATGTCAATTCTTCTAGAAGTCGAGTGATAATGCCACCCTACATTCGAGGAGTTGAGTGATGATTAGCATGGGTTATAAGTATGACTAAAGACTTAAGGGAAGCGTCTTAAATACCAATCCAAAGCATTATTGACCTTATAAGAAATTAAAGTATCAAGATGGGTGGTTATCAGAAGTTTAAGAAATAGTCATGCCAATCCAAGGTTGCCATAGGTGGCATGTTTATGGTGTGTGGCCTGAGCTTCAGACACAATACACAATTTTATGCTTTCAAACATGATGGACTTGCGTCAATCTAGTTCAACTGATCATAAATTTAGATAGGGTTTAAGGCGTGGGCGCTAAGCGCCCACGCCTTAAACCCTATCTAAATTTACAAGCCAAGGTAACAGCCAATTTTGATAGTGATAGGCGATCGCACAACGTCCAAAAACAGTGACATGGGATATTAAGCGTCCCCGTCCTGATGCCAGAGCCTGAGCCTATTAGAACAACTTCGCCTCTATCTTCGTTGTCATGTCTCGAATGCAAATTATAGAGGTCGCCACTAGAGTTTCCATCCCGTTTTAAGGATCTCTCCCCCATGATTGACCACACCTACTGCCAGACTATGGCGTCCTATAACCAATGGATGAATCAGAAGCTCTATAGCCTTTGTGCCACTTTGTCGGATGAAGAACGAAAGCGGGATGTGGGAGCGTTTTTCCAATCCATCCATGGGACATTGAACCATTTGTTGTATGGCGATCGCGTCTGGCTTAACCGCTTCTTAGGTGAGACGCTCTACCCGGTGACGTTAGGAGAGGAGTTGTATAGCAACTTCGAAGACCTCTGGCAAGAGCGTAAGCTCACCGACGAGTTTTTAGTGAAGTGGTCAGGCTTGATTTCAGATGAATGGCTGGCTCAGCCCTTGGAGTACACCAGCCAGATAGATCAAAAAACACGGGTTTTACCCACCTGGCTTCTGGTCACCCACCTGTTTAACCACCAAACTCACCATCGTGGACAACTAACGACCCTGTTACATCAGATGGGTCGCGACCCTGGGGCAACCGATTTGCCCTGGCTACCTCAATTGGAGCTTTACAGTCGCTAAAATCCTTCGACAAGGTTGCTGCTCATCCCTAAAGGAGACGAGCAGCAACGGGTCACCCCTTCCAGTTTTGTTTTGTGTAGGGTGCTTCGCACCCTACACAAAAACATAGGTTGCAAACTTAGGCCGCAGCCTACTAGCCGGGTTGACGCTCAACATGCCCTTCCATAGTGCTGTTGAGGTAGTGACCTGCCATGATGCTGCTGGAAATGCAGTAGCGATTTTCTGTAAGTTTGTGGAGGGTTTCAAAACCGGTGCGACGTTGGCGATCGCCTAACACCCAATATCGCTGCACAATGGATTCCGGTGCAATCCATCCTTCCCCTTCGACGCGACCTAGAACGCTGTGTTGTAACACAAAGGTATATTGACGCTCTCCCGCATTGAGCCGCCCCCGATATTGCAGAGCAATCTCCTCTCGCTCTGCATTCGGAAAAGCCAGCTTCGTGACCATCGTGAACCAGTTATCTCGGCTCCAAGCAATCAGGATTCTGCCCTTTACTGGGATGGGCATTCCGTCCCGCTCTAGCCAACTTCCTTCAAGTGTCCAGCGGCCCGCTTCGATCAAAAACGTGTGAGACACGGCAACAAGTCCTAAGGTGTTCCGATGAGATCCCCAAATGGCTCCGGAACGCTCCTCATCCTAACATGGGTGCCTCCAGGAGGTAGATGAATTTCCCCTAAGACAACGGCCTGGCGGGCACCGGTGGCAGCGGGTAAATTACCGGGGTAGTGGGATATTCGCCAGTATGCCAGGACGGCGAAAGCGATCGCCTCCTTAAAATCCGCATCGATTCCAGCGTCATCCGTAGTTTTGACGAGGGCAGACGGCAAAAGGTTCTGCAGACGGCTCAGCAAATAAGGGTTGCGGCTTCCCCCGCCACATACCAGCACTTCGTCGGGCAGTTGGGGGAGGAAGCGACGGTAGCTGTCAGCAATGGAAGCTGCGGTTAATTCCGTCAGAGTAGCCAGAAAATCGGCCTCTGTCAGGTTGTAGGGTTGAGCTTCTTGCCAGCAGCGAGCCAGAAAATCGGGGCCAAAAAGCTCACGCCCAGTAGATTTAGGCGGCACCTGCTGGAAATAGGAATGGGCCAGCCAGTGCTGGACGAGGGGCTGACAGGGAGTTCCCTGAGCGGCCCAGGCTCCGTTTTGATCGAAGCGTTGTTGCCCACCGGAAAGTTGCTGCACCGCCAGATCCAGCAGGCTGTTTCCCGGCCCGGTATCCCATCCCAGGAAGGTATCATTGCCCGATTGCCGAGAGGGCAGGTAAGCTACATTGCCGATGCCGCCAATGTTTTGGATGCAGCGATCGCACGTTTCATCGCGCAACAGAGCCACGTCCACTGGAGGCACCAGGGGGGCACCTTCCCCACCCGCCTCAACATCCGCTTGACGGAAGTTGTTAACGGTCAGCAGCCCTGTACGGTAGGCAATCCAATCTCCTCGCCCCAGTTGGAGGGTGTAGGCCAGCGAGGGGGTATCGGCAAGGGTGAGGGGACGGGGACGATGGAAGACGGTTTGACCGTGAGAACCGATGAGGTCGGCGGGGCCGTAGCGGGTTTGAAGTTGCAGGGCAGCGTCGGCAAAGGCCTGGGCGATCGCCTCATCCAATTCTGCGAACTCGGCCATGGAGATGACAGCACCACCACAAAGCTCAAGAATGCGCGATCGCACAGCCGCTGGGTAAGGAAACGTTTCGCCCCCGACAAAGCTAACTTGCAGAGCATCGGGAGGGCCGTCGAGACTCACCATGGCTGCATCAATCCCATCCACGGATGTTCCACTGATCAGCCCAATTACCCGCATAGCAAACCTCTGAAAAGATCTTGGAGAAGGTGTAGAAAAAATTATTTTCGTACCCATGGGCACGAAATGACTTAAACAGGAAGCTGGTTGATGCCTTTATTGGAGCCTACCACTACCAAAATGGAGTCCTTGGTAAGGCGCACGTTGGGATTGGGGTTAATTTCAAAACGGTCATTGTGGCACACCGCCAGAACATTGACGCCGTAGCGCGAACGCAAATCCAGATCCAGAATTGATTTACCGTCAAATTCCTTTGGCACGACCACTTCCACAATGCTGTGGTCGGGGTCGAGTTCAAAGCGATCGAGGATACCAGGGCGGGTGAGCGATCGCGCTAACTCACACCCCATCTCGTGCTCAGGAAATACCACATGGTCGGCTCCAACCCGATGCAGCAGCTTGCCGTGGACTTCGGAAGACGCCTTCGCTACCACATGGGGCACGCCCCCTTCCTTGAGATTCAGAGTCGTGATAATGCTTTCCTGGACGTAGTTCCCGATGGCTACGATGACTGTATCAAACTCGAACACGCCTGCTTCTTGTAAGGCAGCAGGCTGGGTTGAGTCCAGTTGCAGGGCATGGGCAGCAATTTCATCGGCGATCGCCTGATCTACCCGACGCTCATCAGTATCCATGCCCAGCACTTCATAGCCCAGGTTATGGAGGGTCATACATACGGCTCGACCAAAGCGCCCCAGCCCAATGACAGCATACTGGCGGTTGCTAGTTCGAAGGCTTTTGAAGAAGTTCAAAGAGTTCAGATTCACAGTTGAATCCGGGAATAATGTAGAGGTTGACCTTTCCAGCCTATCAGACCCTCAGAGATTCAAATTTGAGGCGTGTACGAAATATAGAGCTGATAAGGGCTCAACCCAATTCAAGACAAACAGGATTTACGCACTTGTGTTGTGGGTGAGGTGCAAAGCACCTCACCCACAACACAAGTGCGTAAATCCTGACACAATTTTTAGAGCTCAGCGTTTAAAGGCAGCGTCATATCCGCGCTCAAAGCTAATCCCAAACTTATCCAACTAATAGGTTCTCTTCGGGATAGCGGATTGCACTGGGGCTTGGATCTCCGAGAACAGCCGACATGAGGAGCAAAATCCCCACCCGTCCCACGTACATCGTGCCAATCAAGACAAGCTTTGACCAAACAGTGACGGTGGCGGTAATTCCTGTAGATAGGCCAACCGTCGCAAAGGCCGAAACTGATTCGAAGAGAACTTTGATGAACTCAAGTTCGGGATCCGTAATAGAGATCAAAATACTAGACAGCACGACTGTTGTGGCCGAACCAAATAACACTGCAACCGCTTTCAAAATCAAGCTCATAGGAATTTGACGGCGGTAACACAAGACTTCTTGCTTCCCTTGTAAAACCGATTTGGTACAGGAATACAACACTCGCACTGTCGTAGTTTTGATACCTCCCCCCGTACCACCGGGACTAGCGCCAATAAACATCAGGGCGATTGTAATGAATAGCCCCGACTGAGTCATATCGCCGTAGTTAATCGTATTAAATCCAGCCGTACGCGGTACGACTGACTGAAACCAGGCCAGGAGGAGACGCTCACCCGTGTTGTATCCTTCTACGACCTCCGGATTGCGATACTCCACAATGAAAAAGGCCAGGGTACCAACAATTAGAAGCGCCAGGGTCGTGCTGATGACGACCTTGAAATTAAGCGGCAATACAACCCGTTCTGGCCGTCCCTGAATACGGTCACGTATCCAGATAAACATCTCCATAATGACCTGGTATCCGATCCCGCCAAAAATAATCAGAAAGGTAATGACCAGATTAATAGGGATAGATGTTGCATAACCGATCAGGTTGTCGGAAAACAGAGCAAACCCGGCATTATTAAATGCGCTAACACTGTGGAAGAGGGCATACCAGAGCCCACTAGACCAACCATGGTCATGAACAAAGGTAGGGATCATCAGGAACGTGCCGGTCAATTCGAATAGCAACGTTAACCCAATGATGGATTTCACCAGATTCCTCGCTCCCGACAATCCCTCCTTATCCAGAGCTTGTTGAATAGCTAGCTTGTCTCGCAGCCGTAAACGCCGCCGCAATACTAACAGTAGTAACGTGTTAGCAGTCATATAGCCTAACCCACCCATCTGGACGAGAAGCAGCAGCATGGCCTGGCCAAAGGGCGTAAAGTAAGTTCCTGGATCGACCACTGCCAGACCTGTTACACAGACTGCCGAGGTAGACATAAACAGGGAAACAATGAAATCTCCCCACTGCCCACTAGTGATAGAGATGGGCAGCATTAGAAGCAGCGTCCCTACAGCAATGAAGGCTGCAAAACCCAGACAAATTGTCCGGGGGATGGTCATGGCGGGGCCAGAGAACATTAAACTCACGGGCAAATACTCATAGGAGGATCGGGCTGAGCCTTTGGGAAGATGGGGAAGCGATCGCCCATAGGGTACTCTCGCAACAGCGAATTTTACCCAATACCCTTATCCTTAGCCCTATCTGAACAATTAAACCGTAATCTATGACCCTCTCGCTGCAACAAAGAATTCAACACTTTTACGACCAATCCTCCGGCCTTTGGGAGCGAATTTGGGGAGAGCACATGCACCACGGCTACTACGGAGCCGATGGTCGCCAGAAGAAGGAGCGTCGCCAGGCCCAGATTGATTTGATTGATGAGCTGTTGCGTTGGGGCGAGGTGACTCAGGCCCAGAAGATTCTGGATGTGGGTTGTGGCATTGGTGGAAGTTCACTCTACCTGGCCGAAAAGTTTGGAGCAGAAGCAACTGGGATTACCCTCAGCCCAGTGCAAGCTCAGCGGGCCAGAGAGCGGGCGAAAGCAGCCGGGCTTCCAGCTCAGTTTGAAGTCGCCGATGCCCTGCACATGCCCTTTGAGGATGCCTCCTTTGATTTTGTCTGGTCACTGGAGAGCGGCGAGCACATGCCTGACAAAGTGAAGTTTGTGCAGGAATGCTTTCGGGTATTGAAACCGGGGGGACGCTTTATAATGGCGACCTGGTGCCATCGACCTATAGCTCCACCCGAAGCGCCACTCACCGTTGAGGAAGAACAACATCTAGCGAAGATTTACGAAGTGTACTGTCTGCCCCATGTGATCTCGTTGCCAGAATATGCTGAGATTGCCCAATCTACTGGCTTCCAGAACCTTCGGACGGAAGATTGGTCAACCGCTGTTGCCCCCTTCTGGGATGTAGTGATTGACTCGGCCTTTACGCCTGCGGCTCTCGTGGGGTTGGTACAGGCCGGATGGACGACCGTGCGGGCAGCATTATCTCTGGGATTGATGCAGCGGGGATATCAAACTGGCTTAGTACGCTTTGGGCTGCTAACAGGAACTCGCTAATGCCTCTATTTTTCAAGATTTCCTCACATTCCAGGCCGTAATGGTTTGTGAGGGCGGGTTTGGTCGGCCATCCTTACCCATGTCGTTGACCTTCTGACCAGATCCGCCCTCATTCTGGATGCACATCCATGCGAGGGCGGTTTTGAATGATAACCCTCTGTTGTGCAGTTGAGATAAGGGCAAAACTTGCCCGTACGAGTCTTCCCTACAAATTTTGTCGCGATCGCCAAATGTTTCCCAAGAGGATGGATGTAAAGCCACTATTCTCTTGAGTTCTCAAGGAGCTATCGGCATCTAAGGTGCCCATAAATCCCGAAAATTACAGATTTTCCCTATCTTTGCTCAGATTCCTGATCTGGGATTCCAGAGTAAAATCATCGCGTCGTAACCCAAGGGTTCCATGCGTCGGCCTGCTTCCCCTGAACCTCAAACCTCCCCCCAAAAATTCTTTTCCTCCTCTGCTCCCTCGGAACTGCGCGGCTGGCTCTACGCCTTCTGGAAGTTTTCGCGACCTCATACCATCATCGGAACAACCCTCAGCGTGCTGAGTTTAGCGACGATCGCCTGGGCTTTGGAGAGCGATCGCCACTCCTATCCCGCTCCCTTTCCCATCCTTTTTACACTCCTGGCCTGTCTTGCTGGCAATGTCTACATCGTCGGCCTCAATCAGCTTGAAGATGTTGCCATCGATCGCATCAATAAACCACACCTCCCACTGGCCGCTGGAGAGTTTACCCGTACCCAAGCTCGTCGCATTATCGGAGTGATGGGGCTGCTGGGATTGGCACTATCTGCATCCCAGGGAATGTGGCTGATGGGTACCGTTTGGCTGAGCTTGTTAATTGGAACGGCATATTCTCTGCCGCCCATACGGCTCAAGCGTTTCCCGGCATTAGCATCCTTTTGCATCCTGTCAGTGCGCGGTTTAATTGTTAACCTGGGATTGTTCCTGCATTTTCAGCACCAATGGAATCAGGGGATCGGCGATCGCCTATTCCTCCCTGCCCCTATCTGGGCATTAACCCTGTTCATTCTGGTATTTACCTTTGCCATCGCCATTTTTAAGGATATTCCTGACCTGGAAGGCGATCGGCAATACCACATCAGCACGTTCACCATTCGTTTGGGCCAGCGAACGGTATTTAATCTGTCGCGTTGGGTGCTGACTGCCTGTTACGGCGGGATGATTGTGGTAGCTCCCCTATTATCGGGAGTCAATGGTCTGGGGTTGATGATAACTCACGGGATTTTATTGGGGGTGCTGTGGTGGCACAGTGAACGGGTGGATTTGAAAGACAAAGGGGCGATCGCTCGGTTTTATCAATTCATCTGGAAGCTGTTTTTCCTGGAATATCTCATCTTCCCAGCCCTTTGTTTGGTCATGGGTTCGGTGTAGAGTTGAACGGTTAAGGTGATATTTTTCTTTGCGTAACGTTGCCCTATGGTGTCGTCGAAGCCCTGTGATATCGCGGTAGTTGGAGCCGGGTTGTCGGGTATTGTGTGTGCCCAACAACTCCAGCGGGCGGGCTACTCCGTCGTGGTCGTGGAAAAATCCCGTGGCGTAGGGGGCCGGTTGGCAACCCGCCGCCTGTCTGGTGTGAGTGCCGACCACGGTACCCGCTATCTGGAAGCGCAGGGTCCCTACACCGAAGAGTTGATTCCGATTTTGCGCGATCGTGACCTTGTGAAATCCTGGACGGAAGCTGTGCGCCATGTTAGCGCTACAGGCGAGATTAAACCTCCAGGAAGCGAACCCTATTATGTAGCTCCGGATGGCATGAACTCCGTAGCCAAGTTTCTAGCGGAAGGTTTGACCGTGTGGCGGGGACAGCGGGTTACTGCGCTCACCCCAACCCATTCCAATACCCGCTGGACATTGACACTGGAGCCGATGCCCGGCCATGCGATTTTGCCCTTGCGAGTGCGGGGAGTGGTGCTGGCCGTGCCGGCCCCTCAAGCCGCTAGTCTGTTAGAACCCCTCCTGGCAGACGGACTGCCAACGGAAATGCTGGAGTCGGTGCAATCGGTACAGTTTGATCCCTGTATTACGGCGATCGCAGTCTACCCCAGCGGGACTGAAACACCCGATGACCCTGCCTGGAATGCCCTGCATTTTGATGATCATCCTTCTCTAGGCTGGCTCAGCCTTGAGAGCCGAAAGCGGAATACGGATGGCCGTCGGGTTGTGCTGCTGCAAAGCAATGGCAGCTTTGCTCAAAAGTACCTGGAAGCAACATCCCTGGAGCCCATTGGGCGGGCACTGTTGCAAGAAGCTTCAGCCTTTTTGCCCGGGTTGGAGAAACCTGAAGCACTACAAGTTCACCGCTGGCGCTACGCGCGGGTACGCCAGGGGTTGGAAAACTGCCCCAGTGCAGCGGTTCCACTGCCTATCGTCTGCGCTGGAGACTGGTGCGGCGGTGACAACCTGGAAGCGGCCCTGGAGACTGGAGAAGCAGCAGCCTGGGCAATTAATGCTCGGCTGAAACAGCGATCGTTGGCGCCTGTAGACTTTGCCAGTTACGCCAACACGAAGTAGCAATTGAGCTTTCCAAAAAGAAGACGCCGCGTAATGCGCGGCGTCTTCTTTTTGGAAAGCTCATATTTCCTAATCTGCAGATGCATACAGCACTTTTCAAGCCTATGAGGTACAAGTTATTTTTGTGAGAGCCTCGCGGCGCGAGGCTCTCACAAAAATAACTGCATTTTATTCAAGCGCAAAGCGCTGTATTGAATGGGTATTAGAGGAAAGGCAAAGGCTAAAAAATATTGCAAATACTAAGAAAACATGAGTTTTGCCTTCCCCTTAGATAACATCCCGACATCTTGCCAAACCCTTGAAAAGCGTGAGTTTTTGGAGAAATCTCTATCCGAGGAAAGGCATAGATGCCCTGCGGGGGGGTGGTAGGGTAATCCTTGTGGGCGCCTACCTTTCGATGGATGCTCCACTTCTTTTTCCAAAGCTTCTGCACATTTTCGAAAAAAACCGATTTGGAGGGTTCCCCGTGGTCGCGACCCCTGAGCAAGTACACCAGTCCCCTAACGTTTCCTCTGGCAGCGATCGCGTCGCTGTTTTGTTGATGGGTTACGGTGAAGTGGAAAGCTATGACGATTTTGCCAACTACAACGAGCAGGCGTTGAATCTCCTGACGGCCAAGTTTGCTCCTGTACCTACCTGGCTATATCCGCCTCTTGCCAAACTCCTAGCGGTGTTTGATCTGCATGAGTGGCAGCATCAGCACGATCACTTCATCTCTCCTCACAACGCCATTTTTGAGCAACAGCGAGCAGGCATTGAGAAGGAACTGAAGGAGCGATGGGGCGATCGCATCAAAGTTTTCAAAGCTTTCAACTTCTGTGCGCCTTTTTTACCCAACCAGGTGATTGAGCAAATCCGCAACGAAGGCTTCGACAAAATTCTGATCTACCCTCTGCTGGTAGTGGATTCCATTTTTACCAGCGGTATTGCGGTAGAACAGGTTAATAACGCGTTGGCTAGCACTTACCAGGGCACTGAGCACTGGGTAAAAGGCATTCGCTACATTCCCTCCTTCTATAACGAACCCGAGTACATTACCCTTCTAGGGCGCATGGTGGAAGACAAGATCACCCATGATCTGGCTGTCGCCCACCTGCCTTCGCAAATCGGGATTGTGCTGATGAATCATGGCTGCCCCCATAAGGCCAAAGGCTTCACCTCTGGGATTGATGAAAGTCAAGCACTCTATGAGCGGGTGCGGGAGCAACTCATTCACCGCTACCCGCTGATCTCGGTAGGTTGGCTGAACCACCAGACTCCGCTGATTGAGTGGACGCAGCCCAACGCTGAGCTGGCTGCCAAGAACTTAATGGAATTGGGTGCAACGGCGATCGTCTTTATGCCTATTGGCTTTGCTACCGAGAACCATGAGACGTTGCTGGATGTAGAGCACATCATTCATGGTCTGCGTCGCAAGCGTCCAGATGTCACTTTTGTCCAAATGCCCTGTGTTAACGATCAACCGGAATTCTTACGGATGGCAGGGCGGTGGGCCGACCGCCACATTGGCGATTTGCTCTCAGCCAATGCTCTGGTCGTGAACCCATCGCTAGCAGCAGCACAGGCCAGCCATTTCCAGAGCCATTCCCACGACCATGGGCACAGCCATGACCACGGAAATGGCCACAGCCACGATAACGGTCATGGTCATAGCCATGACCATGGACATAGCCACGAACACGGGCATAGCCATAGTCATACCCACTAAACCGGGTTGTTGAAACGTGCTCCTTCACTAAGGAGTGCTGAAATCAGACTTAAGCGCTCAGCTCCCCAGATTTTTGAAGAATTTGGGGAGCTTCAATTTTGTCACAGCTAAGGAAATAGCCGCCTAGGATTTTATCTGTGATGTGGGTGATTTGCCTGCTTCGTGGGCAAACCACCCACATCACAGAGGTCATTTCATTACTGAAATCGCCTATTGCTCGGCAAACAGTAGGTTACCTCGGTAGCCTGTGACAAGGCGACTGCCGTCTTTGAAAACGTGGACTTCGATCTGGTCGCTGGCCCAGGTGATGCGATCGCGAAGCTCCGGGTTAAAAATATGCACCCGCTCATTGCTTGAAGAAACGGGCGAATCTGGCTGATTGATTGCCAGAGATTCCACATAAGGACCATCAATCAAAATATCCAGTTGCTCTAGCAACTCCGCGGCCCCAGCAGGGCCATACTCTGACTGCAACTCCTCTAGACGGAAGCCACTGAAGGACATGACATTCAGCCCTGCCGCTTTGATCTGTCGCGCCAGGCTAGCCAGAGCCGGAGCCTGCCAAAAAGGCTCTCCCCCAGAAAACGTCACACCTTCATTACGGGGATTGCTGAAGATACGATGCACTAGGGATTCAACCGACACTAACTCATTCACTTCAAATGACCAAGAGTCTGTATTGAAGCAACCAGGGCATTCCCGCAAGCAGCCCTGCACCCAAATGACAGCCCGGCATCCTGGCCCATTAACCTCAGACTCATCTACATAGCCCATGATGTTGAGGTAACCCGGCGGAATTTCCATCAGGGTTATAGATGGATTTTGGCGACGCATACGAACCTCCTTAGGAAAGCCGACGCTTCAGAATGGAACGCATTGAGCATTACTGGCAAGAATCTGGTTCTGAATGCGGGACGTAGAGTTTTAGACTCAACCTATATTCCGCCTCAGCAATGCTTGTTTTTAGACTAGTCATCAAAGGTGAGGAACTTGTGAGGAGGCGTATGGCAAATCCTATTGCTCTGGCAATAAACGTGTTGTGGGAGGTGTGCTTTACACACCTCCCACAACACACATGCAAAAAAGAAATCTGCCTTGCCGAGACAGCCATTTTTGTTAAGAATTATAAATAGTTTTCTCAGAATGGTATCGCATGACAAACCCCGTTGCTGAGGTTCGTGAGGCTTCGACTGCTGCTCTGTTGGGGCAACCCCGTCCGTTGTGGAAAGTAATGCTCTTCTCGGCCCTTACTGGCCTGATCTATTACGGCTATTACAAGTGGGTGATTCAGGATGAGCTGAAACGTTATACAGGCTCGGATTTTTCGGGGGCGATCGCCCTCCTCCCCTTCCTGTTGGGTGTCACAATTCCCCCTGCCCTCGCCACCTGGGACCCTGATGTGCCCGGATGGTTCGGTTGGCTGTCGCTACTGGGTGTCGTGTGGATCTACGTCGTGCAATTTCGCCTGTATCGCACAGTCAACCAGCTATATCGAGAAGCTGGGATGAAAGAACCGTTGACGGTATGGTGGCTGTTTATTCCTGGACTGAACCTTTGGGTGGGCCTGCGACAAATCCATTTCCTGAGCCAATATTGGGCCATGAAGCGACAGGACACGGTCGCGGATCCAGTTGCTGAAGCACTGCCCTTTTTCTTTTCTCCAGAGCTGCTGTAGCCGAAAGGCCTCGCCCAATCGTTTCGGAATGGATCGTTTAGGATCACAAACAATATTTGGAATGCCCTCTATGTCCTTGAACCTGCCTGTGCTGAATTGGCGATCGCTCCTCTCCCTCCTACTCATCATTCTGATGGGTTGGGTCAGTCCAGCTCTGGCGAACCCCTACGCCGCCCCGCCTCTTTCCTATAGCAACGCCGAATTGCATGGGCAGGATTTCTCAGGACAACGGCTGCGTCAGGCAGAGTTTTCTAACGCCCATTTGGATGAAACAAACTTCTCAGAGGCCAATGCAGAGGGCGCAGTATTCAGCGCATCGGTGATCACTCAAGCCAATATGCACGGCGCAATTTTGAGCGACGCCATGATGGATCAGACCAAGTTCAAGGATACGGATCTGAGTGATGCGGTTCTGAATAACGCCATCCTACTGGGCTCCACCTTTGAGAATGTAAACATCACCGGGGCCGACTTCACCGACGCCATGTTAGATGGTGCCCAGGTCAAAGACCTCTGCAAGAGCGCCAGTGGGGTAAACTCCAAGACGGGCATTCCTACACGGGAATCCCTTGGATGTCGAGATTAAAGCAGCATGGCTAAACGGATTGGGGTAATTGGGGGCGGACAACTAGCCTGGATGATGGCTCCGGGGGCCGCCCAGCTCGGGCTAGAATTGGTCATTCAAACGCCAGGTCAGGCAGACCCGGCAGTCGCGATCGCGCAAGGAGTTGTTACGGGGGCGATCGCGGATGCTAGTGCCACGGCAACCCTGGCACAACAGTGCGACGTTATCACCTTTGAGAATGAGTTTGTTGATCTACCGGCGCTGCAAAAACTGGCAGACCAGGGTGTGACATTTTATCCTCCCCTTAGCGCCATTCAACCCATTCTGGATAAATACGACCAGCGATCGGCCTTGCAATCCTGGGGAGTACCGACACCCAAATTTGCAGTAGTTTCAGAGCAAAGCGATGACGCAACCTTAAGCCAATTTGGTTTTCCGGTTGTGCTAAAGGCTCGACGGCATGGCTACGACGGCCAGGGCACCTTTGTGTTGAAAGATCTGGCCACGTTACAGGAAAAATTGAAGGACGCAGCACCGGATCACTGGCTACTGGAAGAGTTCGTGCCCTTTGAGCAGGAACTGGCAATCATGGCGGCACGTTCCCATACTGGCGACGTCGTCATTTATCCCCTCGTGGAGACGCAGCAGGTCGATCAGGTATGTCGTCGCGTTTATGTCACCCAGGAATGGGGTGGAGACATAGACACCCAGGCACGGGCGATCGCCCAAACCATTCTTGAGCAACTCAACTATGTCGGCGTTCTGGGCATTGAGCTCTTTTTGCCAGCCAACGGCCAACTCTCAGTGAATGAGTTAGCTCCCCGCACCCATAACTCTGGCCATTACACCCTGGATGCCTGCGAAACCTCGCAGTTTGAACAGCAATTGCGGGCCGTGAGCGGCCTTGCCCTGGGCAGCCCCGCTCTCCACAATGCTGGAGCAGTCATGGTCAATCTACTGGGATTTGAAAGCTCCGAGTCAGACTACAGCACCCAACGAGCTCAGCTAGCCGAAATTCCCCATGCCCATGTCTATTGGTACGGCAAAACCCAATCGCGGCGCGGTCGAAAGCTAGGACACGTCACGGTGGTGTTGCAAGAGGGCCAGGGACGCCAGGAGGCAGAGGCGATCGCTCAGCAAATTGAACAGCTCTGGTATCCCTCGTAATAGCCGAGCATGTGGTGTTGCACTGAGCGCCACACCACATGCTGGACTGACCCACTTCAGGGCTGACGCGTTCTTGCTGTGTATGATGTGCTTTCCACACCACACACAGCAAGAACGCGTAAATCTTAAGTTTGTTCAAGCTTGAGGACGGCGTGGATTAATACCCAGGAAACGGTTGATCGTACTGGCCAGCTCTAATTGTTGATTTTGATCAGCACTTGACATCAGTGGCAGCATTTCGCCAGATTGTAGAATGAGCCGGGTTGTGTAAGGGCGATCGCTCTCCCCATCCTTTGAGCGAAACACACGCACCTCTTCCACATCCTGAAATGTCAGCTCTCGCCTATCTACACTTGACCCCGCAATGGTTCTCTGCCATTGAATCTGTTTGGAGCGCCGATCAAACGTACAAAGATCAGGGTGGGCCTTGTTCCAGCCCGTTGCCAGAATAACACCCCCCAAGCCAACGAACAGAAGCCCTAGCGGATAGGCAAACCAGCGAGCATCCTGTTTCAGGTTAAATGACGGCTGGGAGGGATCCTCTAGGAAGACATTGATGGCATCAACTTCCATTTGCCTATCGTCTTGAGACGGTGACCATCCCTGGGTTAGGGGGATACGCTGGCCGCTGGTCAGCAAGGAGATACGGTAATTTTGCCCCTGCGCGTTGCTACGCGTTTCAACTTCAGCTCCCTTTAAGGGAGGGAGGGGGGTTTGTGACTTTCTCAGCAGAGTTTGGTTCGAAATCTGACAGCTCACCTCGGTAGGTGTGGTGCGATCGCACATGAGCTCAGCCGTCTCTCCCAACAAGACCATCGATGCCAGCCCTGAGAAGACAAAGGGAAGGGCGATCGCCACCCGCCAGAGCTGAGTCAGCAACCGGTTCTCTTGCAGCTTTAAATAGGTGGGAGTCTGCTGAACAATCCGCATAGTGGAGCTGAAAAATCGGGATGACTGGATTCGAACCAGCGGCCCCTTCGTCCCGAACGAAGTGCGCTACCAAGCTGCGCTACATCCCGTAGTCACTGATCCAGGTTATCACAGTTGGGTAGAAGTGGGTGTGTTGAGTCAGCAATGCCAGCAGTTCTCATTATGAGCTTCAAAGCCAAGATTGCGCGCCCGACGGGCGCGCAATCTTGGCTTTGAAGCCTGAAAACCGCTTGCCTTCGGCAAGCGGTTTTCAGGCCTAATTCCATACTGAGAATTGCTGCAGCAATGCGCACCCAACACACCCATGCAATTCCGCTGGACTGCTAAGATCAGTTTTGAAGTTTTTTTTACAACAAGCGTGACAGTCAAGCCAGATTGGTTGCGGGTCAAAGCACCCCAATGGGAACGGGTTGGAAACGTTAAGGACATCCTGCGGGATTTGGAGCTGAATACCGTTTGTGAGGAAGCCTCCTGCCCCAACATTGGCGAGTGCTTTAACGCGGGGACAGCCACGTTTCTAATTATGGGGCCAGCCTGTACTCGGGCCTGTCCCTATTGCGATATTGATTTCGAGAAGAAGCCAAAAGCGCTTGACCCAACCGAGCCCGATCGCCTGGCCGAGGCCGTACGACGGATGAACCTGAACCATGTAGTCATCACCTCGGTAAACCGGGATGATCTACCCGATGGGGGCGCGACTCAGTTTGTACGCTGCATCGAGGGTATACGAAAGGTATCCCCAAAAACCACAATTGAAGTCTTGATTCCAGACCTGTGCGGGAACTGGGATGCCCTCACCACTATTTTGCAAGCCCAGCCAGAGGTGTTGAACCATAACACCGAAACCATCCCTCGTCTCTATCGCCGGGTGCGCCCCCAGGGCAACTATGAGCGATCGCTCGAACTCCTGCGCCGAGCTCGGGAACTAGCCCCCTGGACTTACACCAAATCCGGCATCATGGCAGGGCTTGGAGAAACAGATGAGGAAGTCTATCAGGTTATGCAGGATCTACGCGCTGTGGATTGTGACATCCTGACCATCGGGCAATACCTGCAACCCAGCGCCAAGCATTTGGGTGTAGACACGTTTGTCACGCCCGAGCAGTTTGACCGTTGGCGGCAACAAGGTGAGGCTATGGGCTTCTTGCAGGTGGTGTCGTCACCTTTAACCCGAAGTTCTTACCATGCCGAGCAAGTGCGCCTGCTTATGGAACGTTACCCCCGAGTAAAGCCTATCTATGGATAACACTCCAACACTGCCCACTGAGGTCATTCTCAGCCACTCCTGTGAAACGGTGGGGCGGGTACAGTTGGATTGGAACCCTCAGCCAGGAGCCTATTTCGATCTGGAAGGCAAAACCTACACGGTCTTAGAACGGCGCCATCGCTACCAGCTCAAAGCCGGACGCTACCATTTGCATAAAATTGCCCTCTATGTGCAAACGGTGCAACGCCCTGCCGAAACGACCTGGGTCGGTGGGCGATGGGTCATGGGAAATGCGACCTGTCGCTACAACGCATCCTCTGAGCTGGTGCGCTGTGCTGTAAACCCTGATGGCCCCTGTGCCGGGTGCCGCTATTATGAGCGAAACAGTTAAGGCTCTGCCTTTTGGGCGATCGCACCCCGGCGATCGCTACCCTACAGTCAAGGCGTAGACTAACATTTTCCGAAGGGGAGTTATGGCTAGCAACGATGGGCGCAAGCGCCAAATTCTAGATCATGTAAACCGTACCAGCGGCACCGTCATCCGTAGCACTTCTCAATCTGCTGAGGAGAAGAAGCGCCGCATTCTCGACCATGTTAACCGCAGTCAGGGGTAGAACTACAGCCCATCTCTGAGCTCGTGTAGCAGGTTCACCTGCTACTTGTAATCCCTTATTAGCTCAGCTCAATCAAATGTAGAATTTCAAAAAGCTGTGCCATCTGCCTTGCAGGTGGCACAGCTTTTTGAAATTCTATGTTGAATTACACCTACCTAACCTCAAGCCGGGATAAGCCAAGTACCCACAAAAAGTTCTCAAGCTGATTTAGGTCACTTATCAGCGTTGAAATGATTTGGGGGTTTTGTAATACGGCTTTCGATAACGCAGAAAGGGGGCCTCTATAAATTTCATGCTTAGCATTCCGATGGGAACCATGGCTAAGAAAACAATGATGGAAATTGGTAGTGCCACATAGAAATCAGAAATATCCAATAGGTGTTTATCTATATACTTTGCCACATCAAAAACAAAGAAGTAATGAAATAAATATAGAGAATATGAATACTCACCAATTGTAGATAAGGTATTCGATAGGATGCCTTGCTGATGAGTAAATGAAGTTTCATACCATGCTATGAGTGCAGCGAAAGTTATCCCTTCGGCTGTTGGTAGCCAAATCCAAATTGATGAATGTGAGGGGTATCCTTCAAGCATAGAAAAGCCCCCATTTACGTTGAACCAGTAGTAGATTGACAAGAAAAAAGCAGAGATAAATGCAATGAGAACATGGTTCTTTTTGAAGAAACCACTCCAATAGAAGCCAAGAATTCCAAGTACAAATTGATCAATTCGACCTAAAATTGTCCAGTAGGCAATGCTCTGGACCTCACCTTGAATAGAAAAGAATAAAGTTCGAATTCCAAATGCTAGAGCGATAAGTAGTAGTAAGAATAATGATGATCTTTCCTTAAGAGCTCGAAGAATCGGAAGAAGAATATAGAAATGCAATTCTGTAGTAATTGACCAACCGCCATTCGGCCAGGTCGGCAGTATAAAGCCTTCAATAAAAGTAAGTAAAGTAAGTACTACAACATATTCCTCTCCTTGAAAAGCTTTTAGAACTGCACTTAATACCATTACCAGTATTAGCAAAGGAAACAGTCGAAGAACTCGATTCCGTAGAAATAGACGATAATTGATTGACTCTTTATTGTGTAACAGCTTCGCAAAAAGGTAGCCACTTAATGTCATAAAAAGGGCTACACCTACATGCCCTTCATCAATAAGTACGAGTGGCCCCCAAAATGGAGAGCCTTGTAATGGAACGGGATGTCCATTCCCATGCATGAAGTGCCATTCAAAAACAAGAAATAGGGCAATGGCACGGATATGATCAAAGGCGACGTAATGTTCGCCAGATGTAGATTTCATACAAGATTTTCTAGTTTGGTAGTGCACAAAAGAGGAGGTGTGGTGAAGTTACATAACCCTTCATCACACATTACTAGGCTAGTAAGGAATATTGATCATTAATATCCATAACCATGAATTTCACGAGGAAAGATGCATTCCACTTTTACAGAACTAAGAAGGTTTCCGCATAAAATTAATCTGCAGTATAGTTGGCTGCCCATGAAGTCATTAGGCCAACTACATTGCCAGGCCATTTCGTTACTGAAAATCTCTTAAAAACTTACATTTATCAGACATTTATAAGCTTTAAATGGGACGCACCCTCAATCATCAGCGTGCCACGGAGCATTAGACGTATCCTACAAACGTGTTGAGTTTGGCTACAATGCTCTATTGGCATCTCTGCCTGTTTGTATTCCCTTGGTACAGCCGGAATTTAGCAGGTATGCTGAAGTGTCCTGGATGGCAGAGATTTGGGCAAACCTATCCCGACGGCTTGGAATAGTGCCAGAGGATGGGTATGGTTGTGCCATCTCACTAGCACCGCCGCCCCCGTAAACCCACCCCTTATCGCTACTACGCATGATCGAAGCGGATCACTTAAGCAAAGTTTATGGCAGCACCTCGGCGATCGAGGATGTCACCTTTTCCGTTGAGTCGGGAGAGATTTTGGGTTTCCTAGGGCCAAACGGAGCGGGAAAGACGACAACAATGCGTATTCTGACCGGCTATCTTCCAGCCAGCCAGGGTACTGCCCGCATTGCCGGGTTTGATGTCCATGAAAATTCTATGGCTGTTCGCCAAAACATTGGCTATCTGCCCGAAACCCCACCCCTCTATACGGATATGACTGTAGAGGGGTTTCTCTGGTTTGTAGCCCGGTTGAAGGGCGTAGCGGCGGGCGATCGCCCCACCCGCGTCACTGCTGCCCTGAAGCGCTGCAACCTGGAGGAAAAGCGCCAGGTTTTGATCCGTAAGCTCTCTAAGGGATTTCGGCAACGGGTCGGCATCGCTCAGGCCCTCGTTCACGACCCTCCAGTCATCATCCTGGACGAACCTACCGTAGGTCTTGATCCGCGCCAAATTATTGATGTTCGCAATTTAATCAAGAGTTTGGCAGGCGATCACACCATCATTCTCTCCACCCACATCCTGCCTGAGGTCAGCATGACCTGTAGCCGGGTCGCCATTATCAACAAAGGCCGGGTGGTAGCCACCAATACGCCTGACCAGTTGGTCACCGAGATGTATGGCGGCAACGGTTACGAATTGGAAGTCGATGGCAATTTTGCCGCTGTCGAAGCCACTTTAAAGAACCTGCCCGAAGTCCGTTCGGTAGAGAGCCTGCCAGATTTGTCATTAGCGGAGGGACATTATCGTTTGCGGGTGATGACTGATGGCCCTGATGATTTGGGACGGCAGGTATCAGCCGCAGTCGTGGGATCGGGGCTGGGCCTTTATGAAATGCGCCGCATTCGCATCAGTCTGGAGGATGTGTTTCTGGAGCTTACAACTCAGGAAACGAGCCCTGAGGATGTTGAATCTGACACTGAGTCAGAATCGGAGCCGATAGCGACCCCCATCGAACCCACCCTATCCCCCGAATCTGAGGAGGACGCCTAGATGTGGATTATTTGGAATAACGTTCTGGCGATCTATCGGCGGGAATTACAGAGCTACTTTGCCTCACCCTTCGCCTATGCGATCGCCGCTATTTTTTGGCTGCTGAGCGGCTTTTTCTTCGTTGTAGTACTACTTGGCCCTGATGGTCTACTGAGCCAGGTAGCCTTCCGCGACCAGGCAGGGATAACAGAACCGCCTATTGATGTGCCCTACCAGTTCCTCAGTATTTTTCTAAATTTGATTGGGTCACTTTCCCTGTTCTTGCTGCCCATGCTCTCCATGGGTCTTTACTCGGAGGAACGTAAGCGAGGCACCCTGGAGCTGTTGGCTACATCCCCCGTCACAAACTGGGCCGTCTCTGTGGGGAAACTGCTAGGGGTCGTCACCTTCTTCCTGACGATGACCCTGCCATTGATGCTTTACGAAACGATTGTTTTTAGCGCCTCCAACCCTCCTGCTTCATTTCGGGTGATGGTGTTGGGGCACGTGGGCCTGCTGCTGATGGCAGCCAGTGTTCTCTCCCTGGGGATGTTTCTCTCGTCTCTCACCGATAGCACGATCCTGGCGGCCATTCTGACATTTGCGCTGATGCTGCTGCTATGGGTGACCGACCTGATCGCCAATAGCTTGACTGGGCCAGTCGGTGAGATCATTGGCAATCTCTCCCTGGTGAGGCACTACACCGATCTCAGCCAGGGCCGGCTTAATACGAGTGGTCTGGTACTATTTGCCAGCTATATTCTGTTGGGCATTTTTCTCACGGCTCAATCCATTCAGGCATTCCGCTATCAGCGCTCCTAATTTCTGCTTAATCCTTGCGTTTCCTACTTTATGAAATCCTGGAAGTCCTGGTCTCGCTACACTCGATACCTTTATTGGCCCGGCCTGTTTCTACTCGTGATGGGGCTGACTGCTGGCCTGGTAGCTAGCAGTTGGGGGCCCTTGCCTCTGAGCTTGATTGGGATTGGACTGGCCATCTTGCTGGCCTGGCTACTCATCCGGCTGGATAATGTGCAAGGCGCCTGGGAACAGCGCTCTACACAGGAGGGTGCGAATGCAGCGATCGCCACCGTAGCCGTTCTCGCCATTTTCCTCCTGATCAACATTCTGGCGAACCGCTATAACAAAACGCTGGATTTGACCGAAAACCGAATTTTTACCCTGGCTCCCCAAAGCCAGGAAGTGGTGAAGGGATTGCAACAATCCACCCAGGTGTATCTGTTCGACCCCATTCCCAATCCCCAGGATCGGGCCTTACTAGACAACTATGAGCGCCAGAACCCCGAGAAGTTTGACTATCGCTATGTCGATCCTCAAGCGGAACCCGGTGTAACCCAACAGTTTGGGGTGCAGAACCTGGGCGAGGTCTACGTGCAGCAGGGTGAGCGCCGCCAATTGGTGCAAACCGTTACCCCCGAGCAACGGCTGACGGAACCTCGGCTGACCAACGCATTGGTACAGGTAACAAGCGATCGCAAACCCAAGGTTTACTTCATTCAAGGACATGGCGAGCGTCAGTTGGAAGCTGGGCAGGGAGGTTTATCCCAATCGCTACAGAACTTGCAGGGAGAAAACTTTGATGCGCTCCCCCTGAACCTAGCCAGCAACGCTCAAGTGCCGAAGGATGCAGATGTGCTGGTGTTAGCAGGACCACAGCGGGCCTTGCTACCGGAAGAAAAAGCAGCGTTGAATTCCTTCCTGAAAACGCCGCGTGGGTTGATGGTGCTGGTTGATCCCCAAACCGATCCGAAACTGGATGATCTGTTAAAACCCTGGGGTATAGAGTTGGGCGATCGCATTCTCTTTGAACCCGCCGCCGGCCGCGATGGTGTCGTCACAGTGATTAATCAGTATGGCCAGCACCCTATTACTCAACAGTTAGGCAACGGCATCTCCTTCTACCCGCTAGCAATTCCTCTACAGATTACGGAAGCCAAAGGAGTACAGGCATCCCCACTCCTGATTACAGGGCCTGAAACGGAAGCCCGAGCTGTAGGGAGCGATGGGGCTCTGCTGCCGGCTCCAGAGTCAGAACCACGCGGCAGCTTCACGGTAGGAGCTGCTTTTACCCGCCCCGTGGAGACAAAAGCGGCGAAACCGGACGGAACAAATGCGGCCCCCGCCGAAACCCGTTTAGTGGTGATTGGCAACTCTAGCTTTATCACGGATGGTTTTGTGAACCAACAACTCAACCGAGACGTGCTACTCAATGCGATGAGCTGGCTGAGCCAGGAGGAGAACGCAACGCTCACTATTCGAGCAGCAGAACCTACCAATCGGCGCATTGTACTATCGCCAGAGCGCCGAGTTACTCTGGCCGTTGTGGCGATGGGATTGCTGCCCGCCCTTGGCTTTGCTCTGGCTGTGGCTATCTGGTGGCGACGACGGTAAGCGCCCGGACGTGATTAGGAAACAAACCTGCATAGGGATGCCAAATTGTCATGGCTAACGTTGCATTCTGGATGAATTGAAGAAGGTTGACGTATGAAACTGCAACGTCGAAATTTACTGCTAGTCGGAGTGGCACTGGGTTTAGGAGCTGTAACCCTATTAACCCAGAAGCCTCAGACGGAATCTGCGACCGCTGGCACAACGGATTTGTTTGGGTTTGAAGAGGCGCAGGTCAAAGCGCTGACAGTGCAGGTGAATGGGCGATCGCTCGCCTTTGAACGCGACAAGAACAAGGTCTGGCAAATGACCAAACCTGATAAAGCAGTAGCCAATGATGCAAACGTGGCGTATCTGGTGAACTTGCTCGCAACGGGGGTACAGAGCGATCGCCCCCTCACAGTCACTTCCGACAAGCTGGGCACTTATGGTCTAGATAAACCCTACGCCACTCTCGATGTCACCCTGGAGAATGGCGAAGCTCACAAGCTTGTATTAGGCACATACAACTTCAACCGGGCTAATCTTTACGCTCTAATTGATTCCCCTAAAGAACTTCCAGAAGAACTGAAGGTTGCCTTGGTTTCTCCAGACTTTGAAGTTGCGCTGAACCGACCTCTCAATGACTGGAAACAGCCCTAACTTCGCTATCACCTTTCAAGCATGGAATCTAAGGAGGTTTCTGCATAAGAATCTACCCAGGATGTTGGTGCTTTGCCCGCAAAGCGGGCAAAGCACCAACATCCTGGGGGTAATTTCATTGTTGGAAATCTCCTAAAGCTTTTTTGTCATAAATACACTATTGGGATCATTAATGTAGTCCCCAAAGGGACCCCGGTACTCAAACCCGTATCGTGTGTACAGAGCACGCGCTGGAGCAAATTCTGGAAAGGAGCCTGTCTCTAAATAGAGACAATCGTAAGCTCGCTGCTTCGCTTCTTGAAGGATGTGTTCAAGGATTTTTGAGGCAACACCTTTACGACGGTAGGTATTAGCCGTACGCATAGATTTGATTTCACCACTCTTGGCATCCAGCTCTTTCAATGCTCCACATCCCAATAATTCATCGCCTTCCCAAGCGCACCAAAAGGTAATGTTGGGCGATCGCAACCCCTCCAAATCAAGGGCATGAACGCTTTCAGGTGGAGATATCTGGCGCATATTTTCAAGATGTTCCTGGAGCAAGGTTGCGATCGCCTTGCCCGTTAGATCATCTTCACGAATTTCCATAAACCTCACCTTTCATGTTTGTACAAGAGGTAGTGTGTGACGCCTACGCGCTACACACTACCTCTTGTACTTAATCAACTTGAATACTGCAAGATAGGGCTAAGCAATTGAGTCAAAGGCTATAGCCAGTACAAAGATTAGATTCCTGAACCTGGCATGATTTGGGAGGGGATTTAGGATGTGTTTTGGCGATCGCTTTTCACACGGATGGTGTAGTTTTTGGCGTTGCATCCCCTAGTCAGCAATGCCCAGCTTTTCGTACACCCGAATACTGGTTGCTAAAAATGGGTTGTTTGAGGACGCTGCAAAGCTTTGCCCTCAAACAACCCATCATTCAAAATATGCAGTGTCTACTTCTGCCGCAGGCTCTCAATCTGGGCCACAACGGCCAGGCTTTCTTCAAATAGCACATCCCGGCCCCACCGCTGTAATTGCTGGCCCATGAGGAACTCAGCCTTCTGGTCAGGCATAGCTGTTACTTGCTCCGTCCGGCTAAACTGAGCACCGCCACCTGACTCCATTCGCATACAGCCGGTAGTTTCAGAGCAGAGAATAGTGGCGCAGTTGGCGTTGGGATTAGTGGAGGCCATCCGCAAGCCGATCAGGTCGCCCACAATTTCACCAGGGTCGCCCACGGGAATGGCGGCCAGTTCTGCCTCAACGATGCGGCCATTAGCCCCTTTAAAGGTAATGTGCTTCAGATCATAATCCTGATTGGATTCTGTATAGGTCAACGGTTGCCAATTCAAGCGGCTAGCCAACCACCCCAGGAACAGGAATGATTGGGCCGCGTTGCCCTTTTCGTAGTCAATAGTGATGCGATCGATATCCACCAAAGATTCACGACGCTCTGGGGGATCGTAAGCCGCCGCTGTCAGTTCTTGCCAGATAGAAAGGCGATGCCAGTTGAGATCCGCTACATAGGTTTCCTCCTCCACCAGCTCGTGCATCTTCACGAATTCTGATTCAGGGTCGCTGAAGTAGCTGGAGTCCAAAATTAAACAGTGAGATTGTTTAGCGAGTTTCTGGAACAGCTCCTGCTCAGGATTGGGAGTAGCTTTCCACCAAACAAAGCGAGGCAGCTCCGGAATCATCAGCGATGACACCAGGTCACCCATGCGATGAATCGCTTCCTTAGACCCTCGCAGAGTGATGTATTCACAGCACACCATCCCTGACAGACCATTTTTCTGAATGGGACAGTAGGCCGATACCTGAGCTGTAACGTTGTCAGTACCGCCAATTTCAGGACAGAGGGTGATGATTCGGCAAGGATTTTGAGCGGCGATCGCATCGCTGATACTAAAGCCTCGAGAATTGAGATTACTCAGCTGCCGCTTCTCAGGAGGCAGCTTCGACACCTCATCCCGTAGGCGCTGGAGGGTATCGGGATCAACCCGGCCTGTCACTTCCATACCAAAGTTTTTCTGGGCAGCCTGAACAGCCGCTTTCGTATACGGGCCGTGGATACCGTCAATTGGGCCATTGTAGAACCCTAAAGCCGCCAGCAATTGCTGAAACTCCTCGGGTTCATAGATCACCATACTGAAGGTTGTGGCGCGGGTTGCCACAGGAGATATGTTATCTCCCGCCTGATTCAGCCAAATTTGACTCAATTCGGCTTCAATTTCACCAACGGAAATATCTTTGGGTTTTTGCAGTGCAACAAGTGGAGTAGTCATAGCGTTTGTGGGAGCTTCAGTGATTAACAAGCGTTTCCGGCAACTTCGAACCCCAGCTCTCTCCGGCAACCCGGTGCCTGCTGGATAATAGATATGGCTCAGCTTACAACCGACGCCATCGACGGCCATCCCGATTTAAGAGTAATTCTGCCTCGACTGGCCCCCAGGTTCCGGCCTCATAGAACGGAACTGCATCCGGAGCTGCCGGAGCATCCCACACCTCCAGAAGCGGCGTCAGAATACGCCAGGCTGCTTCAACTTCGTCGCCCCGAGTGAACAATGTCTGATCTCCCAACATGGCATCCACCAGCAGACGGCTGTAAGCATCTGTACTGGGTTGACCGAAAGCCGTGTCATACCGGAAGTTCATATCTACCGATCGCGTTCTTAACGAGTTCCCCGGCGTCTTCACCTCAAAGCGAATGGAAATACCCTCGTCCGGCTGAATCCGCATAGCCAATACATTCGGGTTCGCCTGCTTAGAAGCCGACTGGAACATCAGAAAAGGCACTTCCCGAAACTGAATAGCAATCTCAGAAACCTTCTTGGGCATCCGCTTTCCAGTTCGCAGGTAGAACGGCACCCCTTTCCAGCGCCAGTTGTCGATATTCAGTTTGATTGCGGCAAAGGTGGGGGTCGTGGATACAGGCGTTGCTCCTTCTTCGTCCCGGTAACCTGGGACCTGTTCCCCCTTCATCCAACCGCTAATGTACTGCCCTCGAATAGCAGCCGTGTCAATGTGTTCAACATCAGCCAAGCGTGTAGCTTGCAGCACCTTCACCTTTTCGTTGCGGATGCTATCTGCGAGCAGGGCGTTGGGCGGTTCCATGGCCGTCAGGCAGAACAACTGCATCAGATGATTTTGCACCATGTCACGCAGGGCCCCCGACGTCTCGTAGTAGCCTGCGCGCCCTTCCAGCCCCACCGTTTCTGCCACCGTAATCTGAACATGGTCTACGAATTGGCGATTCCACAGCGGCTCGAAAATGGCGTTGGCAAAGCGAAACACCATCAAATTCTGTACGGTCTCTTTGCCCAGATAGTGGTCAATCCGGTAAATTTGCGACTCAGCACAAACCCGCTGCACTACCTGATTGAGAATTTGCGCTGAGGTTAAGTCTTTGCCGAAGGGCTTTTCAATGATCAGCCGTTGCTTGCGTGGATCGACCAGCATTCCCGCAGCTCCCAATTGCTGGGTTGCTTCTCCAAAAAAGCGGGGCGCAACGGACAGGTAAAAGACGCGATTGCCCCGGGTGTTGCGTTGGGTATCGACTTCTTCTAAAAACTCCCGTAACCGCTGGTAATCCTCAGGCTGGTCGATATTACCAGGGCAGTAAAATAGGCCCTTGGCAAAATCATTCCAGATTTCCTCATTGCGAATGCCACCCCCAAACTGCTCAACCCCTTCCCGAAGGTGTTCCCGGAAAAAATCGGTACTCCATTCCCGCCGGGCTACCCCCACGATGGAGAGCTCGGGGGGTAGCCGCCGCTCCAGACGCATCTGGTACAGAGCCGGTACCAGTTTGCGCTGGGTCAGATCGCCCGTCGCCCCAAAGATGACGAGGATCTGCGGTTCGGGAATGCGGTCTTGCTGTAAGCCAACGCGAAGGGGGTTTTCGAGCAGGGTAACCATGCGATCGCTCCTGAGGATTTAGATAGACCAGAAGGGGAGAACTCGGACTAAGAGGCAGCACTCGCCCCTGCCCGTTGTTTTTGTACAAAAGATTCCACCAATGCCACATCTTCCCGACTACCGATCACCAGCGGTGTCCGTTGATGAATTTGGGATGGAACCACGTCGAGAATATCTTGGGTGCCAGTGCTGGCTCGTCCACCCGCCTGCTCCATCAAATAAGCCAGAGGGGCCGTTTCATAGAGGAGACGTAGCTTACCATCAGGCTTGGCTTCCGTACCGGGATAAAGAAATACTCCACCCTGGAATAGAATGCGATGGAAGTCACCAACCAACGCCCCACCATAGCGGGCCGTATAACCCTCCTGTTGGTGAACGTAACGCACAAACTCCCGATAGGATTCATCCCATTGCCAGAAGTTGCCCTCATTTACGCTGTAAGTCGGGCCATGAGCTGGGGTCTGAATATTTTCATGGGAAAGGATAAACTCACCCAGACTAGGGTCCAGAGTAAAGGCATGCACTCCCGTGCCGATGGAGTAGACCAGCATGGTGCTGGGGCCGTAGAGGATATACCCGGCAGCAATCTGGTTCCGTCCATGGCTCAGCAAATCCTTCGCTTCACCGTCCAGATCATTGCCCACCTGCCGCCGCACCGCAAAGATCGACCCAACGTTAATGTTGATGTCAAGGTTAGACGAACCATCAATGGGGTCGTAAAGCAGCGTATAACGCCCAATGGGACAGTTCTCGGGAATGTAATAAGGCTTCTCCATCTCTTCGGAAGCCAGCCGACACACCAGGCCGCTTTGCTCAAAGACAGAGATAAAAACCTGGTTGGCAAAAACATCCATTTTTTTCACCTCTTCCCCCTGGACGTTGGTACATCCAGTGAAGCCAAGAGATTCTTCGACTAGCCCAGAGCGGCTAAGGCGACGGGCGATTAGCTTTCCGGCCAGAGCAATGCGATTCATTAGGGCGCTGAGGTCCTGGGCATCGGCGGAGAAGCTTTGGAGTTGTTGTAGTACGTGCCGCGACAACGTAGTGCAGTCGCGTTCAATGCCGTACTTATGGTTAAGTGCTGAGTCAAGCATGGGCTTCCTGTGCCAGTAAAGAGCAACTTCAGCCTGGGTACAGACCAAATGGAGATACTGACCAATGCGAAGGGAGGCTATTGACAGTACCTCTCGACTCCTATCTTAGGGAGCCATTTCAGGAAAGGGGGGTTTACTTTAGGTCATCTATAGAAATTCGCTCTTCCGAATGATTGTGCATGAGACTTATGTATTGATGTGATACCCGGCGGGTTTCACACCACACACATCTCATCAATACGAAAAAAACGGGTTGGAGAACTGTGTTCTCTAACCCGTTTTCAGATTGATTTTAGAATCCTGCAGGAGCCTGCTACGACTCTGATGAGGTCGCTGAAGAGGAAACAGCGTCTTTTTGCTTGGCGCGCTCTTCTTTCTTCTTGCGATCAGCTTTCAGAATGTCTTCTAGCACAACTTGAGCCTGGGCAAACTTATCCAGATTACTGCGATAAAGTTCCAGGTCCTTCTGAAGTTTGTCTGTGGGCAGCTTCAGGGGCTGAGCTACGGATTCAAGGAGAGAATCACGCTGTTGGGCGTCTTTGGCGATCGCCGGATTCATTTGCTCCAACAACGTAAACAGGCCTACCGCAAACAACCGGTTGTACTTGAAGTTTGGGTTTTCAGCAATGCCCCGCAGCTGTGGGAACAACCCATCTCCATGCAGCGAACCCAAGTTCTGCAGATTGCTTTGGAAGCTTTCGACGGAAAGCGAGGCGGCTTCAGAGCGCAGTTGCTCGGCCTGCTGGCGATATTGGTCAGCGTTGCCGCCAACTGCCTGGCATAGGGAACTGAAAATCGATGTTTTGTCGGTTTCGGGGCGGTAGCCCTGCATGAAGCGATCAAATGTCGTGACAACGCCCAACGCGTAGATGGGGTCGTAACGAAAATCTGTGTTCACCGACAGCAAATGCATTTCTACCATCAGTTCTTCCACAATCCGGCGATAGATGGAATTGATGGGCCGAGTATGGGCGTTGTAAAAGGCTCGCTTGGTATCCGAGACCGTTCTGACTTCGTTCACAGTCAATGCCTGGCTATCTCTATAGATCTCAATTATTCCACAGGTAATCCCCGCAATTCCAGGATCTTACCCAGAACCTCTCTTCAGAGATATCTCAATTTCCCGTCTCTGGGGTGTGGACGGATGTCCCTTATCGGGTCATCTCGCGAGGTACACCTTCCAGAGCTTCTTCTTCAGTATCAAAAATCTCGAAGACGGAATCCATCATGGTCACTTCGAAGACTAGCTTAGCTTCCGGGTGTACGTTACATATCCGGAAGCTGCCTTTGACTTTATCGGCATCCCGCATTCCAGCCACCAGAGAGGTTAAGCCGGAGCTGTCAATGAAGTTGACTTGTCCCAGATTCACCACGATGTGGGGGCTGAGGCGTGAGATACATTCCTGCAACTTTAGGCGAAACTGCCACGCGGTCGTGATGTCCAGCCGCCCTGTTGGGGTCAGAATGATGATGGTTTTTCCGTCGTCCGTGACGTGTGTTTTCTGGTCCATGACAGTCTCTTCCAGACTCCCGCAACGTTGATAACCTGGCTCACAAACTTTAGCTGGCAGCGATGTCGCTTCACCATTTTGAGGAGAGTTGCCAGTTCTTCTCTCGCCTAGTATGCCCAAACTTGGGGTCAAGGTTCACGCCTTAGGCTGGATTTTTCCAGGCTTTGGTGGCGAGGGGGAAGATGAGTATTTGTTCATATTGCTATGAAAAGTGCTTAAAATCTGGTTGTTTTTGTGAGAGGCGCATGGAGTGTGGCTCTCACAAAAACAACCGTGGCTGATTCAATGGTAAAGCGCTGTGGGCGTTGCGTACTGGTTGGGTGTTTGAGGCTCTGCTTGGGGACGCGTCGCTCCCCAAACCCCTCGACTGGAGGACGGGGCGCCGTCCCCCAGACCCCCTTGCGCTAAGGGGTTTTTGGTGGGAGGTGAATGTGGCGCTTCGCATCGGTGGGTTTTAAATTAGGTTTTGCGCTGCTGGGAAAGTTTTGTGTAGATGGGCCTGTAATTTTGACCAGAAATATCTCATGTGCTGAAACCTTTATGGTAGAGGCATTGCATGCAATGCCTCTACCATAAAGGTTTCAGCTTTTATAAAGGAAGCCGCAGTTCTCAAGAGAACTGCGGCTTCTACGGATAGGTACAAACTACGTTTGCATGATTAGAATTTGCCGGGAGCCCAGTTTGCCCAGTCTTGGGGTTTGAGGAAGAGCTCGTAGAGTTCGGATTCGGGGGTGTTGCCTTCAGGGGCAAAGCTGTATTCCCAGCGAACCAGGGGGGGGAGGGACATCAGGATGGACTCGGTGCGGCCGTTGGTCTGGAGGCCGAAGATGGTGCCGCGGTCGTAGATTAAATTGAACTCGACGTAGCGGCCACGCCGGTAGAGTTGGAAGTCACGCTGGCGATCGCCATATTCCACATCCCGACGCTTCTGCACGATGGGCTCGTAAGCGGGGATAAAGCTGCGGCCACATTCCTGGACGAAGGCAAACAGTTGCTCCCAGGAGCGAGGGGCGACTTCGCCGATTTCGTTGCTCTTGGCGGCGGCGATTCCTTGGGGATCAGGGCCACGGTAGAGGGTGCCTCGGCCATCCTGGTAGTCGAAGAAGATACCGCCAACACCACGGGGTTCTTGACGATGCTTCAGGAAGAAGTACTCGTCGCACCAGGGCTTGAAGACGTTGTAGTATTCGGGGTTGTGGCGATCGCACGCCGCCTTGATGGTCTGGTGGAACTGGGAGGCGTCTTCCCGGAAGGGGTAGTAGGGGGTAAGGTCAATGCCACCGCCAAACCACCATACAGGGCCAGCCTCGAAGTAACGGTAATTGAGGTGGACGGTGGGGATGTAGGGGTTATGGGGGTGTAGCACCATAGAGGTGCCGGTGGCGTAAAAGCCATGGCCTGCGGCTTCGGGGCGTTGCACCAGAATGGAGGGTGGGAGATCGTTGCCCCATACTTCGGAGAAGTTAACGCCGCCCTGCTCGAACAGGTTACCGGCTTTGATGACGCGCGATCGCCCACCGCCCCCCTGGGGCCGCTCCCAACTGTCCTCTAGAAAACGCTGACCACCATCCAATTCCTCAAGGCGCTGGCAAATTTCGTCTTGCAGGGTCTTCATAAACGTGCTGACCCGCTGCTTGGAGTCGGCGGGCGGAGCAGCAGGCGTGACAGGGGTATTAACTTGAGGAGCAGAGGAACTTGTCATATCGTCTGAAATCCGGCTAAGACCTTTCAAAAGTGGCGTTTTTAAGGATGGGTCGGATAGCAGCATCCGCAACCACGCTGAACGCATTGTTCAGGCAACCACGGGGTGGGCCGTCCCCAGTCCGGTATCTAGACTATCTCGTATCTGACAACAGACCGATACGACCAAAAGAGAATGTAAAGAATGTTGATGATTCCCATCATTTTGCAGAGAATCTGAGGCGACCTCAACCATAGAGGTAAATGCCGTCAAACCCACTTCAGCAGCGGGATAGATTCGTAGGAATAATTTTCTTGCGACTATAGCAAAACGTCGTCCTGAGGGCTGCACTAAAATAGGATATTTGATGAGGTAGGGTCAGCCTTTGGGGTACCGTTGCCCGCCTCGTCCATCACCGCGCGGTGGGAAGGAGTGAATTCATGTTCGGCTTCTGGTTTAAGCAGTCACAACGGGATGCTGGCTGGGTGCGCCCGCTGGTGCAAACCTTCTATGCGGTTAGTACGGCCTCTGTGGATGTGCTCTGGCAAAAGGTGATTAACCTGGCAGATGTGTCCTGGCATCCCCTCATCGCCAGCACGAATGTTCCCAAAGGCCTCATTCCTAAGCCCGGTTTGATTTACCGAGCGGTGACCCGTCTGTTCCCGTTTCCAATCCGCATCTTTGTTGAAGGGGTACTACCTCAGGAAATGCTAAGCGTACGGATTTTTGCCCTTCCAGGAATTGAGGAGCGCGTTACCTACCGGGTGGAATCTACCGTTTGTGGCACTCAGGTTTCCTACTCGGTTAACCTCCGGGGTTGGCTTTCCCCGCTGGTATGGTCGATCATCCGTCCCCATGCTGCACGGGTAGCCGTGGAATTGGCCCAGGCCGCAGAGCGAGCGGAAGCAGAAATGCTGTTGCCGGCCCATCAACGACGCAAATGCCCGGATCTGTTTGCGGGTCTGGTGATCATGGTGGGGGTGGGTTCTTTGGTGTGGTGTCAGGCTCAGGGGGCGATCGCCATCTAACGTGGCAACCTTAAAGCGACTCCTGCAAGCATCAACACACTACCGATTATCGATAATTCAAAAAACCAATTACTCCCCCAAATATTCCTTTCGGACGAGCAGCCCCCAAACGGGTAGAATTCATTAAGCAATGTAACCCGTCCCCAACCCGGTTCCACCGGGCTCTGCCGGGGCGAACATAAGAAACCTATGGTGGATACCCAGTCGATTCTGGAGGTTCTGCGCCCGGTTCAAGACCCCGAATTGCGCAAGAGCCTTGTTGAGTTAAATATGATTCGCAACGTCCAGGTTGCGGGCGGTGACGTCAAGTTCACGTTAGTACTGACAACTCCAGCCTGTCCGTTGCGCGAGTTTATCAAGGAAGACTGTGTACGAGCAGTTAAAACCCTGCCTGGTATTGAGTCCGTTGAGGTAGAAATTACCGCCGAAACGCCGCAGCAGAAATCTCTTCCCGATCGTCAGGGAATTGGTGGCGTTCGCAATATTCTGGCGATTTCTAGCGGCAAGGGTGGTGTCGGAAAAAGCACTGTAGCTGTGAATGTGGCGGTCGCTCTGGCTCAAGCGGGAGCCAAGGTCGGCCTGATTGATGCAGATATTTATGGCCCCAACACCCCGACGATGCTGGGCCTTGCGGATGCTGAAGTGAAGGTGCAGCAGGGCGATATTTTGGAGCCCGCCTTCAACTATGGCGTGCGGCTCGTATCTATGGGCTTTTTGATTGACAAAGATCAGCCTGTAATTTGGCGCGGCCCGATGCTAAATGGCATCATTCGCCAGTTTCTCTATCAAGTGAACTGGGGCGAACTGGATTACTTGCTAGTGGATATGCCTCCCGGTACGGGTGACGCGCAGCTAACCCTGGCTCAGGCTGTACCCATGGCTGGAGCTGTAATTGTGACTACTCCACAGAACGTCGCGTTACAGGATGCCCGACGCGGTCTGCGGATGTTCCAGCAAATGCAAGTACCGGTGCTGGGCATCGTAGAAAACATGAGCTATTTTATCCCGCCGGACTTGCCCGATCGCCAGTACGACATTTTTGGTTCCGGAGGCGGCAAGAAAACGAGTGAAGAACTTGGACTACCATTGCTCGGCTGCATTCCGTTAGAAATGGCCCTGCGGCAGGGAGGCGATCGCGGCATTCCCATCGTTCTTGACGAACCCGAATCCGCCTCTGCCCGTGCCCTTACCGCAGTAGCCCAACAGATTGCTGCCCGTGTGTCCGTTGCCGCCCTGACTTAAGCAGGAGAACCCTGATGATTACCCAGCGATCGCTTCGCCCATGGCGATGGAAAACCCTTATCCAGCCGTGGCAGGAAGTAGATTGGCTCTTGCTACTGCTGGTCGTAGCCCTCACCTTTATTGGGGGGTTGGCTATTCGTAGTGTGGAGTTAAAGGAGCCTCAAACCGATTGGGCACAGCACTGGGTGACTGGAGGCGTGGGCCTAGCATTTGCTATGAGTCTCGCTCGCTGGCGCTATGATGCCCTCAGCCGCCTGTACTGGGTAATTTATGCCATCACCAATGTGGCGTTGGTCGTAGTTATCGCCATTGGAACGGCAGCGAATGGAGCCCAGAGTTGGGTTACCGTTGGTAACTTTAACGTGCAGCCTTCTGAATTTGCCAAGGTGGGGATCATCATCACCCTGGCCGGTTTGCTTCAGGAGCAGGGACGCAAAACCTTGTGGGACATGGTAAAAGTGCTGTGTGTTACAGCATTACCCTGGTTACTCATCATGGCCCAGCCGGACTTGGGAACAGGCCTGGTATTTGGAGCGATCACCCTGGGGATGCTGTACTGGGCCAATATGAATCCCGGCTGGCTCATTCTGCTGGTTTCTCCCCTGGTTGCAGCTATTGTCTTTGGGCTGTATCTGCCTGCCTGGTTTGCCTGGGTGGCACTTATGATCTTTATCGGTTGGAAGACACTCCCCTGGCGCTGGTTAGGAGCATTTTTTGCAGGGGTCGTCAATCTTCTGTCGGGGGGACTGGGTCATATTGCCTGGGGAATGTTGAAGGATTATCAGAAGGATCGTTTGATTCTGTTTCTTGACCCCGATAAAGACCCGTTGGGTGGGGGATATCACTTGATTCAGTCTCGTATTGCAATTGGGGCAGGCGGGCTCTGGGGCAAGGGGATTAACCAGGGCACTCAAACACAGCTCAACTTCATTCCTGAGCAACACACAGACTTTATCTTTTCGGCCATTGGCGAAGAGATTGGTTTTGTAGGGGGCCTGGTGATACTAGGGCTGTTCTGGTTGGTATGCCTGCGACTTGTCATTATTGCCCAGAACTCGAAAGACAACTTCGGTTCGCTTCTAGCGGTCGGCGTACTGTCGATGATTGTGTTTCAGGTGCTGGTGAATATCAGCATGACTATCGGGCTAGCTCCCATTACAGGGATTCCGTTACCATTTCTTAGCTATGGGCGATCGGCTTTGTTGACGAACTTCATAGCGATCGGCCTGGTGGAGTCTGTTTATAACTTCCGCCATCGAATTCGATTTCAATAGCAGGAAACTGTTGTACTGAATGAGGTCACTCATCATCCAGCAAAACGACCCCCCCAGAAGAGCCACACTCTCTCTTCTTGGGGGTTTTCTTATTAGTGCTATTAACAAATGGGTGAGCAGCGATCGCGCGCTCCGTACTAAGCTGAAGGTGAAAACCCTTTCTACCCATATCTGCCATGATTCTTCCCGGTTCAGCAGTACGCGTCATAAACGGTGACGATACCTACTACGGTTTTCAGGGACTGGTGCAGCGTATTAGCGACGGCAAAGCAGCCGTTTTATTTGAGGGAGGTAATTGGGACAAGCTCATTACCTTTAACCTGTCAGAAATCGAGTTGATAGACGCAACCGCAGGGCGCAAGAAGTAAAAAAGAAGTAAAAAAGAGAGCGTAGGGCTTCATACCCACGCTCTCTTTTTTACTTCTTGCGTGAATCGTTGCATAATGAGGTCGCTCAACGATCTACGCCTTCAAAGACCCATTTATGCAGGAGGTCTAATCAACCGATTTCCAAATCCGCTGGAGCAAGTTGTAGAACGGTTCCCAGTTATCTTCGGTTGTGATAGGTTCCCAAATCGCTTCAATTTCGGGACGGATAATGACGCAATCGGGATTATGAGCCGCTAATCGTTGCTGTACAGCGGCCATTTCTGCTTCAGGAAGCTGGCTTAAAGCATTTTGGTATGCCTCTTTCCAGGGTTTGAAGCTGCTGGGAAAGGGTTCAGCTTGGTCTGGCGAGGTCAGGTTTTCAAGAATGGGAGTGCTGGGCGATCGCCACTCTGGGGAAAACTGCTGGCGTAGCATCAAGAAGAAATCGTGGTAGCTCATAGGAGCTTCCAGGAGGAACTGGAGAGTGTTGTAAACCAGATCATTCGCCTGCTCTTCAGGCAGGGTGTCAAAGCCTAGCTTATGGAGCATTCGCTGGCGATAGGCTCCAATGTAATGGTCGTCAAACTGGCTCACTCCTGCTTCCAGATCTGCCTGGGGAATGACCATTGAGAGAGGAACCTGCAACATCTCCAGGTTCAGCTTACAAATGCCAGGCTGATTGGCATAAGCATAGCGGCCATAGTAGTCGAAATAGGCAGCCGTGAAGTTGGGCTCGTAGCGCTGAATGAAGGCGTAGGGGCCATAGTCAAAGCTTTCCCCGGTGATAGACATGTTGTCAGTATTAAGCACCGCATGGCAGAAGCCGACAGACATCCACTGGGCCGCTAATTCTGCGACTCGCTGCACTAGCTCAGCGTAAAAACGAGCATCGGCATCCGGTTGCCCCTGGAGGTGGGGATAGTAGATGGCAATAACGTGATCCAGAAGTTGACGAACGAGGTCGGGCCGCTCAATTCGATGCAGCCGCTCGAAGGTACCGAAGCGGATGTGAGAGCGGTTAACACGCACCATCACGGAGGAGCGAGTGGGCGAAGGCTCATCTCCGCGCCAGAGGGCTTCTCCCGTTTCAACCAGGCTCAGGCAGCGGGAGGTGCGAACTCCCAGACGGTGTAGCATTTCGGCTGCCAATACTTCTCGAACACCGCCCTTGAGCGTTAACCGCCCATCACCACCTCGAGAGTAGGGAGTTGTGCCAGAGCCTTTAGTCCCCAAATCGTACAGTTCGCCATCGGTGCCACGTACCTGACCGTACAGAAAACCCCGGCCATCACCAAGACGATTGTTGTACTCGCCAAACTGATAGCCGTGGTAGCGCATGGCCAGAAAAGGGGTTGCGCTTTCAAATTTGCCGAAGGCTTCAATGAAGTGCTCGTCTGTTACATCAGCGGGATTAAGGCTCAGCAAGGGCAACACTTCATCGTTGCGGAATCGCAGCTTGTGCTCCGGAAATGTTGCAGCGGAAACAAGGTCATAGAACTCTTCGCCCAGGGAAGCAAAGGCTGACTCATAGGGCAGCGTTAGAAACGGGTGAGACATGATGGTTGGGATAACGGAATGGAGGGAAATTCAACCGGAAGGAGGAAATCTGAGTTTTTTGTTGCATTGGCGATCGCCCAATGTAGTCTTGTAATAAGCCTGGTGTACGCCTGTATTATCTTGCAAACACCAGACAGCGGCAGAATTGGGCAGCAACAGTTCATGGCAATTCTATCGTTACACTGAGAGGGTATTGGAAGGGTCTCAGAAAAGAGGGATTTTCGTGCACGTCTTGCCGCAAAATTCAACTTTGCCAGCACTGTTAGAGGGCGGTTGGGACGTTCGGTGTTGCCGTCTCAGTTGAGATTGTGACTCTGAAAGTGGATCAAAGGCAGGGGAAGTATGCCAAGGAATTTGATTGGACTCATTGCAGCGGCGGTACTGGCAATTCTAACCGCTCCTCTTTGGCGGCAGGCTATTCCCCGGTTTGGATCGCTGGCCAACAATAGTGCCAATTTTGATACGCCCAGTTCCCAGGCCATCAATTTTGTCTGTCCAGACGGCAACCAGTTTCAAGTCGAGTACGCGTCTCAATCGGCTGTGATTCTCACCTTGCCTAACGCCAACCAGAGCTACGAACTCACTCAGCAAAGCAATACCAACTTATATAGCAATGGAGAATACACCTTCTATACCCAGAATGAGTTGGGTTTTATTGAGCGTAATGAAGTAGCAGCCTACAGTAATTGCACGGCTCAAGCTCCCATTCCAACCCCATCTCCAACATCGTCTGCCACACCAACTCCGAGCCCGTCTGTAACCCTAACCCCAACTCCGGCCCCGACTTCAACTTCGACTCCAGCACCCACGTCCACTCCTACACCCGTCCCAGGTGCAGTGACCTATGCCTGCCAGGACGGACGGCAGTTTCAGGTGAATTATTACTCAAGCCAGGCCGAACTTTATCTGGAGGGGAATGTCTACTACCTCTCCCAGGTGCCCTCAAATGCAGGAACTCAATATACGGATGGTCGTATTGTTCTTGTCACTCAGGCCAATCAGGCATCTATCGACATTGGTGGTTTTCCAACTTACCAGGGTTGCCTTGTCCGAGAGGGTGGAGGAGGCGTTGCGCCATCGCCCCGGCCAACCCCCAGACCTCCGAATGCTTTGTGGTAAACCTTGCGCTAGTAGCTCATAGCCATTTGTAAGGGTTTCACCCTCGCGAAATAGCTTAGGAGATTTCTGGGAAACAATATCCCCATTATTTGGGAAAAAGGCGCGGCTTCGCCGCGCCTTTTTCCCAAATAATGGGGAAGTTCTTATCTGGAAATCTCCTTATGTGTAGCCCTCTTTCCGTCCCAGAGGGACAAGAAGAGGGCTACACGTGGGATACAGGTGGCTTGCTACCCCCTTGATTGCGTCCGAATCAGCCGCTGCACGCTTACGAGCGCGCGATTTAACTCACGGGCAGGTTCGGGTTGTTTCAGGTAAGCTTGCTGCTCATCCTCCAGCATAATGACGTCCTGTTCCACCAGGCCGTCTAATAACTTCTGAGCCGAACCAAACAGGCTATTTTTTACAAATCGACGGAACCGATCTGGCAACTTATGCAATCGGTGAAAAGCATTCAGTGAGGTGAAGTGGATCAGGTAAGCGCGAGTATGGGTTAACCCGGTGGGACTGAACAGGCAGTAGATTTTGAAATCTTCCCCAAGGGTGGAAGACCAGTTGGGATAGGGGTAACTCACAGTCAGCAGTTCGGGGTGGAGCCGCCGTAAGCTGGGAAAAAAGAGTTGGGAGATCGACCAGATTTTATCGATGCGATAGTAGCTCTGAGCCTGATAGTAGGCATCGACGCGATCGCCATTCTCCTCCAACCGTTCCAATTTAGGATCAGCCCACGCCTGATAGTTCTGATGCAAGTGCCCATGGTACATATCCATTAGGTTCTCGATCAGGTAAGAAAAGTGGGCCTCACAGTCGATCACCGACACGGTGGCGATGTAATTCAAGTGATTCCACTCGGGGATGGGCAAGGGTTCCTTGGTCGCCGCTAAAGCTGAATCTCCTGGAAAAACCCAGACAAAGCCATCCTGCTCTTTGACGGGGAATTGCCGCACCTGACAGTTTGGCAGTTTTTGATTCTCTTCCAGATAGGGGATTTCGACGGTATTTCCAGCAGCATCGATACGCCAGCCGTGATAAGCACACTCCAGGGTATCGTTCACCACCTGACCCCGGCTAAGTTTGACAAAGCGGTGGGGACAGCGATCGGCTAGGGCATGCAGGGTTTGGGTGCGATCGCGAAACACGACAATCGGCTCGTCCCACAGGGCCACACCCCACGGCTTATCGGTCACTTCAGTGCTACGAGCGACGGCATACCAGTGGTTAGGATTAATACCCATCTGGCGCACATCGGCTCGGCCTATGGATTGGGCAGTGTCCGAGTTGTCGGTTTGCAGGCTTTGCATGATCACGCCTCCCTAACTCAAAATCGACAAAATGCCTTTGGGCTGTACGGTATAAATCGTGCGCCGCTGTGCGCCTTCCTGTTGCAGAATTTCGTTGGCTGCCAGAAAGCCACTGCTTACGGCCCGTTCCATCAGACCGCAGGGGAACGGCATCTTCACCCAATCACCCGCAAAGATGAGATTCGGGACAGAAGTAGCGGAGGTGGGGCGATCGCGGAAGCTTCCCGGTGGGAACCCTGCAAAGTTTTTCTGGTTCACCAATTGGCGGTGGAGAAGCTGCGCGTCCTTCAGGCTGGGTACGATCTCGAACAATTCTTTCTCAAAGGTGTTGAGCAGAGCTTGTTGGGTAGGAAACTCCTTCTCCTTATAGCAGTAGGCATGTAGCTCTACGACACTTCCCCCCGTTTTGTTTGCCCATTCAATGTAATCGTCTTGAATGCGGTGATATAAGGTGATGCTATCGGTGAGGCGATAGCCCGACAAGGAGGTGAACCAGCTATGCTCCCACTCAAAATCCTGATCGAACCAGAAGCGCGCCACCGCAAAAGGATCGGCGACCTGTAGCTTCTCTACCTGAGACACTAAAACCGCTTCCGGTTCTCCCTTCGACAAGGAGAATAGATGCTTGATGCCAGGAATATCGGCGGCCAACACGTAATAGTCCGCCTCCAAAGTTTCCTCTGCTACCGCTTCAGGGGGAGCGATCGCCACCAACTGCACCTGATCTCCCTCACGCTTCAGCACCCGATACTGGGCCAGGTTCTTCTCGGCCGGCCCTTGCACAACTGTACCGTTGGCATCGTAAGCGGCTCCATGGCAGGGACACTGGAAGCCTTTACCGTTGGCCACAACTTCTTTATGAACGCTACAGCCTTGATGGGTACAGGTCAGGGAAAGAGCACGCTTACCATCCGGTTGAAGGACGAAGAGGCGATCGCCCGCCCCCAAGTACTCCAACTCTTCACTACTCAACAGTGGGTTACGCTCCACCCAGAAAGGTACATGGCTGGTTTCCCCCGTCCCCTGCTGGATGGTAACTCCAGCGATTTTTCCGTCCTGCCAGCGCAGTTCGCTAACGCTGGTCTGCGTGAGGATACGCCCACCTTTTTCTTGAATTGCAGCGGCGATCGGGTCAACCAGACTGCGACCCATATCCTGACAGGTGCCATTAAAGGCAAGGCCCTCCGGATTACCAAAAAAGTAGAAGTGGAAGAACTGCATCAGCTCCCCGGCACTTAACGCATCCGGTGCATTCAGGCTGGATTTCGCAAAGGGTAAGAAGTACAGGTCATAAAGCCCCTGTGGAAAATCACTCTCTACCCAATCGGCGACAGAAATATTGTCTAAGCGATCGTAAGTCGCAGGGTTGCTGAAGCCTGTAATCTCCCGAAAGACTTGTAAATGCTTGATCTTAGCCAGATTGATTCCCCATTTCAAGCGGTTCGAGGATGAAACCGCCAGATCTATTACGTTCCAGGGGAAGGCCGAATGGCTGGGACGGAAAACTTCAGGTCTGTAGCCATCCTTGTAAACGACGGAGTAGAAATTGAGGGATTTGAAATTCTCTCGAATCCGCAATTCTTCCACCAGGTTGAAGAGGTTGTAGTACTGGGGAAAAAAGCCATGGAAGCCGTGCTCCATGCGGAAGGGTTCGCCACCCACTTCAATGTTCCAACTGGCAATTTTCCCACCCAGTTGAGGCGATCGCTCTACCAGAGTGACGGCGACTCCCCGCTGGCTCAGCTCATAGGCCGCGGCTAATCCGGCCAGGCCTCCACCCACGACGACCGCCTTCATATCACGGCCCACCCCGTGGGGAAGCTCCAGCGTATCTTGACGATAAATGGAGGGTTGGGGCTTTTCCAGGCGAGAGTAGCTCAGCATCGCCCCAATCGTTCCCACCCCAAACAGTTTCAAAACTGCTCGCCGTGAGAGGGGCTGCAGCAGTTTTGAATCGAACATTCGACCCATAAGTACAGTGCCTAAGCGCAGATTGTGCTGATATTTACGCCAGTCATAGCGTAACTGGGAAAAATTAAGTCAGGGAAGAGAGGATAGGCTTTCAAAATGAGGGATCCGAAAAAAGCATTTTCAGGACAGTAACCCTCGTTGAACACCCAGAGCCAGGCAGATGTAACTGAATTGACAAAACAGTCAATTGTAGAAGTGTGAATTCTCTGTAATATTAGGACAGCTTTACATTTCCCACAATCGGAGCTTATAGCTGAGCGGTTTATATACTTCAGTCGTGGGAAAGGTCGCCAAAGTTCCTTATTGGTCAGTAGCGATGGTAGTGGGCGGGTACGTGCGGAAAACCTGGACAGAATCCCTGGCAGTCGCTCGGCGCATTTTGTTAGAACTGTTCCACCGCCGTCGCAGCTTAATTTTTTGGGCCATTTTTCCGGCACTGGTACTGGTGCTGAACGCCCTGATTTTGCAAGAACGGGCAAAGCTTAGTACCGCGGATGCTTTTGCCAACGCCGCTCCCCCCAGCTTAGTGGGAGCCGCCCTCTTCTTTAGCTGCTTAGGCGGCAGTGTTGCTACCGTTGTCGCTGAACGAGAGCATCACACGCTAAAACGATTGTTTCTCTCCCCACTCAGCGGATTTTCTTACTTTCTGGGAATTTTCGTGGCCCATAGTGTGATTGGGCTGGGGCAGACCTTGTTAGTATGGGCGATCGCCCTCTCCCAAGGCTCCGAGTTTCAGGGCAATCCCTGGCTGGGCGTTACCATCATCTTGCTCAGCATCCTCGCCTACGTAGGAGTCGGCTTCATTTTAGGAACCCAACTGGCCCGCCGCACCGAAGACGTGAATGCCCTCGTCGCCACCTTCGGCGTCCCGCTGCTGATTCTGGGTGGTACCTTTCTCCCGGCCTCCCTGTTCCCCGACAGCCTGTTACGCCTGGCAAAACTGAATCCGATTTATCACATGAATGAAGCGCTACTGAGTATCGCCGCCAATAGCACTACCTTCGCGGATATCTCTAAGCATTTTTGGTTTCTCGCCATTTTTGCGGGAGTTATGGTGCTTGCAGGCTGGCTCTCATACTTGCGCATGCTTCAGGTGGAACGGAGATTGTAGAAATGTTGAAAATTGAAGGGCTGAAAAAGAGCTACGGGCCTCGTACCGTCCTGCAGGATCTGAACCTGCACATTCCCACCGGCGAAATCTATGGCTTATTAGGACCGAATGGAGCCGGGAAAACCACCACTATCAACATCCTCAGCAATCTGCTTCAGGCCGACGCAGGCCATATCTTTATCAACGGCCAACCCGTCTCTGAGCGTACCAAACCCTGGCTCGGCATCGCCCCTCAGGAAAACCTCATCTACCGCAGCCTGACCTGCGCCGAAAACCTCGATTTCTTTGCACGGCTCTACGGCATCTCAGGCAAAGAACGCCGCCGCCGCGTGCAGCTCTGCCTGGAATCCGTTGGCTTAAGCGATCGCACCACCACCATCGCCGAACGTCTGAGTGGCGGCATGAAACGCCGCTTGAGTATGGCGATCGCCCTCATTCACCAACCCAAACTCGTCGTCCTCGACGAACCCACCACCGGCCTCGACATCGAAGCCCGCTATGACCTCTGGGAACTGATCCGCACCCTGCAAAAGCAGGGGATGACCATTCTCCTCACCACCCACCTACTCGACGAAGCCGAGCGGCTGTGCGATCGCATCGGCTTTCTCAAACAAGGCACTATCCTCCAGGAAGGCACCCTCACCGAACTGCGTCAACTCATCCCCGCCCAAGAAATCCTCACCATCCAAACCCCCGATGAGGAAGCCGCGATCGCCCGAGCCCAAACTCTCAACCTCACCCATCGCCGCTACGGCAGCGACCTCGCCTTCTGGCTCCCCCAACATTTAGAACTAAAAGACATCATTGCCCAATTCGATGGTGTTCCACTCGATGCGATCGCCCGCCACCCCATCCGCCTAGAGCATATTTATTTGGAAGTGACGAAAGGGTAAGCAATTGCGGCGACCACCTCACCGGGGTCTGCTTCAAAACCCCAGCAATGCGAAGCGGCCTAACAACACCCCTGCAAAACCTCCTTGCCGAGGGGGTCTGGGGGACGGGCAGCCGTCCCCCAGTCAGGGGGTTTGGGGGGCGACGCGCCCCCAAGCAGGGTCTCCAGCCTATGCACCGAAACTCAGGAAGATTATTTGTGAAAAGCCCCGCAGCGCAGACCTTTTCACAAATAATCTGTCCTCACCGAATTACGTAACGTCAGTTCGGAATAAGCCGAACCGCCCATTATTGCGTGCGTTTCGCGCACGCAATAATGGGCTTTTTCGAGTGCCGCGCGAAGCGCGGCACTCGAAAAAGCCCTTAACCCGAACTGAGGTTACGTAAAGCCATAGAACACTAAAGCGTAAACGTAAAACCATCAACCAGAGCCCCCGGCAACCACGCACCCCCCAGGTGCCGATAATCATAGGTCGTCAACTCTGGAATAAACTCTTGAAAATCCGTCAGATCAACCAGTTGATCCCCCAAAAACCGATACAGGCTCTCATCAAATCGCAGATTCTCAATCGGAGCCACAATCTCCCCATCCTCCACCCAAAAACAGGCATACCGCGTCATCCCTGTAATCCGACCAGAAGGGCGATCGCTCCAATTCAAATAATGCAAATTCGACAAATACAACCCCGTCCCCAGAGTTTTCAAAATATCTGAAGCTGCAAGAGTTCCAGGAGAAACTTCAGGCGATCGCAAACTCTCCGACCCACTCGCCCCATTCGACTGCTTGTCATACTCCTTTGCCGATCGCGAACTCACCAGCGTATTGACCAGCACCCCCTCCTCAATGATCGACATTTCCAACGGAGCCATCTCCCCCAGATCATTGAACCGGGGCACCGCCCCATGGCTGAAATTTTCTTTCAGGTTAAACCGGGGCGATAATTTCTTCTGATCTCGCCGCATAGCTGCCAGCGCACTTGCCCCCTGCTGCATTGCTGACTCACTCACCGCCCCCCAGGAAAACATCGAGATGAGTTCTGCGATCGCCGCCGGAGCCAGATACGTCCGATACTGCCCTCGATCAATCATCTTAGGCGGTTGGCTCAAACGCTCCAGCTGGTGGCTGGCATCCACCAACTTATCCGCATAGATCGCATCATCCCACTGACTCCCTGCCAAGGTTCCCTTCACGGCCTGGCCATCTGGCGTATAGATCGAGTAATCCAGCGAAAACGTCTCCGTCAGAAACCAATGCTGCTGCCCAGCCGAATCTGCATAGGCGCGCAGCACCGTCCCTCCGGCATACAGCCCTGCAAAGTCTAAACCGACGACAGGAGCAAGCACCGCTTTCGCTACCTGAGTCGGCGGTAACAATGCCCCGGAATGCACTTCCCGGCTGCGTGCCGTCCCCTGTGGCAGTACCTGGTAGGGGTCTTCAGGCAACTGAGGCATCTCCTGCCGTAACACCTTCAGCATCCCCTGGGCGGTCTCCCAGTCCCTTGCAGAATTACCTGATAATGGAAAACTTGCGGAAGCCACTCGCTGCCCCTGGGTCCAGGTAAGTGTCGCATCACAGTCCTCCACACACCCTGTTTGGCGCACTCTAGCCCGGTTAAAACGCATAAACTGGCTTTGTTCACCCGTCACCCGCAACGTAAACGTTTCATCCGTTTGCCGTTGTGCCTGGAGAGATTCCACCAGATGGGCAAAACTGGTTTCAAGGGATTGCAACTCGGGCATGGTTCGAAATTTCCTGTGGGTAGAGCGCCCTTTTAGGCCTGAATTACCATTGTAGAGGAGGCTCAGGGCCCCTATAGTGCTGCGGTCATTGATTCAGTACAGCCTTGCAAAACACTTCATACTCTCGACTATTTTTGAGAAAGACTTGCATGAAGGTGGTCGCCTACCTCAACTTCGATCCCCTATTGGAAGACTCAGCCACCCAGGTGGACTGGGGACAACCTGTCGCCCAAATTTACCAAGACTGGTCTAGCCATGACCCTGGAGCACAGAGCCCCCGATTGCAATGGCTCCAATTACTGCAGGATCACGAGACTGAACCTGTCCAGCAAGTATTGGTACGCCGCTGGTCTGACCTCGGAGAAAGCGTGGCGGAGGTGGGCGATCGCCTGCAAGCCCTCACCGAACGTGGCATCACTCCCGTTTCCCTGGCCCCAGATGAGGCCGAACAGCCCGTCAATAACCCTCAGCTTTGGCTTCTCTGGCAGGGGCTGCAAGCCGAGCAACGCAGCCGTCGGATTCGACAAGGCCATGCCCGTAATCGTCTCAAAGCCTTGCCACCTCCTGGGAAAGCTCCCTATGGGTATCGACGGGGACGCGATCGCTACCTCCTCGACCGCACAACGGCTCCCGTCGTCAAAGACTTTTTTGAGCACTTTCTGCTTTACGGATCCTTGCGTGGCAGCGTTCGCTACTTGCAGCAGAAGTACAACAAGCGCATTTCGGTCTCTACCGGCAAGCGCTGGCTCATTAACCCTATCTATCGAGGCGACCTGGCCTATCAAAATGGTGACGTCATTGCCGACACCCACGCCCCTCTAATTTCCCGACAGGAAGCCGCCCAGATCGAACGCCTACTGCGCCGCAACCGTTCTCTTCCCTCTCGTTCAGCCAGTGCTTCCCGCTCCCTGGCAGGGCTGGTGACGTGTGCGACCTGTGGCTCTGCTATGACCACAACCCGCGTCAGTGCCCCCCGGCGCGCTCAGGTTTATGAATACTTACGTCCAGTGCAGTGCACCCAGCAGCCTCGCTGCTCTGCTCTGGCCTACGGCGACGTTTTAGAGCGAACGATTCAGCGGGTATGTGAAGCACTGCCTCCTGCTGTAGCGGCATTGCAGGGGCCAGGTGGCCCCCCTTCCGGAGCCAGCATCAAGGCCCAACTCGAACAGCAAATTCAGGAAAAGCAAGCTGTGCTAACGCAGCTGCCCGAGCTGTTAAAGACCGGGGTGTTAGATACAGAAACCACAGAGCTACGGGCGTATCATTTGCGGACTGAGATGGCAGCATTGCAGAATCGACTGGATCAGTTGCCGCCCGAGAATCTTATGGCGATCGCCCAGGTTGTTTCTATCCCGCAGTTCTGGCAGGACCTGTCAGAAGCCGAACGTCGCTTCTACTTTCGAGAATTTATCCGACAAATTCGTCTGAAGCGCCAGGACAATCAATGGGACGTAGAGATTAATTTCCTGTTCTAGAACTAAATATGGAATAGGCCGTCACTTGTCGCCACACATATTCCATATCATCTAAACGGACTGCTCTAAAGTCTGATGCTGTGGCAACTCTAGAAGAATTGGCAACGCTACTGTAAAGCACGTTCCTTTTCCTTCCTGGCTGCTGAATGTAATGGTGCCGCCGTGTAACACGACACATTGCCGCACGATCGCCAATCCCAGGCCCGTTCCCCGAATCGCATTGACATTGCTAGCCCGGTGGAACATTTCAAATAATCGCGGCTGATCATCCATTGGAATACCGATGCCTGCGTCGCGAACTTCAAAAGTTGCCATCTCATCCTGACAGCACAGTGTAAAGTCAATCCGACTGCCTGCAGGAGAGTACTTGACCGCGTTTGACAGCAAGTTATTCAGGATGGAACGCAGCAATTTCGGATCAAAATAGGCTTCACCATACCAGCCAGTGCTCGAAAAGACCAACACATGGGAATTGCCCATACTCTGACGAATTTCTGCCGATAACTCCCGACAAAACTGCCGCACATCCATCCGAGTCGGCGTAAACTCTAAACCGTCTGCTTCGCCCTTACCGATCATCAGGACGTCATCGATAAGCTGGCTCATCGTTTCTACAGCATTACGGCTCCGCTGATAGTACTTCTGTTGTTGCTCCGCAGAAGCTACATGGCCATAGCGTTCAAGCAATTCAAGCGACGTGCGAATAACAGTCAGCGGGGTACGCAGTTCATGGGAAATCATCGAAATAAAACGGGATTTCAACTCATTGAGTTCACGCTCTTCCTGCAGAGCAGACTGCATTTCATTCTGCGCTCGCTTCCCTTCCCGAATTAATTGCTCCCGAATCCGAATGCTCTCGACCATTTCCTCAAACACCTGAGCCAGGCGATCCAATTCATCCGGGAAATGGCTCTGTCGCTCAATGGGCACACTGCGCCGATAATCTCCTGCCGAGATATGTTCCGCCGAGCGGGTCAACTCTCGTAAATGCCGGGTCATCATTCCTGACAATAGATAAATCAGCGCAAAGAAAACACCGTAGGTGACCACATAGGCAATGACAAAACGCTGGCGAATGGCGGCCTGAAGCTGACGGACATAGCTGGCTTCGATATCCAACCCTAAAACCGCAACCACTTCTCCCTTCTGATTTTTCAGGGGAGCAAATGCCGACATCCAGGTGCCCCACTTGTCCTTATAGATATCCGACTCGAAGGTATCCCCCAGGTGTACACGCCGCGCCGCAATACCTGCCTCATCTGGCTCCAGAAAATGGGCTGCCTTGTCGGGATCATGTAGGGCCCAAACATCCACAAGATAAATAATTTCTAATTCATTGGGGTGTACCGCTGATGGCCCAACCCGACGATTATTTTTTGCCGTACCAATGGCATAGGTATACAGCCATGCTCTCGGCTCAATATTGTTGACCGTATTAAACCAGGACAGCAATTCCAGGTAACGAGGGTCATCAGAGAAACCTTCTTCGTTACGAACACCATCCTGGTAAAGGGCCATCAAATCGGGTACATCGACCCCTTGAGATGCTCCTGTTAAGGTTGCAAGCATATCAGAGCGGAGCCGAGCGATGACCTTCTCGGTCGTAAAACTGTAAAACCAGTAAAAAGCTCCGGAAAAGACCAGCGTAAAGACCACGCTAAAGCCGACCAGCAGCTTCGTGCGCAAGCTAACGGGCTGAAAGGGCCGAGAGCCCAAAAAAGAGCGATGCCGTTTGGAGGGTTTTCTAGGCAAAACCACTGGGGGGGTGCATGGATGAGGTTGAGCAAGGAGATAGGAGATGCCCCGCACCGGTCTCACGACGCATAAGCGACGGAATATTTACGTCACGATACCAAACCCTGATGGCCTATTCTTCACACTGATGAATAGCTGGACACTGGCATACCTGATCTTAGATCAGAGAGCCAAAGCCTATCCACTAGCCTAACAGTTCATCACTCGAGTTAATGAATGACTCTAAATTTAGGTAAAGCATCCTAACAGGCGATCGCCCTGAGGCAATACTGTCAGTCTGCTGGAGCTGGATCGTAATTCGGCACGGCAACTAGCCTATCTTTAAGCTTTATTCACATACAGAGGCCTACGATCCGCACATTTTTAAGAGAACCAGAGTTTTCACTGTCCTACCAGTTGGGCGAAGTTTAGGGCAACCGATATTAGAATTCCGATATTTTTACCGTTTAATAAAGTCCTAGAAATAACCTGAATGGAAACATCAAGGGTTAGAGCTATGCTCACCAAGCTACTGATTCTCCCCTCCGTTGCAGTTGAGCTCCTTGAAGCCTCCGTCTAGAATTTAATCAGGAGAGCTCGGGTTAGACCCTGTACTCAGCTGCGAATTGTGCGAATCGTCATGGTTTTGACTGACAAACTTATAATTTTTCAGACAGAACCATGACGGCAGTACAGTAAGGCTTTGCTAAAGGAGCCCCTACTGGCATTCTGCGTAATCAGGGGAGCAGGGCGGGTTTTTAGCCTGTAGACCTAAATCCGTTCCGTGTCCTGCTGTCAGAACATGCAATCCCATAGCGATCGAAGCTAAGAGAGTAGCGATCGTGAGAACCTTATTCATGATGGTTAGTAGATGCTGATGTAGATGCAACCAGTCAAATGCTGACCTAAAGAGGTACAGATCTCAATCCGGGCAACTAACCAACTGTTCGTTCGGCCACCTAGATGTATCTGTAATTCCACTGGTACAGCGGTTCAACTCACTGACAGTATCAGGTGAAGGTTGTCATCCCGCAAGAGGCACACGCCCTCTAGGGGTTCCCCCCTTAGTTGTTGTCTCCCCTCACACTTGTTTTGATAGAACTTATGTAAGCTCACCATACCTGAAACACTTCTGTTGAATGTGGTGGGTAATACCCATCACATTCAACAAAAATACGTAAGGTTGGTTTAGAAGTAATCTCAAACGCTGCAATAAAACCTATCAACCTGAGTTCGGATTGAGGCGGTTTCGAGTGTACTTTATACAGGCAGAAATAAGCGCTTCAGCAAATGAGTGGGTGGAGGGCGATCGCTCTCCACCCACTCATATTCAAAAGAAGCTGCGAGTTTCTGAGAGATTTCTTCTAAAAAACTGTTTGAAAAGTGATGGAAAAAGTTGATTTCCAAACGGGTTTTAGGAATGGACGCGCCCGTCTGGCATGACAGCTCCCTGAAAACTGACGCCCTCCAAGTTGGCATCTTTCAGATTAGCGTTCCATAGATTAGCTTGACGCAGGTTTGCCCCTTGAAGATTCGCTCCTTGCAAATTGGCGTAGGTCAGGTTGGCCATGCTGAAATTGGCACTCTGCAAATTGGCACCGTTACAGTCTGCTTCATTCAGGGTTGCCTCTCGTAAGTCGGCCTCCATCAAATTGGCGTCTTGCATCATCGCCAGGTACAAATTGGAGCCAATGAAGTTAGTTCCAATCAAGGTAGTACCGGTTAAATTAGCCCGGCTGAGGTTTGCCATACATAAGTTAGCCATACTCAAGTTGGCAAACATCAAATCAGCATGGTAGAGCGTTGTGCCAATAAGATTCGCCAAGGAGAGAATTGCCATGTTTAGATTGGCTTCCCGTAAATCAGCGTCACGCAGATTTGCCTCTACTAACAGGGCCTCTCGCAAGTCAGCATGGCTGAGATTGGCGCAATACAGATTACTACGCTTCAAATTGGCTGTGTAGAAATGTGCCCCTCGCAAATCGGCCCGCCCAAAATCACATTTCTGCAGATCAGCCAGGGATAGGTCAGCATAGCTGAGGTTGGCGTAGTTGAGTTTCGCCTCCTGCAAGACAGCTTCCCGCAAGTTGGCATCGTGCAAATCCGCCATAACTAATATTGATGAACTGAGATTTGCGCGCTGCAGGTCAGCTGAGCCCAGGTTTGCCTCCCGTAAATCAGCCCCCAGCAAACTGGAGTCTTGCAAGTTAGCTCCCCGCAAATCAGCGGTATAAAGGTGTGCTTCCTTGAGCCGAATTCCCATCAGGTTTGACTGCCGCAGATCAGCCATGCAGAGGTCAACGTGGTTTAGATCGCCTTCTTGCAGGTTGGTATGGTGGAGGGCGGCCTCTCGCAGGTTGGCCTTGTTCAACACAGCCTGGTAGAGGTTTGGATGAACGTCAGCATGTTGTTCCCGCCAGTGATTCCAAACCCCGGTTCCCTGTTTCAGTAATTCCAGGTGCTCCTGGTCAGCCATTTACACCGTTATCCTTTTGTGATGACCTGCATATGGAAGAGACAGAAAGAAAATGACTCTAACAGCAAGCCCTTTAAAGCCGCTTTGCATGAGCAGCGAAACGCCTGACGATGTACTCAACGGGAAAAAACCATAGCGAAACATTACAGCGCCATTTGAGGTTAATTCTTTAGAAACGAGTTAGCAACGAGTTATCGGGGCGATCGCACAACCTTGAAACGAAGCTTTTCATTCAACATAAACCGATACTTCGCAGATGAACCCAAAAAGATTGTAATGAGGCTGTAAACGAACAATTCTATCGTGATTGGGTTGAACCACGATCATCGTTAACGAAGTCTGCAGTCGGTTCTTCTAAAACCTCTAAACTTTAGTTGAGCTCAAGTAAAAGGTATTTGAGGTGCCAAGCATACGAAAGTTAGCACTTCAACTTATCCTAAATTGATATTAATTTTGTATCTGCAGCGGGGATCTGGAATTGTATCGCATCCTATTAAATAGCCGTGACCTAATACCAAACAAATATGAAGCTGCGCCAAACTAGAAGAGTCCTCTTTGAGGTGATGGGCGATGACAGGACGTCCTTTTCAAGTCACGGTGACGGAGAGCCTGGAGCAGTTAGAG
>NZ_JACJOO010000038.1 GCF_014695575.1 Leptolyngbya sp. FACHB-8 | reverse complement strand
GATCTAAACGACCTAAGCATCGATTAGGAGGGTCTGGGGCTGTAACCCAGTCCTTGGTGGCCTGAAATGCTCCACCTGAAATGGCAATACTCACGCCAGATGACCCACTAGTACGCTGAGGCAGAAATCCATCACCTATGTTTTGTGTGGGGTGCTTCGCACCCCACACAAAACATAGGTTGCGAACTTAGGCCGCAGCCTACTAGAAGCTTAAAGTATCAATAAACTTGCGGATTCTCACGTTGACGAAGAATTACCTTCAGCGACAGACTCGTCGATAGTTTTTCAAGCTTTCACCGCTTTGGTAGATGTTGTACTGAGTTGGGGTGCAGGCACTAAAAACGGTATCACTCCACAACCAACGCTCTATGACACCCAGTTTGATGGATTCCTTGCCACTCAATGTAACTCCGCAAATATTACTCTCTCATCTAACCGAGCAACCCTTATCTGAAGAGGACTCGACTCTGAATCTGATTTTTGTTGCGGCTAGTGTGACTCTTATGTCGGGAGTCATGATGATGGATGGTGTCATTGACCCAGAAGAAATGGTTCACCTACACCAGCTTATGGGAGTGTGTGCTGACACCGATACAGCTTGCCATCGGCTGCTGCCCCGATTAATTTTAGGAATCAAGCGCCATCAGATTTACTTGAATCCCCGGTTATTCCTTGTTCTGGCAGAAGCGTTAGATTTGCCTCAGCGTCTGTTACTACTCGGCTTAGGCTACCGCATGGCAGCAGCAGATGGACATTTAAATGAGCGCGAGAATTTGTACTTGCGGGCGATCGCTCAACGGCTCTGCATTGACCCCCAACACGTTGCAATCTTAGAGGCCAACTCCTTAAAGTTTACTTTGTTGGAGACTGAGGCGTTATGGGAGGTTAATCACTACCTTGACCCATCCAATTTTCAGCTACACGAGTCACTACTTCGGTTGATTGCTCGCACTATTCATAGCAATCTACCAGCTATAGCTATACCTACTGCAATCAACGCTTAAGGGAGCGCGATCGTATTGTGTACAGAGGGCATGGGGATGAGGCTTCCATGCCCTCCTGCTTACAAATAGGTAACCTCAGTTCGGGATAAGCTGAAGTGCTCATTTTGGCGTGCGCAAAGCGCACGCCAAAATGAGTGTTTTCGAGTGCCGCGCGTTGCGCGGCACTCGAAAACACACTTAACCCGAACTCAGGTTAGGTATATTAGAATATCCTCACTTGAGTCTAATTGGTATTGAAATGAGTCTAAATGTAATAAATTTAAATCTCATCTTGAGATTTAAGATAAAGGAAGAGTTTGCCTATATTTGATGGTGGAGTTGTCCCGTGTCTCACCGTCAGACATGAATGATCTCTGCTACTTGGTACAGGGGCCTGTTTAAAGGCCAATTTTCTGTGCGCTAAACAGACGAAATGCCCCTTTTGCCAGCTTCGAAGCACGCTCTAGTGTCTTGGGAACAAATACGAGATTTTTGTAATCGGTATAAGAAAATACAAAGATATAAATCTATGTATGAGCTTAAGATCATAGAGTAGAGCCTTGAATATTTTTACTTTTAAGGTCTTATAAATGGATGCTTCAACCGCTCTTGCTTTTGTTACGGCTACAAAGCTTGGATATCGGCTAGTTGTCGGTACTCTTGAGGATGGCCAAATTTATACCCTCATCAACTTAAATAGCGGTTGTCGCATTGGGTATAAGACGCTAGAGGCCGTGCTCAGTTATTTAGAGATAATGAGCTCGTCATAGAAACCGTTTGCAGAAGCTAATTTCTCGTTGCTAGGTAGGAAGGATCAACTCCTGTAACCAAGCCTCAAGCAGCTTTTTGAAGTAGATACACTTGACCCTAAATAGGAAAAGGGTACTTTTCGCCCCCCCCCTCTTATATAGGGCTAAGTTTACTCAAACCGAGAGCCGTTGTTTTCGTCGCTTGGCGACGAAAACAACGGCTCTCGGTTTGGGCTTTAAAGAGGTACAAGATATAAGTTTAGAAAACCGCCGGTAGACATACGGCGGACACGCTAGCTGACTTGAATGAAAGATAGTGTCTCAGTAAGCACCCCCTAAAACATCCTCCTGGAGTAAAGCCTTATCGCGATCGCAAAAAATTCCAAAAAAAAGCCGCAGTTTGAGCTGCGGCAATAAATCTCTTGACTATTTTTGGGATGTAAATAGTTTTGCAGCGATCGCGATTTATAGCATCCCTCAAAAAGTAGAGCCCGGTCACAAACACAATTTATCAAAACAGTATCTAAGCTGAACATCTGTTGCAAGAAACGCCATTAAGAACATTCTTCCAAATAAGAGATTGAACCTGGTGCAGTTAAAGAATAAACACCTTCAATCGGCCGTGATGGCTCTCTAAAAGATGACTCTTTAAAGGGTTCTAATCTGAAAAAAAATTATGACGATTGCCCTTAGGAGCTCTTCCTAGAGCAGAGATCGGTTGCCCCCAGAAGAAAAATCCATGTCCTTCTAGCCAGGGCTAGACCTCTAAACTGGAGGACTTACGGCCCCATGAATAGTTGCGGTATACGCAACTATTCATGGGGATGGATTCTCTATTGTGTAAGGGTTTCATAGCATTGTCTTTTGGCCTGGACTAAAATTGGACTAAATTTTGAGGCTCGTTTTTAGCCCATCCGTGAGCCCTTGGTAGTGCAAAGCAACTGCTGAGTTGCAGCCTGCCTCTCCTGATATCTACCCCCGGTTGCCAATTTGTAACCTTTTCTACGCACCTCTACGGATCATCTATAGCTCCGCTTGGAGCACTTGCAGTAATCTCGCGGTGTTACTTCTAGAGACAAAGTGAAAAGATACAAATCATATAAACAGCAGATAAAAACGAAAGATAAAAACGAAATTTCTCTTGGCTACCATCAGTCCCGCGAGCTTGCCTCTGCGGGATTTTTGTTTTAATACTGTGGCGTTAGTTTGGTTGAGTTTGTAGTAACAATTCAACCTCTTCCAAAGCACTTTGGGCTTCTGTAAATGAAGGGTCAAGTTCAGTGGCTATTTGATACTCTTGTTGAGCTTCCTCTAAACGACCCTGACGCTCCAACGATAACCCTAAATCAAACCGGAGGACTGCATCATCAGGGCTAAGGGCGATCGCCTGTCGATAGGTTTCTTCTGCCGCTGCAAATTCCCCTCGATCATCAAATGTATTGGCAAGAATACGATGGTGTTCTGAATTTGTAGGTTCTAGGGATACAGCTCGCCGCAAAATTTCCAGAGCCTCCGAAGTCTCCCCTTGCACCCGCAGCAAATCTCCCAAAATAGCATGAGCCGTCCCATTATCTGGAAGCTGAGCTACAACTTCGCGCTGCATTGTGATTGCTTCTGCTAACTGTCCGGTTTCTGTAAGCAAAAACACAAGATTAGCGTAGGCCGGTAAATACTTGGAGTCGATGGCGATCGCCTGCCGCAGAAGCGCAATGGATTCATCAACCAACCCCTGGCTCGCTAAAACAATACTCAAATGCTCATAGGCTGGCATAAATCGAGGTTCTTGCTCGATTAGCCCTCGCAACAGCGTTTCCGCTCGCTTCAAATCACCATTGGCATATGCCTCATAGGCTTCAGTATCTTGTTGATAAAGCTCTTGAGGAAAATCATCCTGAGCCAACAAATTTGAAGACCCGTTTCCATATCTCAATCGTTCACGATCAGTGGCCGAAGCTGGATATGCCACCACCCCAGCCAGCATCAGAACCACAGAACTCAACCCCAAAACAACATTGGCAATTTTCATAAACTTTCCTCACGAAGAAGCAACGTCATCACTGAAAAACCCGGGATTTGGGCACTCCAGACGCTTCCCTACCCCTATCTTAGGCAACCTATTTGTCTTCTGAAAAAATTCTCTGGCCTAAACGCAGCTTATTCTGGCAACACAATTTGAGTCTTAAAAATAGACAAAGGAGCCTATCACTAGACTCAAAATAGAAATATGTGTCTCAAAAAAAGACAATTCCGTTCATAACCTCATTATGAAGTTTGTCCAATTATAAGACTTAAAATTCTATATACTAGACTCAAAATAATACGCAAAATCTTGTTGTAAGACAGATTATAAATACGTTTGCAAATATCAAATGAGACTCATGATAGGAACCTGGGTCTACCCTGGAGATTAAAGATAGATTCTAAGGATGTTCAATTTACGTAAGTCTCATGCATCTTGCCAAAAGACCAAAAATAATACTCATGAGTCTATTTTCAAGACAAAAAATTTAAGGTGTGGGAGAGAGGGCACCTTGTGCCCTCTCTCCCACACCTTATCCATGTGATAGAAGAACAATTACACCCTTAATCTGTGCATTTCAGCGATTTGGCCGACCTCAATGTCACATCATAATTCTTGGATCTCATTAAGAGACTTAACTGCATCATAGTGAGTCTATCTTTTGGAATTATGAGTTTCATAATGAACTGACACACCGCTAAATTGCTAGGGATAATCGGCCCTACAGAAATACAAAGTCTTGGGACAGTTTTTTGGGCTAAAAAGCTGGGCAAAACCAACAGTTATAGAGGTTATGGAAGGTTGCAGGGGAGAAGTAGATCCTGGTAAAACCTTCTAAAACGTGGGTAATAACAGGAGCTCAGTTGGGATTTCTATGGGATTCCTCAGCGATAACTGTACCAAGCTTTTTCCCGCAACCAGACTGAGCGTATATCCTGATAAAGATTTGAATTCGTCTTTTGGATACATCAGGCACCAGAACCCTTCTGGGTTTCGAACTCAACTTCATTTGATTACAAGCACCTTCTCAAAAAGTCAGCTTATTTAAACTCTGGAGTCCAACTAAGTTCAATCTTTCCTATAAGACGAGTTTGATGGGTCGGTTTTCTGAGGAACTTCCCGGAGGCTCAACCGTCACCCGAAGCAAGTTGGATGAAAACAGATGAATTCACGGACTGAGCCGTTGAATATCCTGCTGTAATCTTGACGAAATCGAAAGAGGATGTGAGGATGGGACGCTTCCGCGAAGCCGCCATACTGACGTTAATGTTGGCGATCGCATCAACAGTCGGTCAGCCACTTCAATCCAGACCAGAACAAAGTTTTGTTGACGCTGGAACTATACGTCAGTCAGTGAGTAATAAGCTTCAGAAGAATAAACTGCTCACTCGGGCTGAACTAGCGGCCATCCTGGTTGAGGCCTTTGATGTTGAAGATCGCCAATCGTCGCATGTGCGACTTTCCCATCAACTAAAATCGGTCAATGATGTTCCTGCCAACCACTGGGCCTACTTAGAAATTCAAAGCGTTATACAAACAGGAGTCATGACCACCTACCCTGGTGGGAACTTCCGGCCTAACCAAACCGTAACCCGTGCCGAAGGGTTTGCTGCGATCGCCCAGGCTTACGGAGCCACTCCGCCTTCTCCCCAGGAAGCTGAGATAATTCTGAAACGCTTCCCCGATGCGAGAGAGGTTCCGGATTGGGCCAAGCCATCTCTGGCCTCTGTCATATCTAAAGGGTGGGTCAATGTAAGCGAAGACCTCCGCCTCGATCCCGACAAACCCTTGACGCGGGGAGATGTCGCCCACACCCTCAGCATTTATTTAAGCCAGCATCCAACCTATCAGCGTCAGCAATCGCACACCACGTTCGATAATGTTGCGATTAGCAGTACTGGTTTTACTCTCAAAACGCCCTTTATACAAACGGCCCAGCTCAACATGATGAATCCATAACGGAGACACTGATATCCTTGAGCAATCTCCTTTGCACTAGATATTACCCCTGTCTCAAGGCTTTGACCTATGACTCCTGACCTGCTTCCCCTGCACCAGCAAAATCCTCTGGGGCGCTTTTCTGATCGCGCTCAAGACTATGCCCGCTATCGCCCCACTTATCCACCAGAGGCGATCGCCACCCTGCTCCGTGGTTTAGGCGATCCCACCACCCTGATCGCGGCCGATATTGGTGCAGGCACTGGGATTTCTGCTCGGCTGTTGGGCGATCGCGGTCTGACCGTGTGGGCTATTGAACCCAACGCTGCTATGCGCGCCGCGACAGAACCCCACCTTCAGGTTGCCGTCCGAGCAGCCACCGCCGAAGCGACAGGTTTACCGGATGCCAGTGTCCACCTTGTCACCTGCTGCCAGGCCTTTCATTGGTTCAAGGCCGAGGCAGCGCTTGCAGAATTCCACCGGATCCTCAAGTCCGGTGGCCGAGTCGCGTTACTGTGGAACGAGCGCAAACCCATTGATCGCTTCACCGAATCCTATGAAGCCATTATCTGCAATGCTTCAGATCGCCAGATCAAAGTTATTACAGACTATAAATCCTCTGAAGCTCTGGCCCATGCCCTTCAGTTCAAAAACTACCAGACCCACTACTTCGACTGGCTCCGCCCCATGACCTACGACGCACTGATCGGCCTCAGTCTTAGTGCCTCCTACGTTCCCAAATCAGGAGACGCCCACGAGCACATGCTGCATCGCCTCCGTTATCTATTTGAGCAATGGGCGGAGCTAGATGAGAATGGCGATCGCCAGATTCATATGGCTTATCGCACCAATGTTTATCTTGCTAGCAAATAAAGCTGCATTAGTGGATGCGTATTTCATCCTCCATCCACTAATGCGACAGAGCAAAGATTAGCCAAATACCCGATGTTGAAGAGCAGGCATTTGCCGACGTACTTGCTCTAAACGATTGGGAGTAATGGAGGCGATCGCTACCCCCGGTTCTTCCCCTGCATCAGCCAGCACCAATCCCCACGGGTCAATGATCACTGCGTGACCATGAGATTGTCGCAAGCTATAGTGCTTTCCAGTTTGGGCTGGAGCAATGACATAGCAGGTATTTTCAATGGCACGGGCCTGGAGCAAAATCTGCCAGTGGTCTTTTCCTGTATAAGCAGTGAACGCTGCGGGAACAAACAACACCTCAGCTCCCATGTGCGATAGGTGTCGATACAGCTCCGGAAAACGCACGTCATAGCAAACCGACAATCCAAGGTGGCCGAGCTCCTTGGAGGGATACACCTGTGGCAATTGCTTGCCCGATTGCACACTCTTTGATTCCTGATAGGTGTTGCCATCTGGCAGGTTCACATCAAATAAGTGGGCCTTTTCATAGCGAGCCAGTTCCTGCCCATCCGGGCCGATCAGGAGAGCAACGTTAAAAACCTTTTCAGAGGTTTCCGTCGGTACTGGGAAACCGCCCCCCAGCAGGGTGATCTGATAGCGCTGGGCCATAGTTTTGAGAAACTTTTCGCTGGCTTCAGCGATCACTGGGGCTTGAGTGACTTTGTCACTTTCAAGCCCCAAAAATGAAAAATTCTCAGGTAAACCCACCAGTTCGGCCCCTTGGCGAACCGCTAGATCGATCAAATCCTCAGCATGAGCCAAGTTGCGGCCCACGTCAGGAACACTATTCATTTGTACAGCGGCAGCCAAATACGACCTCATAAACCTTAGTAACCCAGCGTAGAATTAGCGAAACAATGGCAGAGTAATGGGGCAATCCGGAAAAACTCTAGCCCAAATCTTAACACCAATGGGGTTAAGGCTTGGGAGGTTAGAAATTTCCCGTGGTTAATCCTCTAAACCAATACTCTGAAGATTTTTTAAGATCTCGATTCTCCCCATACTTCGTCTACGCAGAATCAAGGATCTCAAAAATTCTCTGGAGTACTGCTCTAAATAGTTCTCGCCCAAGAATTACTGTTATTTGTATGAATGATTTGAATTATAAAATCATTGTTTCCCAAGACGGGGTAAGGATTTCACCGCTAATAACAGATGGCAAATAGCAGTATTCTTGCAAGAAATAAATTTGTTTATAGTCTATGTAAAAGTTCAATAAAATACCGGATGTCACTGCTTGCCGAATTGTTATAAAAATGAATTAATAGGGCCATAGGTAAACTTGCTCTTCTACAGGGTCTTCTCGGATCTTCATCTCCGGTTAGTGGGTGCAACTCTTCACAACTCCTCACATTTGACCTGTTCCCAACAGTAGTGGGCCAATTTGCCATAAAGCTCGCTGCTACGACATCCAGCACAAGATGCTACTGCTTTTTCTGGATTTTAAGGGTAATTTTCGCCGATCAAAGTAGGCGATCGCTTCTACTAGGACCTAAAAGACTCCTGTCGCCAGAGTACTCACAGGCTTGCCCTGCCTTTGTGCTTTTTGCTTGACCTCCTATTCCAGAGCTGAAATTCATGAATAATGACAATCTTGGTCACACCCTGACGCATGACTTCCTGGAATTTTCTGTAGATAGCTCAGAAATGTTGAATTTGGACAGCAACACCTCTAATGATTCAATGGCCCCCTTAGTCCATTGGGTCTGCCAGGCAGCGCGCCGATGTCAAGCTAGCCAATACTTCATTCAGGCAGTTCAAGCCATTCAAGGCGTTTGCTTAGCCACTAACCTGAGTTGCTTAAAGCAGGTAGAAATTACAACCGTATCTTCGGGATGGGCCATTGGCCGCAGTTCAACTTGTGCCATTCGCATTCCAGATACCTCTATTTCTCGTTGCCACGCTATCTTGAACTATCATCCCGAAAACGGTTTTTTTATTACCGACCTGGGTAGCCGAAATGGAACTTGGGTTAACACTCGACGCCTCGACAAGATGGAGCGTCAGACCTTACGGGATGGCGATCTACTAAAGATTGGCAAAGTGAGTGTGGAGTTCTTTGTCACAGGCTGCACTGAGCAAAAAGGGATTTCCACCCTCGCCTATGAAGAAACCCGTTCGTAATCTCCCGCAGCTATACAACCCAGTGTGAATTGGTTCGGTACAAAAGGGATAGGGTGTGGGATGTTTCATCCCACACCCTATCCCTTTCTTTGTACTTCAAGGAAAGAGGCAGAGCGGTGCTCCGCCTCTCCCCTATCCTTTGCTTTGTCGCTGAACGGAGCAATCCAGAGGCGAACATTGCTGCAGCAACTCGGAGACTGTATCCGTGTCTAACGGTTTGGCAAAGTAGTAACCCTGCCCCGACTCACACGCCATCTCAAGCAAGTAGCGGCGCTGCTCCTCCGTCTCAACCCCCTCGGCGGTCACATCCATGCCCAGGTTATGGGCCAGCGTGACAATCGTTCGCACAATCTCAGCACTGTCCTGGCCCAGATCCATTTTTGAGACAAATGAGCGGTCAATTTTCAGGGTGTTGATGGGAAAGCGCGATAGATAACTGAGGGAAGAATAACCGGTTCCAAAATCATCAATTGATAGCTGGATACCGAGGGATCGCAGCTGATTCAGAACATTGATGACGCCCTGTCCTGTATCCATAATGGTGCCTTCGGTGATTTCTAGCTTCAGGCAAGAGGGGGGCAGTCCAGTCTCTTCCAGGATGCTCTGAATCTCGTGGGTCAAATTGGGAAGAGAAAACTGTCGGCTTGCTAGATTCACGCTAATGGTTAAAGGTGGCAGGTCGGGATATTGATTCTTCCAGACCTGCATCTGCCGACAGGATTGACGCAAAATCCACCAGCCCAGGGGAATAATCAGCCCCGTTTCCTCCGCCATGGTGATAAATCGGCTGGGGGGAAGAAAACCCATGGTGGGATGGTGCCAGCGGGCTAACGACTCAAAGCCAAGGATGCGAGACGTTGCCAGATTCACGATGGGCTGGTAGTAGAGCATGAGCTCTTGATGTTGGTTGCCCTCCTCCTCCAGATCCTCGACCCAGCGATGTTCGTGGCTAATCGCTCGGCGCAGGTCATTTTCTAACTTTAAGCGGGCCAGCATACGGCTGTGCATGTCTGGATCAAACACTTGGCAGCGCGCCTTACCCTTTGCCTTCGCCCGATACATGGCGGTATCCGCATCCTGGAGCAAATGCTCAGGGTTTTTATGCCGGGTCGAGCTAATGGCAATGCCAATGCTGACGGTAATATAAACCTCGTGTTCATCCAGGTGAAACGGCAGGGACAGGATCTGTTGAATTTGCTCGGCCGTCCGAGTTGCATCACCGGGATGCTCTACATTCTCCAGTAGCACAATAAATTCATCGCCCGAACGACGAGCAATCACCGACTCCAAATTGAAAAACCCCTTGAGGCGCCGGGCGATCGCCACCAATAACTGGTCACCAATGTCATTGCCCAGGCTGTTATTGACCACCTGGAATCGGTCCACATCCATTAGCAACACGGCATAGACATAGAGCGCATTCTTCTCAGCTGCCACAATGGCTCGCTTCAACCGATCCAGGAAAAAAGCGCGGTTGGGCAATCCCGTTAGATCATCGTAGTAAGCACTACGCCAGAGCTGCTCCTCAACCGCTTTGCGGGCAGTGATGTCGAGCTGCGAACCCGCCATACGATAAGGGTTGCCGTGGCGATCGCGCACCACTACCCCTCGGCAAAGCATCCAGCGGTAAGAACCATCCCGGTGGCGGAGCCGATGCTCATTTTCAAACTCGCTTCGCCTGCCCTCCAGGTAATCCTGAATACTAGCCTGGAGTGGGGCTAAATCATCAGGATGCACCCGTTCGTACCAGGATTCTGGGCGATCGTCTACCCCATCCCCTTCTTCCCCCAACATTTCCTTCCATCGCTGCGAGAAGAAAATCGTATTCGTTTGCAGATTCCAGTCCCACAAACCACCATTGGAGCCCTGCACCGCCAGGGCATAACGCTCCTCGCTCTGGCGCAACAGACTATTGACCCGCAGTTGTTCTTTGAGGGTAACGACCGCCGTGGTTAGCGTTAGCAGAAGCAGCGGCATCGCAATGGGAATCCAATAATCCCAGTGAAACAAAAAAATGCCCAGTAGGCCCCAGCTGAGGCACAGGGCTGCCCAAAAAGACAGCAAGCGTTCAACTCGCCAACGGCTGACCAAACAGCTGAGCCCTGGCCCTCCCAATAGCAAAATCAGTACAATCCAACCTGCACCCAGGCGTTTTAGATCGTCATTTTGCAAGAGGTTCCCAATAGCTGCGGCCTGTAAGTAAACGCCACTGGTAGGTGGGTCACGGTCGAAGGGCGTTTGCAGGGCATCTAAAGTAGGGGTCGTCAGCCCCAACACCACGATGCGATTGGCAAACACTTCAGGGGATACCTTGCCACTGAGAATATCGAGCAGAGAATAGTGGGGGGCCATGTCGGCAGGCCCAGCCCAATTAATCCACAGGGGGCGGTTGAGGCGATCGGGCAATTGCAGGCTGCGATCGCCCTGATGGGCACTCATCGCCACGACTGACAGCGCAGGTAAACCGTTTCGTTTCAGGGGAATTTTTCGCACCAATCCATCCAGTTCCCGCTGTTGTTCGGTGTGCCCGATGGCCCAGGCGGCCTCTCGCAGCTTCGATGTAGGAGGAATTTGAGCGCCGGTTTCGTCCCAAGATTGGGCCAGCACCATGCGATTAAACTGCCCCATAGCCTTTGCCAATTCCCCATCAGACGGTGTGGATTCCGACAGCAACAGGTCAAGGACAACGACGCTAGGTTTTCCCTGGGCCAGAATATTAAGCAGCCCTACCAGGCGATCGCGCGACCCCATAAACTGTCCTTCCGTTGAAGTGCGCGACTCATCAATTTCTACGACCACCACATCGGAGCTCCAGGGCACCGAACCTCGCAGTTGAAATAGCGTGTCATAGGTCAGATTCTCAAGCGAATCTCCAATTCCCAGTTGCAGCAGCCCCAGCATCAGCAACAGCGCTAGCAAACCTGCCATGCCGTTGTTCCACAAACGCTGTATTGGAGCAGGCCAGTACCGTGAAAAGAGCCTGGGCGATTTTTTGCCCAGCCACAACCATGAAAGTAGCTCCCCTGAAAAAATCTGCTTCATAGATTTCAACTGATCCAACCGTTGCCCTATTGCCATTGAAATTCCCCGCCTAGTAGCTGCACTGCTACACAGGACAAAGCAATCGTCTCGAAGTTCCTGTGGAGCGGACATCTAGACACTGACGCTTCTTTTCGATTAAAGCCTTTGCCACTGGGCGATCGCCATGCTCAGAGCAGGACTTCATGCTTCCATCAAAAACAGTGCTTTGGCGATTACTTGCCCTGAATTTCGCTTGATGCACCAAAATGGACGTTAGAAGGTCAACCAACCTTTGAAAATATCATCTGCTATATGATGGCACTGAACGGAGAATAGCGAACTTTAGTGAATACATCTTCTCCAACGGCTGAATTCAACGTACGAGAGTGGTTCCCCTTTGAGCTGGATAACTTCCAGTTGCAGGCGATCGAGGCTCTCAATGCCGAAAAATCGGTAGTGGTGTGCGCCCCCACAGGGTCCGGTAAAACCCTGATAGGGGAATATGCCATCCTGCGTGCCCTGGCTCACAATGAAGCTCTAGCGGCAGCAGGCTCCCCAGAACGGCGCCGGGTGTTTTACACGACGCCGCTCAAAGCGCTGTCAAACCAGAAGCTACGTGATTTCCGTAATGCCTATGGTGAAGATAACGTGGGGCTACTCACAGGCGACACCTCCATCAACCGGGATGCCCCCATTCTGGTCATGACCACGGAAATCTTTCGTAACATGCTTTATGGCACCCCCATTGGCCAGATGGGCACCTCTCTAGAGGGGCTGGAGGCCGTGGTACTGGATGAGTGCCACTACATGAACGATCGCCAACGCGGCACGGTTTGGGAAGAATCCATTATTTATTGCCCGCCCCAAATTCAACTGGTGGCGCTGTCGGCCACCATTGCCAACAGCGAGCAACTCACGGACTGGATTCGCCAGGTACATGGGCCTACGGAGTTGATCTACTCCGACTACCGCCCGGTGCCCCTAGAGTTCCACTATGTTTATCCCAATGGCATTGTGCGGCTGCTCAACGACACCAAAACGGCGATCAACCCCAGTCTTAAAAAGCGCGCCAAGAATAACAAAGGCAAAAACGGCAAACCTCAGCGGCAAGAAGCTCCTACCATTTCCTCGGTGGTCAGTCGCTTGGCTGAGGCGGATATGTTGCCGGCGATCTATTTCATCTTCAGCCGCCGGGGGTGCGATCGCGCCGTTAAAGATATGGGCGGCCGCTCCCTTGTCTCCCCAGCTGAAGCAGCCCAGCTCAAAGAGCACATTGACGACTTTTTGGCCCGCAACCCGGATGCTAACCGCGCACACCAAATAGATGCGCTCTATCGGGGAATTGCCGCCCACCATGCTGGCATTTTGCCAGCATGGAAGGTGTTGGTCGAAGAACTTTTCCAACGGGGGCTAATTAAAGTCGTTTTTGCCACAGAAACCCTGGCTGCCGGGATTAACATGCCTGCTCGCACCACGGTGATTTCTGGCCTTTCCAAACGCACCGATGACGGCCATCGGTTGCTGACCGCCTCCGAATTTCTGCAAATGGCTGGCCGCGCCGGACGCCGGGGTATGGACATCCAGGGCCATGTCGTCACCGTACAAACCCCCTTTGAAGGGTCACAGGAGGCGGCTCATCTGGCGACGGTGGGTCCAGATCCGCTGGTGAGCCAGTTTACTCCCAGCTATGGCATGGTGCTGAACCTGCTGCAAATCCACACGGTGGATGAAGCCCGAGAACTGATCGAGCGAAGCTTTGGGCAGTATCTCGCGACCCTTCACCTGCAACCGCAGCAACAGGGCATTCTCGATGTAGAACGGGAGATGGACCATCAGCAAGCCCAGATTGCCCATGCCGATTTAGCTCAGTTGCAGCAATTTGAGAAATTGAATGGGCGACTGAAAGAGGAGCGCCGTCTGTTGAAGATTTTGCAGCAGCAGGCGATGGAGCTACAGTCACGGGATTTGCTGCTGGCGTTGCCGTTTGCGATCGCCGGTACCCTCCTCTCTCTAAAAGGCAAAAACGTTCCTGTCCATACTCCGCTAGCCGCTACCCTGGTAGCAAAAATACCCGGTTCGGGTCAATTTCCCAACCTGATTTGTCTTTCCCCTGACAACCGCTGGCATGTTGTCACCGTTCACGACGTCGTCGGACTTCATGCCGAAATTCCGCGGTTGGCCCAGGCTGACCATCTGGTACCCCCACCAGAACTCCCGCTCAAACCGGGCCAGAGCCGCAGTGGGGATAAAGCATCTGCCGCTGTCGCCGCACTCATTCCTGATCTCAGCCACACCGCTGAGTCGGCTCCAGAGGTACAGGAGCAGCAAAACCTGGTGGATTCCCTTGAACGGGAGTTAGCGAATCATCCGGTGCAGCAGTGGGGCAACCCGACCCAGTTGCTCAAACGCTTCCATCGATTGCAACGGTTGGAGGATGAGTTGCGCGATCGCCGCGTCAAGCTCAGCAAGCACAGCCAGTATTACTGGAAAGAATTTACCAAGCTCATGGAAATTCTGCGGGAGTTCGATGGGCTCCATCCTTCGGATGCGGATGGACGTGTTTTTCCTACAGAACTGGGACAAATTGCCGCTGCTATTCGAGGGGATAACGAGCTATGGCTGGGTCTTGCCTTGGCCTCTGGCGAACTGGATCACCTGGAACCGCACCAACTGGCTGCTGCCTGTGCGGCCCTGGTCACCGAAGTATCGCGCCCGGATGTGTGGAACGCCTTCAATATATCCATTGAGGTGGAAGAAGCCCTGGAGGAATTGCGAGATATTCGCCGCCGCTTGATACGGCTGCAAAACCGTCATCAGGTGGCTCTGCCCGTCTGGCTGGAATACGATTTCATCGCTCTCGTGGAACAGTGGGTGTTGGGAGATGTGTGGCGACAACCCACTGCCTCAGAGCAAGCTGCAATTGATCCCTCCTCCCAAACGACTCCCATACATGGAGTAGATTGGCAACAGCTCTGCGCCAACACCAGTTTGGATGAGGGAGATGTGGTCCGTGTGCTGCGACGCACCCTTGATTTCCTATCCCAGATTCCTCATGTGCCCCATGTGTCTGAGCGGTTGAAACGGAGCGCGATCGCTGCCATTCGTAGCATGGATCGTTTTCCAGTTAGCGAGAGTCTGACCTGAAATGAGAAGTGGGACAGGTCTTATGGCTGGGTCTCTTGGTTGATGAGTGAATCCGCAAATTGGAGCCACTGCCGAAGGTGAGTGTTCTCGCAGCAAAGCGGCTGCCTGGACCCCCATAACTCTTTTCAGGCTATGTGGCTCCCAGACTTATATCATGTCGTGTTAAATGCACACAACAAAAAGCAAGGTAACGCTTTGCGTCACCTTGCTTTTTGTTGTGTGCATTTAACCTTACTTGTTATTACGTCAGTGGCTGGCGGCAGTTCAACAGCAGGATTACACGGAAAACCATCCATAAGGAATTTTCCCAAAAGGTTCTATCAATGGTTAGTTTTGCTCTGCATTACCGAGCTGTTTTTGGGCATCCTCAATCCACGATTCGGGGTTAACTTTCGGTGATTTGGATTGGATGATTTCGCGGATTCGTTCAGGACTTTGAGCGACTAATGCTGCAAAAGTAGTTATTCCAGCGTCGTACAGGCGTTTTTCGTAAATTGGGCCAATCCCTCGAATCTGTTGGAAGGAATCCCGATCAGAGGTCGAAACCTCCGCCTTTTTACCAGATGTTTTCTTTGTAGACGCCGTATTAGGGGTAGGAGTGGGCGTTGCAGTTTTAGTAGCAGCCTGTAAGCGAACGCTCGCCTCTACCAGTGTTTGTGTTTTTGATAACTCATCTTGAAGCCGTTGCATCTCTTCAAAATGAGCTTTGAGTGTAAAATTCTGTTGTTCTAAACTATTCTTTTCTATTTGCAAATATTTTAAGCGATTCTGTAATTCATCACGTTCATACGATATTTGAAATATTTGTGATTCAAGATATTGAGAGCGATCGCGCAATGATACATTTTCTGCTTCTAAAGTGACTTTCTCCTGCTCCTGTAACTGTTTAATTTGCAGGAGTTTTTGCTGTTCTGTTGTGGCCTGATTTAGACTCTCCTCAAGTATCTGGCTCTGTTCTAAGAGGACACCATAATCGCGTTCCAAATTCATCTTCTCAGTTTCTAGTTCTGCATTTTTATGCTGTAGCCCATCAAGTTTTGTCAGAATCTCAGCCTGTTCCTGACTCGCTGTTAGGGCAAGGGTATCCAACTCAGAAATTTGGGTTTGAGCGATCGCCAACCCTACCTCCAGGTCAGCTTTTTCATTCTGCAAGTCCGCTTGTTCCCCTTGTAAGCGCTGTACCTGTTCCTGAAAGGCTTTACGGTCGCTCTCAGCAGCAGCCAAAGCGGCTTCTACTTCTGCAATACGCTCCTGCAACAAAGCCAGAGAAAATTCTAAATCCGCTTTTTCTGTTTGCAGTGCCACTGTCAACCCCTGCAAGCCTGCTTGTTCTGCAACAGCAGCAGCTCGTTCCAAGGCAAAATTTTGAATTTGCTCCTGAGCCGCTGCGAAATCTGCTTCTAAAACCCAGCGTTCAGCCTGAAGCATGAGGAGTTGTCGGTGTAGAGCCGTACATTCGGCCTCCAGGCTACTGTAATGATCTAAGCCTTGCTCCCATTGGGTTCGTAAGGATGCAGTTTCCTCTTCGAGTTGGGCTCTAGTCACGTGCGCCGCTTCCAACTGGTGACGCAAATCTGACAAAATTGCCTCCATTTGAAGTTGGTCAGCTTGTTGTCGAGCGATCGCTGCTTCCAACATCTGCACCCGCTCCCGTTGCTGAGCCGCTGCCTCATTCAGTGCGGCAACATCTACCTCGACCCCATGCTCAGGGCGATAACCCAATAATGCCTCTTGTAAACTGCCCAGAGTTTGTTGAAGGCGATCGCGCTCCCACTGCGCCACCTCTGCTGCCGCTAACAAGCTGGTGCTTTCCAACCGTGCCGCCATCAAGTCGGCCTGGAGCCCTTCCAACATTTTCAGAGCTTGTTCGGCTTCATTGCGGGCGATCGCCGTCTGCTCTTGCTCCTGAGTAAGGCTACGGCGCAGCACTAGATTATCGAACTGAGCAGTCTCTAGAGCCTGATGTAAAGCATCAATCTGAGCATCCCGATCCGCTTGGAGAGTGTGAGCCCCCTCCAATTGTGCTAGAAGGTCTGCCCGTTCTGGCGATAGAGCATGTTCGGCCTGGAGAGTGACCAGTTGTCCCCGTAAGCGGTTCAGCTCTTCGCGATCGCAAGTTCGTTCAGCCAGAGCGGTTTGAAGTTGTTCCTGTAAGGAGGCGAGTTGGGCGATCGCCGTATCTCGCTCCTCCTGCACTGTCACCAATTGTCGCTGAACTTCAGTCAAGGTAGATTCCGCTACGACCTGCGCGGTTTGAGCCAGTTCGAATTGATGGTGTAACTCCGTTCGATGGTTCTCTGCCTGTTCCAGAGCGGCCTGAAGGCGCTCTCGGTTAGCTTCAGAGGTGGTCCACTGGTCCTGCAAGACAACCCGATGGGCTTCCACTACATCCAGCTGTTTTTGCAAGCTACTTCGGTAGGCTTCGGCCTCCGACAGACGCTCCTGCCATTGCTGCCGATCGCCATCTACCTCTGACAGTTGTTCTTGAAATACCAGACGCTCGGCCACTGCCGCCGCTACCTGTTTTTGCAATTCAGCCCGTTGAGCTTCAGACGTAGCCAACTCTATCCGTAGAGCATCCCGGATGGTTTCTACCGTTGCCAACTGTTCCGCCAGGGCTGCACGATCAGCTTCGGCAACCGCTGTTTCTCCTTGGGTAAACGAGAGATGCGATCGCACAGCAGCCACTTCCTGCTGCATCCGGAAGGTTTCTGCCTCCGCATACTCCAGGGCAGCTTGTAACGCCCCGGCCTCTGAATCCTGTATCACCTGGCGGAGCCGCAATACCTCGGCTTGTAACTGGCCATGATCAGCCTTCAGTGTCTCCTGTCGCTGCTCTAAATCCGCAACCTGGGCTGTGAGGGCTGTTCGCTGCCCTTCCAGTTCGGCTACCTGAGTCATTAAGGCCGCCTGTCGGTGATGGAAATGTTCTTCTGTTTCCTGATACTGAATCAGACTGGATTGGAGTTGTTTCCGCAATGTCTCTAGCTCAGCTTCAACCTTTTGATGTTGGATATGGGCTGTTTCTAATGCTTGCTCGACCGCTGCCAGAGCTGCGCGGTTGCGATCGCCTTCAGCCTCCAACTCTGCTACTCGCTTATCAGCCTCTCGGATTTTCGCCTCCTGGGCCATACTGCCATTCGCACCTGAAGCGGTGTACTCCTGGGATTCTGGCTGAGCTGAAACATTTGTTAAATCATTTGTGAGGGGCAGACGATCCCGTGTTTGAGCGGACATAAAACCTATCCCAACAACCCCAGATAGCACTTCAGAACGTTGCCGTTGCCATATCCACCGTAGGATGAGTGCTAACCCAGGCACCAGTCCTAACCAAATTAGCCATGCTACCCCCCCTTCACCGACTGGCATCCCCGACAGTTCAGGTAGCCCAGGAATTTGCGCTACAGACGGTTGCGCCCAGGCACTCCTAGCCCAGGTGAGAGGGGTCAGAATTAGCCAGCAGGCGATCGCCAGCCGCAGCCCCCATAACCCCAATTTCGACCAGACGAGTGAACTATCGGGAGCTGAAGATCGCTGTACCATACTTGAACCCAAGTTTCAGCTATACAGGAGAAAATACCGCAGTACGATGCTCCTGTGAGGGAGTGTTAGTAATATTAACCTGAGGGATATAGAGAAGCCTTCGACGGCACCTGAAATAACGAGGGACGAGAGATGAATGCAGAACGTCGTTCCATATTCATCTCTTATATCGGGTATGTTCCAGTTTTGTGATTACGGCAAGCTTCGCCCGCCACAATTACAAAATTGGGTTTTCAATCTGCAATCGAGAGCCCCCTTTTGCTGTTCAAAGCAACGGTAAAAGGGGGCTCTCAATCAATTCTGCTACAAGCTCTGAAAGCAGGCTCTTGTGAAGTCAATTCATCCAAAACACACCTGTTGAAAACTCTCATAAAGGCAAAGACTATTTCAGAGAAAATTCCAGAAGATTCCGGAATAGCACAGGTGGAATTCGAAGTTCTCTCTGTCTTGAAGCAGTTTGTCAATGGGCTCCATTTTGAGGTTTGACAGAACCAGGATTGAGCCTACAAACCTGAGTTTGGTTCCTTTCTGTGCGATCGCCCCCTATTGTAAAGATTGAATCATGGTGAACCGTCTAACGTTCGATCTTATTCCTTCCCAGAATCCGCCCCCCAAGATTGAGCTACCCGATGTTGATCTGACACAAGACGTTCTCTTAACAATCCGCTTAAATGGCGAAGAAATCCCCCCCGAAAATAAGCTATCCATTGAGCCTGTAGGTGATGCCCCTGTTCCTCAGCAAATTAACACCAACCCATTCATTCGCTTTCAACGGGCAGGAACTTATAGCTACAAAGTTTCAGTTCCGTGGGTTAACGATACACGTCTAGAACGCACCTTTGCGGTCACCATTTTGGGGCGTCTAATCGTTTCGCCAACGGCTGTGGTGTTGGATGGGTCTTATACCGCCTTTACCGTTGAAAAGATTGTGGAAGGCAACACACGAACACTGGTACCGTCGTCCCAACAGACCTGGACCAGACAGGGTAGCCCAGACGCCCCCCTTCCCTTTCCCGATCCATCGTTTCCACAGACTACGATTCAATTTCTAAAACCGGGCACCTACACCTACCTCATCGTCGTACCCCACGAATCTACACTCCTACAGAAAATAGTCACTGTTACGGTGACCGACAAGGTTGTGCCTGAAGGGCCACCTCCCACGTTAGAAATTAGCCCAACGGAAGTATTTCTAGACGGCTCCTATGCCACCTTCACCGTTGAAAAGGTTTCGGAACGTGGGCGATCGCTCGTCCCTCCCTCACAGCAGACCTGGAGTAGCGAAGATGGTGGACCATTACCTTTCCCGGGTACATCATTTCCACAAACCACCATTGAATTTCTGCAACCGGGTCGCTATACCTACCGAGTCCTGGTGCAGCACGACCCAGATCCCCTTCAAACGGAGTTTGCTGTACTGGTTAAAGAAGAGCCTCCGGCACCACAACTGGTTACCCCTCCCACCGAAGTTACCCTACCCAACGAGGCCCAGGTACCCTTTCTGGTACAACCAACCATTCAACCCACATGGAGACAGGTCAGTGGCCCAGGCCAAGCCATCTTCGGAGGCCAGTGGGAAGCCGGGGCTATTCCCACCATTCGCTTCCCTGTCGCTGGAGTTTATGTCTTCGAAGTAACCGTAGGCATCGATTCCCAAATCTTCAGTATTCTGGTCCGGCCAATGCCACTGAACCAGCCTCCCCAGGTTAACGCTGGCCCAGATGCGATCGTCAATCTACCCAATGCCGCTCTCCTGAAAGGCACCGTCACCGATGATGGATTACCCAACCCGCCAGGGCGAGTTACGGTACTATGGCGGCACGTGGGTGGGGGTAGTCAGGTTGTCTTCAGCAACCCGACTCTAACTGAAACTCCAGCAATCTTCTCCGATAAAGGGCGCTACATATTAACCTTGACGGCTCACGATGGAGCCGCTGAAGGTAGCGACGAAATGATTGTGATGGTGAATAAAACACCCGTGATTCAGGCGATCGCCCCCGGTGTTGTCGTATTGCCCAACACAGCCACCCTCTCCGGTCACATCTTAGATGATGGCTTAGGTTCTCCAGAAAGTGGAACCATCCATAGTTTTTGGGTTAAAGTCAGCGGTCCAGGTTCTGTCACCTTTACAGACGTTCCATCCTCGACCCCACAAAGCTCAGATATTATAACCGCTACCTTCTCCGAACCAGGACGCTACGTCCTACGCTACATCGTCAGTAATGGCTGCTTAACGGCGGTTCAAGATGTAACCGTGATAGCCTGCCTATCACCCCTGGTGCGAGCGGGAGCTGACCAGAGCATTGCCTTCCCCCTCCCCGTTACCCTGGATGGAAAAGTACAAACCGAAGACTGGCCCTCATCGCGTCCCTTACAAATTCAGTGGGCCAAAGTAGAAGGCCCAGGACAGGCAACCTTCGAGTCGCAACGCCCACGCACCCGAGCCACCTTTTCAGAAATTGGGGTTTATACCTTACGCTTAACCGCCACGGACGGAATTACCACCGCCAGTGATGAAGTAATAGTAACGGTTACCGCCACAACGGCCGTAACGCGTGTGATCCAAGATCTCGTAGTGCTCTACACCTTCAAGGAAGGCCGAGGCTCCACTGTGCAAGATGTATCGGGTGTTGGTTCCCCAATGCATTTACAAATCACAGACACCAACTGTGGGCGAGCCGTATGGCTACCCTCTGGTGGATTAGCAGTGGAAGAGCAATCGAACCCCCCAAAAGGACAGGTACCCAAATCCCCCAGCATCCAAACAAATGGCCCTGCAACAAAAGTGATTCGGGCTGTCAAAGCTACCAACCAATTGACCGTAGAGGTGTGGTATCGCCCAAGGAGCGATCGCCCCATCTATCAAACCAACAACCCTATCCGTATTCTATCTATCGCCGCCCGAGGACAAAACGCTCATGAGAATCGCAACTTCACGCTGCAACAGGGGCAGTGGCAGACAACCCAGGCCAACTTTTACCATGCTCGTCTGCGCTCAACTAATAACACAACCAATGCAGAAGATGGATTAAAAACAGCTACTGTGATTCAACCCAACCCTGCTACTCAGCAGAATGGAAATCTTCTAAACCGTTGGAAGGTCAATCACATTGTTTATACATGGGATGCAAATGGAAATGCACGACTTTATATAGATGGCGTGCCACAAGCAAGAAAAAGTTTTGTAGCACCCAAAGGAGGGTGGGCCAGAAGTCTTGCAGACTGGAATGAGCACTATCCACTCGCCCTGAGCAAAGACCCAGATGGCCTGCGTCCAGGTCGCGGTGAATTTCAATTAGTTGCCATCTACAACCGGGCGCTAACGGCTCAAGAAGTCACTCAAAACTTTCAAGCGGGCATCCCTCAGTAATTTGTCGAATCGTACAGTGAAAGCCCATTTCGTCTCCAAGTGGCAAATGGGCTTTCACTGTACGGCAGTAAAAACTTGAGTTCGGGTTAATGGCTTTTTCGAAGAGTGCTTTGCAGCTCTTCGAAAAAGCCATTAACCCGAATTAAGATCAAAAAGTATGATGATTAGAATTATGCATCAGCCCGCCAAAACACATATCCAGAGCTGCATATGAATTCAATCATCTAGCCTTCAGAAACCGTGAAATAATATCAAACTCAGTTGAAGAACCATAATATGTAGTGGCGTGGCATAATACACCGCACTATTACATATGATAGTATTAAATTTATATACAAGAGCTTGCTGAGTTGATGTATTAAACCATTCGCTCTGTTTACTGACTTCGTTATCTAACCTTTGAAGTATTCCATTAGACCCATTGATAAAAATTTAGCGCTTTGAGGGAACTTTCCCTTAAAAATCTTCAACTACGGGTAGATAATTTTCATCAATCGCAAACGTTAGTTTGTATTGGGCACGAAAGCCCTCACAAAAAGCTTAGTGATAATTTCTCATACCGAAGTTGGAGAACACCATGACTGCAACTCTTACAGATCAAAAGCGTGCTGCGATCGCCGAAAAATTGGCGGATATGCTAGCCGTTCAAAATCTTCTCATCGCAAACGAACAGCGGCTCTTGAGTGAGATCCAGGAAAGCCATCTTCGTGAGCGTCTCCAGGACATGCTGGAAGATGACCAGAAGAACAAGGGCATTATCGAAACCGTTATTACCCAATATGGTATTCAGTCTGACCCTAAGCGCGAAGTTCAGCAACTGATCGATCAAACCCAGAAGCAAATGCAGGGTTCTGATATAAGCCTGTATGCCAAAGTGACTCAGCATGAACTGCTGAAGCACGGCCAGTGTATGACGGGTATTGTCATTCATAAGGCTGCTCAGTTAGTTGGGGCAGATGTTGAGCAGGCGATCGCCCCTCTCAACACCGTTAACTTCGAAAACCGCGCCCACCAGGAACAACTGAAAGGCGTAATGGAGTACGTAGGTACCCGCGAACTGACAGGTCAAGAGCCTGATCAAAGCCTGTGGGGCCGCGTTCAGGATGCTCTGGCTGCTATGACCGGCGTTGTTGGTAGTGCTGTAACTCAGTCCTCCGACAAGTCTGACATGGACATCACCCATGTCATCTTCATGGATCACCAGAAAGCCAAGACCTTGATGAACGAAATCAAGGGCTCCAATGACAGCGCTCGCTGCTTGGAGTTGTTCAATCAGCTGTACACCGATCTGCTGGTTCACGCGAAAGCTGAAGAGCAGGCCGTATATCCCATGGTTCGCTCCTTCTATGGTGAGAACGACACCCAGGATCTGTACAACGAGCAAGCCGAAATGGAAACTCTGTTGAACCAGATCAAAGCCGTTGGCCCCAACGATTCTCGCTTCAAGGATGGTATCCGTCAGCTGCGGGAAATGGTGAGCCACCACACCAGCCAGGAAGAAAATGGCATGTTCCCTGCAATTCGCCGCAACCTGAGCGAACAGCAGCGTGAACAAATGGCGACCCAGTTCAAGGAAGCCAAAAAGCAACTTCAGCCCAAAGTCTAATTACGCTGAAATTGCTGATTAGATAGATAGCTTAGTGGTGTGGGACGCAATGCGTCCCACACCACTCTCCTTCATGCAGACCTTCAAAACACTATTTAACAGGAGCTCACATTATGACCGCTACATCGGACAAACTTCCTCCTCAATCTCAAAACCGCATGCCGGGTTTGGAATCTGAAATGAATCCGGCCCCTGAATACGATGACCCCAATTATCGGGGTAGCGGTAAATTACAAGGCAAAGTTGCCCTGATTACAGGTGGCGACAGTGGCATTGGCCGATCCGTTGCCGTTTTCTACGCTAAAGAAGGCGCCGACATTGCCATTGTTTACCTCGACGAGCACGAAGATGCTCAAGTTACCAAGCAAGCCGTTGAAGCTTACGGACGTCGCTGTATTACCATCCCTGGTGATATTCGGGGCGAGAAGTTCTGTCAGGAAGCCGTTGAGCAAACCGTACGAGAACTGGGCAAACTCGACATTCTGGTGAACAACGCCGCTGTCCAGTATATGGAAGAGAGCATCGAAGACATCGACCCGGCTCGTCTGGGCGATACCTTCGCCACCAACATCTTCGCGATGTTCTACTTTGCTAAAGCAGCTCTGCCCCACCTCAAACCCGGCAGCACCATCATTAACACGACTTCAGTGAATGCTTACAAGGGCAACTCTAGTCTGCTCAGCTACTCCACTACCAAAGGAGCTATTCTGGCCTTTACGCGATCGCTCGCCCAACCTATGCTAGAAAAAGGCATCCGAGTTAATGGCGTTGCTCCTGGCCCCATCTGGACACCCTTCATCCCCGCCTCCTTCCCACCGGATAAGGTTTCCGAGTTTGGTCAACAGGTACCGATGAAGCGCCCCGGTCAGCCCCGGGAAGTTGCTCCCAGCTTTGTGTTTCTTGCCTCCGAGGACTCATCCTACATGGCAGGACAGGTGCTCCATCCCAACGGTGGCGTTGTGGTTAACGCCTAACTTGAAAGGTCAGTGGTTTGTGTGCAGTGGACACAAACCACTGACCTTCCTGCGTGGGTCGTTGCGCGGTTTCGCCGCGCAACGACCCACGCCCTCAAAAACTGATTCATGCAGGAGGTCTAGTTTAAGCAGAACGGAGGTTTTGCATGAGTCGAAGATTGGCGATCGCATCATTCGACATATTCAACTCCAGCAGAAAATCTTCGATCGCTGCGGTGAAATTGTAACGCGGATCGCTTTGCCCTACCGTCAGGGTCAGATGTTCCAGCAACTCGAAAGCAAAGTCTAAAAATCCAGATAAAAAAGCAATACAGGCAAGCTTTAAAGTTCGCTCAGAGCTTAGCTTTGATTCCTGTGGATAAAGTAGCAGAGGGTCACGCAAGTAGAAAGCTTCTCCCCACAACAACTGGCCAGGACGATTGCGGTTAAAAATGGGTGAGTGTGCGCGTTTGCAGCGAGTGCCGATCAAATCAAACAGACTAAAACCTTCTAACCGAAGAAACGTATCAATATCTGCAAAGAGAGGTTGGTTCTCATAGAGTGGAGCAAATTCCACCTCAATCTGAATCATCAGAACGGTAGACAGAAGCTGACGCGCACCGTGTAAAACATGCAAATCAGCACCCTGCACATCAATTTGAAGAAAGTCGATGAATGGCACTTGCTCGGCTTCGCAGAAAGCGTCAAGAGTGGTCGTCTCGACTTCTAAGGCAAAGTCCAGATTCATAAACTCTGGCAACTTCTCAAAGCGGGCCAGCAGGGGTTCATTCGGAGGATAAAGAGATGTGCACATGGGGTCCTGCGTTACATACAGAGCCTTGTTTGCAGCAGTATCACTGAGAGCTAGCGGAACATAGTGTTCCTGCCAATCTAAATGACGTGTGGCAAAATCAAGGCTGGCTATATCACAGGCGTCGGCATCGGCATCAAATCCATAGACAGTGAGATGAGGCGCAAAGATACCCCATCCCTGTGCCTCAAAGTCATCTCCATCGGCCACCTTACGGGCACCAACCGAGCAAACGTTGAAATGAAGACCGTCAAGATGACCGCGTTGTTTCAGATGGCGGAGGAGTGCAGTCAAAATAATCACCTCTAGTAAGGGAAGCAGCTGAAATAAACAAAGGGAATCGAGACAGTCCTAGAAGGACTGCCTGGACTCACAGGTATGGGGGTTTAGGTCAGGTGGAGGCTTTAAAAGGTCTACTCCCGTATTCCAGTTACCAAACCAAAATCCGGGTTTTGGCTCATGAATGATGAACAGGACTTACGCATTTGTGTTGTAGGTGGGGTGCAAAGCACCCCACCTACAACACAAATACACTACATATAGCGGGCTTGCGTAAGTCCTGATGAAGCTGGTGGATGCAATTTATAGCGATCGCCCAACTCTCTTTCAAAGTCATGTTTTCGTACACTCCACATACAAAAAAATGACTTTGAAAGAGATCCTAATTGCTCAGAGTGTTGCTTATTATATCGACGCCCCTATTCGGGCCAGGCGTGGTTTATAACAAGATCAGGAGAGGCAGGACGGCAATGCTGGTCTGCAAGGTGTTGTGCCATGGGTTACGTTGACTCTCCGCCCGATTCTCCATCTTCTAGTTTTCGTGAAGCTGCATTTAATCGCCTTAAAGTTTTGATTCTGAGGGCATTACGGCGATCGCAAGAATTCTTCGACTCTAAAAAATTACCCTACGTCGCGAATCAGGTTTGTCAAGTTTACTTTGGTAAAAGCGACCCCCAATATCTGTCGAGTTGCCGTCGAATTTTGCGATCGCGCGTGGAACTCAACCCAAAGCAACTTCAGTATTTCCTGCAAACAGGCCTGGGTGGTTATCTACTGCAATGGCTCGCCCCCTTCTTTCACTTATCGGATGATGCGATCGCAGAGGTGCTACTCCAGCTAGCTGCCGACCCCGATGGCCTCTCCCTATTGAGCATTTTGCGGTATGGTCCAAACGCATTGCAGGTGAACGTCGATCACCTTTTAATGACCACCAACCGAGTGAGATTACTTCTAGAAGTAACTGAAAAGGCGATCGCCACCATCGGAGAACTAGCCGAAGCCGAAGCCATTCTCGACGCGGTAGTTGATGCCAGCGTACTGTCCGCGCTTCAGCAACCCGGCCCCTGGGCAGTGCAAGCCTACGATCTGGTAGTCGAGCGGGGGTCACGAGGAACGATGCGGGTTATCTGTTATCAACCGCAAGATTGCGACAATTCCTCGATTCCCGTTGTCATTCAATCCCATGGGTTAGCCTCCAACCCAGAAGACCTCGCGGAATATGCCCACCATCTCGCATCTCATGGTTATTTTGTTGCCGCCCCCCAACATCCAGGTAGCGACAGCGTGTATGCACGGGAGATGTTAGCGGGGCGATCGCCCGAAGTCTTTGAACAAGCCGAGTTTATTCATCGACCCCACGATATCAGTGCCCTTCTTGATGAGCTAGAACAGCGGAACAAGAGCCAGTTTGGCGATCGCTTGAACCTCACATCTGTAGGTGTTCTAGGTTACTCCTTCGGAGCCTATACCACCTTTGCCCTGGCTGGTGCCGAGCTACACTTTGAAGCTCTGGAAAACACCTGTCATATTCACGTCCGCCATCCCCATAACCCCTCACTGTTACTGCAATGTCAGGCCCTCCGTTTACCTCGCCATATCTATAACCTGCGAGATCCGCGTGTCCAAGCCATCCTGGCCATGGAACCTCTGGGTAGTGAGATGTTTGGCGCAGAAGGCATGGCCCATATTCAAATCCCCGTACTATTTATCGCCGGAAGCCATGATGCCGTCACTCCCCTTGTACTAGAACAAGCCCGCCTATTTCAATGGCTCACGGCTCCTCACCGCTACCTTGCCCTCATGCAAGGAAAATCGCACCTACGCGACCTACAACGCCTCGTTCAACAGTTAGAATTACACATCAAACTATTGCCCCCCACCCTACCCCTTGCCACCACGCAGGAGCCAACCCCCTTTGACACCTACACCAACGTTCTCAGCCTCGCCTTCTTCAACCAACACCTACATTCTGGCGTCCCACTTACCCCCACCCTTAGCGCCACCTTCGCCGCTGCCCTTAGCCAACCCCCTCTAGGGCTATCATTAATCAGCGATCGCTCCAGCTCTCAACTTCAGACGCTCCTCCAAGAACTTAACGAAACATTAACAGCCATAACCACAGCACCCAATTCCCCCCCTTCATAAGCTGCCTAAAAAACGTCTCCAACCCCAATTCATCATGCAGAGCCCAACAGCCCCCAACACTACATACTCCAATCATTCCCTCATAAATACCCCACCCAAGCCGGATCAAAAACCCCACAGATGCGAAGTGGCCTAACGCCTCCCATCCAAAACTCCTTTTGCCAAGGAGGTCTGGGGAACGGGCAACCGCCCCTCAGTGGGGGGAGGGGCGACGCACCCCCAAGCAGCAACCCTTAACATCCATCACGATTTTCAATCAACCCACAGCTTTCTCTAAAACTCAAAGTTGTTTTTCTCGTGTGCTTTCCACCCAAAAACAACCGCCTTATTCAGGAAACAAAACCATGCCGCACTCCGAAGGAACCTTCAAGGGCACAAACGGAATTGACCTTTATTACCAAAGCTGGCAGCCCTCAACCACCCCCAAAGCTACGATTGGCATCATCCACGGCCTCGGCAGCCACAGCGGATGGTTTCAAGGCATAGCAGAAAACTTAGCATCCCAGGGGTACGCCGCCTATAACCTCGATTTACGGGGTCACGGGCGATCGCCCGGTCAACGCGCCTATATTAACCACTGGTCAGAATTCCGGGGCGACATCGATCGCTTTCAGCAATTAATGGCAGATCAACACCCCGATATCCCTTGCTTCGCATTGGGCCACAGCCTGGGAGCCATCATTCTGCTCGACGTAGCCCTGCGCGATCGCCAGGCCCTATCCGGCCTCATTCTCATGGCCCCATCCCTTAACCCCTCTGGCGTCCCAGCGTGGCGCTTAGCTGCCGGGCAAATCCTCTCCTGGGTCTACCCCCGCTTCTCTCTCGACACGGGTATTCCTCAAAATGCAGGCTCCCGTGACCCAAATGTCATCACCGCCTACACCCAGGACCCTCTTCGCCATCGCAGAGGCACGGCTCGTCTGGTTTCCGAGTTTCTAAAAACAATTCGGTGGATCGATACGAACCTGGCTCAGCTACAAATCCCCGTCCTAGTTCTCCATGGCGGAAACGATATTGTTACACCACCGGCCAACAGCCATGAACTCTTCGAAAAACTAGCCATTGTAGACAAAGAGTATCGCGAATACCCAGATGCTTACCACGACTTACACAATGACCTGGATATGCCTCAAGTAATCGTAGATATTTCGAATTGGTTAGATCGACATATCGATGGAGACTTACATGTTTGTCGATTGAGCGGTCGCCTAATTTCTATCAGCTAAAGACTTAGCTTCTAGAAACCCGGTAGTTGAAAAACACCGGGTTTCTAAGTCTTTTACAGCCCAGCGAAATATTTTAATAGATAGGCAGGTATGCCACACTTTTAACTTCTCTTAGTCTGGTAAAGCACGAAAGATAGATATGGGATTTCGTTTTATATTCATCTCTCGTACTTAATCAGAATGGAAAATAACGTAAAACAACTTTTTCAAAGATTAAGTAATCCTACAAAAGCACTATCTGAAAAAACATAAAAATGAGTTCTTCATAAAGTTATGTGAACCCCTTACAAAAGTATATTGATTTTCCATACTTATCTCAGACGTATCCACGTAAACACGATTCATCTGGCTTGTATTCAGCCTGTTTATGAGAGATGTTTACAATCGGTATCATTTAACACAGATTCGAAATGCCTGAGATATACTGGGATCACATCTAAATAGCGGCTTCTGTTGATTTAAAGGATATGAGTTTCCTATCAACAGAATGCTCTCTTCGAAGTTCATTCTGCTACTTCGAACGTGAGTAAGTTGATTAAAATTAGAACTTGATTTTAGTTCTTAAGACTCCGCTATAGGCTTTGTTTTTTAATAGCCTAGCTCACTATCATGGTGTGAACTCACGATTCATCCATTTGCTTGAGGCACTTTTGCTTAACTCCATAGAAGTTGCTTAAAGGCATTTGGAGTCGCTGCGGGAATATCCCCTAAACTAAATCCCTCCTCTCCGTCAATTGAATTCTGTGGCTTCTCAAGAGCCATTTAATTCCCGTAGCCGTATTGAGTATCTACTTTGTTTGAAGGGGTGCTTGAAAAGTTATTTTCCGTTTGTTATGTGGGCGGGAAATAATCCTATTCTAAGGCTTTTCAAAATTCCCTCACCCTCCACAATGATGCGAAGCGCAATGGACGCTTCCTAAAAACATGGCTGGACTATTAACCCTCTACCATGCCCCACCGGATACCGGTAGCCTGAGCTTGGGGCGTACGTTGCCTTCATTGTTGGATGAAGCGTGCGATCGCTATCCCAATGACCATGCCTTAAACCAGTGGCAAAAACGCCGTTGGCAATCCCTTTCTAATGGAGAATTTCGTACTGCTGCTGAAGAATTTGCATTAGGGTTATTATCATTTGCTTTGCAACGAGGTGATCGCGTTGCATTCGTAATGCACAGTGATCTGCCCTTTTGCATTACCGACATGGGATGCTTACTGGCGGGTCTGGTAGATGTTCCCATTGACCTCACTCAAACCATTGAGAACATCCTGGTTATCCTGCAACACTCGGATGCGAAGATTCTAGTTATTTCCAATGTGGATCTGTTTTACCAGATTGCACCCCATTTACAGGAAGCTCCATCGCTACAAGCCGTTCTTGTAGTAGATGTTCCGGGGGACTGGGAGCAGATTCGACGACACCTCAAAAACAATGAGGAGCAGCCAGGGCAAAAGGCCCATGGTCCTCTTGATGACGACTGCCTGCATGAACCACAAATCTTCAATGCCGCTCCATTAGAACCCGTTGGTCAGGTGGAGGGGTTGCCCTCTCAATTGCAAATCTGGTCACTGGATGAGGTGAGAACAATAGGGCGAGAGAGATGGTCTGAGGAACGCTTACAGTCGTTGCGAGAGGCGATCGCCCCTTCTGATTTAGCCACCATCCTCTATATCGCCAGCGAAACGAAACGCCCCCGTGGCGTCATGCTCAGCCATGAAAACATCTCGGCCGATATTCTGTCTGCCTTCAGTTGCTTTCCCGGCTTAGAGACAGGTGAAAAGGAAACCGCTCTGTTGTTTCTACCCCTCACTCATATCTTTGCCCGTGCCTTCTTCTATGGACATTTAGCCTACGGCCACAGTATCTATTTTTCAGACCCTAACCATATCGTTAAGCATCTCAAAACCGTTAATCCAACGATCCTAATTACGGTTCCACGCTTAATTGAAAAGATATACGAGCGCATTTTGGAACAAGGTAAACGGCTGCAAAAATTTGATCGCGCTGTGTTCACCTGGGCACTCAAAGTTGCACAGCGATATGAACTTGGCGAACCTCCTAAGCGGCTCTATGGGCTTCAACTGAAACTGGCAGATCGGTTGGTGTTTAGCAAATGGCGAGTTGTATTTGGCGATCGCATGAAAGCCTTAATCTGTGGTGGAGCCGCACTACGTCCTGACTTAGCCAACGCACTCTCAGCCGCAGGAATTCCACTTCTACAGGGATATGGTCTAACAGAAACCAGTGCTGTACTCTGCTACAACCGGGGCAGCCATAACCGGGCAGGGACTGTAGGAGTACCGATTCCGGGAGTCGAGATAGCGATCGCCCCCGATTGCGAAGTTCTCATTCGTGGCCCGTTTGTGATGCAGGGATATTATCGGGATGCAGAAGCAACAAAGCGGGCGATCGATAGCGAAGGTTGGTTACATACGGGCGATTTAGGCGAAATCACACCGGATGGATTTCTACGTCTAACTGGAGTGAAAAAATCGCTATTCAAACTGTCAACCGGCAAGTATGTTTCAGCCCTGCCATTGGAGCAAGAACTCAATCAATCTCCTCTGATAAGCCATGCTGTTATTGTCGGTGCCAATCATAAATTCTGCGCTCTCCTGATTTTCCCAAATCTGGATTGGGTACAGCGGGAACTAACCTTGCTGGGTGCTGCATCGTCATTGACAAGCTTGCAGCATCCTTGTCTGCTGACACGGTATCAAGCATTAATCGATGCAGCCAACTGTCATCTACCGTATTGGTCAACGGTGCGTAAATTCAAACTCATTCCAGTCGAATTAACCATCGAAAACGGATTCCTCAATGCGGATGGAACACTGAATCGTGCACAGGTTCTAGACGCGTTTGCCAGTGAGATTGGCGCATTTTATAGCAACGAAATTGAGTTGCAATCAGATGATCCCAATGTGGTTTGTCCACCGATGGCCGCTGCTACCTGCCCTGCCTATGCTCAGTCCCTAACCCATTACTAAACGCATCATCAACTGCTGCATTGTGAGGAAAATCAATGATGTTTAAACCATTTCGAACAGCTGCTGTATTGGGTGCGGGGGTAATGGGAACCCAGATTGCCGCCCATCTAGCCAATGCAGGTTTAACCGTGCACCTGCTAGAACTTCCAGCCCAATCGGGCGATCGCAACAGCCTGGTAGAAGGAGCTTTCAAAAAAGCGTTAAAGCAATCCCCCCCTGTTTTTTATACCGAGCAAATCGCTCAGCGGGTGATTCTGGGCAACTATGAAGATCATTTCGATCGCTTGGCTCAGGTGGATTGGGTGATTGAAGTCGTCGTGGAAAACTTAGCTGTTAAACAACAGTTGATGGAACGGGTCGAAAAGACCGTTCGCCCCGACACCGTTATTTCCAGCAATACCAGCGGGTTGTCCATTGGGGCGATCGCCCAACACCGTTCCAAATCCTTCCGGAAGCGCTTCCTGGGCACCCACTTCTTCAACCCACCCCGCTACCTGAAGCTATTAGAACTGATTCCCACCGCTGATACCGATCCAGAGGTGCTGGCACGGATGCAGTGGTTCGGGCGGATGCACCTGGGCAAAGGTATTGTCATCGCGAAGGATACGCCCAACTTCATCGCCAACCGCATCGGCGTATTTGTCACCATGCTGGGGCTGAAAGCTTTGACGGAGCAGGGTTACACCATTGAAGAGATCGATCAGTTGACGGGTACCGTAGTTGGTCGGCCCAAATCCGCCACCTTCCGCACCGCTGATTTAGTGGGGTTGGATACGCTTACCTATGTATCCGATAACCTATATCCAGTTGTTCCGAATGATGAACAGCGAGAAATGTTTCGCATCCCGGAGTTGATGCGAAAGTTGACGGAAACTGGATCATTGGGAGCCAAAGTTGGGCAGGGATTTTACAAGAAAGTGAAAGGAGAAATCCATTCTGTTAACATTCATACCCTGGCCTATGAACCTGCAAAACCAATGAATTTGGGCAATTTGGATGGAATTGCCAAACTCCCAGATCTGAGCGATCGCCTGCGCAAGCTCTATCACCAAAAAGGCCGCGCTGGAGACTTTTTCCGGCAAACCACCCTGGCCACCCTGGCCTACAGTGCCAACCGCATTCCCGAAATTGCCGATCGTCCTATCGACGTTGATCAGGCCATGCGCTGGGGCTTTGGTTGGGAGATGGGACCGTTTGAAATCTGGGATGCCCTGGGTTTTGAAATGGTTCGTGCCGATATGCAAAAGGCTGGCCTCACCGTACCAGACTGGGTGATGTCGATGTCTGGTGGGTTTTATGGGCAAGTGGGGGCGATCGCCGCAAAACCCATCGATGAAATTCACCTGGCCGACATCAAAGCTAATCCCAAAGCGACCCTCTGGCACAATTCCGAAGCAGCTTTGTTGGATTTAGGAGATGGCGTCACCCTGTTCGAGTTCCGTTCTAAAGCCAACACACTCAGCGTTCAGGTAATCGATGGGTTGATTGCGGCTCTAGATTGGTTGGAAACCCACGATTACCGGGGCATGGTGATTGGCAACGAGGGTGAGAACTTCTGCGTCGGCATTAACCTGGCGGAAGTCGGCAAAATTGTCCAATGGGAAAACCTGAATCCCTTCAACCGCAATCACCGTGCCCTCACCGACCTGATCATCAAATTCCAAACGCTGGTACAGCGCATTCATTACTTCCATAAGCCGATCGTGGCGGCGATTCAAGGACGTGTGCTGGGTGGCGGTTGTGAGCTGGCGATGGCCTGTCCTCACATCGTCGCTGACGCAGAAACCTATATTGGTTTAGTGGAGTTGGGCGTTGGCCTGATTCCCGCAGGCGGTGGTTTGATGCGGATGGCTCGCTGGGCGGCCAGTCGTGCCGCAACAGACACCCCCGGCGACATCCTGCCATTCCTGAAGCGGGTCTTTGAAACCATCGGCATGGCGAAAGTCGCGAACAGTGCCTATGAAGGGGTGGCGTTAGGATTCCTGAACCCGATGACAAAAGTGGTGGTGAATGGCGATCGCCGCCTCTACGTTGCCAAACAGGAGGTTCTCGACCTCGACTATCTGGGCTACACGGCCCCACCCCGTAACCCCATTCACGTACTGGGACAACCCGCCCGAGCCGTATTTGAGCACATGGCCCAAACCCTGGAGCAGGGAGGCTACATCAGCGAATACGACCATGCCTTGGCCCATCGGTTAGCTTACGTCCTCACCGGAGGCGAGTTGACGGCTTCCTCCCTGGTAGATGAGGACTATCTGCTGCGGTTAGAGCGAGAACTCTTCTTGCCGCTGGTGGATGAGCCCAAGACGAAAGAACGAATCTTACACATGCTGACGACCAAGAAGCCGCTGAGGAATTAATCATGAACAACACCTACATTGTGAGCAGCGTCCGGACAGCGGTAGGCAAGGCACCTCGAGGCACGCTCCGCCACACCCGCCCCGACGATTTGGGAGCCACAGCCGTGAAAGGGGCGATCGCCCAAATTCCCAACCTGGTCTCCAACCAGATCGATGACGTTATTCTGGGATGCGCCATGCCCGAAGCCGAGCAGGGCTTCAACCTGGGCCGTATCGTTGCTATGCGAGCGGGTCTTCCAGACTCCGTTTCCGGCTGCACCGTCAATCGCCTCTGCTCGTCAGGCTTGCAGTCCATCGCTATGGCGACTCAGGCAATCGCCTTCGGCCAGGCCGATGTCATAGTAGCGGGTGGCGTGGAATCCATGAGCTTGATTCCCATGGGCGGTCACCAGTTCTTGCCCAACGCCGATTTGTTGGCGGATGCCCCTGGCGCTTACATCACCATGGGCCTCACCGCCGAGAACGTGGCAGAACGCTTCCATGTGTCTCGCGCGGATCAGGATGCCTATGCATTGCGATCGCACCAGCGGGCGTTGAAGGCGATCGCCGCTGGTCACTTCAAGGATGAAATCATTCCTCTCACCGTTCGCGAAACCCTCTACGAGAACGGCCAACCCGTTACCCACGAAATCATCTTCGATACTGACGAGGGGCCACGGGCTGACACCAGCCTGGAAGCCCTTGCCAATCTCAAACCCGCCTTTCGCTTGAACGGCACTGTCACCGCTGGTAACGCCTCCCAAATGTCGGACGGCGCCGCCGCCACGGTCGTCATGAGCGAACGCATGGTCAACGAGCTTGGGGTTAAACCCCTGGGACGCTTGCTGGGATACGCCGTTGCGGGAGTCGCACCTGAAATAATGGGCATCGGCCCAGCGGTTGCGATTCCCAAGGTGTTACAGCAAGTGGGGCTGACACTGGGCGACATCGGCTTAATTGAACTCAACGAAGCCTTTGCCGCCCAGGCGCTAGCCGTCATCCGCGAACTGGGTCTGAATGACGAGATCGTGAGCGTCAATGGAGGGGCGATCGCCCTTGGCCACCCCCTCGGCTGCTCCGGAGCCAAACTCACCGCCACCCTCCTCCATGAAATGAAGCGACGTGGCGTACGCTACGGTCTGGTTAGCATGTGCGTTGGCGGCGGTATGGGTGCAGCAGGCGTATTCGAGTTGATGCTGTAACCCAACCAGGAATAGCCGCTAAGACGCCCAGTGTTTTTGAAAACACCGGGCGTCTGGACTCCACACTCCACAATCTAAAAGTCAATTTGTAGATGAGTTTTATCCCTTCACTAAACTCATTCATTCGTACATCTCCCTAGGATGGTTAGTTATGATCTCCCTACCGTTCATATTTACGATCCCAACACTGCTGATTTTATTAGTCGTGTTGGGTTATTTAGGTGTGTCGCTGTGGATATGGACGGTGTATGCGATCGCCGTTCTCGCCATGTTCAACCCACCCATTGCTGTGTGGGGTATATGTGGGGCGATCGCCCTGATCCTCAACCTTCCAGCCCTCAGACAACGGCTCGTGACCGCGCCGCTGGTCAAGCTGATTCACCGCATGAAGCTGTTGCCCAAAATCTCTGATACAGAGCGGGCCGCGATTGAGGCGGGCAACGTGTGGGTTGAAGGGGAGTTTTTTACTGGAAAACCCAACTTCGATCGCATTCTCAACGAACCCTATCCGGAATTATCACCCGAGTTACAGGCATTTCTCGATGGGCCAGTGGAACAAGTCTGCCAAATGGCAACAGACTGGGACATCTATCAACGAAAAGACCTGCCACCAGAAGTTTGGGATTACCTGAAGCAAGAACGCTTCTTTGGGATGATGATTCCCAAAGAGTACGGTGGATTGGGCTTCTCAAACCTGGCCTACAGTGCCGTCATGGTGAAACTCTCCTCACGTTCCTTCACCTACATTGCCACGGTGGGCGTTGCCAACTCCCTCGGCCCCGCGAAACTCCTCCTCCGCTACGGCACAACCGAGCAGAAACAGCACTACCTGCCACGACTTGCCAGCGGCGAAGACATTCCCTGCTTTGCCTTAACGGAACCTACAGCCGGTTCCGATGCAGCCAACATTACCTCCCACGGTGACGTGTTCCGGGGTGAGGATGGCAAGCTGTATCTACGGCTGAACTGGCGTAAGCGGTACATTACCATGGGGGCGATCGCCACCCTCCTCGGCCTCGCCTTCCGCCTGCGCGACCCCGATAACCTGCTGGGCAAAGGTCAGGATGTTGGCATCACCTGCGTTCTCGTTCCCACCAACACCCCTGGTGTCCTCATCAATAAACGCCATGATCCCATGGGAGTTCCCTTCTACAACTCTCCCACAGAAGGCCATAACGTCATCCTGCCCATCGAACAAATTATCGGTGGCGTAGAGCAAGCAGGTCAGGGTTGGAAAATGCTCATGCAATCCCTCGCTGCCGGACGGGGCATTAGCTTCCCGGCAAGCTGTACTGGGGTTGCACAATTGGTATCTCGCGTTGCCAGTGCCCACAGTGTTGTGCGCCAGCAGTTTGGCTTATCCATTGGCCGATTTGAAGGTGTTGAAGAACCCCTGGCCCGTATTGCAGCCTTCACCTATATGATGGACGCTGTGCGACTCTACACTTGCGGTGCCGTAGATCGAGGCGAACAACCGGCAGTGGTGTCGGCGATCGCCAAATACAACACCACTGAACTCTACCGCCGCATCATCAACGACGGCATGGATATTCTGGGCGGCTCCGGGATTTGTCGTGGCCCCCGCAACCTCTTAGCCAACCTTTACACTGCCACTCCCATTTCCATCACGGTCGAAGGAGCTAACATCCTCACGCGCACCTTGATGATCTTTGGACAGGGTGTAATCCGCTGCCATCCTTACGTGTATGCAGAAACGCAAGCTCTACACACTGGCGATGTCGCCGCATTTGACCAGGCCTTCTGGCCGCACATGGGTTCGCTGGTACGCAACGTATTTCGAGCAAAACTGCTTTACTTAACCCGAGGACGACTGGCCCATTCCCCCGTTTCTGGCCCCACTGCACAGTACTATCGCAAACTCACCTGGGCCTCGGCCACCTTTGCACTACTCACTGATATTGCGCTCATTGCCTTCGGTGGCTCTCTGAAACGCAAGGAAAAACTGACTGGACGGTTTGCCGATGTTCTCTCCTGGCTGTACCTGGGCACCGCTACCCTGCGGAGATTTGAGGCCGAAGGCCAGCAAGCCGAAGACTTACCCATGGTGCATTGGGTCATGCAATATGCCTTCGCCCAAATGCAGGAAGCCTTTGAGGGCATCTTCAGCAATCTAGATATTCCCATCCTTGGGAGCCTCCTGCGTGGCCCTGCTTTGACTTTTTGGCGATTGAATCCTCTCGGCACCGTTCCTTCCGATAAGTTGGGGAGCCAGGTCGCGCAGAACTTACAGAAAGGTGGAGTGGTGCGCGATCGCCTCACCACAGGCATTCACATCCCCACCGATGTCGACCAGGCGTTGGGCCGATTGGAGCACGCCTTTGATCGGGTTCGTCAAGCCGACCCCATTCTCAAACGGATCAAGGCATCCAGTCGCTCCTCCGGCCCCCTCGATCCGATCGAAACGGCCTATGCATCAGGTCTCATTAGCGACGCTGAAAAGAACCTGCTCCGAGAAGCCGAAACTGCCCGCAATGATGCAATTCAAGTAGATGCCTTCACCACAGAAGAGTATCAGCGAGAACGCCTTATGCCGATTAATACAACGGTCGTTTAATAAAGCGACCCTTGAGAGGCTAGATTTAGAAGTCACAGTTCCCTAGATACAGAAACCCGGTGTTTCTAGAAACACCGGGTTTCTAGGCTTTTTCTGGCTTACTCAATTCACGTCAATGAACATTGAAATGGGCGATCGCCACCTGACACAATTCGCATCCCTAATACAGGTCAAAAAGTATCACCAAGTTAATATCACATCGGGTTAAATGCTTATGATAAAAAGTGGTGCGGTGCTTTGCGCCGCACCACTTTTTATCATAAGCATTTAACTTTACTTGTTATAAGACAGGGCATTGTCCTGCCTCCATAACAATCACCCATCCGGCGATAGTCCAAATCTTACAGCCACAGTAGTATGGGTGGCGACATAAATCCCGTAAGGTTTCTATAAATCCATGAAACAATTTCGTCGATGGATTGTAGGTCTCGCCATCACCCTAGCCACCGTGCTAGGAGTTGTGAGCTTGCAACCCCAAACCTCTGCTCAGTCACCTGAAGTAACCCTGGAATCGGCAGGGGTAACCGTGCAGCAGGTTGCCAATGGCGTCTACAGCTTAATTGCTAGCACTGACTTTCCCCCCACCGACCCGGCAAACATCGCCATTTGCAACGCTACCATCGTCATTGGCTCCGACGGCGTTCTGGTCATTGATCCCTTCCAAAATGAAGCCCTCGCCAACCTTGTATTCTCGACGGTGGCGACCCTCACCGATCAACCGATCCGCTATGTAGTCAACACCCACTATCACTTCGACCACTCCGGCGGCAACGCAGCAGCTGACGAGCGGGGTTTTCCCATTGTTGGACGTGGCCCCATTCGCGAGTTCATGCTCACCCGCAACCGGGAAACAGATCCGAACGTAACCCCTCCCGACATTGTGGTGAATGGACAGGAAGAGCTGTGGTTGGGCGATCGCCAAGTTCGACTAGCCGAGTTTGAAGGCCATTCCAGTGGAACCGATATGGTGGCCTACATTCCCGATGCGGATGTATTGGTAGCTGGTGATCTACTGTTTTCAAAGCGTATTCCCTATGTAGGCGATGGCAATATTCGAGTCTGGAGAGATAACCTGACGCAACTGATCGCCGCGTATGGCACGGCCAAAGTGGTGCCGGGTCATGGGCCTGTGGGCGATCGCGCCACCCTAGAAGAACTCAAAACCTATCTCACCGATTTAGAAACCCTCGCCCTGAGTTGGCGAGAGGCAGGCCTCTCCCAGGAAGAAGCCCTGGCCCAAGCGACTGTCCCAACACGCTATGCAGAGTACCTTTTCCAGGCCATGTACCCCAACAATTTAGAGGTGGCCTACAAGCAAATCACCCTTGGCCAGGATGATGCAGCCTCAATTCAACAATACTTTGCCGCCCAACCCCGCGAGCTGAAAGATCTGTAGAATCTCCCTTCTATCGATGGTTGGTTGGCGATCGCCTAACCGAAGCAGACCCGGTGTTCCTAAAACACTGGGTCTCGCGCTTTTAGTTGAATAACCAGACCGTCGAAAGTTATTTTTTTCGTGCGCTTTGCACAAAAAACAACCCTTCTAGGGAGTTTTAGAGCGCGCCCTAAAAAGATTTGATGAGGTAGGTGTAACGTTCTATTACGAAATGGTTCAGGAGCTATTGAGGTAACTGCATTCTTCTTATGAGTTCGCAAAGGCATTAAAAGCCCGGAAATAGTTGGTTAGTCGTTGCTGTACAGAAGCGCAATTAGCAATTCCAACAGCTTTTTTTGTGATGAGCTGAAGATTCATCGCGAATATTGGGGCGATCGCATTCTTGTTCTTACTCCCTCCGCATTAGATAATGAAAACCCTAATCGCCCAAAGAGAATGCTCTGCCCGCCTCAGGAGGACTCATGAATCAGCGCCCCATTATTCTCGGCATCGTCGGTGATAGTGCTGCCGGAAAGACAACCTTAACCCGAGGGATTGCTCAAGTACTGGGTGAGGAAAACGTCACGGTTATCTGCACCGATGATTACCATCGTTACGATCGCAAACAGCGGGCAGAAATGGGAATTTCAGCGCTTCACCCTGATTGCAATTATCTAGACATCATTCAACAACACCTGAGTCTGTTGCGCGCCGGGCAACCCATTCTCAAACCCATCTACAACCACAGCACCGGGATGTTTGACCCGCCAGAGTACATTAAACCGGCTCAGTATGTGATTGTTGAAGGGCTCCTGGGTTACAGTACCCGTGGTATGCGCGATAGCTATGATGCCAAGGTTTATCTTGCACCACCTGAAGATTTGCGAGCCAACTGGAAAATTACTCGAGACACCCGGAAACGCGGCTATAACGTCGACGAGGTGCTAGAGCAACTCCGCAAGCGCGAACCCGATTCAGACGCTTTTATCCGTCCCCAACGTCAGTGGGCCGATGTGGTGGTGACTTTTTACCCGTCAGAAACAGAAGCAAAAGACGACTTACTGCTGAATGTGCGATTGGTACTCCGACCGACCATTCCTCACCCTGACTTCAGTTTGTTATTGGATGAGCCCGGCAGCCACTTAGGCTCAGCCGTACGTCTGGGATTAGACCGCGACATGGGCAAACCCGTAGATGTACTAGAAATTGACGGCCATGCTACAGACGAACAGGTACATGAACTGGAACGGATGATGTGCAATGAAGTAGAAGAACTGAGCCAATTCTGCTCTCTGAATGGCAACACAGGTATTGGCAAGGTCATCGGTACGACCGGGGAAACCTTACAAAGCTATCCTCTTGCCATTACGCAATTGCTCATCACCTACCATGTCATTAAGGAAGCTAACATTAATCAAAAGGTATAGTTCTTTAGCTATTCTTATTTGATTGAAGTTTTGGGTTGCATGTTTTCATCCTGAAGCCCAAAGGACAAAAATGGGTTGTCCCATGTTAAGTGAGACAACCCATTTTTAATCTCAGTTTGGGGCAAGCCAAATGGGCGAGTTCGAGTGCCGCACAACACGCAGCACTCGAACTCGCCCTTAACCCGAGCTCAAGCTTTTTTATCTCTTAAGGAAATTTAGACGGCTATATAGCGCTGTGCGGGTTGATTAAGTAACCTCAGTTCGGGTTGAGGGCTTTTTCGAGTGCCGCGCGAAGCGCGGCACTCGAAAAAGCCCATTATTGCGTGCGCGATGCGCACGCAATAATGGGCGGTTCGGCTTATCCCGTACTTAACGCACTTGCACAGCGCTATAAAGCCAATGTTAAGGATTTTATGGTTATTCGACCGGTCTGACATACTTCCTGTTAATTTTTTATCGTTCTAGAGGGAATTTATACGTAGATTTCCTGACCAGATATCCGGAAGAGCGATCGCACATAGCGAAAGACTATTCGATGAGTGGGTGAATGCCTACAGGTGTGGATATAGGTTCCATTCTGTTCGTCGGTCTTTATCCAACTGAAGAGTAGCACTGAGGTCATTAGTTATGGTTGCCACAACGACGTTTTACCTGGAAGGCCAGGATCAGGCCAGAATTGCATTAACTCGCGAAGGGCTGAGCGCACTACTGGTACAAGTGGAAGCAGAATTGCATCGCAGTGAAACCTATCAAGAGGCAATCAACCGCTTTGGTCAGGGCGTCGAGGAAACAGCTCAATCTTGCCAATTAATGATTCGCGCCGTTGGGCGAGAAGCCATTCGTCTCGCTCTACGACAGGTCGTGCGCCAATACCGTACGGCTCCGTCTGCCTCGCCATTGCCTGAGCAAGCCCCTTCCCCACTGGTTGCGCCTTCCCTGGAACCAGAGCTAAGCACCAACAATACCTCCGCCCATTCAGAACCTGCTCACTTCATTCGTGTTCCTGAACCACAACATACCCAGCCCACAACGGCACCCTCTGCCGGCCCATCTCAGCTAGTACCACCCCCTCCGCCTCCTCGTGCCATTCAACGGGTCGCTTTAAAGCCACCTCTATCTCTCGAAGCCGAAAAACGGGCCGAGATGTTGCAGCAAATTGGGCAGGCCCTCCGCGAAGCACGAGAAGCACAAGGCATCTCCCTGGAACAGCTTCACCTCAAAACCTGGGTACCCATTCATCAACTGCGGGCACTAGAACTGGGCGAGACCGATAAACTACCCGAAGATGTTTATATCCAAGGATTTTTGCGTCGTCTTGCACCTGTGTTGAAGGTAGAAGCCACTGAGCTGCAAGGATATTTGAAACCCTTACAAACTCCTCGGAGTGCTGTTCCCTCCTGGTACCAGGACGAATCCTCTCCGGCTCAATTGCAACCGGTTCATCTCTATATGGGTTACGCTGCCCTCATGGCCGGAGCCGCTGGCGGCTTAATGTGGATGTCTCAACAGCCTCATGCCGTCCAATGGAGCCCCGATCTACAACCAAGCTCCGTCGTGCAACCGTCTGCCGATATCGATGACATTGGGGCACCCCAGGCAGCCGGAGGGGGAGGCGCGATCGCCAGCCCTGAAACCGTCCCACCCCAAGCCCTACGATAAAACTCACGAGGTACAGAGTAGATTAACATCAGCTCAAGCCAAAGCTCCCTCACAACGCTGAGTCGAGAGCGTCTCTCATTGCCATAAAAAGAAAGTCACTAAAGAATACGACGTTGCTGTATCCCCATTCCAACTCCCCCAACCCCCGAGGGAGTTGGAACCCCCTATCCAAACTTCGCCTCCCCCTTCCCTGCTATAAACCTTTGCCTGGGTAGCTAACCTCAATCCGGTATAAGCTGAAGTGCCCATTTTGGCGTGCGCTTTGCGCACGCCAAAATGGGTGTTTTCGAGTGCAGCGCTATACCCTCTGTTCTATTTCGCCTCCATCCAATTTGGCCCCGCATTCATCTCCACCTTGAGAGGAACGCTTAAACTAACAGCCGACTCCATCGCAGACTGAATTTCTGGCTTTAAGGTCTCCCATTCTTCAGGCGCTACCTCAAAGACCAGTTCATCGTGAACCTGTAGTAGCAGGTTCGATTGATGCTGCTTCAAAATCTCGTGGAGGCGAATCATCGCAATCTTAATAATGTCAGCACTAGAACCCTGAATCGGGGCATTTGCAGCAGCTCGTAGAAGCTGAGCATCATACTGGTCACGAGCACGAATCTTGTTCAAGTCAATCGAATCAGGATCCCGACCGCGCAAAACCTGCATATCAGTTGTGTTGAAGTTGAAGTACCGGCGGCGACCCAAAATAGTTTCGACGTACCCCTGAGCCAGTGCCTCCCGCTGCATTTGTTGCAGATATTCAAAAACTTTAGAATAACGTTCGTAGAAGCGATCGATAAACGTTTTTGCTTGAGCCGTGCTAAAGCCTGACTCTCGCGCAAACCGCTGCGCTCCCATGCCATAGATCACACCGAAGTTGATAGTTTTCGCTAACCGTCGTTCATCGGAGGTGACGTCATCTTTCTCAAATAAAAGACGCGCGGTTAACGCATGGACATCTTCGTTGTTTTGATATGTTTCGATGAGAATCGGCTCCTGGCTCAGGTGAGCAAGAATCCGCAACTCAATCTGTGAATAGTCGGCCGCCACCAACAGCCAACCCTCCCGAGGCAAAAAGGCTTTGCGGATTTGGCGGCTGAAGGCCGTGCGAGTGGGAATATTTTGTAGATTCGGGTCAGAGGACGAAAGCCGCCCTGTTGTCGTAATAGCCTGGTTAAAGTCGGTGTGCACACGATGGGTATCGGGCCGTACCAGAGCAGGCAGCGCATCCACATAGGTGGATTTCAACTTGGACAACGAGCGATATTCGATGATGTAGTCGATTACCGGGTGATCACCCTGCAATTTCTCTAAGGTCGCCGCATCTGTGGAGTAACCTGTTGCCCGTTTCTTAGACTTTCGATGGTTTAGCTTTAGTTTTTCAAAGAGCAATTCGCTCAATTGCTTAGGAGAACCCAGCTTAAACTTTTCGCCCGCTACCTCGTAGGCGTGTTTTTCAATCATGGCCAGGTCTTCTTCTAACTGCTTCGAGAAATCCGCCAGGTACTCCTGATTAATGCGAATTCCCGTATATTCCATCTCCGCCAGAACAGGCTCCAAAGGCTGTTCAACAGCTTCCAGTAGTCTTCGGAGTTGAGGTAGAGGCTCCATCCTGGTCCGTAGCTTCGACACGAGCAGATACGTTGTGTGGACATCGGTGCCACAATAATCAGCGACATCCGCAATGCTGACATCCGCAATCGTTTTTCCCTTGGGGACCAGATCGGTATAACTCTTGGTGATCAGGCCCAAATACTTGAGGCTCAGTTCGCCGAGGTTGTGTTTCTCCTCTGGGTTGAGCACGTAGCTGGCTAGCATCGTGTCAAACACCACTCCAGCCAAGCAAATACCCTGGCAGCGCAACACCAGGCGATCGTATTTAGCATTCTGCAACGCCTTGGGATAGGCTTTGTCTTCTAGAATCGGACGCAGCACTTCTAGCACAACATCTTTATCTAGATTCGTGCCATGGGTATGACCAACCGGGATATAAGCCAAGTCCGATGGTCCCGGCCCCCAGCAGCAGCCAATACCGACCAGGTCTGCATCCCGAGGTTCCAACGAAGTCGTTTCCGTGTCCCAGGCGACAGGCTTATCGGGGTCGGTGTAGGTGATTAGAAGGGCCAGCAGTTCTTCTAACTTCTCATTGGTATCAATAATTTGAGGCTGGATATTGGCAGTGCTGGTTGTGTCTGTATCTTCTGCACTGAAGAACCAGAGATCGCTATCCTCAGGTTCCTCTTCCTTAATAGGAGTCACTTCTACCTTCTCATCAGCAGGAGGTAAGCCGTTAAAGCGATCGCGCAACTGCCGCAACTGCCCCAAAAACGAGCGAAACTCCAGCTTCTCAAACATAGGAACAATGGTTTCCTCGTCAAACCCTTGCAGCTTGCACTGCTCCAGATTGACATCCACCGGCACATTCAGATGAATTTGGGCCAGGTATTGCGATCGCAACGCATCATCCTTCCCAGTCTCCAACTTCGTCCGTACTGCCTTCTTCGGCACCTCATCCAGCCGTGAGTAGACTTCTTCCAGGGAACCAAATTGCCTCAACAACTCTACTGCCGTCTTGTTCCCGATTCCCTTCACGCCCGGGATATTGTCGGAGCTATCCCCACATAGGGCTTTGTAATCAACGATCTGAGACGGTTCGACGCCCATTTTCTCACGCACCTGTTCCACGCCAAACTCCCGAGGCGGCGGTGTGCTTTTACCAAAGACGGTGCTGAGGTAGAGAATGGTGGTTTGCTCGTTTTCGTCAATGAGCTGAAACAAATCGCGATCGCCCGTCAAGATCTTCACCCGAAACCCTTCCGCCACCGCTTTTCGGGCCATCGTCCCGATCACGTCATCTGCCTCATAACCGGGAACACTACAGAGCTGGAGATTGAGCGATCGCAACAACTCCTGCAAGTTCTTCAGGTCCGGCATAAAATCTTCGGGCGCATCGGGACGACCTTCCTTGTACGTTTCGTCTGCCTCGTGGCGGAAGGTACGCTCGCTGGGGTCAAACGCAACCATTACATACTGCGGATTCTCAATTTTCATCATGTCCAACAGTGCTTTTAGAAAGCCGTAGGACACGCTGGTGGGGATTCCCGTAGAGGTGCGCAGGCCGCCATCCTTTCCTTTAGCGTGAGCAAAGTAAGAGCGGAATGCGAGGGAATGACCGTCGATGAGAATCAGCAGCGGTTGAGAAGACATGAGGACGTTGAGTGGATGGGTGGACGAGTGGGCGAGTGAATGGGCCTAACCCATGTAGCTTATACCAGGAAAGGGGATGTTGGCAGAAGCAGGGCCGGGGCACCAGCAATTCTCGTTATAGGCTTCAAAGCCGAGAGTTTGCGCCCGCCGGGCGCAAACTCTCGGCTTTGAGTCCTGAAAATAGCCCACCTTCGGCGGGCTATTTTCAGGACTCAATTCAAAAACAGCAGCCAAGAAAACCTATTCCTCGATGACTTTACCTCGCAGGGACTTGACCTGCGATCGCCGAGTTTTGCTATCCAATCGTTTTCGCTTAGAACTAGCAGTCGGCTTACTCGGTTTACGTGGCTTCGGCACCGTCACCGCACTGCGAATAAGCTCCTGTAGGCGTTGTAGCGCATCCTCTCGATTCTGTTCCTGGCTGCGATATTCCTGCGCCTTAATCACAATTACGCCATCCTTCGTAATGCGCTGATCACTACGGCTTAACAAACGCTCTTTATAGCGCTCTGGCAACGACGAAGCCGGAATATCAAATCGTAAATGAATGGCAGTTGCAACCTTATTTACATTTTGCCCGCCCGCCCCCTGCGAACGCACCGCACTCATCTCAATCTCATTGTCTGGAATACTCACTGTATTTGATATTTTCAGCATGAGATCTAAACACCACAACAAAGCCAAAGCCCATATTTCTCCTATTTTGACTCAGATTTGTTCTAAACCCGAATACAAATTCTTCTGCCGAAAGACATATAGCGCTGTGTATGTTGATTAAGTACGGTGGTGTGGGGCACTTCGTGCCCCACACCACCGTTGCTGTACTTAAACTTACATACCGCTATATAGCACCGTTCGAACTGGTGAGGTATGAGAGATAAATACGGGACAGTGCCCCACATAGATCTCTCGTGTCTCACAGTTCGGAAAGGGTTATTCGTAGAGCATTGTGATGAACATAAGACCCAAACGGTTGTGCAGCCCGCAAAACAGAAGATCCCGCCTTTTGGGCCTTAGGCTTAAGTAGTAAGGCTAAATACTGATGATAAAAAGTGGTGCAGCGTGAAGCACTGCACCACTTTTTATCATCAGCATTTAAACCGACATGATATTACAAACAATTAGCAAAGTTACCCAAAATCCAAGAATTAAACAGCTACGATGAAGGCTTCTATCGCTAACAGGTCAAAATATACAATCTGCAGGCGATAAATCCATTAAATTAGCGCTTAAACCGTTGAGGGAAACCCTATGCAGCAGGCGATCGCATCACCCACCTCCGTCACCCCTGATGTGCAAATCATCGATTGCAGCAGCTTCGATGAAACTACCATGAACCTGTTCCTCGCACCCGGCCCCAACCCTTACAAAGACACCGAAGAATTTTTATTAGATTGTGAAATGCGTGCCGACGAAATGCCCCGCTTCGTCCGCCGGATGCTATTAGAATTCCAAGTTCGCTCCAACCCTGAAGGAATTCTACTGATTCGCGGCCTCCCCATTGACCCCGGCCTCTATCGCACCCCCACCCCCTCTGATGGCCTGCGCTCTGCCAGCAAAACCACCTACGTCAGCGAACGCTGTCTTTCCATGATTGGCAGTCGCCTGGGCCACCTTGTCTCCTACATCCAGGAGAAAAACGGCGACCTCTTCCAGAACCTCGTGCCCGTTCAGGGTAATGAACGTGTTCAGGCCTCCAGCGGTTCTCAAATCCGTCTGCAATTCCACCGCGAAACCGTCTTCCACCCCTACCCTCCTGAATTCCTGCTCCTCTTCTGCCTCCGCCCCGATCACGATCGCCTTGCCGAAACAACCTACGCCAGCATCACTCACGCCCTGCCGCTGCTATCTGACACCCACAAAGATTTGCTCTTCCAACCCCTTTACCGCACGGGTGTGGATTATTCCTTTGGCAACATCCAAAGCGACAAAACCAACGGCAAAGTGCTTCCCGTCCTCTACGGTAATCGCAACGACCCCTTCCTCAACTACGATGAAGACCTGATGGAAGCCATGACCCCCGAAGCTCAGGAAGCCTTAGAGGCATTAAAAGCCGCGATCGCCTCCGTCTACCGGGGCGTCAAACTCGGCGTCGGCGACCTCCTCTGCATCGACAATCGCCGCACAGCTCATGGGCGCTCCTCCTTCGTCCCCCGCTACGACGGCTTCGATCGCTGGCTCCAACGCTCCTTCGTCGTGCGCGACCTGGGATTATCCGCTGTTGACCGGAAAGGTGATCGCATCATCCGTACTGCTTTTAATTGAGGCAGGCCGGAGACAGAGGGCAGAAGGGTGAGTATGAGTGGATGGGGTATTCCCTTCTGCTTACTGCTCTCTGCCTTCTTTGTTGAAATCGTTTAGAATCACCGTGACTCCCTACAGCAGAATCTCCCATGAACTTTCTGACGCAATTGCTTCATTTGGTGGGTTCGGGTGCATCCGCTTACATTACTGCGTATAATCTGCGGCACTTACCAACCCGGCCCACCATGCTTGCGGGCTTTCAGTTAGCAGAATCCGGCTCCGTTCCTTTCCTGGAAGCATTGGCCGAGCGGGCTGAGCGAGAGGGCGATCGCTGGCTCTCTGAACGACTCACAAAACACGCCCAGGACGAACGCCGCCACGGTCAAATCTTCGCCCAGGCTCTGAAGCAACTGAATAAGCAGGCGATCGATTTCTCCAAAATGCCTGAACAGACCGACGAGAATTCTAGCGATCGCCGCAGTCCCTTTTTCGATGCCTACTTTGCCAATTACACCCGAGAGCAACTGAGCCCTCAAAACATGGACTGGACCGTCTTCTTCGCTAGCACCTACATCCTGGAGCTAGACGCCAGCCGTGATTTTGTACGGATGGCCCGAGTATTTGAGGGTGACGCCGTGAATGGCAGCTTGAACAAGGGACTGTTGAGCATCGCGCAAGACGAAACAGGCCATGCTCGTTATTTAAAGGAAGCGATGGAACGTCGCCTTTCCTATAACGAAGTGAACGACCTGATTGACGAGTGGCGCACTCGGAAAGTGAACGCGTTGCTGGCGATGGTTCGCAATCTTATGGAGAAAGGCGGCAAAATGGCTTCTCTAGCAACCGATGGTGTCCCTGCTGAAATGTCTGAAGGAATGGCTGAGGCCGCCGAAGTTGCGGTCTAATCACAACAGTCTCCGGGTTTGGTGGTGTGAGCGCCCACACCACCAAACATAGATTGATTTCCACAGTAAAGTACTGGCAATAGAACTGTTTCATCTCATTCAGATTCCCGACAAACCTTGGATTTTGGCCAGGGCTGCTAGAATTTGTGAATCTCTCCTTCCATTTCACGGGTTCCTGCCCTACCTCCCATGAGTGATACCGTTCTCGACGTTCGCAACCTGGAAGTTCACTTTCGCAACGATGGTCGCTTAGTGCGGGCTATCGACGGCATCTCCTTTCAGCTCCAGCGAGGGCAAACCCTGGGGATTGTGGGAGAGTCAGGTTCAGGAAAATCGGTGACAGCTTTATCCGTGATGGGGTTAGTGCCCAATCCTCCCGGACGCATTGCTGGCGGAGAGATTTGGTTTCGGCCAGAAGGGCGGGAGCCTGTAAATTTGGTGGCGCTATCTCAAGAGCAGTTACGGCAGTATCGGGGCGGGGAAATCTCCATGATTTTCCAGGAACCCATGAGCTCCCTGAACCCTGTTTATACCTGTGGCTTTCAGTTAGTGGAAGCGCTGCGGTTCCACAACCCGGATATGCCGGAGCCAGAAGCACGCCGTCAGGCCATTAATCTGCTGCAAGAGGTAAAGCTGCTGCCCAGCGATGAAGACTTGGAAGAGCAGGTGCGGCAGGACTGGTATTCGAGCCGGCCCATCAGTGCAGATTCCGGCGCGAAAATGAGCGATCGCGACCTCATGCTTGCCGTCAACGAGCGCAAGCAAGCCATCCTCAAACGCTACCCCCACGAGCTATCTGGCGGGCAAATTCAGCGGGTGATGATTGCCATGGCGATCGCCTGCGACCCCAGCATTCTTATTGCCGACGAACCCACTACCGCTCTGGATGTCACCGTCCAGGCCACCATTCTCGACTTACTGCGAGAGTTGCGGGCCAAGCGGGATATGTCCATCATGTTCATCACCCACGATTTGGGCATCGTGGCAGAAATTGCCGATGTGGTAGCGGTCATGTATCGCGGCAAAATTGTGGAATTTGGCCCGGTACTCGAGATCTTTTCCAACCCCAAGCATCCCTACACGCGAGGCTTGCTCACCTGCCGTCCCCAACCCGATCGGCGGTTGCGCTACCTACCCACCGTGTCTGATTTCATGGAGGTTGAGACCGGAGTAGACGGACAAATCATCATTCGCGAGAAGCCCCAGGATGCCAGTCAGGCGTTACGGATTTTTGCTGAAGTAGAGGATGGAGAGGTGCGCGATCGCCTCACCCAACTCCAAACCCAGACGCCGCTTGTCAACGTCAAAGATCTGCAAGTCGGTTTTCCCATTCGTGGCGTGTTGGGACGTACCCAGCAATACTTTATGGCAGTGAATGGGGTGTCTTTTGAGGTTTACCCCGGCGAAACCTTAGGGTTAGTGGGTGAATCTGGATGCGGTAAATCAACTCTATCGCGGACGCTATTGCGACTCATTCCATCCATGGGTGGCAGCATCGAGTTTGAAGGTCGCGACATCACCAAGGCTTCATCGCAGCAACTGCGCCAGATTCGCCGGGACATGCAGATTATCTTTCAGGATCCCTTCAGTTCCCTCGACCCGCGCATGAGCATTAAAGCTGCGGTCATGGAACCTCTGAAAATTCACAAGGTAGCGCGCAGTAAACGAAATCTAGAGGAACGTGTCGCCTACCTGCTAGAGCGAGTCGGGCTGAACCCGGCCTGGGGCGATCGCTTCCCCCATGAGTTCTCCGGTGGTCAGCGACAGCGCATCTGTATTGCCCGTGCCCTTGCCCTTAACCCTAAATTCATCATTTGCGATGAATCCGTTTCAGCCCTGGATGTGTCGGTACAGGCCCAGGTTCTAAACCTGCTAAAAGCCTTACAGGATGAGTTCAAACTCACCTATATCTTTATTTCCCACGATTTGAGTGTAGTGAAATTTATGAGCGATCGCATTATGGTCATGAACCGAGGCCGGGTCGAAGAAATCGGCCCGGCTGACCAGGTGTATCGTCATCCTGAGGCCGCTTATACCCAAAAGCTCATCGCCGCCATTCCCACCGGCAGCATTGATGCAATTCGTCAGCAACAATTACAACGCGATGCCAGTTAATTAATGCCAATTAATCAACCTCAGTGCGGGATAAGCTGAAGTGCTCATTTTGGCGTGCGCTTTGCGCACGCCAAAATGAGCGTTTTCGAGTGCCGCGCGTTGCGCGGCACTCGAAAACGCCCTTAACCCGAACTCAGGTTAATCAATACTGAAAGAGCGAGGTGTTAGCACCCCACTCTTTCCTTCAAGGATTTCTGGGGGCTGTCGCAACCCCCAATCTTAGCAACGTTGCCTCGATCGCCTTCACATATTGCAAGTCATCCTCCGGCAATGAATGCTGAGTCTGAGCAAGTGCATTGGGCTCCAGAAAGGCAAAGGCCTGTCGGAACTGCTGCGGTGTTGCATGAATGGGTGCATCAAAATGAGCCGCAATAATCCGCTCAAACGACCAACCCGCCACCCGTTGCACCCACTCGTGCACCAGCTTAGGCGCTTGCGGAAAAATTAGCGTTTGCAAAATAGGCGCAACGAACGGCCGCCCACCCGCTCGCAACCCCTCAAAGGATTGCGGCCAGTCGGGCCGCCACCGGAACGGATAGAAGCCAAAGTAGGCTTTGCGGGAGCGATCGCCCGCCTTCCATGCCTCCCGTAATGCCTGCCCTAACCCCACAATTTCGAGGCGACTGGGGCCAAAGTAAATGGCAAATAGGGAAATGCGCTGCCAACCCTTGCGCCGATTTGCCTCTGTATCTTCCATCGGCTCCAAAGCAGTGTCTCGGGAGTGGAAGAGGAGCGGGTAGGGATCCAGTTGGGCGATCGCCGGTGGTTCTTCGGGTACCGACAGCACCGTATCCGTTACTAGTAACGTATGAGAAGGACGGTGGAATACGGCCACCTCCACAAACGCGCCCCGACCCAAATCGAGTTCTAACACGGCATAGTCGATTTCTCGCCCAAAGGGAGCCAGAGAGCTGTCCGTTGGTAATTCTTGCGTTCGCTGGGCCGGAAACCCTAACCAACTCAGGGGCAGGTTAAAGGGAAAGCTCCACTGTCTGGGTGCAACAAATACTTGAGCCTGCGGGAAGTAACGGGCGAACGGCCCCACAAATATTTTGTGTTCCAGTCCAGAACTAGTCGGCAACAGAATGTATTTGACTTCGCCGTACTGTGCCACCAGCTCCTGTACCAGACGAATACACTCCCGAGTGGGCGCAACAGGCGCATAAACAAATAGCCCACCGGAATCGAGCCGTATCACCGTCATGCGGATGGGCACCACGGCGTAAAGGATGCCGTGCATCTGGTCAAACGTCCAGATACGATCTGGCAATATTTCGGTACGGAGAGTTCGACGTCTACCGTAGGGGTAGAGGGGTAATAGGGGCCAGAAACGCCACTCCCAATCTCTTTGATCAGTCATCTGCAATACACCAGGCCAGGATACCGCCCACAATACCTAATGTCAGCCAGAGGGGAATGTGTAGCCAGGAAAGGAACGTCGCAGGCCACACCACCAGCAGGCGAAACATTAAAATCGTGGCGACTAACAACACACAACTTAGCAGAACAGACATGGCCTACCCCTCGTACTCCGTGTCGATTTCTACTTCCAGGGTATCTTCATCAAAGCGGATATAGAGAATGTTAGGACGACAGCACACCTGACAGTCCTCCACATAAGATTGCTGGCTTCCGGCACTCCAGTCCACAAAAGTCAGGTTGGGCTCGCCACAATAAGCGCAGATATATTCAGCCGTGTTTTCCATAGCAACCGAGAATAGGTACAGAGCCCAAATATAAAACGTGCGCAATGCATTACACCGCGCACGTTTTATATTTGGCTTTTTGAATTGTTCTAGAGCCTGCTTTAAAGGTTTTTGCGCCTTGCAAAAAACTTCCAGTGAGCTTTAAAGCGCAGCTTAGCCGCCAATACGCAGCAATTCGACATCGAAAATCAGCGTAGCATTGGGGGGGATCACACCACCTGCACCCCGAGCACCATAGCCCAATTCGGGGGGAATAATCAGTCTGCGCTGACCACCAACACGCATAGAAGCAATCCCTTCATCCCAACCCCGAATAACCTGACCAGCTCCCAGCCGGAAGGAGAAAGGTTGGTTGCGATCGCGCGAGCTATCAAACTTGGTGCCATCCTCCAGGGTGCCCGTGTAATGGACGAATACCGTTTGCCCAGCTTCAGGCATCGCTCCGGTACCCTCGACCTCATCCGTGTATTTGAGACCAGAATCAGTGGTCACAACATTTTCGTTTTCCGCCATAGCAATTACCTGAGGGGTGGATGAATCAACAATTTTTGTAGCGGCTGGTTGCGAGATAGACGACTCAGATTGGGGAGCGGCGATCGCCTCCTGGGTCTTTCCGGCAACCTGTGCAACCACAATCACCACCAGGCACACCACCATAACGCCAAAGCTAATCAAAATCTCACGCACAGCAACCTCCAGTAGCACGGTGAACAAGATAGCAAAGTTGGAAATGACAATCAAAGAACGAGGCTCGAACTTTTTAGACAGCTCAACAGCCCCTATCTCCATTTTCCGCCTATGCCCTTTTCAGTTTACCGTCTAAGCGTTTAGCGGGTTCATAAAATCCAAACAAGAGAGGGTGTGAGCAAGCCCACACCCTCTCCTAGATTTGTAAGCCTGCATTAGCGCCAAAGCTTGTTTTCTAGATCGCGAATTTGCCGCTCCAGACGATCTAGACGGCCCCGCAGTTCATCCATCTCACTCTGCCGAGGTACACCCAAATCTTGCATGACGTTCCGCACTTGCCGTTGCATTAAATCTTCTACGCTGCTCTGGTCTGTGCGTAATTGCTGCATAACATCATTCACCATCCGAGTTGCCTGATCAGGGTCAATCTTACCCTCGCGCACCCACTGGTCTGTGGCCTCCCGAATCTTATCGGCCACTAACGATGTAGTTCCGATACCCAGCATGAGCAATTGTTTGAGTACGTTGTTAGTATCCATCTCGTCTACCTTGGCAACCCCCACATTACGACAGTCATTCTAGTTGGACGTAAACGGTTAATTGCGATAAACCTCGCAATTAAAGATAAAACTTTTCTGACAGCGCGGCATTAGGACAGCTCATGTGAGTGCTTCATGGACAGAGCGCACTCCTTCTCGACCCACTGGCCCTGCTTCCAGTCTTATTTTGACAAATTCCATCGCGTCTCTCAGACCCAAGAGGGTGCGGAAATCCGTCAAATGCTATAGTTCGGACAGTTTTTCTGATTTTCTGAAAGAGTTGTTTTTGGGTGGAAGTGCCTGCACACAAGGAATTCTTTCAGAAAATCAGAAAAACTGATTGGTGTGTCGTGAAGGAGATCAAGTGTGGTCATTGAATGGCTGAATGTGGCAGTTCAAGCGGATTTGCGAGAACAGTACGTACAGAAAGATGAAGAGATTTGGACACCCGTATTAGCCCAGTACCCTGGCTTTTTGGGCAAGGAAGTATGGATTAGCCCGGATGACCTGTCTAATGTCGTTTTGGTCATACGGTGGGCCAGCCTGGAAGAATGGCAGGCCATTCCCCAGGAGGTACTGGACAAAACGGAGGCCCGGTTTCAGGAAGCTATGGGTGGCGAAACCTACCGGATTACGGACTCCAAACGGTTTCAAGTGCGGAAGTATTCATAACCATAAAGCTTGTCTTGATGGCTACAGCGCTTTGCGCTTGAATCAGCCACGGTTGTTTTTGTGAGCGCGCGGAGCGCGGCTCTTACAAAAACAACCAGATCAGGACTTACGCATTTGTGTTGTGGATGGGGTGCGAAGCACCCCATCCACAACACAAATGCGTAAGTCCTGCAGATTTTAAGCGCTTGAAACGCGCTGTAAGCATTACTTGACGTGTTGCTATGAAATGGGAGGTAGAACCACAGTTCCACCTCCTATTTCATAGCTCCGTCTAGCAACGGGTTGCCTGGAGTGTAAGTTAGGGTAATAGTGAAGAACCTAAACAGAGCCTTCTTCGTAAGTACGTTCTTGAAAAAAGCTGACTCTGTCCTTCTATCCTCGCTTTCCTATGCCGTCCTGCCCCCGTTGCCACCAGCAAGTTGATGCTCAGGCGATCGCCTGCCCTTTTTGCCACACCGAGCTCAAAGCTCACGGCCATCCCGGGATAACGCTACATCGGGCGATCCAGGAGGGCTATCTGTGTGATACCTGTACCTATCATGCTGATGACACCTGCAACTTCCCTCAGCGCCCTTTTGCCAAGGAGTGCACGCTTTATCTAAATGTAAATCGTGTCAGCAATTCCAAACCTTACAAGCCCACCTTCAACACAACTCTACAAGGTTGGCTTCAACGAAATGCAACCTGGATAGTGCTGGGTTTGTTAATTGCCGTCAGTCTATTTCTGGCGATTAGCGGTCGTTAGGGGCTCACTTTGAGCTTTACCGCACAAGATTCCGAAAAAGAATCAACCCTTTGTTGTACTGTCAGAATAACAAAGGGTTGATTCTTTTTTTAGACCTATCATCGGCGTATCTAAACTCAGTAACAGAAACCCTCATTTGCTACTTTCAAAATATCCTTAGAGCTTCTATTAATAAGCATTAATATATCGAATCTAATTTTTAGAAGGGGTTAATTCTACAAACCCGAAGTATCCTCAGGATTACTTCTTCTAGTGAACATATCTATAAGATTGCTTACGCCTTTATATCTCAGCATGTTCGCCCCTAGGATAGACGAATTCAGCTTGTGTGATTGATATTCTAAAAGTGTTGAATGCCTAGGGAGATTTCTCAAACGACTAGGCTACTGTATGGAGAGGCAACTATGAATATCTTAGCTTGGATTGTATTGGGTTTGATTGCTGGTGCTATCGCGAAGGCTATTTATCCTGGCCATCAGAGTGGCGGTCTTCTGGGTACATTGATTCTTGGTATTATTGGTGCGTTCGTTGGTGGAAGCCTTTATTCCTTGCTGACCACAGGAACGTTAGCGTTAACAGCATCGGGTCTGAGCATTGGTGGCATCGTTGTTGCGGTTTTGGGCGCCATCATTGCACTGTTCATCTACTATGCTGCAATGCGTCGTAGTGCAATCTAGTGGGATCGAGTGAAGCAATAATTGTTTCCGGTGAAGTTCCGCAGAAGTTGACGGTATGTCAATTTCTGCACTGCTTCCCCACGCAAATCTATAGCATCTGCTACGTCTAGCAGATGCTTATGTGCGTATATGTCAGAAAACATTTATTACACCGAAATTCAAAGACTATGAGTACTCCCCTGGAGCGTTCTGCTGAACTCAAACAAGCTCTACTAGATTTTGTGTTTGACGCAGAAGGCGATGTTGCTGTCGCGTTGGAAAGTTTTACGAAAGCTCAACTGGAGAAATGGTCTAAGTCGCCATTTCAAGGCCAGAGCCAAAGCACGATGGCAATGGATATGTTTATTACTGAGGGGAACGTCGGTAACAAAACCCCGATTGATTGCTTTATGGATGAGTACGCCGAGCTGACGGAGAGCGATCGTCAACTCCTAACAACATGGCATCGTAGTTTTAATGGCTTATTCCAGGTCATGGAACGTTCATCCACAGGCTATGAACTGATGAACTGGCTGACAACAAAACGTTATCAAGTTCTACCTAATGGTTTACAGGAAGAAGCCAAACTATCCCGACTAAAACCCGGCGAAATTTTGGTCACTCGAATTTCTCCCCTTTCTGAAACGGAGTGGATTTTTTCGGGGCCAATGGAGCTGCTTGGAATGCTTGGAAAACCCAAACTAGCCGTTGCCATTGGAAACTTTAAAGATAAATATAGGCAACACCTTTACGGTGATGCACCCGAACTATTAGAAGAAGCTTGGCAATCGGTCGAGAAATATCACCAGGAATTCGCAGACTTCTTTGGAAGCTCTGAAGTGACATTACCGGGCTATGAATTTGAAAAGAAATTCAAAGAGTTCCAGGAAATCCTCACTAAGAAGCAATTGGAGCAAGCGGGTATTGATGGTTCCAAATCCCTTAAGGAATTAGCCGAAGAATCCGGCCTATCCCCCGAAGAAATGGAGGAAATGACCGGGGATTTGGGCGAAGCGCAAGCGGCCAATCAACTGCTGAATAGCGGCAAATCCATCCGTATGATCATGCCCAAAGTGGAACTGCCCAAGCCGTTGCAGCGGGCTGAACACTTAACGGCAATGCTGCATCCTCGTTGGGGTGCCAGCTTTCTGGAGGATTATCAGTTGCTGCGCGATCGCCTGAGCCAGGATAGTGACACCGAGACTGAGGGGTTGGATAAGCAAATAAAGAAGTATCTAGAAGACGCCACAATCAATCCTTACATCTGGCAAAACCTGGCCAAAGACTATCCAAAATCCCTCGAAAATGCCCTGCGTCGGGTTCTTCAGAAACCAGATTTCGATATTCAAAAGGATTTGCAAACCACATTGGAATCCTACGGGAAACCAGCAGAACCCGAATTACCGGAAATTGCCAGCGTTCCTCTGCATCTCAATGACCTGTTCCAGGAGGCGTTAGCCGAGGTCAACCGGGATAAAAACAAAGGTAAGTCCAAAGCCAAACAGAAGGCCAAAACCGGCTTTGGCGTACGCTAAACCTCTTCCTCACACACAGCACAGGATTCTCCGGTTACACCTAAAACCCGAGAATCCTTTTTTTGCAACATCTACCTATCTACCCCCCTACCCCTAGAGGGCAACCCGCCCCCCTACCAACCCCAATCCCTTGCTAGACTGAACATTGAATGTCTACAGAAATCCTCTTCCAAGGTATTGCCGATGCGACTTGCCACCCTGCCGGATGCTCTGTTGGTTTCCAAGCAAATTCCTGAACTCAGCTATAGTGCGACGCGCGATCGCTTTGACGAATCCTGGCGTGCACCTCTCTCCACACTGCTGGGCTTGGGCCGGGCTGCAGGAGCCGACTTCATCGAGTTTTTCCTGGAGCGCACCAACTACATCAGTTGTCAGGCCGAAGAGGACAACATCACCAGCATTTCCCCTAGCATCAGCCTTGGTGCCGGAGTGCGCGTCTTCAAAGGCTTGGCTGACTGCTACGTCAGCACCAACGACCTCACCTTTAATGGCCTCAAAGCCGCTTTAGAAAAGGGCTTGTCCATTCTTGGTCTGATCCTTCCCAGCCCCAACGCCTTTGTCCCCGAAATCAACCTGGAATTGATGCGGGACTACGCGACCGTTCGCAACAAAGATAGCTGGCTCACCAACTGTAGCCCCATGCGCGAAATGGGCGAAGTGCTTCTGGCTGCCAATGCCGATGTCGGTAAGAAAGCCACTCACATTCAGTCCCGTCGCGCCGTCTACTTCCGTGACTGGCAGGAAGTGTTGGTCGCCGCTAGCGATGGCACCTTCGCCCGCGACATTCGCCTGACCCAATCTGTGGGTTACAGCTTGCTTTGTGCCGATGGCGAACACCGTACCTCCATTGGTAAGCGCGTTGGTAGCACCAGCCAACCCGACTTCCTTCGCACCTGGAACTACGAAGCTGATGGCGATCAGGTAGCAGAATCTGCTGGCAAAATGCTCTATGCCGACTATGTTGAGTCCGGCACCTATCCCATCATCATGGCCAACGAGTTCGGCGGTGTTATCTTCCACGAAGCTTGTGGTCATCTGCTCGAAACCACCCAGATCGAGCGCAAGACTACTCCCTTTATGGATAAGAAAGGCGAAAAGATTGCTCACGAAAATCTCACGGCCTGGGATGAAGGGCTTTCCACTGACGCCTTCGGCACCATCGATATGGATGATGAAGGGATGCCTACTCAACGCACCCTGCTGATCGAAAACGGCATCCTCAAGAATTTCTTGAGCGATCGCGCGGGTTCCATGCGCACCGGTCATCCCCGCACCGGCAGCGGTCGTCGCCAGGGTTACACCTACGCAGCCGCCAGTCGCATGCGCAACACCTATATCGCCCCCGGCAATTTTGATGTCAAAGACCTGTTTGCCTCCGTTGACAAAGGCATCTACTGCAAAAACATGGGCGGCGGCAGCGTTGGCGCTACGGGACAATTCAACTTCGCCGTTTCCGAAGCCTACCTGATCGAAAATGGCGAAATCACTAAGCCCCTCAAAGGCGCAACCCTCATTGGTGAAGCCACGGAGATCATGAACAAAATCTCCATGTGCTCCAAAGACCTGAGCTTGGCAGCAGGCTTCTGCGGCTCCGTCAGCGGTAGCGTCTACGTCACCGTTGGTCAGCCCCACATCAAAGTGGATTCTATCACCGTTGGTGGACGTTAGATTTTGAGTTGAATCTTTAAAGAGAAAGGAGGGGCGATCGCCCCTCCTTTCTCTTTAAGGCAATTGTCTCGAAAGGTTTGTTAGATCTTCCGAATAAGAGTGATTGAAACGGTAGTTTATCCTGTGCAAAACACAGGATAAACTACCGTTTTGGATAAAGAGAAGAATAGATGGGAGCAAACCAGATTCGGGTTATTGCAATTTGTGTGTTTCGGTGTGAAGATGAAATCCTTGTAGCCGAAGAGTTTGACCACGTAAAGGAAACACCATTTTATCGACCTCTTGGAGGTGGAGTAGAACCAGGGGAATTGGCGATCGCTGCCATCCAACGAGAGATCCTGGAAGAACTTGAAGAATCCATTCATCAGGTGCAATTGCTGGGAGTGTTGGAAAATCTATTTGAGTACGAAGGGAAACCGGGTCATGAAATTGTGTTTGTCTTTGATGGTCAATTCGTAAATCCTGACATTACCCAGCAAACTATTTTGAGAGGGATGGATAGTGGCGATCATGTCATTCAGGCTAGGTGGCGATCGCTCGACAGCTTTGACTCCTATCATCGCCTTGTGCCAGAAGGACTGATGCAGCTTCTAATTACTCAGCCTAATTAAATATAAGACCTAAAAGGTTGCGTTGTTTGTGAAGCGAATGGCACAATCTTTTAGGTCTTATATTTAACTGAAATTACCTGCTTAACCTCAGTTCAGGATAAGCTGAAGTGCTCATTTTGGCGTGCGGTTTGCGCACACCAAAATGGGCGTTTTCGAGTGCCGCGCAACGCGCGGCACTCGAAAACGCCCTTAACCCGAACTCAGGTTACTTAACAGAAATACCCAAGATTTTTGTTTTTTTAGTTCTTAGTTGCAAAACCATGAGCAGCGTGTACTAAGCACATATTGATTACAGGCTTTAGCAAAACCTTCTGGAGTGTTGTATACAGAGATGTATCCATTTCAGGCGTCTGAATATGCACTCATCTCCTCCAACCCAAGGTAAAGTTCAGCCGAATGTTACACCCGAAGAATATCAGCTTATTCAGGATTTGCGGCAACGAAACCCAGCCCAAAATCCACCTCGAATGCCATTAACGTTAGGACAACGGTTAGCTGATTTGGTGGCAACAGCCGTTGGTTCGTGGCGATTCATTATCATTCAATCCACGCTCCTCATTCTATGGCTTATTACAAATTCAACAGGCTTCATTAATCATTGGGATCCTTATCCTTTTATCCTGCTTAACCTCATGCTTTCCTTTCAGGCTGCCTACACCGCGCCTATCATCATGATGAGTCAAAACCGACAATCTATCGTCGATCGCCAGGAGGCGAAGCATGACTACGAAGTTAATCTCAAAGCAGAACTAGAAGTCGAACTATTACAGGACAAATTGACTACACTTCGCGAACAAGAACTGGCTGAAATTCTTCAACTTCTTCGCGTACAACAGGAGAAGTTAAACTCCTTAGAGATAAACCTAACAAGCCTTCTAATCAACCGTGACAACGAACACTGATTGTTACAACCCTCTGCGATCTGGCGAGGTACGGAAGAAGGAGTGGAATATCATCCCACATCCCTCTCTCGTACCTCCTCAATTGGAAATGCTGTATTGCGGTCAAATCAGCCTTCTGGAAAAGTGGCACACTCTGTTAAGCGATACTGTAGTTCTTGGACTACACTTGTAATACAAAGGTTAATTGGAGATAGCCAATGGCTCAATACTTAAAGCGGTGGGAGTCGCCTCGCCGTGAAGGACGAAATGATAAAGGCCGAGGTGGCAGTGCTCGACAGCGACAACTCCGCAAACAGTTCAAAGCGCTGAAGAAAAAATTACAGGGCGATCGCCCCACGAAAGGAGGAGAGGCTTATCTCTCCTCCTTTTTCATATTCAGCCCACCCACCAAAAGCTAGAGGCCAGATTTTGCTACCGTTAAGCGACAGTAGAATCTGGCCTCTAGCTTTTGGTGAGACCATTAACGCTCTTCCACCTCAGAAGACTGAGTAAATCGCAAAATGGGGAGGCGATCGCCCCGAAACACCTCTTCACTGGCCTGACTCAGGCCCATCATCAATTCACTCACAGCACGCCCCACAATTAAGCCCGCCAGAAGCGGCACTGTGGCAACACTGAGAAGCAGGTCATGGGGCTCCAACTGAAATTCACGCTTCTGCTCAGCCATAGATCCCTCTGCTACATCGCAATCTACTTCTCCTCCTATCTTGCACTAAAACCTAAAAACCCGTTTTGCTGGAACCTAGAGTTTGGACTAATTCTGCCTGCCGCGCGGCAGGCTTTCGGGTTTCGCTTCGCTGAAAAGCTTGCTACGCAAGCTTTTCAGCGAAGCGAAACCCAACTTAGTCCAAAGTCGAGTGGGAAGGTAGTCGTCTCGCAGCTACTCCCACAACGTCATGGTTGAACCAGGTGGATGGGGTGCGGTGAAAGGGGCACGAAGTGCCCACACACGCCTAGAACACTACCCAGAACGGTTCACAACGGACGTGAGATGACATATAAGTCTAACGACGTTACCAAATCGCGCTAAACTTCACAAAAAAGTTGGGTTTTCCCACGGGATAGTGCACCAATTTGAGAAGAGTATGTTATCCCTGAATGGCAGATCTGTTCTGGGCTTTGTGTTGTGATTTCGGCTTAAACACGAATGGTTCAATCGACTCCCCAACAGCGAAATAAGTCCCCTCTGGCGCAGTGGTTTCATGAAACCGTGTCCCTCGATGATGCGCGGGTACAATTTCGGCTAACGGGCAACAACCTCATTATTACGATTCAGAGTGAGGCGGAGCCAGCGCCAGACCAGACTCTCATCCTGTCTCAGTTGCTTCCGGCCCTCCAAACGGTCAACCTGAACGACCTGATACCCGCGAACCAACCCGAAATCTATCAAATTTTCCTGTACGGCCATGTCGCCAAGCAGAAACGCCCCAGTTGGACGACGGCCATTGACCTGAGCCAACTCGATCGCCACATTGAGCAATTTCAGCAAATGCAGTTAGAGGCAATTGCCCTTAACCAGCCCGATCCGGAAGAAGGAGAAACCCAATCCGAAGCGATCGCCATCAGCCATCCTCACGCTGAAGCCTCACCCAAATCTTCCTCGCTTGCGCCTCCACTCGATGCCTCTCCACCCGAGCCAACCTCGGCTCCCGTACTTCCCAACCCCACCCTCTCCCCTGCGCAACGGGGAAATCTAAAGGCGATCGCTCGTTACCTGAGCGAAACCTTAAGCAATCAAAATATTGCCGTTCAAGTGCGAGAGCAAACGCTCCCACCTGCCCCCTCTGTTCGATCTCGGGGCCTCATTCGTCGTCTTTGGGTTACCTGCGAAGCAGTTTACAGCCCTGACCCATCGCTACTTGCAGAACCGATTGCTCAGCAGTTGCGATCGCTCAATCTGGAAAGTTTTCAGGATGCCCTGGTAGTCGTGCAGGTACGGGGTGAACCCAACCCTGACTGGCTGCTGCGAGTCGACCTCACCCCGCCCGATGCGATGTTGCAGGATTGGGGCCGTTGGGGTGATGTTCAGGCCATTACCCGGCTCGTGAGTCGGGCCTTGAGCCATGAAGACCTCACCATCTCTACCGCATCCCTGCGGGAGCAAACCCTGCACCTGTTTTGCAGCCCCCTGTCAGGCCACAGCGAAGCGGCGATCGCCCCCTCAGAAGAGCAAGTGCGGGGCATCATTAAGCCGTTGCTGGATAGCCTGGCTCCCCGAGGCATTCATGGAGCGACCGTTTACGGTCAGCCCCTCGATGCCGAGACCCCGGCCTGGGTATTCTGGCTGCATCTGCCAGCGTCCCAACGGGAAGATCGCTCCGAATCGGCTATGGAGCGCGCACGAAAGGGTGACTGGGGGGCGATCGCCTTCCTCCTGAGCCGTCTGCTCAACCCTGATTTGGAGCGGCAACTCGCCACAGGTGGAATTCGCATTCAACTGCTCGCCAAAGCCGATCGGGACGGCGGCACCCTGCTCCATGTCATGGCTGATGCCCCCGTTTGCCCCGATCAACATGATGTGTCCACAACCGCCGAGCGTTTTCTGCGGGAATTGCAGCTACCCGATATAGCCGGAGTACGCATTTATGGCCGCCGGGCCGGACAAAAACATCCTCTCTGGTGCCACGGTGTAGACTTCCGCTCCCGCGCCCGACTTGTACCCGAAGCGATTCCTGAGTTTGCGGCAAGCGATGCCTATGTCAGCGAACTTATTGCTCCAGGGGATGGTGCCAAACTGCGGCCCGACCTGACTTCCGAGGATGTGCAACAGGCCTGGAGTAACTGGCGCGATCGCCTTTCCCAGGGTTTGCGCCACCTCTTGGTCCAGAGCTATCTGCTAGTTCCTGCACAGGAAACCCCATTACTGACAGGCACAACAGAACAAAAAAGTGGTTGGGCGCTGGCCTTCGTCTGGGGAGCAGCGGGCCTGCTCCTGGCATTGCAAACAGATTGGGCACTGGCTCGATGGTTGCAACCATCAACCACTCAAACCGCTAATACAGCGCAAGTTCAACCTAAGCAGCCTGATATCCCTTCCCCATCGCCCGCAACGACCCAGGCGCGCCTCAATCAGCCTGCGGAGACTTCAACGAAGAAGCAGGAAACAACCTCTAAACAGGACGCAAAGAAGCAAAAAGCAACGGCACCCAGTTCTGACCGTTTCACCCAACCCAGCCCGAGCTCCGAGAATGAGCTACCTTATACGCCCATTAAAGTAGAATCCCAGCTCACCACGGCAGAAATTTTGGCGGGTAAGTCACCCTACCCAACCTTTAACAGCCGTCAGCTCGATGAAAAGCTGTTGCTCTACTACGAACGCATGAAACAGCAAGCAGCGCCCTCGGATGTGCTGATCGTAGGTAGCTCACGAGCCTTACGGGGCATTGACCCTGTGGCCCTTCAGACAGAACTGGCAGCGCTAGGCTACAAAGACATTAGTGTATTCAACTTCGGCGTCAACGGGGCTACTGCCCAAGTAGTGGAATTGTTGTTGGATCAGCTACTGGAACCAGGCCAATTGCCGAAACTGGTCATTTGGGCCGATGGAGCCCGAGCCTTCAATAGCAACACGGTGGATGTCACCTATAACGGCATTGCGGTGTCTCCCGGCTATCGTGATTTACGATCTGGCCGATTAGAACGCCCCGCTCTCCCGACAGACGAGGCCAGTGAAACCCTGGCTAAAGCAGAACCCAAAGCTCAGGGCATTACCGCACCGCTTGCCGCTAGCTATGAAACCGTTGATCGGCAGATTAGTGAAGGTCTGGGGCATCTTTCTGCCGTATACTCTCAGCGCGATCGCCTCAAGCAACAGTTTCAGGAAACCGTTGCCGCCCTCCTGCCCTTGCAAAACCTGATTCCGGCCCAAGGTGCCCAACTGGCGGATGCCAATCTCCCTCCAGAATCCCTGGTTTCTCTCTCAGAGCAAGGGCGTGAAATGGTCGATTTTGACGGCTTCCTGCCTATATCCCTGCAGTTTAACCCTGCTACGTACTACCAAAAATACGCCCGAGTCGCCGGCCGTTACGATGGCGATTACCTCAATTTTCGTTTAGCCGGAATACAAGCCGACGCCATGCGCAAGTTGGTAACAACCATGAAGGCACGTCAAGTTCCTGTCGTGTTCGTCAACCTGCCTCTAACAGACGAATATCTGGATAACGATCGCCAATCCTACGAACAACAGTTCCGCGAGTTCATGGTCAAAGAAACCCGCAATCAACCCGACCTGATGTTCCGCGATCTCTCCGAACTCTGGGTAGAAGGGTATGACTACTTCTCAGATCCCAGTCACCTCAACCGTTACGGGGCCTATGAAGTAGCCCGTCGCCTCGCCCAAGACCCCCTCATCTCGTGGGACGTCTTGAAGCAACCCGAGCCAAGTCCATCACCAAGCTCCACTGTGCCTTAACAGGACTTACGCATTAATGTTGTGTGTGGTGTACGAAGCACACTACACACAACATTAATGCACCAATTAAGTTTGGTATCGCTACAGGTATTCATCAATGAATACCCTTAACTTTCATTAAAAAATAAAAAAACCATGGCTACCTATACAAGCATTAGTAGCCATGGTTTTCATGCTCTAAATCAAAGAGAAAACACTTAGCGGAACATACTGCTAACAGAGCTTTCCTCATGAATACGCCAAATCGTCTCACCAATGATATTGGCAACCGAAAGGAGCGTGAGCTGCGGGAAACGCCGCTCCTCGGGTACTGGAATTGTGTTTGTTGCAATTACCTCTTCAAACAAACCGCTAGACAAGCGCTGACTTGCAGGAGGCGAAAAAACAGGGTGAGAAATACAGGCATAAACTTGCCGTGCGCCATGTTCGCGAAGTATTCGAGCACCCTCACAAATGGTCCCAGCAGTATCGATCATGTCATCGACCATTACTGCCGTTTTTCCAGCGACATCCCCAATCACATTCATGACCTCGGCCACATTATGGGCCTGTCGACGTTTGTCAATAATGGCCAGAGGAGCCTCATTCAGCTTCTTCGCGAAAGCACGGGCTCGAGCCACACCACCCACATCAGGAGAAACAACCACAATGTCTGGTAATTGCTTGCTAAGCAGGTAGTCAATCAAGACCGGGGAGGCATAGACATGGTCAAAGGGAATATCAAAATAACCCTGAATCTGAGCCGAGTGTAAATCCATCGCCAGCACCCGGTTAGCGCCAGCCTGAGTAATCAGGTTTGCCACCAACTTGGCCGTAATGGACTCTCGACCCGCAGTTTTACGATCGGCCCGAGCGTAACCATAGTAAGGAATCACCGCCGTAATTTGGCGGGCCGAAGCACGGCGACAGGCATCGATCATGATGAGCAACTCCATCAGGTGATCATTCACCGGATTGCAGTTAGGCTGCATCAAATACACATCACAGCCGCGAATGGATTCTTGAATCTGAATGTAAAGTTCGCCATCGGCAAACCGCTTGCGAACCATGGGAGACAGATCCATTCCCAAGTAGCGGGCAACCTCCTCTGAGAGGGCTGTATTCGCAGAGCCCGAGAGTAGCCGCAGGCGGCTATTCTCAGCCAGGGAGGGAAATGATGGTTGGAGGGTAAGAGTGGCAGAGCGGGTCACGACAGTTCCTTGCAGAGAAGAGTCACCGCAATATTATCATTCCGGACTTAAAAGGCTATCCGAATTCATTACAATTTGTGGCGTTCTTGCAAAACTCTGCAGAAACGCCATAAAAGACCCAAAAAAGGATTGACTCAACGCTAAAGTGCGGTGTGCGTCAAAAAGTAGGGAAATGACCAAATTAAGGAAAATCATTGAAATAAAGGTAAACGCTTCAGATTGACTGAAGCGCACACCTCTATAATAAGAGTCTTCCCTTTTATTTGCCTGACCAAGACAGGAAACAATCTTCTTAAAAGATTGCTTCCTGTGCTTCAAGGGACAAGGGCAGGCAAGTGCTGGCAAAGGTTCTAAACCCTAACAGCGTTCGGGATGTTTTATACCCCTTTAGAGATCGCCGCCACGGAATGCCAAAACAAAGATGACAATGGGGCCAGCGAGCATGATCATCCCGACCAGGGTCAGTTGAGCGATGACTTCCCAGTTGAGGTTGCTAATTAGATCCATGTTTTCCTCAGATTTGCCGACGGTGGCTAATAGATAGTATTTGTAAAGCTGAGAACCATTCTACCTGTGGTGGGGCGTTTCTTTACGAAGAAAGTTGATCATTTCTCAGAATTCTTCACCTCGTTTCAGACCTGTAAGGGTCAGGCATACATTTCCCAATTTCTTGTGCAAGATTTTATGGCTACCTGGTTCTGTGTTAAAAAGTGCGGTGCTTGCTGCCAGCTCGATCCAAGCGATCGCCCCGATCTCGATGAATACCTTTCCCCGGAAGAACTTGAGCAGTACTTGAGCATGGTGGGCGAAGATGGCTGGTGCATCCACTATGACTCTGAGTTACGTGAGTGCCAAATTTACGACGATCGCCCACGCTTCTGCCGTGTGAGGCCTGACACCTTCCAGGACATGTTTGGAGTGGAGCCTGAGGAATTCAATGACTTCGCCATCGAGTGCTGCCAACAGCAAATTGAAGGCGTCTACGGCAACGTTAGCGATGAAATGCTGCGCTTCAGCCTGGCCCTCGGTTGGGATGCCCCCAAAGATTTATAACCCCAACTTCATCGCAGTGTGCATTCTAATTGTGGGTGGCATGTGAACCCCACCACCCACAATCAAAAAAGAAACGGGAGCAGCTTACTGCTCCCGTTTTTAAGGTTTTAGAACTCAAGATTAGGCGATCGGAGCCATCTTCACATCGCTAACCGCCAGTAGCTCTTGTAGCTCTTCGGAATCGACGGTTTCCCGCTCAACCAGCATTTGAGCCAGTTGATTCAGGACCGAACGGTTTTCTGCCAAAACCGACTTAGCCCGACGGTAAGCCTGCTCAACCAGGTTACGAACCTCGTCGTCAATGGCAGAAGCGGTTTCTTCCGAGAAGTCACGCTCAGCCATGATGTCGCGGCCCAGGAACATACCACCCTGCTGACGCCCCAAAGCAACAGGCCCCAGACGCTCGCTCATCCCGAAGCGAGTAACCATTTGACGGGCAACCCGTGCCACCTGTTGCAGGTCGTTGGAAGCACCCGTCGTGACTTCCTCTTCACCAAAGACGATTTCTTCCGCGACACGACCACCGAGGGCAACCGCCATCTGATTTTGCAGATAGGAACGGGAGTAAAGACCCGAATCCATCCGTTCTTCACTGGGGGTAAACCAGGTCAAACCACCCGCACGGCCACGGGGAATGATGCTGATTTTCTGAACAGGGTCGTAGTCCGGCATCAAGGCCCCAACAAGGGCATGGCCAGCTTCATGGAAGGCAACCAGTTCCTTGCGCTTCTCGCTCATGACGCGATCTTTCTTCTCGGGGCCAGCCAGGACGCGATCGATCGCATCATTGACTTCATCCATCGAGATTTCCGTCAGGTTACGACGGGCCGCCAGAATCGCAGCTTCATTTAACAGGTTTGCCAGATCAGCCCCAGTAAAACCAGGAGTACGGCGAGCGATTTTGTCGAGATCCACATCCTTCGCCAGAGTTTTACCCCGAGCATGGACATTGAGGATTTCCAGGCGACCTGCATAGTCGGGACGATCAACCACTACCTGGCGATCGAAACGACCGGGACGCAGCAGAGCCGAATCCAACACATCAGGACGGTTCGTAGCGGCAATGATGATGATGCCACTGTTCCCTTCAAAACCATCCATTTCAGTAAGTAACTGGTTCAGGGTCTGCTCCCGCTCGTCGTTACCGCCACCCAGACCAGCACCCCGCTGACGACCTACGGCGTCAATTTCATCAATGAACACAATACAGGGGGCGTTAGACTTAGCCTGTTCAAACAGGTCACGAACGCGAGACGCACCAACCCCAACGAACATTTCAACAAACTCAGAACCCGAAATCGAGAAGAAGGGAACACCGGCTTCCCCAGCTACCGCCCGCGCCAGTAGAGTTTTCCCGGTTCCCGGAGGCCCAACCAGCAGCACACCGCGAGGAATCTTGGCCCCAACAGCTGTGAAGCGTTCGGCATTTTTCAAAAAGTCCACAACTTCGGTCAGTTCCAGCTTGGCCTGCTCAATACCCGCAACATCGTTGAAGGTAACTTGCGTCTGCGGCTCCATCTGAACACGGGCCTTGGACTTGCCAAAGTTCATGGCCTGGTTGCCAGGACCACTCTGGGCTCGGCGTAGGACAAAGAACAGAACAACCAGGAGCAAGAAGGGAATGAGAAGAGTACTCAGAACTCGAGCCAGCACGTTCTCATTGTTGGGGGGAGACACAATGATTTCAACATTGCTGTCATCGAGAATTTGCAGGAGATCAGGATCGTTGGGCAACAGGTTGACCTGAGCCTTTTGACCGTCTTCAGTCGTCACCCTTGCCCAGGTACGGTCAGCGCTAATGGTGACCTTTTCAACGTGGTCCTGCTGAACCTCTTCAATAAATTGGCTATATCGCCAGGAGCGAATGTCTTCAGGTTGCCGATCTAACAGGGAGTATCCCAGGAAGATCACAACAACAATCAAAAGAACATACAGTCCTGCATTTCTCCACCGTTTATTCACCGGGGGTTTTCCTCCTGAACACTGAGCTGTGGAATGGAATGAATCTCAAGAACTGGGATTTAAAGTAAAGTTCTCTGAAGAATTTAGGGTCATTACCGACCAAAGAGAGATCAATCTCGGTTGAATCGGCAAGGCCGAATGTCTAAGCCAGAGTATTGATTTATGTTAATTAATATTAACCTAATCTTTCATAATCCGGCGATCGCATTTCCAGGAATGCTTTTACGGGCTGATCCCAGTTAAGAGGCATTACTCCAAATTATAGATCCTTGATTCGGAAAGGCTCGGAAACGAATTCTGCTCTCAGGGATGACACAAGCACAAAAATAAGGTTTAGAAATTTGATGACGGGATGAGATGCTCACTAAAAGAGCACGTCATCCCATCATCGAGAGGAATCAAAACAGGGGGTGAATCCCACTCTTGTAAGTGAAGCGGGCGAAGCTCGCTTCACTTACAAGAGTGGGATTTCAAATTTGCAAAAGTGGGATGCACCCAAAACAGGTAACTAATCCTGCGGAGGTGGCAGGATTTGAAATGTACCATCTGGCTTAGAAACCACCCTTCCCCCAACCTGCTCAATTCGCTGCACCGCAATCTCGCGGGTCAGCTTATCCTGCGCGGTAGATAGTACCGTGCCCCAGGCTATAAATTGGGCTATGCGGCTCTTCGGGTTCCGGGCAATAAACGCCGCCGTCTGTCGGGAGCTCTCGGCGACTTGAGCGGCCTCTGGTAAAGGAGATTTTTCAGCCCACTCAGCCGCGGTCAGGAAGGATTGCTGAGCTGCTTTTGCATCTCCGAGAAACAGCAATTCATCAATACCTTTGCGGCGCCATAAATAAAAGGAGTCAGGGGGAGACGTAGGGGTCAGCTGCGACAACCCTCTGTTCGTCAGTTCAATGGTTCGTTCTGGCATCCCAGCATAGACACTGGTGCTGTTCGACAGAAACAGATAGGCCAGGGAAAAGTGCGGATCTCGACCCAAAATGACTTCAAAATATTCTGGGCTAAGGCGGTAGTCAGTGCGCAACCGCACAGGCTCATCACCAAAATATTGCAGGAAACGTAAAAATACCCAATCTGCCACGACATTGTCAAAACCAAAGGTAGGAGCCTTCTTTAGCAGATTTAACTGTACTTGCTCCGCCTCCAGGTCACGACGAATATCAGCGATAGGAGCTTCCTGGCTACGAGTACGGAGTTGCTGAAGCTGAGGCCATTGCAGTAGGGCGATCGCCCCCACACAGCCCAAAATACAAGCCATAGTGACAACAACTTGGGTTATGGGACGCTGGACCTGGGCATTCATTGGTTCGTTACCTATCAACGGAAAAATTTATGGAATTCTTTGTTCTACAAAATAGTGGCTCTATCTGGCTATCAGATGCCCACCAGCACTGATACAGCCATGCCCCTTGTATACCCCATTCAGCTAAATTGTGCGCAACCCTGACCAAGCCAGGCTCGGTTCATGGGTATTTTTGAGCGCGGTTTGTACACCGAAAAACATTTATGACCCGAACTTAATTTGACTAGTAGGCTACGGCCTAAGTTCGTTGCCTATTTTTTGTGGTGGGGTGCTTCGCACCCACCACAAAAAATAGGTTGTACACTTCTGCCCCAGCCTACTAGTTCACCACCACATCGGAACAGATTGTGTCATATCGCTGATAGCTGAATCCAATTCTAGGGGCAGGCTAAAACCAGGGAAGGTTGATAGACCGCAGGAAGCCTACTACCTTGCCTCAACCCTAACAGCGAGGTTCCGGCTATATGTTTCGAGTGATGCGTAACGATCAGGTGCGAAAGGGCTTGCAAGTTGTCATGGGGCTCTTCTTTGTTAGTTCTCTCGTATCAGCCATGCTACCAGCCTACCGAGGAGGGGTACCACAGGGAACCGCGTCAGCAACCGCAGAAGAATCCGTATCCCCTGAGCAGGAATTGCAAAATCAAGCCCGGGGCTATGAAATGGTTTTGGCCCGAGAGCCCCATAATCAAGTCGCCCTGGAAGGGTTAGTTCAGGCCCGGTTGAGGCTGAATGACCCTGCTAAAGCGATCGCGCCCCTCCAAACCCTGGTCAAACTTTATCCTTCCCGAGCCGACTACAAAGCTGAACTGAGTGCCGCTCAGCAGCAGTCCGCTAAGCAGCCTTAAAATATCCCTGCATCTGCCCCATCTACTTCTGCGAACCCATAACAGGCCACATACTCCTTTACACCGATGATCCCGGTGAAGGGGACGTTGCTCAATATAACCATGCAATACTGTTGGTGCTTCAGGAGCAGGGCTACCGCGTCACAGCGGCACAGTCCCAGCGAGCAACGCCCACTCCGCTCTACACCCGTCTGACCACAGCTGCATTTTGCCGGGGCAGGTGAGGGCGATTGCGGCCTGAACTCAAAAATAAACTGCCTGCTGAGCACGTAGCGCTATGAACATAAAAAATTGAACAGCGCGACAAAAGAGAAGGGTGAAAGCAAAGCTTTCACCCTTCTCAACGATGAGAGAGCTAACGCTCCTCATCGCATTTGATGGACACTTAGGCCTCAACAGGAATGCGCATTGCCCGAGCTAACTCCGCTGCCACCTCAGGACGGGAGAACTCTGGAGGCGGCAATTCGCCACGACGCAGCATTTCGCGCACCTTTGTACCCGAGAGGTGGATGCGCTCTTCAGGCAGGCTGGGGCTGGTCTTGGTCGTCGCCATCTGCTGCGTGCGCTTGCAGAAGAAAGCGTGCTCAAACTTCAACGGAGTAATGCCCAGCTCGCTAGGGGAGAACTCATCGAAGATGTACTGTGCGTCATAGGTGCCGTAGTAGTCGCCCACCCCGGCATGGTCACGTCCCACGATGAAGTGGGTGCAGCCATAGTTCTTACGAATCAGCGCGTGGAAGATCGCTTCACGGGGACCTGCATACCGCATTGCAGAGGGGTTGATCGCCAGAATCACGCGATCGCGCGGGAAGTAATGTTCCAGCATAATTTCATAGCAACGCATCCGTACATCGGCGGCGATGTCGTCACTCTTGGTGGCGCCCACCAGGGGATGCAGGAACAAGCCGTCTACGATTTCCAGAGCACACTTGATGATGTACTCGTGGGCACGGTGGATCGGGTTGCGGGTCTGGAAGCCCACTACAGTCTTCCAGTTCTTTTCACGGAAGAGCGCGCGGGACTCGATGGGGTCAATCTGGTAAGAGGGGAAGCGGGGGTCAGAATCCCGTTGCAGCAGCCAGACTGGACCAGCCAGGTTCACGGGGCCTTGACTGTAAACAACCGATACACCCGGATGCTTCTCTTCATTGGTGCGGTAGACATGGAGCGCTTCATGCATCTTGTCATAGGTGTACTTCTCCGTCAGTTGCAGTACACCGACAAACCGACCGGATGCATCATCCAGACGCACCAGATCACCCTCCTTCAGGGAGCCGGCCACATCTTCGCTCACGGAGAGCGTCACCGGGATAGCCCAAGGCAAACCATTAGCCAGGTGCATTTCGTTGACCACGCGTTCGTAGTCCGCTTTGCCCAGAAATCCGGTAAGGGGGCTGAACCCACCGATCGCAATCATCACTAAATCGGAGAAGGCGCGATCGTCAATTTGCACCCGAGGCAGAAAATCCGCCTTATCCAGAAATTCCTGCCGTTGCTCAGCAGTGCAAATGCGATTGATCAGTTCTCCCCCATGGGGAGCGATGCCATCGGTATGCAAACTCAAAGTGTGTCCCTCCAGAACAGCGCGAAAAACCTCACTCGTCCATCCTATTACGGAGTTGGGTAAATCTACTCAATCCCGATAGACAAAGGGCGATTTTTTTAAAAAGACCCTAACAGGACTTTCACATTCTTGTTGTGTGGTGTGCAAAGCACACCACACAACAAATCCTACCTAAAGAAAATGAGCGGAACAAAGGCCGCTCATTTCACTTACAAAGCTTCGGGAAAACGCTCGATTATACCGCCCCCCAGGACGCGATCGCCCTCGTACCAGACTGCTGCCTGTCCGGGAGTCACCCCAAATTGTGGGTCCTCAAATACAATCCGCACACGGTTATCCGCTAAAGGAAAGAGGGTCGCGGGTATAGCCTTCGTTCGGTAACGAACCTGAACCTCGACTGGGATAGGCGCTTCCGGTTGGGAAATCGAAACCCAGTTCACTCGCTGAACGGTGCATTCGGGAAAGTAGACAGCATCGCGATCGCCTACAATCACCTGATTTCGCCCCACATCCAAACCCACCACATAAAGCGGATTGGCGGCTGCAATCCCCAGCCCTTTACGCTGACCAATGGTGTAGTGGTGAATGCCAGTATGCCGCCCCAATACCCGACCCGTTTGATCGACAATGTCCCCTTCCTTAGGCGCCAAGAATTGGTCAAGGAACCCTTGCATAGAACCGTGAGTTTCCACAAGGCAAAGATCCTGGCTTTCCGGCTTCTCAGCAGTATGCAGACCAAACTCAGCAGCCATCTGACGAGTTTCGCTCTTGGTCTGGTCACCCAGGGGAAAGAGAACGTGGGCCAGAATCTCCTGGCTCAGATCGTACAGGAAGTAGGACTGGTCTTTGCCGGGGTCTACGGCTCGGCGCAGCTCATAGCGCCCACTCGTCGGGTTGTGGGTGATACGCGCGTAGTGGCCCGTGGCGATGCGATCGCACCCCAACTCCTCCCGAGCATATTGCAGCATCGGGCCAAACTTCACGGCCCGGTTGCATTGAGAGCAGGGCAGAGGCGTAATGCCCTCCCCATAACCGTTCACCAGATAATCCACGATATTTTTTTCAAACACATCGCGGCTATCGACGATGTGATGAGGAATGTCGAGTTCCTCACAGAGCCGCGCCGCATCTAGCATGCCATCCGAGCAGCACTGCCCCTTCCCCTTCATTAGCCAAAGGGTAACGCCCACGACGTCATAGCCATGACGGTGGAGGGTAGCAGCGGCAACCGAACTATCGACGCCTCCCGAGAGCCCAACAACGACCTTATCCATGGAAGGTAAGACTTTGCAAATAAAATCACTCTTTCCAGGCTAGCATTTGTCTCTGAAAATCAGGACTCAGAAATTAACAGTATTCACCGCAAATTGGGCTTCAAAGCCGAGAATTGGCTTCTTAAGGAAGCGAACTCTCGGCTTTGAAGCCCGAAAACCGTACTCTCCAATATGCCCTTAACCCCAACTCGGGTCCAAACACTCTAACCTCGTCAGTCCGGAGGATTTTAGGACGCGTAGAGAATAGTAATGTGAAAGTGTAAGATTTCCTCCTGAGTAATGACTTTTACAAATTACCCAACCTAAATTTCAAAGATATTTGAAAAGTTCTGAACGTCGTTGATTGGCTTTGCACTTCCCGCACGAAGAATGAATTATTCCAGCGCCCTCTGGGGTAGTCTTCTAAATTAAAGAATGGATGGTTTACCCACCATGAGCAAAAAATTGCCCAGACCAAAGATACCTTCTGAGACGACAGAGTCGAACGTCTCCAACACTTCTGAGGCAACTCCGAAAAAGAAGAACCAGCAAACACCACCTGATGAATCTTTAGCGTTAGGCCAGTACGCTGTAGAAATTCTGCAACAGGAATATAAGCAGCTCACCAAGCAAGAGAAATCCGTCTTAGCCGATAAAGATCCTGAACACTTGCACCAGATGCGAGTGAGTAGTCGACGTCTTTATACTGCACTACAAATTTTTGAAACGGCTATCGAGTTGCCCAAGGCAGCGAGTCCCAAGCGAGTTCGTACACTAACCCGCGTTCTGGGCCAACTGCGAGACCTTGACGTACAACTGCAAGCCCTCAGCGAGGAGTATCTGGTCCAATTGGACAGCGCTGAGCAGAAGCAGTTGACGCCCACGCTAGAACGCCTAAAACAGAAGCGGAAAAAGGCATTGGCAGGTACACGAGATACCCTATCCCAGAGCCGCTACTGCGACTTAAAGACAGCTTTTGAAAGTTGGTTTGCCCAACCACGCTTTACCCTGCTGGGCAATCTACCGATCAAAACTATCCTGCCTGATCTACTCAGTCCGCTACTCTCTGAGTCACTGCTGCATCCGGCTTGGCTGATCGCGGCAGCAGACATCACGGAGGATAACGTTGTCGTTCTCCATGATTTACGAAAGTCTTGCAAGCATGTTCGCTATCAGGCCGAGTTCTTTGTCCCCTTTTACGGAGAAGCTTTCAAGTCGTGGATCAAAGATCTAAAAATTTTGCAGGATAATCTGGGGAGCTTGCAAGACATTGAGGTGCTCAAGCATTTACTGTATAAGCAGCAGATGGATCCGAGGCAAGTTCCACAACTCCAGCAGATCATTCAGGATAAGCAGGCAGCGCTGTTGTCGAAGTGGGACGTTTATCGGCAGCCTTACTTAAAGGCAGATTTTCGATATCAACTGCATCAAATGCTTTTGGCTCCGACTTGAAAGGAATAATCTGACAGAGAAACAGCTTTAGCAAACAGCTCTTTTCGGCTGAGCAGTTATTAAGCCTGGAGGACAGAAGTATAGTGCCCGACGCTAAGCGTCCTATGCTATGACACTACATACTCAGAACCAGGACGTTTATTTCTGAAAAGCCTCTGGCACGAAGCTTTTCAGAAATAAACGTCCTAACCTCATTGCGTAAGGCTATACCTTCAGTATCAACTTAGGAGATTTCCAGTAATGAAATTACCCCCAGAATGTTGGTGCTTTGCCCGCTTCGCGGGCAAAGCACCAACATTCTAGATAAATTCTTATGCAGAAACCTCCTTAAATACCGCGATAGTACGTGTTAGAATAATTGCAGATGAAATTATCTACCAGTATCTCTAGCTTATTTTTTGTGTTTGAGGTCGGATTTTATGCAACGTCTGCCGTCGCTCTTTATCTCCCACGGTGCGCCTGATCTGCCGATACGAACTGGGCCAACGCAAGATTTTTTGCGTCGTCTCGCGACAGAATTGCCCAGGCCAAAAGCCATTCTGGCGGTTTCTGCCCATTGGGAGACACCGTATCCGATGGTAAGTGCCGCGCCGCAGCCCAAAACAATTCATGACTTCAACGGCTTTCCAGAAGCGCTGTATCGGCTGCGCTACCCAGCCCCAGGTGCGCCTGAGCTGGCAAGACAGGTATCCCAACGCCTGGTGGATGCTGGATTTCAAGCTGATATTCACCCCTCTCGTGGTCTAGACCACGGGGCATGGAATCCGCTTTTGCTCGTTTATCCTGAAGCTGACATTCCTGTCACCCAGCTCTCCATTCAGCCCTACCTTGGCCCAGCCCATCACCTCCGAGTAGGACAAGTGCTGGCTCCATTGCGGGATGAAGGGGTTTTAATCTTCGCAAGTGGTGCGGTAACCCATAATTTGGGAGCATTGGATGGTCAGGACAATACATCCCCGGCAGATTGGGCTATGGTGTTCGATCGCTGGTTAGCAGAAGCGATCGCCCTCTCCTCTACGGAGCGGCTGTTGGATTATCGAGCGCTTGCCCCTCACGCTGCCTTAAGCCACCCGACAGACGAACATCTACTGCCTCTATTTGTGGCACTGGGAGCAGGCGGAGAACAGGCCAAAGGTCAGCAGATTCATCAGGGATACACCTATGGATCTCTGAGCATGGCAGCCTACGCTTTCAACTAACCTGTCTTTGCCTATTGAGCACAAAACGCCCCCATAGGGGTGTTTTGTGCTCAATAGGCAGAATGCGATTGGAGGTTAAACCGCTATCGAAGCTTCAGACAGATAACCGGCCTGTTGCAGATAGTCGAGAACTTTTGCCGTACTTTCCTCCAGGGTTTCCTGGTCAGTGTGGCACTCCACCTCGGGGTTTAGGGGTGCCTCATAAGGGTCATCAATACCCGTGAACTGCTTGATTTCCCCAGCTCTTGCCTTCTTGTAAAGCCCTTTGACATCCCGTTCTTCGCAAACTGACAGGGGGGCGTTGACATACACCTCAACAAAATCACCAATTTTCTGACGCACCTCTTCACGGGTGTTGCGATAGGGTGAAATCGCAGACACCAGCACAATTACCCCATTCCGGCTCAACAGATGGGCCACAAACCCGATACGGCGGATGTTTTCATCGCGGTCTTCCTTGCTAAAGCCTAGCCCTCGGGTCAAGTTCTGGCGCACAATATCGCCATCCAAAACCTCAACCTTGAGATGGCGATCGCGCAGTGCTTTCTCTACGGCCATCCGAATCGTGGTTTTTCCTGCACCACTCAATCCTGTAAACCAGACCGTTACACCACGCTGTTGCATCATTGTTTTCGCTCCTCGCCGACGGGTCAAGTTCAACCTCATATTCTAGAAGCCGATGCTCTCAGCGTCCAGAAGAGCCCGTCCGGTTGATTTTTTGGCCCATAGGGCCGTGCCAGCCAACCAAACAGACTATCGTTATTGCTTCGCACGACCCAACTGTTTGTCAGGAAGACTGTATCAAACTTCAGAAACCCAATTTTGCCGCCGCTCACAGCGGCAAAATTGGGTTTCTGAAGTTTGGTGGTATCAAGCGAAGAGTATGAGTCAAGCTATTTGGGCTAAGATAACGGGGCAAACGTGAACAGCCACAGGTGGGGAAAGGTCGGTGCAAATCCGGCGCTGTGCCGCAGCTGTGATGGGATGATGAATGGAAAAACTGCCATAGTGATACCCACTGTCCTGGTTTTCATTTTCATTCCCTTAGCCAGAATGCCTGCCTGGAGCCTTTTCACTCTATATCCTGCGTTGCACAGGAGAGAGTCCTCGTTTTATGTCCCATTTGCTTTCAACGGTTACCCCTTCCTTGTCAGAAATTGATGTGGCGATTGATACGGCGATCGCTCTCCCCCCTCTTCCCGAAAATCGTCCCCTCCTGCTAGTAGGCCACGGTAGCCGCGATGAAGCGGGCCGCCAGGGCTTGCTCGATTTTGCCGCTGCTTACCAACAGTTGGACACCTCTCGCCCCATTATTCCGTGCTTTTTAGAACTGACCGAGCCGTCAATTCAGCAGGGTGTGGATGAGTGCGTGAAGTTGGGGTACACCGATTTGTCGGTGCTGCCGGTGTTGCTGTTTGCGGCCCGTCACAACAAGTTCGATATCACCAACGAGTTAGATCGCGCTCGGCAACAGCATCCACAGGTGAAGTTCCACTATGGGCGGCACTTTGGTATCGCGCCGGGCATTTTGGATTTGTGGCGATCGCGCCTCGAAGAACTCGATAAGCCCGAATGGAACCCTCAGGGTATTGCCCGGGAAGACACCGTTTTGCTATTCGTCGGTCGTGGAGCTAGCGACCCCGATGCCAACGGCGACGTATACAAAATGGCTCGCGTTCTCTGGGAAGGCAGCGGCTATAACACCGTTGAGGTCTGCTTCATTGGCATTACCCACCCGCGTCTGGAGGAAGGCTTCCGTCGAGCACGACTGTATCAGCCCAAACGCATCGTTGTTCTGCCGTACTTCTTGTTTACAGGTGTACTGGTGAAGAAAATCTACGACATCACCGCCCAACAGCAAACACAGTTCCCCGACATCCCAACGATTTGCCTCCCAGAAATGGGATTGCACCCTCACCTGTTCAGCATTCTACGGGAGCGAGAAATCGAAACCCAATTAGGACAGGTCGCCATGAACTGTGAGATGTGCAAGTTCCGCTTAGCGGCTGTAGAAGCAGGTCACAGCCACGGCCATAATCATGACCATGGACACAATCATGGGCATAGCCACGACCACGGCCATAGCCATGGACATAGTCATAACCATAGTCATAATCACGGCCATGACCATGGTGCTCCGGCACCAGATCCTTATGCTGAGCCAGCAAAGTACCATGAGCGAATCTGGCAAGTTCCTTAGTACCGAACTCCCGTCGTGAATTGTTGTGTGGCTGCGCCGCACAACAATTCATGCACTCAAAGACGATTGATGCATCCATCGTGAATTGTTGTCAGCAATTCTCAGTATGGGCATCAAAGCCAAGAGTTCACGCCCGTAGGGCGTGAACTCTTGGCTTTGATGCCCGAAAACCGCGCGCCTTTGGCGCGCGGTTTTCGGGCCTGAT
>NZ_JACJOO010000037.1 GCF_014695575.1 Leptolyngbya sp. FACHB-8 | reverse complement strand
AACACCGTTTGAGTGGGGTGGCAAGCGAGCGGCACGACGACAACGAGCGCGATCTAAACGACCTAAGCATCGATTAGGAGGGTCTGGGGCTGTAACCCAGTCCTTGGTGGCCTGAAATGCTCCACCTGAAATGGCAATACTCACGCCAGATGACCCACTAGATGCAATTTCCTGTGGCCTTTCTAAAGCACGCTTCCAGGAAATACAACTCTTGAGAGAGCATACCTTTCACCTGACCGGACGAAGTAGTCCACTTAAAAACACGATAAACCTGAGGTTTCTGAATTGGGGTAGGGCGATGGTTTATCTCAAGCTTTTGGCAACCATGGCGATCTGGGGTGGTACCTTTATTGCCGTAAGGGTTGCGAGTCAGAGCATGGGGCCATTCTCAGGGGCATTTTTGCGGTTTGCGATCGCCTCCCTCTGTCTCCTGCTCCTCACCCGCCAATTGATCGGCAAATTGCCACCCCTGAAGCCTCGCCAAATTCCATTAATCGTAGTGTTAGGCATGAGCGGCATCTTTGCCTACAATGTCTTTTTCTTCGCAGGGCTGAAAGAGGTTGAGGCTGGCCGAGCCGCGTTGATTGTTGCCCTCAATCCTACCGTGATTGCCCTGGTTGGGGCCCTCTTTCTCAAAGAATCGCTCTCCTGGCTCAAAGGATTGGGGATTGGGCTTTCCCTCATCGGTGCTGCGATTGTCATCGGCCACGGCAACCCCCTTAACCTGCTGGCAGAGGGGATTAGCCATGGAGATTGGCTCATCTTCGGCTGCGTCGCCACCTGGGTCATCTATACGCTCGTTGGCAAACGTGTCATGGGCGAACTCTCGCCTCTGGTCGCCACGACCTATGCTTGCCTGGTGGGCACCGGAGCATTACTGGTCACGGCTCTGGCGGAGGGTTTCCTGACGCAATGGACAACGTATCCCCTGGTTGCCTGGCTGGGAGTAGCCTATTTGGGTGTCCTGGGCACCTCTGCTGGGTTTCTCTGGTACTACGAAGGTGTCAAAGCGATTGGTTCTGCCCGTGCATCAATCTTTATTAATTTGGTGCCTGTGTTTGCGATCGCCCTCGCGGCCCTGCTCCTACGAGAACCCATCGCTCCATCCCTACTGGTCGGGGGGGTACTTGTCATCAGTGGTGTTTATTTAACGAACCGCAGTGCTTGATGCTTTATGTCGCCATTCCCTGACCTCTACTCCATCCCTTCAAAAAAACTGCCGTAATATAAACCAATGTGGCTAATGTAGCTTCTGTAACGATTCACTTTTTCAGTGACCCTGCACTATCTGTTTAGAGGAATAACCGTGAGTCCAGAAACCCTCGCTCCAATCCCCCCGTCAGCCCTGTCAGCCTTTTCGCCGGCTGAGTTTGATGAATATGTGGTGCATAGCTATGCCCGCTTTCCCCTAACCCTGGAGCGAGGGAAAGGATGCCGCGTTTGGGATACCGATGGCAACGAGTACCTGGACTTCGTGGCTGGGATTGCCACCTGCACCCTGGGCCACGCTCACCCCGCCATGGTGGAAGCCGTCACCAAGCAAATTCAGAAATTGCACCACGTCTCCAACCTCTATTACATTCCCGAGCAGGGCGACCTGGCGAAGTGGCTGGTCGAGCATTCCTGTGCAGACAAAGCTTTCTTCTGCAACTCCGGTGCTGAGGCTAACGAAGGCGCGATTAAATTGGCCCGGAAGTACGCCCACACCAAACTGGGCATCGAAAATCCCATTATTCTGACGGCCAACGCCAGCTTCCACGGCCGTACCCTGGCGACCATCACCGCCACAGGTCAACCTAAGTATCAAAAGAACTTCAACCCACTGGTGCCCGGCTTCCATTACGTGCCCTATAACGATCTGGAAGCACTGGAAACGGCGATCGCCACCCTCGACAATCCCACCCGTCAGGTTGCGGCCATTCTCCTCGAAGGTTTGCAGGGTGAAGGCGGTGTGCGTCCGGGCGATCGCGCCTACTTCCAGCGGATTCGGGAAATCTGCGATGAGAAGGGCATTCTGTTGCTGATGGATGAGGTACAGGTGGGCATGGGCCGCACCGGTCACCTCTGGGGTTACGAGAACCTGGGTATTGAACCGGATGTGTTTACCTCTGCAAAAGGTTTGGGTGGCGGCATTCCCATTGGTGCGATGCTCTGCAAATCTTTTTGCGATGTGTTCGAACCCGGCGACCATGCCAGCACCTTTGGCGGCAATCCTTTCGTTTGTGGCGTAGCGCTGTCTGTTTGCCGCACTATCGAGAAGGAAAATCTGCTGGCGAATGCGATGGCTCGGGGTGAGCAACTGCGGAATGGGTTAGAGGCGATCGCCCAAAAATTCCCCACCCTGATTCAAGAAGTGCGCGGCTGGGGTTTGATTAACGGCTTGGTGCTTCAGGAAGAGGCGAATCTGACAGCGGCAGAAGTGGTAAAGGTGGCGATCGCAGAAGGCCTGCTACTTGTGCCTGCTGGCCTCAAAGTTGTGCGCTTCGTCCCCCCGCTAATCGTGTCCGCCGAGGAAATTGATCAGGCGTTGCAAGCTGTTCAAACTAGCCTGTCGAAAATTTCTCAAGAAAAAGGCTTGTAAAACTGCACGCCTGTTGTTACGATTAATAATCGTGGAAAGAGACGGGTCGATGCCCGAGTGGTTAATGGGGGCGGACTGTAAATCCGCTGGCTACGCCTACGCTGGTTCAAATCCAGCTCGGCCCATCCACGAAATGTTAGATTGTAGACTCTAAGCTTAGAGTGATCCAAGTTTAGAGTCTAACGATCTGACTCTCTGCCCGTGTGGCTCAGTGGTAGAGCACACCCTTGGTAAGGGTGAGGTCACGAGTTCAATCCTCGTCACGGGCTTTGGTTACAATCGTAATACTGAAGGCAAGTTCCAGCACTACTGAGTAGCGCTGGAATTTATTTTGGTGTGCTCGCTATATTTGGCGCATCCCTGTTGAGTATGGTGAGTAAAACCACCACATCCAACAAAAAATCTGGAAATTTTGATTGTAAAACTGCACATCTATTGCTAGGATTAATAACTGTGGAAAGGAACGGGTCGATGCCCGAGTGGTTAATGGGGGCGGACTGTAAATCCGCTGGCTACGCCTACGCTGGTTCAAATCCAGCTCGGCCCATCCACAAAACAGTTGGATTGTAGGCTCTAACTCTGAGTTATTTTGAGCTTAGAGCCTATTATTCCGACTCCATGCCCGTGTGGCTCAGTGGTAGAGCACACCCTTGGTAAGGGTGAGGTCGCGAGTTCAATCCTCGCCACGGGCTTTTTAAGAAAGGCGGCACTCTCAGGAGTGCCGCCTTCTTTGGCTCAGAGCTCTCTGGATTCATGGATCACAAATAAAACGACACTGCTCGGAAGACCATAAAGGAACATGTCCCATTGAGGAGAGCGGTAATTGTGGCACCAATAATAACGCCTTTCATCATGCCGGTTTTACCCTGGCGTTTTAATCTCAGGGCTAATGGAATGACATAGGCTAATTGCAATAAAAAGAACCCTACTGCTCCCATAGCCCAAATCTGAAAGACTCCATTTTCGCCAAACAATATGCCAATGACAAGTCCCACAATACCAATGACAGATACGGCCAGAATGTGATGTAGAATCAGTAACCCAATGCCTTTAAGAATTTCGACGAATTCGTTGGATGGCCTATCTTCAGTCATGATCTTGATGGGTATATTGATGTGATTCTGTTTGCCCTAATTTTTTGCGTATTTCGTACACATGAAATTAGTGTGCTTTTTGCATCTGAATTACTTTTTCATATCCAGCGCTTCCCTCTCGGTAAAAGAGATTATAGGTATCAAAGGGAATTAGGCGTCCGTCAGGATGTGCAATATGTATACACGATCGCTTCACCGATCGCACATCAAAGTTATACGCATCGAGAAATTGCACAATCATAATTCGGAAAATATTTTCATAGGTCAATCCAGCAGGTACAGCGACTTTCGGTAAGCAGCACAGAAGTTGTTGAAGGGATGTTGTGGCTGATGCTGGAGAGTGGCTGGTCGAGAACAACTCGAAGATCCGTTGCTTTAAGTCGGGATGTTGTTCATACAGAACGGAGTTGGGCATCATATCCACAAAGGTTGGCGTCGAAAACATCCCGGTAAGCGGAATGACCTTGCTGCCCAATTTAAGTGCATAGGCCATGGCTAAAGAATCGGGATGGCAGGGAACCGGCAGAATATCCTGGGGTTTGAAGTGTGGGCTTTGTTCGAGAATGGCGCGACGCACTTCGGTAAGGGTGTAGCGATCGCGCTTTGGATCAAACCCCTCCAGCCGCCCTGCAATTTGAATGGGTTGGAAGGTGACTCCGCGCACACACCGTTGTTTCAATGCGAAGTCGATAATTTTGCCGATTTCGTGGTCGTTCAATCCCTTTTTGAGGGTGACAACCAGGGTGGTGGAGAGATTGAACTCGTTGAGGTGGGCGATCGCCTGTTGTCGTACATTCCGCAAATCGGCCCCTCGCAGTTCACGCAGAGCCTCGGCCTCGAAGCTGTCAAATTGCAGGTAGATTTCGATGCCGGGTTGGTATTGGCGGAGGCGATCGCAAAATTCCCGATCCTGTGCGATTCTCAACCCATTGGTATTAATCATCAAATGCTTAATAGGCCTGTCTTTCACCAGATCCATCACAGCAAAAAAGTCGGGGTGTAACGTGGGTTCACCACCGCTCAGTTGCACGACTTGAGGTTCCCCTTCGTTTGCTACAACAGCGTCTAGCATTCGCTCAATTTCAGCAAGGTTGCGATGGCGGCGGGGTTGGTGCGCCGAGTTCACCTCATCCACGCCAGAGTCGGCATAGCAGATGGGGCAGGTGAGGTTGCAGCGATCGGTCAGTTCCACCAACGTCAGGCAGCTATGTTGCTCATGATCGGGGCATAGGCCGCAGTCGTAGGGGCATCCATGCTTGATCGGAGTGTTGAACCGCAGGGGCATATCCCCCGGTTTCAGGAAAGCTTGAATCTGGCGATAGTATTCTGCATCGTCAGCAATGAGGACGTCTTCTCGTCCATGCTCAGGGCAATGCTTGACCAGGTACACTTGCTCATCCTGGAAGATAATTTTTGCCTCTACTTTACTCAGGCACTTGGAGCACAGACTATTGGTGAGCGCGTAGAAAGTGTAAGGGCGAGTGGGCATAGGACAAGTTCAATCCCAAAATACTAACGAGGAGAAACCTGTAGCGATAGCTGACGCAGACAATATAGCAACCCCAACAGACAAGCGATTTGGATAAAACTGATGCCCAGAATGGGATGAAAGTCGGGTTTGAGGAAATCAATGAAGAAACGGAAGCTCAAATAAGAAGCCAGGTAGAGTTGGAAAAGCTCACCCGAATAGTGAGGAAAACGGCTACGGAGGGCGATCGCCCCTGCCAGCCCCACCAGAAACACAATTTCATAAAGCTGTGTCGGATGGCGCGGAATCCCATCACCAAAATCAACGCCCCAAGGGAGGCGGGTGGCAATGCCGTAGGTGCGATCGCTCAACCCCGTCAGGAAACACCCCACCCGACCGATCGCCGTACCCGCGATAAGCGGATACACAAATGCATCGCCCGTAGACCGGGTAACTCCAATCCAAATTTTGGTTAACTCAACCCCCGCAACCGCACCCAGTAAAGCCCCTACCACCGTCTTACCTTGCAGGATAAGTAGGAGCCATTGCTGCCACTGCTCCCACAACAGATTGATGTGTTGCAGCAGTACCAATCCTTTCGCTCCTATCAAGGCTCCTAGGAGACCCCCAACGATAACGGAACTGCGATCGGATGCGCTGATGGTGTCCTTTTTAATGTTTCGTAGGAGTAATCGTAGGGCGATCGCATATCCCAGGGACTCAAACACGAAATGTGGATGAAGTTTCCAGGAGCCAAATCCTAAGTAGACGGGGAATTGCATGGGCGATCGCGAAGTCTGAGTGCTCCGGCTCATTTTCCTGGTTTTATAGCGTAACGTCCCAGCATTAGCGCTGGTGGAAAGGTTAACTTTTCTCGCAGCCGACACACGAAAAACTAACTTTGAGGCATTTCGAAGCACGCCTTGCGTAAACAACCTGAACTATAAAGTCATCTATCGAACGTTAGAAGACCATCCTCATTACAGAGGTCGGATTCTAAGCTGAGTTGTTACAAGGAAGGTAGCCTACCCCGCCGTGCCACGGTTCGTTTGTTTGCGGGGCAGGACGAGTATGCAAACGCGCCACATCTGGTTGCATTGAGGACTTAACGATGACTCAACGTGTAAAAGAGATTCTGAGCTGGTACGGCAGCGATAACCCCGGCACGCTCACCAATTTGGCCCGACTCCTTAATCACGGAAAATTAGCCGGGACTGGAAAACTGGTCATTCTGCCTGTAGACCAGGGCTTTGAACATGGGCCTGCTCGGAGTTTTGGCCCCAATCCACCAGCCTATGACCCGCACTACCATTTTCAATTGGCAATTGACGCGGGTTGCAATGCCTATGCAGCACCTCTCGGCTTTTTAGAAGCGGGAGCCCGAGAGTTTGCAGGAGACATTCCTCTTATCCTGAAGGTGAACGACCACGATGTGTTGCTGGATGAAGCCGATCCCACGCAGGCTCTGACGGGTAGTGTGCAAGATGCCTTACGGCTCGGATGTGCTGGGATTGGCTTTACGATTTACCCCGGTTCTACCCATCGCTTTGAGATGTACCAGCAAATTCGAGCCTATGCCGAAGAAGCGAAGCGGCATGGGCTGGTTGTGGTGGTCTGGTCATATCCTCGAGGTTCTGGCTTGAGTAAGGCGGGTGAGACCGCTGTAGACGTGACTGGGTATGCGGCTCAGATTGCGGCTCAACTGGGAGCCCACATTATTAAGGTGAAAATTCCATCGGATCACCTGGAGCAGGATGCGGCCCGGAAGGTTTATGAGAAGCATGAGATTCCGATCTCAACACCTGCGGAGCGAGTTCGTCACATTGTTCAGTGTGCGTTTAATGGTCGCCGCATTGTGATTTTCTCGGGTGGCCCAACGGATAGCGATGAAGGGCTGTTGAATGGAATTCGCGCCATTCATGAGGGCGGCGGTTTTGGCTCGATCATTGGGCGCAATTCATTCCAGCGACCTAAGGCGGATGCGCTGAAGTTGTTGGATACCGTTATGGGAATTTATAGCGATCGCCCCGAATCTGCATCTCATACCCATCAACCTGTGTATGAACGTGTTTAGGGTTGATTTGGGTAACGGTTGATGTACCAAAATGCGGCTTGAGGGCGTGCTATTCTCCCAAGCCGCCTTAGCCGGCGTCAGATCCTGTTGCTTGCTGATAAGATCGCCGCATCCGCTAGGATGGGTGGATGATCTTTTTGGCTCTGGTATAGCACGATCGCATGGATCGAATTAATAGTGCTCTGACGCTGTTTTTCAGCTTGCTCGTTGAAGCAATACCCTTTTTGCTACTGGGTGTCTTGTTTTCCAGTGCCCTGCTGCTGTTTGTGGATGAACGCAAATTGGTGGCGGCGGTACCCAAAAATCCGTTTTTGGCGGCGCTGGCGGGTAGCTTGATTGGATTTCTGTTCCCAGTGTGCGAGTGTGGCAACGTGCCCGTAGCACGGCGCCTGATTACGCAGGGGGCTCCTGCTTCTATGGCGATCGGTTTTTTGCTGGCGGCTCCCACTGTCAACCCCATCGTCTTTTGGGCTACCTGGACGGCCTTTCGGAGTCAACCTGAAGTCGTGTTCTTGCGGGTTGGCTTTACCCTGCTCATTGCTACCATTATTGGCTGGGTATTCAGTGCTCAGGCAGATTTACGGCCATTACTTCAATCTGACGTCGCGCGAGCTGCTCCTGCCCCCCGCCCTCGTAAGGCGAAAGGGGCGAGCAATTCGCCTTTGCTGCAATCGGGTACGTTTCTGCTGGGGGGCCCTGGTAGACCGATTCAGCTGGACGACCCTACAGCCGCGCTTGCCCTCATGCCCAATCCTGTCCTTTCCAAGCCCCTAGCCGAGCGGTTCCAGATGATGCTCGACAACGTGGTGCAAGAGATGCGCGAACTGGGCGGTGTCTTAATATTGGGAACGGCGATCGCTTCCATTATTCAGGTGATGATTCCCCGAGAGGTGGTGTTAAGCCTGGGTCAGGGACAAATTACCTCAATTGTGGCCATGATGGTATTGGCCTGGTTGGTGTCCATCTGCTCTACCGTTGATTCCTTCTTTGCCCTATCGTTTGCCTCCACCTTCACCACAGGTTCCCTGCTGGCCTTCCTGGTGTTTGGTCCTATGGTGGATATTAAGAACACCGCTTTGATGCTGTCGGTGTTTCGAGGGCGGGCGATCGCCTATCTGTTCATCCTGGCAGGGCAATTGACGTTCTTGCTGACGTTGATTGTGAATCTCTACATTTACTAAAGGTCTGCCTGATATTCCCCTATGCCACGTCGTCGCACCTATCCCTCCCTGGCTCCCCAAAATCCTATGAGTCGCCTACCCTGGCGCTTTATTTTGGATACCCTGGCCATTCTGTTATGGGGGGTTTTATTACTGCGGTTTTGGGTTACAGGCCGAATTAATGTTTTATTGCACCCCAGCTATGTGTGGCTGACGGTAGTCGCTGGAGTGTTTCTCTCAGCTCTGGGAGTATTTCGCCTAATTCAAGCCTTTGGGACAAGTCGCCACGTTCGCCTAACCGCCGATACCCCACAAACCCAGCACTTTAATTTGTTTCCCCCTGGGTGGAGTAGTGCGTTGCTCGTGGCGGTGGCCGTATTTGGTTTGCAGTTTGCACCCCAAGCATTTGCCAGCCAGGTAGCTTTAGACCGGGGTGTGACCGATACGCTGGCGATGACGCGATCGCAACCCCAGTCCTTTCGCAGCGGTACCCGCCCTGAGGATCGCACTCTGATTGATTGGGTGCGAACGCTGAGTGTGTATCCCGAACCCGATGCCTACCAGGGGTTGCCAGCTAAGGTAGAAGGCTTTGTCATTCACCCATCTGACTTGCCGAAGAACTATTTGATGGTGGCACGGTTTGTCATTACATGCTGTGCTGCTGATGTGTATCCGGTGGCAATGCCTGTGAAGCTGGAGGGCGATCGCACAGCCTATACCCCTGACCAATGGTTTCGGGTAGAAGGGGAGATGATAACCGAAACGCTGAATGGAAAGCGCCAGTTGGTCATTCAAGCTCGCCAATTAGCCTCGATTCCTGAACCCGAAGTTCCCTATGCTTACTAACCTGAGTTTGAGTTAAGGGCCTTTCATGGGCACGCCAAGCGTACGCCAAAAAGGGCAATTGGCTTATCCCGAATTGAGGTTTAATAGGGGCTGTTTTAGAAGGTTGTTTTCTATGCGCTTCGCACGTAAAAACAATCTTCTAAGCGAGCTTTAAGGTACACCCTTATACACCCTCAGTTTCGAGCAGTTGAAGTGTCCGTTTTGAGTGGGCAAAGCGCACCTGAAAATCCCTAACCCAAACTCAGGTCGATCCAGAACTGGGGTCCAGCATTTCCGAGCGAGCGAGGTAAGAGTGGGAGGCATGGAACCCTGTCTCATACGCCTTGCCCGATCGCAAAATGCTGTGTGTAAGTAGCGGTATTTTGAGATGAGATGTTCACATAATAGATATCTCACCTAATATGACAAGCGAATTGGAATCAGTCGGGATTTATGAATAGTTCTTTGAAGTCAAAATTTCTGGGATATTCTTAAAGAAATTTATCCTTTGGGCTCTCACCTGGTTACCATGGGGGAGAATTGATGCCCAGTCTATTTTCTGGCTTTAGAGGCCAGAATAAATCTTTTCTAAGACAGGCCAAAGTATGGTTAAGCCGTAATCAGGGATAGCATCAAGAAAATTTTCCCGCACGCTGAGATTGAGCAACTTATACTAATACTCGTTAAGGTTGGTTGCGAGTCGTAACGCATTTTCATGTCAGGCCGGTTGTAATTCCTGCGCACTTAAGGAATTTGTGCATTGATGAAATCGTTTCAACGACGAGTTCAAGATTGGGTGAGCCTGCTGGCGAGCGATCGTCAGAAACGGGCTCTATCTTCCCTTTGGGACCCCACAACTCCAGGACCAGGCAAGACCACTTCGGAGTCAGCCACAGAGTGGTTCCCACGGTTTAAGCAGCTACAAAATTCCTTGAGTCAGTTTGTTTGCTCTACGCCCAAGGGGCGTAAAGCTCCCTGTCCGCGTTCGGCAAGCTCGGTGGCCCTGTTCACTCTGGCAGTCGTGTCTCTATCCAGCACGATTGGGTATCGACTCTACAATGAGCCTCAACTGGCGGTCGGTACAACCTCCCCCCGTACCTTGCGGGCTCCCGATTTTGCGACCGTCTTTGATAGCGAAACCACTGAAGAAAAACGTCAATCTGCCAAGATCGGTGCAGTTCCAGTGCTGCGGATTGATACAGATGTCAATCAACGCATCTATCAGCGAATTCAGCAGCTCATGGATGAAGGTGATGCCCTGCGCTTAAAGGCAGGGGCTTTTCCTTTTGTGTCGCCCACCATTTTGTCAACGTCGACTCAGCAATATCTGCGGCAGACCCATGAGCCCGAGTGGAAGGCGATTCTGACGCAGGTCGAGGGGAACTCCAATGCGGTAGTCATTGAAGACTCTTCTACCCCTCAGGCTCTGGCTGTTGTGGAACTGCAAAGTTATCGCCGCTACACCTCAGCGGATGACTACTCAGCCCTGAAGCAGACCATTCAGCGATCGCGCGAAGCTTATGCCAGTGCGAGTGCAACCTTTGTGAGCGAGCCCCCGGCTCAGGATGCCTTTCTGTCTCCACAACTCCTCGATTTGCCTGATATTACCTGGCTAGGGGCAAAATCCACGGCCCGACAGATTGTAGAGCGGATGCTGACCCAGGGCATTCCTCCCGGACTGCCTTCCAATTTGTTGGAACAGGCCGTGACCTTCCAGGTTCAAGAGGTACTTCCCCCTGAGGCGGCACCCATTGTCAAACAAATGCTGCTCACAACCCTGGAGGCAAATCTGATCCAAGATCCCGAGCAAACCCGCCAGTTGGCTGAGAAGGCAGCCCGGGAGGTAGAACCCGTTATGGTCAGTGTGCGGCGGGGAGAAATTATCGTAGAAGCCGGGCAACCCATTACTCAGCGGGAATTTGTGCTGCTCGATCATTTTGGTATGAGTGAGCGGGTGATTGATTGGGTTGGGGTGATTGGTTTTGGTTCCCTGGTAGCCGGGGGAATTGGGGTTTTTCTATTAGTCGAACGACGCTTTCACCCAGGCCTGCGGCGGCGAGATTATGGGCTGGTGACGCTGTTGACTCTAACGACACCTCTGGTCGCTACCGCTGGTATTGCCGCGACGAGCTTGCCTCTGGTTGGGCTGCTGGTCGGAAGCTTCTATGGCTCTGCTTTGGGGGCGACGGTGGTGGCGTTACTGGGGACAGGCTTAGCGATCGGGATGGATCTGGGAGGGCGACACTTAGCCGCCAGTGTTATTGCCTCACTGTTGGGAGCGATGATGGCGGGGCGGTTGCGATCGCGCGAAGAACTGGCCCTTCTGGGAGGCGCAGTAGGCCTAACTCAGGGCGTTACCTATCTGATCATGAGCTTGATTGTAAGCCCATGGTCGGCGCCTATCTTTTATAGCGTGCTGGCGGTTTCCGCGACCCAGGCACTCATGGGGGTAGCCTGGAGCATTGCTGCTCTTGGCCTCAGCCCTTATCTGGAACAATTATTTGACTTAGTCACACCAATTCGGCTGGCAGAACTCTCCAACCCCAATCGCCCTTTGCTGAAGCGGCTGGCCTCAGAAGCACCCGGTACTTTCCAGCACACCCTATTTGTCGCTACCCTGGCCGAAGCAGCAGCTCGCAAATTGGGCTGCAACGTCGAACTGGTGCGAGCTGGGACGTTGTATCACGACATTGGGAAGATGCACGATCCGCTGGGCTTCATTGAGAACCAGATGGGTGGCCCTAACAAGCATGACCTGATCAACGATCCCTGGAAGAGTGCTGACATCATCAAAAAGCACGTCACTTTGGGGATGGCTATGGCAAAGAAATACCGCTTGCCCAAGGCTGTTCGAACCTTCATCCCAGAACACCAGGGGTCAATGGTGATTGCGTATTTCTACCATCAAGCCCAGGAACGAGCAAAGGCTAATCCAAAGCTAGTGGTGAAGGAGTCCGACTTCAAATATGACGGCCCCAGTCCACAATCGCGGGAGACGGGAATTGTCATGCTGGCCGATTCCTGTGAGGCTGCGTTGCGATCGCTCAAAGACGCTACCCCTACGGAAGCTCTCGCTATGGTCAATCGCATTCTCAAAGCGCGCTGGCAAGATAAACAGCTTGCGAATTCTGGATTGCTGCGTGAAGAGATGCCGATGATCGCTGATGTATTCGTGAAGGTTTGGCAGGAGTATAACCACCAGCGCATTGCTTATCCAAAGGCTCCACTTCCGATACAGGCCCCGTCAGTAGCCCGATAAAAATCATCCAGCTTTTTGTCGATGTGTTGCCATGACGAAAAGCTGGATGGTTTTACAGGTTAACTATGCGCTAGTCAAAGCGGAAAGTCGCGCCCGGAATCCAGCCTTATTTAAGGCTGTCACCACCGAGTCATGGTCCTGCACCCGGAATTGGGGGCCAAGTCGCACCAGTTCTCGACGGTTTTCGTTGGTAATGATCGCGATGACGGGGGTTTTGCAACTGCTCTCATCGCCCCGGTTATTCATCAGCACATTGCGGAACTCGTGCAGATAGGCAAAATCTTCGGCAATTTGGGGTTCCAATTCGACCATCACCAGTTGCACGGCTTCGATGGGTTCTGCATCATCCAGCAAAAGCTGACTGCGATCGTCCCGTTTGTCGACTTTGCCCCACACCATTAGCCGGGCATCCTCGGTCAGCAAGTTGCCGATACGAGCATAGGATTTGGGGAACACCACCGCTTCCGCCTGGCCACTCAGGTCTTCGATTTGAACAATGGCCATGCGATCGCCCTTCTTCGTCGTGACCAGCTTGACACTCGTCAGCATCACCACGGCACTCACCGTTGTGTTCTCGTGCTGGTCATCCAGGTCAGACAGGTTAATCGGGGCCAGTAACCGTGCAGCCTGGTGAACTGACTTCAACGGATGGTCAGATACATAGAATCCCAGCAGTTCCTTCTCCATCTTCAGCTTTTCTTGCTGGGGCAAGTCCTCAACAGGGGGAGCCTTGGGAGCCATTTCAAAGCCGTTGCTAGTCGCTCCGCTGTCGCCCAGCATATCGAACAAATTGCCCTGACCGATCGCCCGATCGCGTGCCCGTGATTGTGCCCAATCCAGCACCAGCTCCAAATCGTGCAACAGCTGGTTGCGGTTCTTCTCCATGCAGTCTAGGGCACCACATTGGATTAATGCTTCCATGGCGCGGCGGTTCACGGTACGTGGATCGACCCGACTACACAAATCTGCCAGGGAGGAAAACGCCCCATCTTGCTCCCGTGCTTGCAGAACGTTGTCGATCGCTCCACTTCCGACATTTCGTACCGCCGACAACCCAAACAAAATACTTTTACCCGTCGGTGTGAAATCCACTCCAGAGCGATTAATGTCAGGAGGTTCAACCTCAATCCCCATGCTCAGGCAGGTGCTGATGTATTTCTGCACCTTTTCCTGATCGTCACTGTTGGCGGTCAGCAGAGCCGCCATGTACTCCACAGGATAATTGGCCTTCAGGTAAGCCGTCTGAAACGTGACGTACCCGTAGGCCGTAGAGTGCGATTTATTAAAACAATTGGACGCGACAAAGCCGTTTTCAAGTAAAAAATTGTGATCGTTCGCCAGCCCAATGTCGTAGACCGGCTGAACGCCCCGAAGCTTCCGACTGACAATTTTGGCCACGACAACCCTCGTCCAGTATTTCTTAAAATGTAGGGTGAACCGCAGTGGGATTCAAGTAGCTATCACTAAATGTAGTGTAGTACATCCATTCTAGTCGAGGTTGTGGAAAATCCCCAGCGTTAAAATACGCAACATCCTTACCATGCGGGATTTGTAGGATGCTTTGTACTCTACACATTACCTTGATTTGATGAAGTAAAACCTGTCACAAAACAAAATCAACTCGATGCTTGCGTGCCCCACTGCGGTAAGCTGATATATGGTCAAAAGCGCGATGTTGCTTAATATTCCGCTGATTTTCTAAACACTTCTTAACCGATGGTTGCAAGCTTCCCCCGGACAATCCGCATTGGTTCCCGTAAAAGCCAACTGGCTCTGGTCCAGACCCATTGGGTTCACGGAGAATTACAAAAAGCCTATCCTGATCGCACCTTTGAAATCCAAACGATGAGCACCCAGGGTGACAAAATCCTGGATGTAGCCTTGGCAAAAATTGGTGACAAAGGCCTATTCACCAAAGAATTAGAAGTCGGCATGTTAAATGGCGACATCGATTTTGCTGTGCACTCTCTCAAAGACCTGCCGACTCGTCTGCCTGAGGGTCTGATGCTGGGCTGTGTCACCGAGCGAGAAAACCCTGCTGATGCTTTAGTGCTTCACGCTTCTCATCTCGACAAGCAACTGGATACACTGCCGGAAGGAGCGGTCATTGGGACCTCCTCCCTGCGCCGTTTGGCCCAACTACGCCACCACTATCCCCACCTCACCTTCAAGGATGTGCGGGGTAACTTGAACACCCGTCTGGCCAAGCTGGATGCGGGTGAGTATGATGCACTGATCTTGGCGGTGGCTGGGTTGCATCGTTTGGGTATGAGCGATCGCATCCACCAAGTCATCCCGGCTGAAATCTCCCTTCACGCTGTGGGCCAGGGTGCTCTAGGCATCGAGTGCCGCACCAACGATACCGAAATCCTAAACCTGCTCAAGGCTCTGGAGCACCGTCCTACCGCTTTGCGTTGTTATGCTGAGCGCGCATTCCTGCGGGAACTGGAAGGGGGCTGTCAGGTGCCCATTGGGGTGAACACGGTGCTGGAAGGGGATACCCTCACCCTATCGGGATTAGTGGCCGCTCTGGATGGTAAGAAAGTGGTCAAGGGTAGTGTTTCTGGCCCCGCAGAACAGGCGGATCAGCTAGGAATTGACCTGGCTCTGCAACTCCGAGAGCAGGGTGCTCAGGACATCCTGAATGAAATTCTGGCGACGATTCAGCGCGGGTAATCTAATCTCGCACCGGGGGACATAAAACCAGAAGCGGATGGGTGCTAAGTGCCTATCCGCTTCTGGCTTATTGGGTCTAGTACGCTAGAGCGAAATCTATTACCCATTTTTTGTGTAGGGTGCGAAGCACCCTACACAAAAAATGGGTGGCGAACTTACGCCTCAGCCTACTAGATATTTTGTGGTGGATGCTGGGTTTTACCCAGCATCCACCACAAAATATCTAGGCATCGCAGAGGTTTTTTCTGGGCTTTCCCTCTAATCGAGCCGAAACTTGGTAGGGTTGATTAGGTTGTTCTTCAACCTGCAACGATCGGGTGTGTTTCGGAGCCCTTGCTCGAGGCTTCCCGGCTCTTCCATTTCTCCGGAAGCTTATCCCATGCGAATTTTGTTTGTTGGTGCAGAAGCTGCTCCCATTGCCAAAGTTGGCGGAATGGGCGATGTCATCGGAGCTTTACCCAAAGTCTTGCGGAAGCATGGCTACGATGTCCGTATCATCCTGCCCTTCTACAGTTCGCTCGTGGGGCGGGTGAAGGTGCCGCAGACACCGGTTTGGTCAGGTAATGCGATGTTTCAAGACTTTCAGATCTTTGAAACTGTTTTGCCGGAAACCGATGTTCCTCTTTATTTGATGAAGCATGGGGCGTTTGACAGCCGACGCATTTATGCCGGGGAGGATGAGGGCTGGCGGTTTACCTTGTTTGCGAATGGAGCTGCAGAGTTTGCCTGGAACTACTGGAAGCCGGATGTGATTCACTGCCATGACTGGCACACGGGCATGATTCCGGTATGGATGTATCAGTCGCCCGATATCCGCACGGTCTTTACCATCCACAATTTGGCCTATCAGGGGCCGTCACGTCCTCAACTGGAGCAGATGACTTGGTGCCCTCCCTACATGCAGGGGCACAACACCATGGCGGCGGCGGTGCAATTTGCCGATAAGGTAACGACGGTGTCGCCTACCTATGCTCGTCAGATTCAGACGCCGGACTATGGAGAAAACCTTGAGGGTTTGCTTTCCTTCATTAGCGGTAAGTTGGTGGGCATCTTGAATGGGATTGATACCGATACCTACAATCCTGAAACGGATCCGTATTTGTTCAAGAATTATGAGGTTTCAACTTTAGAGGACCGTGTGCCTAATAAGGCAGCGCTACAGGAGGAGGTAGGGTTAGAGGTCAATCCAAACCGCTTTCTGATGGGGATTGTTTCTCGACTGGTAGAGCAGAAGGGGTTGGATCTAATCGTTCAGGCGATGGATCGGTTTCTGGCCTATACCGATTCGCAGTTATTAGTGTTGGGGACGGGCGATCGCTACTACGAAACCGAACTCTGGCAAATTGCTTCCCGTAACCGGGGCCGTGTTGCGGTGCAACTACTCTACAGCGAAACCCTCTCTCGCCGCGTTTATGCCGGTACTGATGCATTTCTCATGCCCTCACGGTTTGAACCTTGCGGCATTAGCCAAATGATCGCTATGCGCTATGGTTCCATCCCTATCGTGCGGCGCACGGGAGGCCTGGTCGATACAGTGAAGCACCATGAACCGGCTCTACATACGGGAACGGGGTACTCGTTCGACCGCTACGAACCCCTGGATTTCTTTACCTGTATGGTGCGAGCCTGGGAAGGATTCCGCTATAAGGAGTACTGGTCAGACTTGCAAACCCGTGCCATGAAGCAGAATTTCAGCTGGGAATTGTCGGCCCGCGAGTACATTAGGATTTATCACGAGATTACGGGTACTCCAGTTCCGGATATGTCTAGCCAAAAAGTGGAAGTTTAGATGGCTCAGGCCCGTGCCTTCCACTCCTTGCGGCTGAGGCCATACCGCACGGCCTGCCGTTCTTGCTCTGTCCAACCGGGTAGCACCTCTTCGTCGTAGACGAAGGAATATTGAAATCGGAAGCCGCACTTTTCCATGACCCGTCGAGAGCGGTGATTGTATTCCAGGGTGTGGGCCGTCAGGCGATCGAGTCCTCCTACCGTGAAAGCTTGATTAATCAGAAGCTTTGAACCTTCTGTGGCATAGCCTTTGCCCCAGAATGGTCGCTTGAAACGGTACCCTAGCTCCATTTCAGGGATAAAGCGATCGGGTTTGATGCACATCCACCCGATAAAAGCTTCAGACTTGCTTTCGTAAGTGGCCCACATCCCGATGGGAAGGGGTTGATCGTAGTGGGTCAGCCATCTAGGAAGAATCTCTTGCTCAATGCGCTCTAAGGGTGTTGCTTTCCCCTTAGAGATAAATTGCATGGTATCGGGGTCGCTATCCAGTTCGTAAATCAGGGACGCGTCGGATTGAGTGAAAGGACGAAAGAGAAGGCGATCGCTTCCCATCACATACGGACTACTCACGTCATGCATCGTTCTAGCCTTCAGAAACGCCCTCAACCAGACTATCCTAAGAATCGAGCGGTGCGGCAACTCCAAGCATCCTGAAGTGAGGGAACCGGGTGTCTTCCAATGATCCACGTCTCAATCCTATTTTGGAATGGTTTGCCAAGCAGGACTGGCAACCTCTACCATTCCAGATGGAAACCTGGCAGGCGTATCTGGCGGGACGAAGTGGGTTGATTCAGGTGCCTACCGGATCGGGAAAAACCTACGGGGTGGTGATGGGGGCGATCGCCGACATGCTCCATGCGCCTCGAAAAGGCTTACAAATTCTCTATCTCACTCCTCTCCGGGCCTTGGCACGGGATATTGAGCAGGCCATTCGTCGCCCGATTGAGGAAATGGGCTGGTCGCTGAAGGTGGAGTCGCGTACGGGGGACACCAGTTCCTCGCGTAAAACCAGTCAGATGAAGAACATGCCCGCTGTGCTGATCACCACACCAGAGTCGCTGGCGGTAATGTTGTCCTATCCAGGGGCAGCGGAGCGATTTCAATCACTCCGTCTGGTAGTGATGGATGAGTGGCATGAACTACTGAGTTCCAAGCGGGGCACCCAGACAGAATTGTGTCTTGCTCACCTGCGGAGCCTTCAGCCAACGCTGCAAACCTGGGCGGTCTCCGCTACTCTCGGCAATGTGGAGCAAGCCGCTCAAACCGCTGTGGGCGTGGGTGTCGAGCCCGTCATTATTTCTGCTGATTTGCAACGAAAGACCGTCATCAAAAGTATTTTGCCCGAGTCGGTAGATTCCTTTCCCTGGGCGGGACACCTGGGACTGCATATGTTTCAGGAGTTAGTGGATGCGCTGGATATCAACAAGTCCACGCTGATTTTTACCAATACGCGATCGCAATCTGAACGTTGGTTTCAAGCTCTCAGCTTTGCCTTGCCAGAGTATAGCGATCGCATTGCCCTGCACCACGGCTCTATTGATGCCAAGGAGCGGGAGGCGATCGAGGCGGCTGTCAAAACGGGAGCGATTAAGTGGGTTGTCTGTACCTCTTCTTTAGATTTGGGGGTGGATTTTCAGCCTGTGGAGCGGGTTGTGCAGATTGGCAGTGCTAAGAATTTAGCGCGATTGTTGCAGCGAGCGGGGCGATCGGCTCACGTGCCCCAGGGTACTTCTGAGGTGTTCTTTTTGCCGACCAATGCGCTGGAGTTGTTGGAGATTTCGGCGTTTCGCAACGGACTGGAAGCGGGGGAGTTGGAGTCGCGATCGCCCCGGCACAAGCCCTATGATGTGCTGACTCAACACTTGGTAACCCTGGCGTGTGGCGATGGTTTTAAGGCCGAAGAAACGCTCAAAGAAGTCCGTCAAACCGTTGCCTATGAACATTTAACGGATGAAGAATTTTTTTGGATTTTAGAATTTATCACAACGGGTGGTAAATGCCTGAGCGCCTATCCCCGTTACCAGAAAGTCGTCTACGAAGATGAACGCTTTCAGGTGAAAGATGCACAAATTCTACGCATGCATCGAATGGGAATTGGTACGATTACATCCAACCAGACGATGCGAATTGCATTTCTGAAGGGAAGCCAAATTGGCTCCATTGAAGAAGGATTTATCTCACGTCTGAAACCCGGTGACGTCTTCTTTTTTGGCGGCAAACAGCTTGAATTTTTCATGATTAAGGATATGGTGGTATATGTTAAAAAGACCACCAAAAAATCTACGATTACGCCTATTTGGTACGGTGGAAACCTCACGATTTCGGATACTTTGAGTACACGAATTCGAAAGGAATTGGAGGCGATACGCACAGAGCATCGGCATAATGCAGAGATTGACTGTATCGAACCCATCCTGCAAACGCAAGATCGAGTATCGCTGCTACCAACAGTCAACGAACTTCTGATCGAAACCTGTAAAACCCGTGAAGGTCAACACCTATACGTCTTTCCCTTTGAAGGCCGGTTTGTCCATGAAGGTCTAGGTTTTCTGTGGGGCTATCGCTTCGCAAACCAGCAACGTGCCACCTTTACCATTTCGGTCAACGATTACGGCTTTGAGATTCTGGCTCCAAAAGACTACCCTTTCAAATCGCTCTTTTCCGAAGAGTTCTTGAGCCTGGATAGTCTCTATGAAGACCTGAAAGCCAGTCTCAATATCTCAGAACTGACCAGTCGCAAATTTCGCGAAGTCTCTCAGGTTGCCGGATTAATTTTTAAAGGCTATCCCTCCTCGAAAAAGACATCCAGCCAACTACAAATTAGTTCGTCTCTGATTTACGATGTATTCTCAAAATATGAGCCAGATAATTTGCTGCTAAAGCAGGCTGAACGCGAAGTGTTAGACGAACAGTTAGAAGCTCATCGCCTATCAAAAACGCTTCAGCGCATGAGCCAGCTCTCTCTGGTTTGGAAGGAAACCCGACGCCCTTCCCCGCTTGCCTTCCCGCTTCTGATCGAACGCCTCAACTCACGTATGTCGAACGAAACTCTGATCGAACGTATTGCCCGCATGAAAGAACAATGGGTCAATAAATAAACGATTAATTTGATACGTGGGGTAAATGCAAAATGAAGTATGTATAGCTGTGTTAAACTTCTTGCGTGGCGATCGCTCCTAGGAATGCACAAAATTAGTCTTTTTGAAACAGAATTATGCTTGTTGCCAGAACGAGCAATTTACATTCAAAAATTTGATTTATTGTTACTTTCAGACGTTCATTTGGGTAAATCAGAGACATTCCAACAGGCAGGGATTCCCATTCCCAGTGACGTCAATCAAAGTAATTTAGAACGTCTTCAGCAGTTGTGGAAACAATTGCAGCCAAAGCAGATCTGGATTTTAGGCGATCTTTTTCACGCAAGACGAGGCATTGGGGATGAGCTGCTTCATACCTGGCAAAATTTTGCCGACAGCGTTGATGCAACCATTCATCTCATTCTGGGCAATCATGATCGTCCCCTCATCCCGCTTCTAGAGCCCTTCAATATTCAGTGCCAAACGCATCCCATCGAAATTGGTTCGCTGATCTTAAGCCACGAGCCGCACTTGGCAGGTGATACTGAGGATGGCGATCGCCTCAATCTCTGCGGCCACATCCACCCCTGCCTGAAATTGCGTAGCCGTTTGGATAGCTTGCGGCTACCCTGCTTCTTTTTGGATCGCGCTCAAAATCAATTAATCCTGCCGTCTTTTGGGGAATTCACAGGTGGCTATGAGGTAACGCCGACTAAAGATACTGTGATTTATGCGATCGCCGATCAATCCATCATCCCTTTCGAAGGCATTCCCGAATGGCAGCAAAAAACGGGCCGTTATGGGCGTAGATAGAATGTCAGACACCGGATGTTTTTAGAAACACCCGGTGTCTTTGTTTCGGATCAGGCGGCCTGCGTTTCCAGAATTGGATAGTCCGTGTAACCGCGCTCGTCGCCGCCGTAGAAGGTGGAGCGATCGTACGGATTGAGCGGCGCGTTTAGACGGAACCGCTCGGCCAAGTCGGGGTTAGAAATATAGAGGCGGCCATAGGCAACCAGATCGGCGTGGCCTTGGGCGATCGCCTCATTACCAGATTCCTGAGTATACCCGCTAGCGGCAACGATGGTGCCGTTATAAATCGTCCGGAAGTAAGCTGTGGTGAGGCCTAGCGCTTCCTGGTGAGCCGGATTTCCAGCGTCTTCTCCTACCCGTGGCTCAATTAAATGTAGGTATGCCAGATTGTAGTTGTTCAGTCGCTCGATCACATAGGTGAACAACGCTTTAGGATTGGAATCATACATATCGTTGAAGGTGCCGCTGGGGGAGAGGCGAATACCGACGCGATCGCTACCCCACACATCCACCACCGCATCCAGTACCTCAAACACGAGACGTGCCCGGTTTTCGATAGAGCCACCATACTCATCGGTGCGATGGTTCGTCCCATCCTGCAGAAACTGATCCAACAGATAGCCATTGGCACTGTGGACTTCAACACCGTCAAAACCTGCTGCTAGCGCATTCTCTGCCGCTTTACGATAACTTGCGACAATGCCCGGAATCTCGCTCAGTTCCAGTGCCCGAGGGGTTACAAAGGGTTGTGATCCAGTGTAGGTGGCTGCCTCGCCTTTCGGTTGAATGGCGCTGGGGGCAACGGGAAGGGCTCCATCTGGTTGCAGGGAAGGATGAGAAATGCGGCCCACATGCCACAGTTGTAAAAAGATTCGCCCACCTTTAGCATGAACAGCTTCAGTAACAGGCTTCCAACCTTCAACCTGGGCTTCAGAATGAATGCCAGGAGTTGCGGGGTAACCAACGCCTTGAGGCGAGACTTGAGTGGCTTCAGACACGATCAGGCCAGCTCCAGCTCGTTGAGCATAATAGGTGGCGTGGATGGCCTGGGGAACATTGCCCTCCCCAGCACGATTACGGGTCAGCGGAGCCATAACAAGGCGGTTGGGCAGAGTGTAGCGACCCAAACTAACGGGTGTCAGCAACGGTTGTTCCGTAGTCATAATTAATAGTTAAACAGTGGCTTAACTAAAAGCCTAAGCGAAACCTATTTGGCTAGTCAAGTGGTTGTTTAACTATTTCAGTGAGCTTCCTTTCCTCTTATGATGGAAGGAACAGATCACTGCGGCCTGCTCCTGGCCTCGTCTGGTAACGTTATGTCTGACCCACAAACCTCTGAAATAATCCCTGAGGATGTCAGGGTAGAAAACATTCTGGCTGTGACCAGTAAGCTGAACACAGAATCTCGCGCCAAAATCTTTTCGGCCCTGGCGGATCCTACGCGCCTCCGCATTGTAGAGCTGCTGGCTCACCATGCCGAGCTAAGCGGTTCTGAGATAGCCACTACTTTGGGGATTAGCCTTGCCCTCTTCTGTCACCACTCCCGGGCGCTGGCAGAGGTCGACCTCCTAAAGGTACGGCGCGAGGGACAAACTAAATACAATTCTCTGAATCGGTTACTGCTAGAAGCGTGCTTTATGAGTCTCACAGAAGACCCTGCGGCTGCCTCCTAATACTTAGGAGATTTCCAGTAATAAAATTACCTCCGTGATGTGGGTGCTTTGCCCGTCAAGCGGGTAAAACACCCACATCACGGGTAAATTCTTATGCAGAAATCTCCTAAGCCATAAAAATTGCTATGGTAATCCTGGAAAGAATTTTGGCCTGATATGGCACCCTGTGTACCGTCTTTTACGCTGTAATGGGGATAAAATTCAGGTGTTTTGGTGAGGAGTGTAGACCGTAAGAATCATGGAAAATTCCGACCTGCCGCTGTCGGTTGAAAGTCCAGATAATGTGCCCCGTGAAGTGCGAGTGGCGGGGTTACGCAATACGATCGAAACGCTGGAGATAGCCGATAGGGTCGCTCATAACGGCTATCTAATTACCAGTTCCGAGCTGGCCGATTTAATGGATGTCAATGCCAGTGCGGTCACCAGCCGTGGGGACAACTGGGTTTGGCGAAATTGGGTTGTTTCCAGGGTGCGCCGGGAAGGAAATCAGATCCTCTGGCAATTGGAGCGCGTGGATTAAGCATTTGCCCCTTGCAATCATTCTTCTTTTACACTGCCTTGAAAGAATCCTCAAATCAGCCGATACTGCTTCAGCGGGGTTGCAGTTTCCTGGTTATCATGGACGCCTATGGGTAGGGACAGCTCCGATTGGGGCTATTATGTCGTGCTCTCCCATGGTTAAAACGCTATATATGGAATTTGTATAAGAGTATCTCCCCTTCTGACAATATATCTAGTAGTCTAGTGAAGCTAAGAAAACTATCCTGAGTGCCATGAACCTAGGTTGGTGGATCCAACGGTGTCTGCTCCACCGGTTTCCCCTTCCAGGAGTGCTGAGCTATCAGGAGGCTTAAGCATGGGAAAACTCTTGAGCAGCGGTAGATTTTGCTGAGAAAGTCCTAATACAGTGGGTGCGTGGGTTGGCAGTTCGGTCAAACGGAGTGGGGCAAGGGATGACGATGGCTACAGTGGATGAAGCGCTGGATAACGTTTGGCATCAAGTTTTGGATCAGCTTCAGCTTCAGCTAAGCCGACCCACCTTTGAAACCTGGATTAAGTCTGCTACTGCTGAACAGCTAGATGATCATCGGCTAGTCATCTGTACGCCCAACAGCTTTGCCTGTAATTGGCTGAAGAAGTATTATCTGAAAACAATCGCAGAGGCTACCCAGAAGATTTTGGGTCGTACTGTCGAGATTCAGATTACTGTGCGTCAGGGGGAAGCTCTGGATGCAGATGCGATCGCCCCCGAAATGCTCTGGCCCCTTGGCTCCGAACAGCCCGCGGAATCCGCGGCTCCGGCTCCAGCTCCACCCCGCCCTGGCAAGTCTACTGAGTTGAATCCCCGCTATATCTTTTCTCGCTTCGTTGTCGGCTCCAACAACCGCATGGCCCATGCGGCATCTCTTGCGGTGGCAGAGTCGCCCGGTCGTGAGTTCAACCCTCTTTTCCTTTGTGGCGGTGTCGGGTTGGGTAAAACCCACTTGATGCAGGCGATCGGCCACTACCGCATGGAAATTGACCAGAACTCTCGGGTGTTCTACGTCTCCAGCGAACAGTTCACGAACGACTTAATTAATGCCATTCGCCAGGACAGCATGCAGAGCTTCCGGGAGTTGTACCGGGCTGTGGATGTGCTGTTGGTAGACGATATCCAGTTCATTGAAGGGAAGGAATACACCCAGGAAGAGTTTTTCCATACCTTCAATACCCTGCATGAGGCTGGGAAGCAGGTGGTACTGGCGAGCGATCGCCCCCCGAACCAAATTCCCCGCCTTCAAGAACGCCTCTGTTCTCGTTTTTCCATGGGGCTGATTGCCGACATCCAATCCCCCGACCTGGAGACCCGGATGGCGATTCTCCAGAAGAAGGCCGAGTACGAAAACATGCGATTGCCCCGTGAGGTAATCGAGTACATCGCATCCAGCTACACCTCCAACATTCGAGAGTTGGAAGGGGCATTGATCCGGGCGGTGGCCTATGTGTCAATCTCGGGCCTACCGATGACCGTCGAGAACATCATGCCGGTGCTGGAAACCCCCAGCGATCGCACCGAGGCCTCTCCGGAAGCTGTCTTGATGGTTGTTGCTGAGCATTTTGGTATTTCCATTGAAGACATGAAGGGTAGTTCTCGTCGGCGAGAGATTAGTGTGGCTCGTCAGGTGGGCATGTATTTGATGCGCCAGCATACACATCTGAGTTTGCCAAAGGTTGGTGATGTGTTTGGTGGTAAGGATCACACCACGGTTCTCTACAGCTGCGAGAAAATCACGCAGCTCAAGGAGACTGATATGGAAATGGCTCGGACGCTGCGGCAGTTGAGCGATCGCATCAGCCTTTCCAACCGCTAGTAGGCTGCGGCCTAAGTTCACAACCTATGTTTTTGTGTAGGGTGCTTCGCACCCTACACAAAAACATAGGTGATGGATTTCTGCCTCAGCGTACTAGTTAGTTATCAATCGACATAAAAGATGTGCGCGGTGTGTATAGCATCGCGCACATCTTTTATGTCCAAGACCGATGGGTTCTTGTTAGTGCGATGTGTTCCACATACCCGGCAGCGCCACCCCCATAGGAGAGATGGATGTGGGACTTCGCCCCACATCCATCTCTCCTATCTCACCCGATCAGAAAGCATGGTAGGGCCTGATGTGAATTGGCAATTACGGAGTAACTGGAGTTCCAACCAGTTCATCCATAACTTCAGCGATGCGGTAAAGGCGATGGCACGGCTAGTATTGGATCTCGAAGAGAGCAGGCCGTTATCGGCATCTCCTCGGGAGGCACGATCCGGAGCTTGTACGATGCAGAGGGCTTTCTGGCGATTGCGAAACTCACAGACGTGGGCCCAACTCATCATCCCATAGGCGACCAAATTCGCGATGACCTGTTCAATGCTGTGCTCCTGGTCATCCATTTCTTCTACCTTGGCCCCCAGGTGCCCACCCGCAGTATGCGGATCTTCCATGACAAAGCCATCTGGCAATCGACCAAACTAACCTAAGGGCTTTTCCAGTGCTGCGCTTTGTGTACCCATCGAAAAAGACCATTTTGGCGTGCACTATGTGCACGCCAAAATGGGCACTTCAGCTTATCCCGAACTGAGGTTTGCATAGCTTCGCCACACAACGATTCATGCAAGAGGTCTATTGACGATGCGCCTAATGTGAATGGGTATTACAGAGAACTCTCCCATTCAGAGCGTAGCAGCCCGTACCAGTACTCACTGACCCAGCGATCCTTAAACCAGTAGTAGTCAATAAAGTGAGCTTCGCGACGCATCCCAAGCCGCTCCAAAAGGCGCGCTGAAGGGTGGTTGTCGACATGGCAAATAGCCCGCACCCGATGCAGATTGAGATCTGAAAAGAGGTAGCGAAAAAGCCGGGCGATCGCCTCCCCCGCATACCCCTGTTTCTGGTACTCCCCGGCCAAAGTAATACCAAACTCAGCCTGCCGAACATCTTCAGACAACACACAAAAGGCACAGTCTCCCACCAGGTGATTCAGGTGGCGGGGTTGAATGGCGATCTGATACCACTCCCCCGGTGTGCCAGGCTGAAGAGCCTGCATGGTTTTCACAAAACGAATGGCATCTGCCAGGGGGAGGGGCGGGTGCCAGTACTGGTAGCGGGCGATCGCTAAATCAGATCGATAGGCAGCAAAGTGCTCTGCGTCCCTCATTTCGAAGGGACGCAGAATCAGTCGTTCGGTTTCAAACCGAAGGCTCATGGAGCCGTGGCGTTAGGAACGTGCTCAAAGCGCAGTTTGGTTTGCTGAACAGGCTTAGGAACCGCAACAGGATAGCTGCCCGTGAAGCAGGCCGAGCAGAAAGTGCCCCACTCCTGCTCAGTCGCCTTCATCATCCCTTCCCAACTGAGATAAGCCAGCGTATCAACCCCAATTTTCTGACGGATCTCTTCAACACTCTTGGTCGCAGCAATCAGTTGATCCTGCGTGTCAGTATCAATGCCGTAGAAGCAAGGATGGGTAACGGGAGGCGACGAAATCCGCATATGGACTTCTTTCGCGCCCGCTTCCCGCAGAGCTTTGACAATCTTAGAACTAGTGGTGCCGCGTACCAATGAGTCATCAATAATAACAATCCGTTTCCCTTCCAGCACGTCACGCAGCGGATTCAGCTTCATACGAATTCCCGCTTCTCGCATGGCCTGGGTCGGCTGAATGAATGTGCGGCCGACGTAGCGGTTTTTAATCAACCCTTCGCCGTAAGGAATGTGGGTTTTCTCAGAAAATCCAATGGCGGCAGGAATACCAGAATCAGGTACACCTAAAACCAAATCGGCATCAACGGCAGATTCAAGCGCCAGTTGGTGACCCAGGCGGAGGCGATAGCTGTAAAGGCTTTCGTCATGCATCACGCTATCGGGCCGCGCAAAGTAAATCATCTCAAAGATGCACAGCTTGCGCGTTTCCGTTGACCAGGTGATGGACTTCAAACCGCTATTGTCAATCCATACCAGCTCGCCCGGTTCCACATCTCGCAGGTAGGTAGCTCCAAAAATATCCAGAGCGCAGGTTTCGGAAGCGATGACATAGCGCCGGGTGCCATTTGATGATTCATCGCCCAGCAAACCAATGACCAGAGGCCGAATCCCATTGGGGTCACGGGTGGCAATCAGCCCTTCCGGTGTACCAATGACAAGGCTAAAGGCTCCCCTACAACGTTTGAAAGCAGCGATCGCCCCCTCAATCCAGTCCTTGCCGGCATCGACTTCCTGAGCGATCGCGTAAGTGATCATCTCCGAGTCGGTCGTTGTTTGCAGCTCTACATTAGCCGCCAGGAGTTCCTCCCGCAGCTGGTCCACATTCACCAGGTTGCCGTTGTGGGCCAGAGCCAGCTTTCCCAGTCGGCTATCCACTACCGCAGGCTGAGCATTGCAACGGCGACTGCTACCCGTGGTGGAGTAGCGGGTGTGGCCCACAGCCAAATGTCCAGTTAAATTCTTCAGGTCAGTTTCACTGAAGACCTGAGAAACCAAACCCATGTCTTTATGGAGATGTACCTGAGTTTCTCCGTTGATAGTCTCGAAAGTAGCAATCCCAGCCGATTCCTGGCCACGATGTTGCAGGGCGTAGAGGCCGAAATACGTCAGCTTGGCAACGTCTTCCCCAGGGGCATAAACACCGAATACCCCGCAGGCTTCTTCGGGCTTGTCGGGACGTTCCTGAGTCGTTTCAACAGCGGTATCGTCCAACGCAGCAACAAAAGCGTCGTCATCAGAATAGGGAATCATGGGGTCGGCAAGCTCCAATATGGGCAAAAACTGAAAAAAGGCAGAAGGCAAACGGCAGACGGCCGGAGCAACTAAGCCAGAGGATAAAGAAATGAAGGTGAGCCGGACACTAAACGCCGGAATAAATGTTTGTGGAAGCCAGAAATTTCCCTAATCACACGTTAAGGAAGGCTTAACTATTTTAACGTAGGGGGCGATCGCCCCCTCGTTTTCTAGACGACCTTGAATTATGCCTGCAAGCGTCGTTCAATGGCATTTTGCCAGTAGCTTCTTAACTCAACTATGCTAACGTCTACCAGGGTGGGATGGTGCCCTGTCGATATGCGTAATGGTGCGGAAGTTGATGCAACTTCTCCCAGGCGTTGCCAGTATTGATGCAGTTGTGTCGTCAGGTATGCCTCCCAAGCTTCCTGATGATCGGGCGCAACCGACACCAGAATGCGGCCTCCCGACTCACCAAATAGCAGGCGATCGTACCGTTCTTCCGCTGAGAGTGCCACAGGCAATTCAACCGTGGCTCCGCGATCGCCCCCAATGCAGCATTCCGCCAAAGCTACGGCCAGCCCACCCTCAGCACAGTCGTGAGCCGATCTCACCCAACCGCGCCGGATGCCTTCACGACAAGCGGCCTGCACCCGTCGTTCCACTTCAAAATCCACTACGGGTGGCTGACCAGCCACCGTTTGATGAACCGTGGCCAGATATTCAGAGGCTCCCAGGGTTACCGGCGAATCTTCCAACGCAACGGGGACACCCAGCAGGTAAATTCCATCCCCTTCACCTTGCCACCCAAGACCCCGCACCTGATGGATGTCAGACACCAGACCTACCATACCAACCACAGGCGTTGGGTAGATAGGTTGAGGTACCCCGTTAGCATCCAGGGTTTCGTTGTAAAGAGAAACGTTGCCACCCGTTACCGGGGTGCTTAGTTCCCGGCAACCATCGGCTAAACCGCGACAGGCCTCGTGCAGTTGCCAGTAGCTAACGGGCTTCTCAGGGCTACCGAAGTTCAGGTTATCAGTCACGGCCAGCGGCTCAGCACCAACACAGCTCAGGTTACGGGCCGCTTCTGCTACGGCCATGCGTGCCCCTTCAACCGGGTTGAGGTAGACGTAGCGGGCATTGCAGTCCACCGTCGCGGCAACGCCACGGGTGGCAGTTGCGAGATTTTGGGGATCGCGATCGCTCACCGGACGCACACGTACCACCGCGGCATCTGCTCCACCGGGAAGCATCAGGGTATTATTTTGCACTTGATGGTCGTACTGCCGATAAACCCAACGCTTTGACGCAATATTGGGACTGTCGAGCAGACGGAGAAGGATATGACTCCAGGTAAAGTGATCACTACCAAGGGTAATCCCGGTCTCATCACACTCAGGTAACTGAGCTTCTGTCCAGGCCCAGGCCTTTTGGGCGTACTCGGGCGGCTCGGCTAGCAACTCGCGATGGTAGATCGGCGTATTGTCAGCCAGAGCGGTGGCAGGGACTTCTGCCGCCACTTTGCCGTGATGGAAAATGCGCACGATAGGTTCTTCGATGACGGTTCCCGCCACCACCGCATGCAAACCCCACCGCTCAAAAATATCAATCAGTTCTTGCTCGCGCCCCTTGTGAGCTACAAACAGCATGCGCTCCTGGGATTCAGACAAGAGGAACTCATAGGGCACCATGCCGCTTTCTCGGACCGGCACTTTATCTAAATCAAACTCAATACCAACGCCACCTTTTGCAGCCATTTCAGAGGTAGAGCAGGTAATGCCCGCTGCCCCCATATCCTGAGCGGCTACAACAGCTCCCGTTTTAAAAGCTTCCAGACACGCTTCAATCAGTGATTTCTCCAAAAATGGATCACCGACTTGAACAGCAGGGCGATCGTCCATCGACGCATCACTTAATTCCGCACTGGCAAAGCTGGCTCCTCCCATCCCATCGCGTCCGGTGGTAGAGCCCACGTACAGCACTGGATTACCGATACCGGAAGCACCTGCTTTGACAATTTCTGGTGTCTCCATCAGCCCCATCGCCATGGCATTTACCAGGGGATTGCCAGAGTAAGCCGGGTCGAAGTACACCTCGCCGCCTACGGTAGGCACGCCAACACAGTTACCGTAATGGGAAATTCCCGATACCACTCCACTGAAGAGGCGTCGAGTTCGCGCGTCTTCTAAATTGCCAAACCGGAGGGAATTGAGCACTGCGATGGGACGCGCGCCCATCGTAAAAATGTCGCGCAGGATACCACCCACTCCGGTCGCTGCCCCCTGGAAGGGTTCTACGGCTGAGGGGTGGTTGTGGGATTCAATCTTAAAAGCGAGATGCAAACCATCTCCCAAGTCAACGACCCCTGCGTTTTCACCAGGGCCGACAAGGATGCGATCGCCCTCCGTCGGAAACTGCTTTAGTAGCGGCCGTGAGTTTTTGTAGCAGCAGTGCTCTGACCACATGACCCCAAACATTCCCAGTTCGGCCTTATTGGGATGACGACCCAGACGGCGCACAATTTCTTCGTACTCGTCGGGCTTCAGCCCTTCATCGGCAATCTCTTCAGGGGAAAAGGGTGCAGGAGATGTAGCAGTCATCGATGGACCGGTGAAAATAGAACAAGCTTCATTCTATCGGTCTAAATACGCTTTCCCAAAAATCTATAGCGGTATTCAAGCCGATTCAGTACAGCAGGTGTGTGACGTTGAGCGCCACACACCTGCTGTACTGACACAGGGCCGTGTATTGCGTGTGTGTAAAACGCGCCATACCCAACAAAAATGCACTCGATCGCAAAGGAGTTATTCCATGCGGTTGAGTGAGGATCTTAGAAATCGCAGAGGGTGCGATCGCCCTCCAGCACCGTTGATTTTTTGCCAGAAAATTTCTAGCTCTCTCACAGGCAGGCTGCAACAACTCTTCTAAATCTTGCGACCCTAGAGCAGCAAATTCTTGCAGACGTTTTTCCATCCAACTGTCAAAAGCGATCGCACAGCCAGTCCGCAAATGCCTTACTATCTCTTCGTCCATAGAAAATAAAGGCATCTCGAAAGTGATGCATAGGTCACTCAGGAGGAATGGTAAATGCAAGAAATACCTAGCTCCTAACCTGGATCCATCAATACTTTGTAGTAAAAACCAAGCCCCCTACTCAGTCTTCGCTCAGTAGAGGGTTTGGCTTTGCTGTCAGACAATAAATTTATCAGGCCATGACAAGTATGCTTGATGCGTTCAGAGTTGGTCGATTTAGCAACCGCACGATCTCCACCTGAGCAACGCTACCTGTCCCATCAGCATCAAAAAACAGTCCTCCATTGCCAGGATTGTAGATGAAGCGATCGCTAGCCCGCAGCGCTCGAGTACCCACCGCAAAGTATTCACGGGCAAGACTGCCAAGAGGGTGATTGAGGTGGAAATCTGTTCGAGAAATGAGCAAACGATCTTCTCCGGGGTGGAAATCAGTAATAAAATCGCTGGCTCCTCCTAAGGGAACGTCTATGTGGAAAGAGTCCTGATCGCTGCCTCCTGCCAGGCGATCGCGACCGGCACCCCCCATTAAGTTATCGGCTCCAGTGCCGCCCCGAAGCCGATCTTGCCCTTGCCCTCCAATCAAAATATCGTTGCCACTCCCCCCATCTAATGAGTCATGTCCTGCCCCTCCATATAAAGCATCATTGGCACTCCAACCAAATAAAGCGTCATTATCACCTAAGCCTTGAATCGCATTTTCCTCGTGGTCCCCGTTGAGCCGCTCAGCTCGGGCCGTACCGCTAATAGACGAAGCTAAAGCCGCAACAGTGAGCCTCATAGTAGCCGTTGCTCTTGCTCCATCGCTGTCTGTAATCGTGTAGGTAAACTGATCAAGGCCGGTGCTATAGGGCACATAAACGTAATAAGCATTGTCACCCATTACCATTAAGGCTCCTTTACTCGGTCTCGTCACATCTGTAATGGTTAAGCGATCGCCAGGATCAACATCGTGATCATTTCTCAGAAATACAGATTTTTCGATTGGCAAGTTCCGGTTCTGTTCAAATCTAATGTTGTCCTGGTGGGCGATCGGAGCATCGTTTGTATTCCCAACCGCTAAATCGAAACTGTCACTGATCGAAGCACCAGCCTGATCCGTCGCTGTTACTTGAACTCTAATTGTGCTTACATGGGCATTCGTCGGAGTGCCGCTAAAGGTCAATGTCGAAGCATCAAAGCTAAGCCATGAAGGAAGGGATTGACCATCTTCTAGAGTTGCACGATAAGTCAGAAGGTCGTTGGTATTGGCATCTTGAAATGCGTCTCTGGGCATTTCAAAAACAAAAGCTTGATCTTCTCTCGCAACTTGATCAAGTAGGGGATTAGCTAATGTTGGAGCATCATTGTGGGGCAGGATGGTCAACGTAAATACATCACTGCTAGACGCTCCAGTTAAATCAGTTGCGGTTACCCGCAAATTGATGGTGCCAGCATCAGTAATGGTTGGGGTACCCGTAAAAGACTGTGTTGAAGGATCAAAGCGAAGCCAGCCGGGGAGAGAGGTTCCGTCTTCTCGAGTAGCGCTATAAGTGAGGGTGTCTCCCGGGTCAAAGTCTTGAAATGTATTGCTGGCAATTCTAAAGTTGAACGACGCATTGCTCAGGATTGATTGATCCGCAGTAGGAGCAGCCAGTGTTGGAGCATCATTGGTATTTCCAACTACTAAATTGAAGCTATCACTGATCGAGGCACCAGCCCGATCCGTCGCTGTCACTTGGATGCTAATCGTACCCACATGATCATTTGTCGGAGTGCCGCTAAAGGTTAATGTCGCAGCATCAAAGCTCAGCCACGAAGGAAGTGGCTGACCATCTTCTAGAGTTGCACGATAAGTCAGAAGATCATTGGCATCTTGAAATGCGTCTGTGGGCATTTCAAAAACAAAAGCTTGATCTTCTCTCGCCACTTGATCAAGTAGGAGATTAGCTAATGTTGGAGCATCGTTGTGGGGCAAGACGGTCAACGTAAATACATCGCTGCTAGACGCTCCAGCTAAATCGGTTGCGGTTACCCGCAGGTTAATAGTGCCAGCATCGGTGATGGTTGGAGTACCCGTAAAAGACTGTGTTGAAGCATCAAAGCGAAGCCAGTCGGGGAGAGAGGTTCCGTCTTCTCGAGTAGCGCTATAGGTGAGGGTGTCTCCCAGGTCAACGTCCTGGAATGTGTTGCTGGCAATTCTAAAGTTGAACGACGTATTGCTCAGGGTTGATTGATCCGCAATAGGAGCAGTCAACGTTGGAGCATCGTTTGTACTCCCAACTACTAAATTGAAGCTATCACTGATCGAGGCACCAGCCTGATCCGTTGCTGTCACTCTGACACTGATCGTACCCACATGAGCATTCGTCGGAGTGCCGCTAAAGGTCAATGTCGAAGCATCAAAGCTAAGCCATGAAGGAAGGGATTGACCATCTTCTAGAGTTGCACGATAAGTCAGAAGGTCGTTGGTATTGGCATCTCGAAATGCGTCTCTGGGCATTTCAAAAACAAAAGCTTGATCTTCTCGGGCCGCTTGATCAAGCAGGGGATGGGATAATATTGGAGCATCATTGTGGGGCAGGATGGTCAACGTAAATACATCACTGCTAGACTCTCCAGTTAAATCAGTTGCAGTTACCCGCAAATTGATGGTGCCAGCATCAGTAATGGTTGGGGTACCCGTAAAAGACTGTGTTGAAGCATCAAAGCGAAGCCAGCCGGGGAGAGAGGTTCTGTCTTCTCGAGTAGCGCTATAAGTGAGGGTGTCTCCCGGGTCAAAGTCTCGAAATGTGTTGCTGGCAATTCTAAAGTTGAACGACGCATTGCTCAGGGTTGATTGATCTGCAATAGGAGCAGCCAGTGTTGGAGCATCATTGGTATTTCCAACTACTAAATTGAAGCTATCACTGATCGAGGCACCAGCTTGGTCCGTCGCTGTCACTTGGATGCTAATCGTACCCACATGATCATTTGTCGGAGTGCCGCTAAAGATCAATGTCGAAGCATCAAAGCTAAGCCACGAAGGAAGGGGCTGACCATTTTCTAAAGTTGCATGATAAGTCAGGAGATCGTTTATATTGCCATCCCAAAATATATCTCTGGGCATTTCAAAAACAAAGGCTTGATCTTCTCCCGCAACTTGATCAAGTAGAAGATAGGCTAATATTGGAGCATCATTGTGGGGCAGGATGGTCAACGTAAATACATCACTGCTCGACGCTCCGGCTAAATCGGTCGCCGTTACCCGCAGGTTGATAGTGCCAGCATCAGTAATGGTTGGGATACCCGTAAAAGACTGTGTTGAAGAATCAAAGCGAAGCCAGCCAGGAAGAGGGGTTCCGTCTTCTTGAGTGGCGCTATGGGTGAGGGTGTCTCCCAGGTCAACGTCCTGGAATGTGTTGCTAGCAATTCTAAAGTTGAACGACGTATTGCTCAGGGTTGATTGATCCGCAATAGGAGCAGCCAGCGCTGGAGCATCATTCGTATTTCCAACTACTAAATTGAAGCTATCACTGATCGAGGCACCAGCCTGATCCGTTGCTGTCACTCTGACACTGATCGTACCCACATGAGCATTCGTCGGAGTGCCGCTAAAGGTCAACGTCGAAGCGTCAAAGCTAAGCCATGGAGGAAGGGATTGACCATCTTCTAGAGTTGCACGATAAGTCAGAAGGTCATTGGTATTGGCATCTTGAAATGCGTTTCTGGGAATTTCAAAAACAAAGGTTTGATCTTCTCTCGCCACTTGATCAAGCAGGGGATTGGCTAATGTTGGAGCATCGTTGTGGGGCAGAATGGTCAGCGTGAATACATCGCTGCTAGACGCTCCAGCTAAATCGGTTGCGGTTACCCGCAGGTTAATAGTGCCAACATCGGTAATGGTTGGAGTACCCGTAAAAGACTGTGTTGAAGCATCAAAGCGAAGCCAGTCGGGGAGAGAGGTTCCGTCTTCTTGAGTGGCGCTATAGGTGAGGGTGTCTCCCAGGTCAACGTCCTGGAATGTGTTGCTGGCAATTCTAAAGTTGAACGACGTATTGCTCAGGGTTGATTGATCCGCAATAGGAGCAGCCAGCGCTGGAGCATCATTCGTATTGGCGATCGCCACCGCAAACACATCACTAACAGAAGCTCCCGTTCGGTCAGTTGCCCTTACTCGCACGTTAATCGTGCCTAGATGAGCATCTGTTGGAGTTCCACTAAAGGTCAGGGTTGTGGCATTGAAATTGAGCCATGTTGGAAGGGGACTGCCATCTTCTAATGTTGTACTGTAGGTAAGCACATCTCCTACATCGGTATTTCCAAACGTGCCATTGGGAATTGTGAACGAGAATTGAGTATCTTCAGCGGCAGATTGATCGGCAATCGCGTTATCCAGGGTTGGAGCCGTATTGCTCGTAATGGTCAGGTTAAAGACATCGCTGATGGAAATGCCAGAGCGATCGCTCGCTGTCACCTTTAATTGCAAGACACCAACATGCGCACTGGCGGGTGTACCTGTAAAACTCCGTGTTGTGGAATTGAACAGAAGCCAGCTAGGAAGAGAACTCCCATCTTCCAGGGTTGCGTTATAGACAAGAGCATCACCCGGATCGATATCCTGGAACGTAGTGCTGGGTACGGTGAACAGAAAGGGGATTTCTGTTGTAGTGGACTGATCGGCGATCGCATTGACTAAAGTTGGGGCATCGTTGACGTTGGTGACTGCTAATATAATCCAGGTGCTAGCGCTTCTACCGAAGCGATCCGTTGCTGACACAGACACATATCGAGAACCCACATAAGTATTGGAAAGCGTACCGCTGATCTGCCCGGTTTTGGGGTCGAACGTGAGTGAGTTGGCAAGCGGAAAAGTAGGCTGGAGACGCGCTTCGTAAACCAGAAAGTCGTTGGCATCGTTATCCCTAAAAATATCCGCAATGGTCATGGAGAAAAACTCGTCTTCAATGACCGTTTGCTGTTTGAAAGGGGTCACCACGGCAGGCGGGGCATTAGAGCTCGCAATTTCTAATGCAAAGGTGTCGGTTGCGATCGCACCTGCCGTGTCTGTTGCCGTGATTTGAAGATTAATAAAACCTACATCGGCACTCGCTGAAGTTCCACTAAATGTGAGGGTTTGAGCGTTGAATTGAAGCCATGTAGGAAGCGCCCTACCATCGGCAAGAGACGCTCGATAGCTGAGAAAATCACCTCCATCGGGATCCGTAAACGCATTGGCAGGAATCGTATATTGGAAAAAACTACCTCTCACAGCCCATGTATCGGCAATTTCTTGCCTCAGAGTTGGTGCGGTGTTGGTGAATTCTCCTCCCAATACCGTTCTGCCATTCAAGAATCGTGGGGAGTAAAGATAAACTCCTGAAGGCTTGTTCGTACCGTCCCTCAGCACATTGGCATAACTGGAATAAAAAACAACTGCACGTCCATCAATCGAGACTTCAGAATCAAATAAATCTGTATCCAAGAAGGGAGCCGGATTAGACCAACCCAGAGTGGGACGAGCCGGGTTTTCAATGAAGCTTCCCTCAATGACCCTTGTTTCTCCAGTTTGGCGATCGTAGATATAGACGTTGCCCAGGGAGGTAGAGGAGCCTACTACCAAATTGGTTGCGTTGGAGACAAAGCTTACATAACGCCCATCCTTGGAAATAGAAGGGAGGCGAGAGTTACCGTTTGCCTGCTCCCCTTGCCCTCCCATAGAAATTCGGCTCGTTTCCCCAGTAACTCGGTCGTGCAGAAAGATATCAATTGCACCATTGGTATCTCCACTGACCAATGTTCCATCCGATGAGCTAAACACGACATAGCGCCCATCACCTGATATCTCTGCCGGGCTTACTTGACCTGTGTTTTGGGTTCCATCGGAAGCAACAGAAACTCGGGTTGTTTCTCCAGTTTGGTGATCACGAACAAAGATATCTTGCAGATTATTGGTGTCATTAGAAACAATGTTCGTTGCAGTGGAAAAGAATGAAATGTAACGGCCATCATTTGACATACGCGGCCAGCGTGAAAAGTGCAAGAATGATGGATCGGCAATTCCATTAAAGGGAACAGAAACACGGGTATTTTGCTGAGTGAGGCGATCGTAAACAAAAACATCAAAATGTCGATTGACATCCTCTCCCGGTGCAAGGTTACTCGCGCGAGATGAAACGGCTACATAACGCCCGTCGGCTGAGATAATAGTGCCGATTGTCGCATCAGACAGCTGGTTGCCATTGGCATCTAATGAAATGCGGATGGTTTCACCCGTTTGGCGATCGTGTAGAAACGCATCCTCTAACCCGTTTGTATCACCTTCTACCAGATTGCTGGCATACGACCAGAAGGCTACGTAACGTCCATCCGCTGAAATAGAAGGGCTGCCAGACATACGATCGCCTTCAATTCCACTAGAACTCAGCGAAACTCGGCTGTAGGTTTTTGTATAGAGGTCATAAACAAAGACATCCTGAGACTGATTCGTATCACCACGAACCAAACTGCTGTCATCGGCTTCAAAGGCCACATACCGCCCAGTCGCAGAAAAGGAAGTGCTGGAACCATTTGATACATGGCCCAGGTACAGCATCTCTTGAGTGCCGTCGGTGAAAACAAAACCTAAGCTTTCACTCTCAGCACTGTTACCGCGAAAATAGGTCAGCCGACCTTGATTGATATCATCCTGGGTAAAACTGCTATCAACACTCAGCAACTGCCCATTCAGTTGTAGTAAACCACCGGTAGGTAAATGGGTAATCGTGTAAACCAGTTGTTCTGGAGAGGTATCTGCATCGCTGACTTGCAGCATCGCACTGGTAACAGTGACCCATTCGTTTTGAGCTGCTGAAATACCTGTATTTACGGTTAACTCAGGCGCTTGGTTGGTTGTGCTGGACATAGCAGTAGGAGAATAAATGCGGTAGTTTCTAACACCAACCCAGGTAGGCACCAAGATAGGTAACTTTAAATTACCGAGATCTAAAAATTTCTAAAGCCGTAGTTTTCAAGAATTCATCCCAGCTTAAGAAGCCGCTCGTTTAACCGTAATTACACGGTGCCCGCCCCTAACTCAATTGTGTAAGGCTATACGACACCTTGGCACAGTAAAACCAAGCACCCTTATTTCGTCGTTGTTTTGTCGCAACAAAATAAGGGTTCTAAGGAGATTTCCAGTAATGGAATTACCCCCAGAATGTTGGTGCTTTGCCCGCGAAGCGGGCAAAGCACCAACATTCTGGGTAAATTCTTATGCAGAAACCTCCTAAGTTTGCTATCGGAGGGCGAATCTATCAAGCCATGACAGCTAAGCTGGATGCCGTGAGGGTTGGTCGGTTGAGCAACTGTGCAATCTCAATCTGAGCCATGCGACCCGTTCCATCTGCATCAAAGAACAGTCTTCCATTTCCGGGGTTGTAGATGAAGCGATCGCCACTCCGCATTGCTCGGGTCCCAACCGCAAAATATCCACGAGCAAGGCTGCCCAGGGCATGGTTGAAGCGGAAATCTGTTCGGGAAACCAGCAATCGGTCTTCTCCAGTATGGAAGTCGGTGATCAGATCGCTCGATCCAGTGTTGGGAGCGGCCAGGTGAAAAAGATCTTGCTCAGTACCACCTGTTAGGCGATCGCGACCTGCACCCCCCACCAAATTATCGGCTCCAGTGCCGCCTACAAGGTTATCTTGCCCTTGCCCTCCAACCAGAATATCGTTGCCACTTCCCCCATCCAATGAGTCATTCCCTGACCCACCATACAAAGCATCAGGGTTACCCGCACCCAACAACGCATCATCACCGCCAAGACCTTGAATTCCATTTTCTTGACCATTCCCGACGAGGCGATCGGCTCGGGCTGTTCCAGCAAGGGATGCCGGTAAAACCCTGACAACCAGATCCACGACAGATGTTGCCGTCGCACCGTACTGATCCCGAATGGTGTAAGCAAATTGATCCGCCCCAGAGCTATAGGGTACATAGATGTAATGAGCATCGTTGCTGCCCTTCATCAAGGCACCATTGCGAGGCTTTGCCACAGATGAAAGGGTAATACGATCGCCCGGATCCATATCGTAATCATTCTGCAAAAGCCTGGATTTGTAGATGAGCAGATTACGGTTCTGTGCAAAAACAATCTGATCTCTATGGGCAACAGGGGCATCGTTCGTGTTAGCGATCGCCAAGGCAAACACATCGCTGACAAAGGCTCCTGCCCGATCGGTGGCTCGTACTTGCACATTAATGGTGCCCACATCGGTATTTGTTGGGGTACCACTAAAAGTCAGCGTTGAAGCATCAAAGCTCAGCCATAAGGGCAGGGGTTGACCATTTTCCAGGGTTGCACTGTAAGTCAAAACATCGTTTATATTGACATCTTGAAATGTGCCAATGGGAATCGTGAATGAAAACGGCGCATCTTCAGTCGCGGATTGGTCCGCGATGGCAAGGTCTAGGGTTGGAGGCGTATTGCTTGTTATTGACAGGCCAAAGACATCGCTGATTGAGGCTCCTGCGCGATCGCTCACTGTCACTTTTAGTTGAAGATTGCCAGTATCGCCGCTGGTGGGTGTACCGATGAAACTTCGCGTTATTGGGTTAAACGTTAACCAGGAGGGAAGAGGGCTGCCGTCTTCCAGGGTGGCGCTGTACGTGAGAATATCACCAGCATCTATATCCTGAAAGGTAGTGTTAGACAGGGCGAAAAAGAATGGCAGCCCTAGGGTGGCCGACTGATCGGCGATCGCCTGGGTCAATGTTGGAGCGTCGTTGCTGTTAGTAACCGTTAATAGGAGCGAGGTGCTAGTGGTTCTGCCGAAGCGATCGGTGGCTGAGACGAACACATTTCGAAAACCGACATAGGCATTGGAAAACGTACCGCTGATTTGGCCTGTTGTGGGGTCGAAAGTGAGCGACTGAGGAAGTGGAGCACCTCTCTCTAGAACTGCTCTGTAAACCAAAACATCGTTGGCATCATCATCTCTAAAAATATCCGCAATGGTCATGGAGAAAAACTCATCTTCAATGACCGTTTGCCGTTTGTTGGGGGCTACCACGATAGGCGGTGCATTAGAGCTCAAAATCTCTAATACAAAGGAGTCAGTAGCCGTAGCACCCGCTGTATCCGTTGCCGTTACTTGCAGATTGAGAAAGCCTGCATCGGCACTCGTCGGAGTTCCGCTAAAGGTCAGGGTTTGAGCGTTGAATTGCAACCACGTGGGAAGCGTACTACCATCTGCAAGAGAGGCACGATAGCTCAGAGCGTCGCCCGCATCCGAATCCGTAAAGGTATTGACCGGAATCGTGTACTGGAAAAAGTTGTCTCCCGCAGCCCATGCATCCACAATTCCCTGCCGTAGAATTGGTGCGGTGTTGGTAAAGTCTCCTCCCAACACCGTTCTGCCATTGAAGAATCTCGGGGAGTAAAGGTAAATTCCGGGTGGTTTGTCCGCGCCGTCTCCCAGCACATTGGCATAACTGGAATAAAAAACAACAGCACGACCATCAGCAGAGATTTCGGAATCAAACAACTCAGGCTGTAGAAAGGGAGCCGGATTAGCCCAGTTCAGTGGAGAACCGGCAGGATTAGCAATGTAACTGCCTTCAATAACCGTTGTTTTTCCGGTTTGGCGATCGTAGGTGTAGACATTGCCCAAGGAGGTGGAGGAACCTGCCACCAAATTGGTTGCATTAGAGACAAAGGTGATATAACGCCCATCTTTGGAAATGGAAGGCAGGCGAGAGTTACCGTTGGCCTGTTCTCCTTGTGTCCCCATTGAAATCCGGCTGGTCTCGCCAATAACCCGGTCGTGCAGGAAGATATCGATCGCACCATTGGTATCTCCACTCACCAATGTTCCATCGGAGGAACTAAACACAACATAACGTCCATCACCAGACATTTCTGCTGGGCTCACTTGGCCCGTATTTTGGGTGCCATTAGAGGCAACAGAAACTCGGGTTGTTTCTCCAGTTTGGCGATCGAGAACGAAGATGTCTCCTTGATTATTGGTATCGTTTGGAACGATGTTCGTCGCTGTCGAAAAGTATGAAATATAGCGGCCATCATCCGAGAGGCGCGGCCAACGTGAATAGGTTGATGGTTCAGCAATTCCATTAAAGGGAACGGAAATACGGGTATTTTGCTGCGTCAAACGATCATAGACAAAAACATCGAAATTCCGGTTAATATCCTCCCCAGGCGCAAGATTGTTCGCAAAAGAAGAGAATGCAATATAGCGCCCATCCGCCGAGATAATGGTACCAAAGGTATAGTCAGAAAGCTGATTACCATTGGCATCTAATGAGATACGGATCGTTTCACCTGTTTGGCGATCGTACAGGAAAGCATCCTCGATTCCGTTTGTATCTCCCTCCACCAAGTTGCTAGATAACGACCAGAAAGCTACATATCGTCCATCCGCTGAAATAGAAGGGCTACCGGAATTACTATTGCTTTGCGATCCATTTAAGCCCAGTGAAACGCGGCTGTAAGTTTTCGTGTAGCGGTCATAAACAAAAATGTCTTCAGACTGGTTCGTGTCGCCACTCACCAAACTACTATCGCTGGATGCAAAAGTTACGTATCGTCCAGTCGCTGAAAAGGAGGTGCTAGAGCCTTCTAATGTTTGGCCCAGGTACATCATCTCCTGAGCGCCATCGGTAAAGGCAAAACCAAGGCTATCGCTCTCAGCGCTGCTTCCTCGAAAATAGATCAGCCGACCTTGATTAATGTCATCCTGGGTAAAACTGCTATTAACGCTAAGCTGTTGCCCATTCAGTTGCAGTAGACCATTCACAGGCAAATGGGTAATGGTATAAATCAGCTGATCCGCAGGCGTGTCGGTGTCACTAATTTGCAGCATCGCGCTGGTAACGGTTACCCATGTATTTTGGGCTACGGGAACACCCGTATTGACCGTCATACTGGGCACTTGATGAGTTGTGCTTGACATAGCAGTAGGAGAATGAATGCAGTAATTTTTGACACCAAGCTTGTGGGCATCAAGATGGGTGACTTTAAAAATACCGACATCTGAGAATTTTCTGAGTTAGGACCTTTAAGAGTTCATCCCAACTTAATATCTCTTCTTTAACAGCCTCATATAAAGGGTTACTGCGCGTTACGCTCCCCATTCTCTTTGTCTTCATAGCCTTGAAAGTTAGCGATCCCTTCGGAATCGCCAACTACCACTTTTTCGTTCAAAACTGCGTAGCACGGCTTTCAAAAGGGCTTTTCAAGTCCTACGTTTTAACGAGAATGGTGATGGGTGTGTGTGCGAACTTTTAGAGATTTGAGATGGGACATCGCTGATTTATCCGTGATTATGCTGACACCTTATTGCTAAGTAAATGACACTTACTTGCCACTGATCCACTGAATTCAGAATTTTTTGTAACTCTTCTCATAGAGAGTCCTTATGCAAGGTTATTATTTTGCAAGAGTAAAAATTAGAGATCTTAATACAATTCAACAGGTTTCACCGGAAAGTCAAAGCAGGCTTTAGTATCCTTCTTTACCTAAATAAGAATAGCGATCGCTCACCCAACTGCAATCGTTGGAGGTTACGGGCAACCTCATTCGCAATCGCACCTGTCCCTTGTCCAATGGAACCTGCCAGTTCTAGTCCACCCACCCTCCCTACCCCCAACCGTTTTGAGGATACCCTGACATGAATCGATGGTTTATCGGGTCAACGATCGCTCTGACACTTCTAACCGTTACCCCGGCGATCGCCCAGGAATCCTCTGAGGACCCCGTTACAGCATTCCGTGAGTTGTGTGAGGGGCGCGATCGCCTCTCTTCCGATGCTCAGTACACCATCGAGCGAATGTTAGGGCGGTTTGAGTCAGGGGATTGTGCGATCGCCGCCGAAACCTTGGGCACCGAAACCACCCTGAACCTGCCCTCTCTACAACTGCGCAGCATTGAACCACTAGCGGTACTCACCCAGGTAGAAAGCCTAAATGTGGCCGACAACCAGATTACCGATTTGTCTCCCCTGACCCAGCTCCCCCATCTGCGGCATCTGGACTTATCGCAAAATCAGCTAACCGACATTGCTCCCCTGGCGACGTTGACCCAATTAGAAAGCCTTCACCTATTCAGCAATCAAATCGACGACCTATCCCCACTGTCGGGTCTGGTCAACTTAACCACGTTGAATGTGGCTTTTAACGAGGTCATAAATCTGGCCCCACTACAACCCCTTCAGAATCTGACCGATCTCTATATCCACGAAAACAAACTTCAAGACATTAAGCCCATTGCTTCTCTGCCTCAACTGAAAGTGCTCAAGCTTGGCGGCAATGATCTACACGATATCAGTCCTCTCGCTTCCCTACCCTACCTGGAGTCTCTCACCCTTGGCAGCAACCAGATTACAGATGTGTCTCCCCTGGCAAATCTCACCTATCTAAAAGGGTTATCCATTGATAACAACCTGCTTGATGACATTCGTCCTCTGGCAAACCTGAGCCAGCTCACTCACCTCAATCTATCAAGCAACGAAATCATCGACCTGGAACCATTGTCAGGCTTGACTCAATTGACTCACCTCGACCTTTACGATAATCAGATTATTGATATTGAGCCATTAGCTAAATTGCCTCAGCTGATGGACTTGAACTTAGCCGTTAACAGAATTGTGCGCGTTCGCCCTCTGGCTCAACTCTCCGAATTGCAGCGTTTGGATTTGGCCCGTAATCAGATTAGGAATGCGCGGCGGTTGCGATCGCTCTCTCGCCTTACCTGGCTTGATCTCTCCTATAATCCTTTGACCGATCCCACCTGTCCTATTTCCAATATCACCTGCTTCACCCATCCTCTTCCTCAACTTTGAACAAGTCATCCAAACTCCGCCCCGTAGGTAAGCGGAGTTCAGTTTAAGGGCGTTTTCAAGTGCCGCGCACTGTGTGGCACTTGAAAACGCCCTTTTGGCGTGCAAGTCTTAGTCACCCCATCCACACGTTTGAAACATGACCCAATCTTATCCAGACAAGGATAGCCATATATAGCGCTGTGCACGTTGATTAAGTACGGTGGTGTGGGGCACGAAGTGCCCCACACCACCGTTGTTGTACTTAACGCACTTGCACATCGCTATAATAATTTTATACCGGCAGATCATAAAAGTGTTATCAACAACCCTGCGTTAACAAGAAGACTATATTAACGTCATGATTTTTGAGGAAAATGGCTCGACAATAAAGATAAAAGCAATGGGATTACATCTACAACATCTCGGGAATTTCTCTATCAACTTCTGAACCCTTACAATAACCAACGAGTCCACTTACAGTGTCTCGCAATCTCCCTTGAAGTCTCAATACTTGATGTCATTTGGCGATTTCAGCATACAGTCCTTAATAAATATCCGGGCATTTATTTCTCTCATTAGAAAGAATTAATGTTAAGCCCTCTGTGTTAGTAGGCTGTTTATTCTCATTCAAATTTCACAGCCTCAAGTTGTTATAAATTGCGTTTTGTTTAGGACGTGAGTGCCCCCCATGACAACTCCGCCTGTTAAGAGACTGTTGCGTCAATCCACCAAAGATCAGCCCCTACGCATCATCTTCACGGTTCCAGTTTTGTTACAGCTCATCGGTTCCGTAGGGTTGGTTGGCTATCTTTCCTTCCACAATGGCCAAAAAGCAGTTCAAAATCTCGCCTCTCAATTGCGTAGTGAGCTATCCGCTCGGATCAAACGGGAGCTAGAGGGCTACTTTAGTGCCCCCCATGCCATTAACCGCCTCAATGCCAGTGCTTACACCTATCGAGAGCTGGATGTTGTTGGAGCAACCAAAGGCGAAAACGCCATGTTCCAACAGATGAAGATATATCCCACGATCGCCTTTGTGTACTGTGGCAGCGCCCAAAATGGGGAGTTTTTTGGCGTACTCCGCGATCCCAAAACAGGCGAGTTACAACTCTCTTATGGCAATCGCTCCAATCAATTCATTCGTGACTATTACAGCTTGAATGCTCGGGGTAGTCGAATGCATTGGCTCTACAAAGCTCAAAAGCCCTACGATGCTCGCACGCGCCCCTGGTTCACTGCTGCCCTTTCCACAGAACGGGCCATCTGGACGGATGTTTACATCGCTTTTACGACAGGGCTGCCCAACGTCACCGCCAGTCTTCCCGTGTACGATCGCACAGGTCGCGAACTTCTCGGGGTCTGTGGCACTGATGTGGTTCTACCCGAGGAGTTTCGCCTCTTCCTCAGCAACCTGGAAATTGGCAAATCTGGTGAAGCCTTTGTGCTGGATCGGCAGGGACATCTGATCTCCAGTTCAACTAGCGAACCCCTGATGATTGGGGAAAAAGAAGACGCCAAGTTTTTGAAAGCTGTCGACAGTAGCAATCCTCTGGTTAAGAATTCGGCCCGCTATCTACTCGAGCAGTTTAATGGGTTCGACTCCATTGGTCAGGCTCAACAACTCGAATTCAAGCTCAACGGCAAAAAACAATATTTAGAAGTACTGCCCTTTAAAGATGGGTTTGGGTTGGATTGGCTCATCGTAGTGGTGGTGCCCGAGTCAGATTTTATGGCAGAGATTGATGTCAACACCCGCACTACGTTTGCCTTGTGTCTGGTGACATTGGCGATCGCCCTCCTCACCGGCGTTGCCCTCACCCGTTGGGTAACCTCTCCCATTCTGCGGCTGAATGCTGCCGTCAAAGACATTGCTACCGGCAACTGGGAGCGCAAGGTAGATCTGGATCGCACCGACGAATTGGGCCAACTGGCTGAGTCCATCAACCTGATGACCCAGCAACTCAAAACCTCTTTCAACACGCTCGAAGTTCAGCGGAACTCCTTCTCTCGCTTCTTCCCATCCGAATACCTCCGATTCCTCGCCAAAGATGCGGTGACGGATGTGGAATTAGGCGATCACGTCAGCAAAGAAATGGCCATCATGTTTTCGGATATTCGGTCATTCACCACCTTCTCTGAAAAGATGAGCCCGCAGGCTACCTTCAACTTCATCAACGCTTATCTGCAGCGGGTATCGCCTGCGATCCGTGATCACAATGGGGTGATCGTCAAATTCCTGGGCGACGGAATGATGGCTGTGTTTCCCGATGCCGCCGATGATGCGGTTAGTGCAGGCATTACCAAACTCCGCTATTTAGAGGCATTTAACCAGGAACTTGAAGCCAATGGGAGCAGACCCATCGCGATCGGCATGGGCATTCATATGGGCCACGTGATGGTGGGCATTGTGGGCGAACACAACCGGATGCAGGCCGATACCCTCTCTGATATTGTCAATCTCACCTCTCGGTTGGAGGGGTTAACCAAGTTTTATGGTGTTTCCCTGATCATCTCGGAGAATGTGCTGAAGGCATTGAAGCACCCCGAAAACTACCGAACCCGCTTTCTCGATCGCGCCATTGTGATGGGCCGAACGGAGGCGATCGCCATCTATGAAGTCTTCGACGCTGAACCCGAGCCCATCCGTCAGCTCAAAGAAAAAACTCTCTCCGACTTCGAAAACGCCCTGGAATACTACCGTCTGGGCCACCCCACCGCCGCGCGCGAATGGCTAGAGAAAGTGCTCTTTGTAAATCCGCACGATCGCACCGCCATCCTCTATCTGGAACGGGTTGCCCTGCTACAGGAACGCGGCATCCCAAAAAATTGGGATGGGGTTTGGGCCTTTACTCAGAAGTAGCAATACTCTGGACAGTTTTTCTGAAACCCTTGATTTTGCGTGCGCTTCGCGCACGCAAAATCAAGGGTTTCAGAAAAACTGTCCGAACTAATGAAATAGAGAAGATGAAATTTATACTTAGGCGATCGAGTTAAGACACATTATTGTTGGAGAGCCGTACAGCGCACGGCTCTCCAACAATAATCGTCCTGATTCTAAATGCGTATTGCTATATCCACACTTAAAATCAGCCAAAAAACGAGATTTCGTCATCGGAATGGAATAGCAAGATATCGTTTTTTGGCTATTTCAAAATGTTTGTTCTAGTCAAGTCACCAATCTATAAGCAGAATGTCAGAAATGTGAGAACGTCACCTTTGACAGAGGGGCAAAAGCAAATGAATTCTATAGGCTAAGCCTATATTTACATTTCTTCATGGAGTTCTCACATGGCTGCAAAAAAAGAAGCAGAAAACCAAAAAGACACCAATCAAGTTGACACTGATGTAAATCAAAATCTAGATCAACTGGTTGAATCTTTGCAGAGCGATCTCAACAGTATTGCCATCGAAGATGCCCTGGCATTAATTGATCAATGGCAGTCCCTTTTGAGCAAATCAAAAATTAATGGCGGCAAAGAATTAGCTGCTGAATTGAAAGAATTGCAGAAGTTGCTGAAGAGTGACAAATCCACCGGCCATGAAATCAGTGAAGTGTTGATTCAAATCGGTGAACGCACCGCTGAATTTTCTGGAGAAGCCGAAAAAGGCTCAAAGCAAACGGTTCAACGCTTGAGCAAGCAGCTTCGCAGCGCTGGCACCTCTATCGCCAAGGCCGAAGATCGGGAAATGCACGAGCAACTCGACACCATTGTTGAGAAGAGCGAAGGAGACGAACTCACAACTCTGGATCCCGAGCAGGCTGTTGGGGCGATCGACTTCTGGTACAATATGCTCAACAAAGCTGAGGGAGAACAGTACAAGGAAGTTGCAAATAGCTTGAAGAGCCTGAAGCAAGCTCTCAGCCGTGGCAATTCCAAGCCTGAAACCATTGCCAAAGCCCTGGCTCATGTTGGCGAACAAACCGCCCAGATTGCATCTGAAGCCCCTCGCGGTTTCAAAGGTGTTCTGCAAAAGGTTGGCCGTCAGCTCAGCAGCGCCAGCGAGTCTTTAGCTGAAGAAAAGTCTGGTTCCTCAAAGTAATCTCACTTCAAAGTGATCTATAGCTATCACTAGATAGCTTGTACCAAAGAGAGGTAGGGCTTTGCCCCACCTCTCTTTTAGACTTTCTGCGTAAATTGTTGTGCGGCGAAGCTCTCCCCTTGCCACAAGCCCAATGAACGTAAGAATAGAAGCAATGATTTTCCCCATGCTGCTTCATGCATATTCGCGTCGAACCCTTTACCGTACACAAGCACGTGCCCCTCACCATCAGCCGGGGTACTACGTCCGAAACGACTAACCTGTGGCTCATTCTGGAGCACGATGGTATTGAGGGATGGGGAGAAGCCTCCCCCTTTTCCGTCAGGGGAGAACCGCAGACCACAGAAGCGATCGCCCAGTCCTTCCAGACCTTCACCCCCCATTTAGCAGGCTACAGCCCCTACGAACGCCAGGCCCTCGAAGCCTTGATGCAACAACACAGACTGCCCTCTGCTGCCCGTAACGCCCTGGATCTAGCTCTGCACGACTGGTTAGGCAAAAAAGCCGGATTGCCTCTATGGAAGTTGTGGGGATTGGATCGCGATCGCATCGTCCCCACCTCCGTCACCATCGGCATCAACACGCCGGCTGCCGCTCAGCAACGCCTCGTCGATTGGCTGGCGGTCGTGGATGCTCGTGCCATCAAAATCAAGCTGGGAAGTCCTGCGGGAGTGAATGCGGATCAGGCCATGTTTACGGCGGTGCTCGAAAAAGTTCCTCCCGGAGCGAAGGTGAGTGTGGATGCCAATGGAGGGTGGACCTTGGAGGAAGCGATCGCCATGAGCCACTGGTTGTGCGATCGCGGTGTCACCTATCTCGAACAGCCTCTCCCGGTTGGGCAAGAAGACAACCTGCCCCAACTCTACCGAGAATCTCCCCTACCCCTGTTTGCCGATGAAAGCTGTTTTGATCGCGCAGATATTCCCAAACTGGCCGATTGTGTCCATGGCATTAACATCAAACTCATGAAATCCGGTGGCCTCAGCGAAGCCTTACGCATGGTTCACACAGCCCAAACCTTCGGGCTTCACCTCATGTTTGGCTGCTACTCCGACAGCACCCTCAGCAACACAGCCGCCGCCCACCTTGGCCCCTTCGCCACCCATTTAGATCTCGATAGCCACCTGAATCTAAAGGACGATCCTTTTGTAGGTGCCACTTTGCACGAGGGGCGATTAATCCCGGGCAATTTGCCTGGGTTAGGGGTTGTAAGAGGGGGTGGGTGAGCCAATGGGTAAGAGCGTGGAAAAGAGAGAGTTCTCCTCGTTTTTTGACGACGCTCCAGAATGAGTTTGTTGTGGATGAGAGGGTTTTTCGTGGGAATATCTGGAGAATGGCGATCGCGTCGAGAGCGATCGCCTTGCCACCTTGCTCCGACTGGGCTATGGCACAAGGTTTAGAACCAGAAGACCATGGGTTGTAAACCTTACCCGTGTAGTCGGGAAAAACCCCTAAGATTTTGGAGAATTTTAATGCTGAAATCGTTGGGTAGAACAGGCCGGGGTGGCAAAATATGGGGGTGTCTGTGGACAGATGGTAGTGCCCGTTACAATTAGCCGACCTGGACGATGTTACAAGTCATGCTGGTGTGCGGGTTGGTAAACGATTAGGAGTGAACCGTTACATGAAAAAAGTTGAAGCTATTATTCGTCCCTTTAAGCTGGATGAGGTCAAAATTGCTCTGGTTAATGCGGGCATCGTTGGGATGACCGTTTCAGAGGTACGAGGTTTTGGGCGTCAGAAGGGCCAAACGGAGCGCTATCGCGGGTCTGAGTACACCGTTGAGTTTTTGCAGAAGCTCAAGCTGGAAATTGTGGTCGAAGACAATCAAGTGGATATGGTCGTAGACAAAATTATTTCCGCTGCTCGTACGGGCGAGATTGGCGATGGGAAGATCTTCATTTCGCCTGTTGATCGCATTGTTCGTATCCGCACTGGCGAAGTGAACATGGAAGCTATTTAGGCCGTCACAAACATGTAAGGAAAAGGAGAGGGTGGAGGCGTTGCCTCCACCCTCTCCTTTTCTGGTTGTGTGGTGTGCTTCGCACACCACACAACCAGAGTGAACCTGTAGAAGTTGTTTTTTTATGCGCTTCGCGCACGAAAAACAACGCTTCCAGCGAGCTTTAAAACGCGTCTTAGATTAAACCTCTGCGGCTAAAGCATCCAATTGGGGCAACAGGGCGGCGAAAGCTAATCCACGATGGCTAATGGGGTGCTTCACCTCAGCAGGCATTTCGGCAAAGGTCATGCCATGTTCAGGCACAAAGAAAATGGGATCATAACCAAATCCCCCCTCACCCTGGAGAGTGTGAGTAATCTCCCCACGACAGATGCCTTCGGTTTGTAGTGCAATTTCTCCGTTGGGACGAGCGATCGCGATCGCACACACAAACTGTGCCCCCCGATCCGGGCGATCTCCTAACTCCGTCAGCACCCGCTGAATTCCCTCAGCCGTCGTCTTCCCATAACGGGCGGTGTAAACTCCGGGTGCGCCTCCTAAAGCATCGACCATCAGGCCTGAGTCATCCGCGATCGCCCATTCCCCCGTTGCCTGTGCCACTTGAGACGCTTTTAACACCGCGTTTTCAGCAAAGGTTTCACCGGTTTCCTCGACGTCTATCTCAGCGGGTTTCAACACCAACTCCCAGGGCAAGTTGGGATCAGTGAGGTAGGCCTGCATTTCTTTTAATTTGCCGGGGTTTCCGGTCGCAACTACCAGTTTAGGCATCGGTTCCTTCCATCACACACGAGAGTATTGGGGCGATCGCCCCCACGGTCTGATATTCTCGCATCCTTTACTGGAAGTATCGAACCTGAGTCCGGTTTGTGGACGCTCCGCCCCCACCCCCCACTCCTGTGGGCAACGACTCGACGCAGGAGTAAATATCACCCAGGATTTGCAAAAGACGCGAAAATAGAAAGGAAAATCCTCAGGGGCTCATTTGCCTGTTAAGATAACGGCTTACTGTTTTGTTCCAGGCTTTTTTCTCCTAACATGAGAGTTTAAGGTCTAAGAAAAACGTTCCGGTATAATCATTTCGTCGTTTTTATATCCCTCTAAGCTGAAGGCGTGATTGCCATCTATCCCGGTAGCTTTGACCCGATTACCCTCGGGCACCTGGATATCATTGAGCGGGGGTGCAAGCTCTTTGATCAGGTGATCGTGGTCATCATGACCAACCCCACTAAAACGCCTCTGTTTCCCGTTCCGCAACGGATCGAGCAGATTCGTCAATCTACGCACCATCTTCCGAATGTCGAGGTTGATAGTTTCCATGGGCTGACCATCACCTATGCGCGAAAGCGCCAGGCTAACGTGCTGTTGAGAGGTTTGCGTGTTCTCTCCGACTTCGAGAAAGAGCTGCAAATGGCTCATACGAATCGCACTTTGTCCGATGAAGTTGAAACATTTTTTCTGGCGACCTCAACGGAATACAGCTTCTTGAGCAGCAGTCTGGTTAAAGAAATTGCCAAATTTGGTGGTCCAGTGGATCACCTTGTCCCTCATCCCGTTGCACGAGACATCCACCAATGCTACGCGAAGACACTTCCAACCGCATTACCCCAGACCGCAATGGAGCCAGCCCCAACAGCAGTGGAACCTCACGGGGAGAGGATGCCACACGGGTAGGACGCGTCGACATCCAACGGGAGCTGGAAAAGCTTGAGGAAATGCTGCTCGATAGCCCGCGTCTATTTAACCGGACGCTGGTTAACGAGGACCAGTTGCTAGAGCAGTTGGAAGTGGTGCAGGTAAACCTTCCTACGGCCTTCGAGGAAGCTCGCAAAATCCTGCAAGAGAAGGAAGAGATCCTGCTAGAGGCTGAACAGTATGCCCAGGAAATTATTGAGATGGCCGAGCGACGAGCTGCCCAAATCATTGATGAGATGGGTTTAATCCGTCAGGCCGAGATGGAGATCAAACAGGTTCGCCAACGTGTCCAGCAGGAATGCGAAGAGGCCCAGGAGCAAACCCTCATGGAAATTGAGCGTATGCGCCGGCAAGCCCAACAAGAATTAGAAGAAATGCGCCAGCGAGCTATGGCTGAGTGCGCTGAAATCCAATCGGGGGCCGATCTCTACGCCGATCGCGTTCTGGGTGACCTGGAAATGCAGTTTACGGACATGCTGCGGGTGGTCCGAAACGGGCGGCACCGGCTTCAGCCAGATACTCCGGCTCCAGCCAAGCCAACCAATTCATCAGCTGGCACAAGGTCTCCTCAATCGCCGCCCAAACCCAATCGTTAAGCCTCAGTAGGAATGCAAACCAAACTCCTGAACCCTTGTGGTCGAGGCACTATATGTAGTGCCTCGACCACAAGGGTTCAGAGCTGTAGAAAACCTGAGTTCGGGTTAAGGGCGTTTTGCGCACGCCAAAATGGGCACTGCAGCTTATCCCGAACTGAGGTCAGAAACAGGACTGATAGCCTTGAACTGGATGGTTAGGGCATGCAGAAGCAGTAGGGGCAAAGCTCTTACTGCTTCTGCATGCCCTAACCATCCAGGCAATAGCAATAAAACAACTGTCACAAATTTTAAGTTTCTTTACAGCATTAAAGCCAATTCAGATTCCGTCCTGTCTCTGCCTTGCAATTTGTTAGCACCGTGCGACACATGAGCTAACTCCATTCACCATAAAAGCAAGCTACGGCTCGTGCGTAGCGTAGGAGTAATACATGGCATCGGAAAAGTTTCGGCGGCAACTGCGACAGGAAGCTCAACAATGGCAGGGGGGCGGGCTGATTAGCCCTGACCAGTATGAGCAGCTAGCGAACCTGTATCAATTTGAGCGGTTAGAGACGTCAGCGCGCGATCGCTTCATTGTCACCCTGATTGGTCTGGGCAGCATCCTACTAGGGCTAGGCGTCATCACCTTTGTGGCGGCCAACTGGCAGGCTATCCCTCGCAGCCTCAAGCTGACCCTGCTGCTGACTGTGTTTCTGGGGGCCAACATTCTGGGTTATTGGCTCTGGACACGACCGGGAGTCATTCCAGGCCGTCAGAGTTGGCAGCAACGCCTCGGTACCGGCTTTTTGTTGTTGGGTGGCCTGCTTATGGGGGCAAACTTGGCTCTGGGTAGCCAGATGTTTCACATCGGCGGTGCAGCCTATCAGTTATTTCTGGTATGGGGTTTGGGAGTATTAGCCATGGCCTTCGGGCTACGGCTGCTGTCCCTCAGTCTGTTGGCGATGCTGTTGCTGGGAGTTGGCTATTGGTCAGGGTTTATCGAACCCGGTAACTGGAGTGGTTCACTGGGGCTGACGGTGTTGTTTCAAGGGATGCCTTTATTTGCGGCGTTTGTGTACACCTGGTTGGCCTATCGAACCCGATCACGCGTCGTCTTCGCTTTGGGAGCGATCGCCCTCATCACCTCCTTCTTCACCGCCGCTGCCGATCTGGCCGAGCGCTTTCCCGATGCCCCAGCGCTCTGGCTCACTCTGGTGCTAATCCTGCCGCCCGCGTTGCTCTGGAGCTACGATGACTATCTTTGGTGGTCAGTCGTCCGCCAGCCACTCCCTCAACACCGCTGGTTTCGATCGCTGGCACAGGGGTTGGCGATCGTTTATCTTGTGGCCTTCACTTATCTGGCCTCATTTAATTGGGTATGGGCCAACACCATCGACCGGCCCTCCCTGGGTCTGCAACTTAGCTATTGGTTTGGGGCTGGCTATGGGTTATGGCTTAACCCGACCATCCTGATTTTGATCCTTATCACCCTGGCTAGCTGGGCTTACCTGGCCCGCCCGACAGCCCGGGTACAGCGTTGGGGGTTGGTACAGTCTGATATAACGATGCTGCTTCTGCTAGGGTTTCTGGCGTTTCTGGTGATTTGGCATGTAGGAGTGTCACCGTTGGGGGCGGTCGCCACCTTTATCATCAACATTATTTTGGCGCTGTTCTCCATCGGCTTCATCCGCGAGGGTTTAGCAGAAGCCAATCGAGGTCTGTTTTGGTGTGGCCTGGTACTGTTAGCTCTGCATATCTTGAGCCGCATGCTGGAGTACGACACAGGCCTGCTGCTGAAGTCTCTGTCCTTCGTTCTATGCGGTGTGGGAGTGATTCTATTTGGCCTCTGGTTTGAACGCAATGTACGCAGTCTTGAACGCCCGTCGGTTTTGGGCCCCAGTTCTTCGGAAGAAAGCATCCCATGAGCAACCTGAATTCCTCTCAGCAACCCAACGTGAATCAGCAGGCTGAAGCAGCCCTCACGTCGCGATCGCCCCGTGGTATTGCCCGTTCCCGCTGGGCCTTTTGGATTCCTCTGCTGTTTCAATCGGTGCTGATTTTATGGGTTCCGGTTCAGGCTACGCACACCCTCACGACCGGGCAGACCGTCACCCTTCAGACTGCCCCCGTCGATCCCTATGATCTGTTCCGGGGCTACTACGTAACACTCAGCTACGAGATATCAGAACCCAGCCGCCTATCTAAACTGCCAGGTTGGAATGAAGCTATACCCGCCCAGGATAGAGAATGGCGTAACGGTTCCACGTTCTTAAAAGGTGCCGATTTTTACCTCGTGCTGGAAGCTCCTAAGGACACAACGACTACACCACCTCAGCCCTGGCAACCGGTAGCAGTTCACCGCGATCGCCCCACCCATCTTCCCAATAATCAGGTAGCGCTGCATGGCCAGTACCAGATGGGGCAAGTTCTCTACGACCTGGAACGCTATTACATCCCGGAAGAACAGCGGAACGAAATTAATCAGTATATTTCAGAGGCGCAGCAACAACCTCTTACGGCTCCTCCCGGGGCGGGGGCGATCGCTGCGGCTCCCTTTGTGGTGGATATCAAGGTGGGCAATCAGGGTCAGGCGGTTCCCTTACGATTCTGGCTTAAGGATCGCTCCTTCCAGTTCTAGACGGTGCCGCAAAGCCATTGGAAGGGTTAATTTCTGCCGCTTAGGATCCTGCACAGAATAAAACCCGAAATTTTTGTGGGAGGCGCAGCTTGGCTACACCTTCCACAAAAATTTCGGGTTTTATTCTATCTGCATTCCTTACAGTGCTTTTCAAGCGCTGAAAATCTGGTTGTTTTTATGAAAGCCGCGCTCCACACAGCTTTCACAAAAACAACCGTAGCTGATTCAAGCGCAAGCACCGTAGTTACAATAAATGTCAGGAAATTTTGATATTTGCATGAGATCACGGCAATGCCCTTGAAGCGCTATGTCATGAAATCTTGATATTTCGATCCCAGATCAGGCCAGAAACTCGTAAAAAGGCCAGAAAACAACAATTTGTGCTCTTGACCAAAAGAGGGTTTTTGCCCAATATGGAGCTAACTGAGTGATCCCCATGATCCCAAAAACTCTACTGCCCACTGACAAGCGTCTGGCAGGGGCCTCTATAGGGTCAGATGTGGTTGAACCCGGTTCATCGTGAATTTAGAGGTTATGCAATCTAATGACAAAAGAACGTCCACCGCTTGAAGAGATGACTCTGCGCCAGTTGCGTCGAGTCGCAAGCGAATATGAAGTATCTCGGTATAGCCGGATGCGGAAAGAGCAGCTGATTGAAGCCATTGTTCAGGCTATGCAACTGCCAGCAGATGCTGCTGCTCCTGTTCCCTCTGCCCCTGAACCATCCCTTGAACCATCCTCTGAACCAATACCCGCTCAAGAAACTGTGGAAGCTGCAAAATTTGACGTTGGTCAACAAGATCTCACGGGCGGCGAATTGGCTGCCGTTGATGAAGCGCTCTCTGACCTGCCTGATGGTTATGGTGACAGCCGTATCGTGCTGATGCCCCGCGACCCTCAATGGGCTTATGCCTACTGGGATGTTCCCAACAGCCACCGGGAAGCACTACGCCGTCAGGGTGGTATTCGTCTGGCTCTGCGCTTCTACGACGTCACCGACATCAATCCCAACTATCAGCGACCCCATAGCCTTCAGCAGTACGAATGCGATGAGCTAGCACGGGAATGGTATTTGCCAGTGCCCGTAAGCGATCGCGACTATCTGCTGGAAATCGGCTACATCGCCGCTGATGGCCGCTGGCTGATGCTGGCTCGCTCTGAACCCATGCACGTTCCACCCGTTTATCCCTCTGATTGGATGGATGAGCAGTTCATCAACGTGGGTTGGGAAGAAGACCTGCGTGGTAAGACTTTCCTGGAGCTGGTGCCTCCTGGGCAGAAGGCATCTGCCGTTAGTGATGCCATCTACAGCCGCATCTTCGGCATGGCAGAAGACGCCGAAGCTCAACGGGTTGCAGGTTCGCTCTATGGTTCCATGCAGCATGTACCGGGTTCGGGGCAGCATGTTCCGGGCTCAGCTCAACATGTAGCCGGGTCAGTCCAGCATGTAGCCGGGTCGGTCCAGCATGTAGCCGGCTCAATGCAGTACGGAGCTGGAGCTGCTGCCTATGGGCCTGGTGCCCTCTACGGTTCAGCCCAGATGACTTCCGGCGCTGCACTGGAAACCATGAGTTCCTACGTCTTCGCATCTGGTATGGGTATGTGGGCTGGGGCTGCTCCTGGAGCTATCCCTGGAGCCATGGGCGCACCCAACTTCTCGGGTATTGGCATGTCGGGTTACGGTCTGGGCTTCTCCGCCTCGGCTCCCCCCATTCGTCCCCGCAAGTTCTGGTTGGTAGCAGATGCCGAACTGATTGTGTACGGTGCCACTGAGCCGGATGCCACTGTTACCATCGGAGGTCAGCCCATCAAGCTCAATCCCGATGGCACCTTCCGCTTCCAGATGTCCTTCCAGGATGGCCTGATCGACTACCCCATCATGGCGGTGGCCGCCGATGGCGAACAGACCCGCGCCATCCATATGAAGTTCAACCGCGAAACCCCCGAGCGCCGTACCAACACCAAAGACGAAGCGGTGCTGGAGTGGTTGGGCTAAGCCCATTTCCCTGAGGGGGTTTAATCCGCCCAAGGCACCTTTCAGTTTCCCTCTCCTGACCTCCTCTGGCGATCGCCAGAGGTTTTTTTCTGCTCAAAAGCCATACTTATAGCAATGTGCAAGTGCGTTAAGTGCAGCAACGGTGGTGTGGAGCACTTCGTGCTCCACACCACCGTACTTAATCAACCCGCACAGCGCTATAAAGGATCGACAACCATCCTCCTAGTACGCGGCGGCGGAAATTCATCAATCATGTTTTGGTATGGGGTGCAAAGCACCCCATACCAAAACATAGGTCGCGAACTTAAGCCGCAGCCTCCTAGTCATGTTTGTCAGGACAGAAAGAGTAAGGCGGCGCGTTGCGCCGCCTTACTCTTTCTGTCCTGACAAACATGGCTACAGCGATATATGGCCTTCGCAGTTTGGTTAGGCAGTTTATGTTTGAAGCGTTATCGATCATCCCTCTCTTAAGCATGGCTTTTGAGCAAAGTTCATCCCTCCGTAAAGAGTTCGGAGGGGATCTTCTACGAATGCCGTAGCATCCTCCCAAGAGGCTACGATAAGTAGAATCTTTGCGTTTTACATAGAGGAAGAGGCATGAAATCGGTTATTCCAGTGCCCGTGCCGGGTCACGCCTACGAGGTTGCGATCGCCCCCGGTGGCTTGGATCATCTGGGCCATTGGATGCAACCCCTGAAATTAGGCAAGCAGGTGTTGTTGGTATCCAGCCCACCGATTTTCAAACATTACGGAGAGCGGGCGATCGCCTCACTCACTCAAGCCGGATTCGAAGTCGCCACATGCCTAATCCCACCCGGTGAGCGATTCAAAACCCCCACATCCCTACACAAGATTTACGATGCCGCGCTAGAGCACCGATTAGAGCGATCGTCGACCATCGTCGCGCTGGGAGGTGGCGTGATTGGGGACATGGCAGGTTTTGCTGCGGCCACCTGGTTACGGGGTATTCGCTTTATACAGGTTCCAACCTCTCTGCTGGCGATGGTCGATGCATCCATTGGCGGCAAAACGGGGATCAATCACCCCAAAGGGAAAAACCTGATTGGTGCGTTTCATCAACCCCGTCTGGTGTTGATTGATCCCGACGTACTCAAAACTCTTCCCCCCCGTGAGTTCCGAGCAGGCATGGCCGAAGTCATTAAGTACGGCATTATCTGGGACACGGATTTGTTCGAGCAGTTGGAGCGGCAGCCCCGACTGGATCAATTCCGCTACCTAACTGCAGAGCTGTTGCAGACGATCCTGACTCGCTCGTGCCAGGCTAAAGCAGATGTGGTCAGCCAGGATGAAAAAGAATCCGGCTTGCGGGCCATTTTGAACTACGGCCACACCATTGGTCACGCTATTGAAAGCCTTACCGGATATCGTTTAGTGAATCATGGGGAAGCCGTCGCTATCGGTATGGTGGCAGCAGGAGCGATCGCCGTCTCCTGTGGCCTCTGGACAGAAGAAGAAACCCAGCGCCAACTGGCCCTAATTCAAAAAACAGGCTTACCGACCCAGGTACCGGCTGGAATTAGCATCGACGCGATCCTGGAGTCTCTGCAATCCGATAAGAAGGTGGAAGGCGGAAAAGTACGCTTCGTTCTTCCAACCCGCATTGGAGAGGCCAAAGTTACCGATCAGGTAGCGCCAGAGGTGATTGTGGCGGTACTTCAGGCCATACAGGCGCATTAGGCCGATTCTCGTCCTTCCCATTCAGCCGCAGGTAGAGGGGCAGCTCAAAGGCAAAGCAAGTTTGGTTCTGGCCGCTTTCGAGGGTAAGGCGGCCTCCCAACTGGTGCACCATTTGCTTCACCAGGGCTAGCCCCAACCCTGTCCCCCCGTACTGCCAGGGGTCGTTATTGGGAATGCGGTAGAACTTTTCAAAAATCCGTTCCTGTTCGTCCTGTGGGATTTCAACCCCTGTGTTCGTGACGCTAAGGCGGAGGGCGATCGCCCGTCCATCCTCCTGCACATCTTGCACTTGTAAGGTAATCGTCTCCTGAGAGGGAGTGTATTTGAACGCGTTCGTGAGCAGTTCTGTTAAAATGCGCTCCAGTTTGGAGTTGTCGGTGGTGACCACGGGCAGAGTAGGCGGACACTGCACGACCAGCGTTTGTTGATGGGTACGGGCCTGCTCCTCAAACACTCGCATCCGCTGGGGTACCCACTGAGACAGATCGAGTGTGCCAATCTGCACCGTATCGGCTCCAGAATCTAAACGGGAAAGATCGAGTAAGTCTGTAATCAGGTTGATTTCCCGCTGGGATTCCTCATGGAGAATCTTCAAATAGCGATCGATTCGGGCCTCATTGCCCAGCATCATACCCGTCTGCTGAAGCAGAATCTCTAGCATTTGAATGGCCATTTTGACATTCGACATGGGCGTGCGTAGCTCATGGGACACCGTACTCAGGAAATCGTCCTTGAGTTGATTGAGCCGCTCTAACTCCCGTACTTGAGCCATGGAAGCCTGGTAAAGGCGAGCCTGACGAATGGCGATCGCACACTGGTTTGCCACCTGTTGCACCAGGCGAATATCTTGTTCGCTAAAGGCATATTCCTTGTCATTCACCAGCCAAAGGTCACCCAGCACCCCTTTGTCATCCAGAATTGGCACCGCCAGTGTTGCCACCGTTCCACGAATAGGATTGGGCATCAGCGAGCAGAATTGGGTTGGTTGGCCTGCTAGTAGTGTGGTGTAGGCTTCCGGAAAAGCATCGAGCTGAATCACTCGGCCATGGTAAGGCAAATCGGTTGTGGTGTACTCATAGCGCACTGTTGAGGTGCCCTTTTGCAAGTCATAAATTGCTGCATTACAACCCGCTACTCGGGTAACGGTAGCAAGTTCCCGTACCGCAGCCTGGAGAATTTGATCTTCGTCAAGGCTGTCACGAACGCGATCGGTGATGCGCTTCAATGTCGCTTCGAAATCGTAGGCCTGTTGCAGTTGAGCCATCCGCAACCGGATTTGATCCTCTAGCTCTGTGTTAAGCCGCTGCACCTGTTGATACAACTCTGACTGAGAGACAGCAATCTCTAACTGTCCACCCAATTGGCTGATCAAATCAATTTCCCATGCTTCCCAAGTTCGCGATGTCGTACATTGCTGAGCGACAAGCAATCCCCATAACTCTCCCCGCTGTGCTTCTGCCCGTTGAAGAATGGGCACCACCAATTTCGCCTGTACCTGATTATTCAGGAAGCAGGTTGGACAGCTCTCACCACTTTCATCAATCGAGCCAATAACCTGGGAAATACCTTGTTTGTAGAGTTGTAGACATTCTGGAGGAAACTGTTGATACTCTGAGTCCTGATTCAGGATGCTGAATTCTGCACTGGGGCAAGCTTCTGCCAAAACGGTGCCTGCGTTCTCATCATGAATACGGCAAATAAGAACGCGATCGGCCCCCAAAATGGCCTGTACTTGATTAACCGCCGCCGTCAAGATTTCATGCAGGTCTAAGCTATGACGAATATGGCGAGAAAATTCAACAGCGATTTGGGAAACAAATCGATGATGGTGCTCTGAGCTGTTTACTGAGGCGACAGAAGCATCATGCGGTATGTGAACGGGAGTGAGTGCCACCAAAACGGTCTCAGCATCTTCCAAGCCCTGCATCGCCTGAAGGGCTAACTCTACCCTTAAGCCGAAACCATCTTTATGTTGTAGGGTGACCGATGACTGGACGGGTTCAAGATCCAGTGCCTCTAAGCTTCGTGCAAGCCATAGGCGATCGCGATGCAACAGTAAATCCAGAAATGACATCCCAATCAGATGGGATGTTGCAAAACCTAAATGCGCGGCTGTTGTGGGAGTAGCTGCCAGCACTATCCCCGCTCGACTCAGCGTCATATATAAGGGTGCTGTCACGGCCGCTTGCTCCGATGTCATAGTCCGATGCTGAAAGTTCGAGCCGAGGGGAGAGGACAGATTTTTTTGGAAGACGGACATGAGAGGCAGCCTTAAACCCCCTGAATCACGGGGAAATGGAACTGGCCAAACGGACTGATGGAAGACGTCCATAACTTAGATTTCGGCAATACTGAAACTCTGGAAGTGAGGATGCAGGAACAGATTTTTTCCTCAGAGGTTTCCAATAAAATCTCAAAGATACCCAAAGGATTTGGTAGCGCTTTACTAAGAACAGCACTTCTAGGTTTCCCAAACTTCCTGACTAAATCACGGTTATAAAAAAAAATCAATTCTTTGTAAACAGAGTGTTGTTGATAATTGCAAAGCATTGTGCAGATTGAAAATCAACGTTTCTTAGTGTTAGTTTGAGTTGGGAGCGTTTTTAATGACTAAACATACGAAACTGTCAAAACACTCCTATCCCAAAATCAGATTTTCATAACTTCTGAAGCGATTGCTATCTCAATCGCAATAGTTTCTGTTCAAGTGCTATTGAAAGTCTTACTGTCCCATTCATTTTTATGAGACAGCAGCTTAACTTAATTAAACATAAAACCATTTACTTATAGCCCTTTCCAATCTGACGAAATACAAGAGACGAGTGTGGAACAAAGCCCCATATCCACCTCTTGTACTTCATCCGAGCGGAAATGCTGTAGACGAGGAAAGGGTTGGAGGTTTATCCCGCCCATTTCCTTGCCTACTCAGTAACCTAACCTCAGTTCGGGATAAGCTGAAGTGCTCATTTTGGCGTGCGCTTTGCGCACGCCAAAATGAGTGTTTTCGAGTGCCGCGCAACGCGCGGCACTCGAAAACACCATTAACCCGAACTGAGGTTAAGCTTTGTGAGATGGACAGCTTTTTGCCTAACGTATGGGCGGGTAAAACGCACACACCACAACGGCTTATCCTCCAAATGAATATGATTACTTATGCTATTTATTCTGTGCTGTATTACAAGAAACAGACGTGTTTCTTGAAAGAGTAAAAACTTTTTTCAATTACAATGGCTCGCTTCTACTTTCATTCATGGATACTACGGCAAAGACGCCTGATAGCAAGCCCTTCAGGCAAACTGGAGCGTTACTTTATCAGAAATTATGCATTTATGTTGTAGTTGGGGTGCGAAGCACCCCAACTACAACATAAATGCTCTAGATATAGCGGATCTGCGTAAGTCCTGTTTATACCAACGCAACATAAAGCACAGCTTCCTTTTGAAAAGATATTAGAGGCAGATGCTCACCCACTTGTGTTAGTACAAGGGAAAGTAGGGAGACACCCCACTTTCCCTTTTAGTAAGCTCTGTGGCTATAGCGTATGAATCCTTTGAGGGTTGGCCGTTTGACTGTGGAACGAGTGACTGTTTCCATTTCAGGGTTGGATCCTGCATTACAGCAGACCCGTATCGTTCAACTTTCAGACTTTCACTATGATGGCTACCGTCTATCAAGTTCGCTGTTGGAGGAGGCGATCGCTCAGGCCAACGCCGCCCAACCCGATCTGCTTGTTCTAACGGGAGACTTTATCACCAGCGAGCCCTACCCTATTCTGACCCTGGCCCAAAAGCTAACAACTCTACAGAGCCGTCGGGGCATCTGTGCTGTTTTGGGCAACCATGATCACCGGTATCCCAAAGCCCGTAAGCAAGTTACCCATGCCCTTGAAGAAATAGGCATCCAGGTCTTATGGAACCAACAGGCCGAGCCCCTTGGCCCCAATCTGCCCATTGTAGGGCTGGCAGATTTCTGGTCTAAGCAATTCGATCCCGCCTCTGTGCTCGATCAGATCGATCCCCAAACACCTCGCATTGTTCTATCCCACAACCCGGATTCTCTCACAGTCCTAAAACCCTGGCGCGTCGATCTACAACTCTCAGGCCATACCCATGGTGGTCAAGTTGTTCTTCCAGGTCTTGGTCCTGCCCAACGCTGGCTTCCTGATATTGACTGGTGTTTTCCAGATACAATTCGCGAGTTTCTATCGTCGAAAAAAGGTAAAAAAACGAAGAAGAAACCCAAAAGGCATCCAACTCTAAAACATTGGGATTGGTCGCAGGGATTGCATCGAGTTGATGACAGCTGGCTATATGTGAACCGAGGACTCGGAACCTACTGGCCAGGACGGTTATTTTGCCCACCGGAGGTAACGGTGATTGAGTTGGTAGGAGCGTAGGTGCTGTTCTAGACCTGTGGATAGCTGTGTAGACGCCCTCATCCACAGGTCTGAAACACTACCCGTGCATAAATACGAAGGGGAAGGAACAGTTTTCCCTTCTCCTCTGCGTATTTCTTTCTATTTATGCACCGATCGCTGCCATTACGTCTGCTGCATGGCTGGTGGTATTGACCGTGTCAAATACCTTAAGGATCGTGCCATCGCTGCCAATTACATAGGTGACGCGCTTGGAGTAGCCGCCTCCGTCAACATCGTAAGCTTTGGTGAGAGATCCATCCACATCTGCTAGCAGTGGGAAGGGCAGGCTGTATTTCTCAGTAAACGCCTGGTGAGAGGCTTCGTCATCCATACTCACCCCAAATACCACAATGTCTTTGCCTTGGTATTCCGTATAGGAATCCCGAAAGCTACAGGCTTGCTTGGTGCATCCTGGGGTGTCATCTTTGGGATAGAAATATAACACCACCGTTTTTCCGGCATAGTCAGCCAGGGAAACAGTGTTGCCATTGGTATCTTTCACGGTAAAAGCGGGAGCAGGGGTTCCTTCAGAGAGCGCCATAAATGCTAGTTCTCCAATTTGCTGTCGTTACGGATTGTAAGCGAAGCCCTGCCCTTATGAATGTATAGATCCCCGGCTTTCTCAAAAAGCCGGGGATCTGGCAGGGAAAAAGTTTCCGAATTCAGAAACAGAGTGTGAGCTTAAGAATTAGCCGAACTGCTGACTGGATTGGGTTTCGGTTTCCAAATTGAACAGCACCCGCAACGTTTCCATAGCCCGACGGCGAGCCTCAATATCTTGCTGAGCCCGCAGTTGCACCATCGGATCATGCAGAATCTTATTGACGATTCCCTTAGTCAGGGCTTCGATAGTGGCCTGGTGTTTTTCACCAAACTCAGAACCGAGGCGTGATAGGGCTTTCTCTAACTCCTGCGCCCGAATAGTTTCGGCTTTGTCAAGGAGGCAGCGAATAGTGGTAACAGTTTCGAGCGATCGCCACCACTGCACAAAGGTATCTACCTCTTCTTCCAGCAACGCTTCCGCTTCCATGGCCAACTGACGGCGGCTCTCCTGGTTTTGTGCCACGACAGCCTTCAGGTCATCCACGTTGAAGGCATTGACATAGGGCAGCTCATTCACATCAGAATCGACGTTGCGAGGCACCGAAATATCGAACAACATCATGGGCTGTTGCGGATCCAGGATGGCTTCCAGTTTGGCCCGATTGAGCAGGGGTTCCGTTGCCGAAGTGCTAGTAAACACCAATTGAGACGAGGCCACTACAGAGCCCATGGCCTCCATCGTATGGAGTTGCAAATTAATTTCAGGAAACTGCTTCGCTAACTCCTGCGCCCCCTCAATGGAGCGATTGACAATGGTAATCTGGTTCGCCCCCTTGGAAAGCAGGTGTTGCACCAGCAGGCGCGCCATCTTACCGGCACCGAGGATGCCAATTGATCGATTAGCCAGGTTTCCGGCCTTCATACAAGCCAACTCCACCGCTGCCGAGCTGATGGATACGGCTCCGGTCCCGATGTTGGTCTCTGTACGAACGCGCTTACCCGCTGTGACAGCACTCTTGAAGAGCTGATTCAGAATCCGCCCAACCCCTTTGCACTGCTGGCCCACTTTGTGAGTGTGCTTAACCTGAGCCAAAATCTGCCCCTCACCCAGGACAAGGCTGTCAAGACCCGCCGAGACCCGCATTAAGTGCATCACAGCATCCTGGTGCAGTAAGACAAAGAGGTGCTGTCGAAGGTGGTGCAGCGGCAATTTGCTGTGTTCGGCCAGGAATTGGATAACCTCTCGTACACCGTGATCCGTTTCCTCTGCCACCACGTAGATCTCTAATCGATTGCAGGTGCTGAGAATGGCGGCTTCTTGCAGATGAGGATAGCTGCAGAGATGGGCGATCGCCCCCTCCATCTGCGGGGTCGGGATGCTCAGCTTCTCGCGCACTTCTACGGGCGCAGTTTTGTGGCTCAGTCCCACAACAGCAATATTCATTCGTCCTCCCAAAGGTTTCTCATCAAGTGCAGGCGTCAATAAAGTGGACGGCCCGGCGCATTAATCTTTCATCTGAAATTTCTTCTGAAAAACTAATGGGATCGCTCACTGTCGCAATCCCGATGCCATCCTGACTATCAAATCATGTTTAATTTTGGAGCTTTTCCGTAACGGATTGTCGCTCACCCAAAAGTCTACCAACTGACGGTTCCTTAAGCGCTGAAAATGCTCATTGGATAAGGGTTTTAGCTATAAATTTTTGTAAATGGGGGATCCGGCGGGGATTGGGCTCTCTCAGTTTTCACGAGATTGCCCCGAGAAAAGCTGCAGTTTTGTTAAGGAATATTGCGATCTTGTAAATGTGTAGACTCAGGGCGATCGCCAGCAGCTCCTCCAGTGTAACGATTCCAGAGCGAAGGATAATCTTGAGAAAATCCTTTACAAAAGTAAACAACCTGTTTAATATACGTAATACGAGGTGACCTTCGGCACTTCGGCGATTCAAGCGAATCGTTTTCGTCTGAACACTTGTAGTTAAAGCACTCATAGAACAATGACGACCACCCTTCAACGGCGCGAGAGCGCCAATGTGTGGGAGCAGTTCTGTAACTGGGTCACCAGCACCAACAACCGCCTCTATGTAGGCTGGTTCGGCGTTCTGATGATCCCTACCCT
>NZ_JACJOO010000036.1 GCF_014695575.1 Leptolyngbya sp. FACHB-8 | reverse complement strand
AAGCCAAGAGTATCTTTCGCTATGGTTTCGACCACCTGCGTCAAATCCTACTGAATCTGGAGTTATTCATCGATGAGTTTTTCCACGTCCTTCAATTTTTGTCCTGTACCTAGGCCCATCGCACATACAAAAGTAATGACTTTAGAAAAATGGTAGAGGTATCCTTTAACTTCACAGTTTTAGGAATTGGCACTACGAAGCATCAAGAAATCACTTTGAGTATCACGGCCAATCTGAAACGCCTGTGTATCGACGGCATTACAACCCCATCTACGGTAAAACGCAATCGCACGAAGATTCTGTTCCCAAACACTCAAGACATACGTCGTCATTGGAATTGGCGGTGGCAGCGTTATCGATGCGGGCAAAGCTTTATCAGCCATGCTGCCCCATCAAAACTCCATCTTTGACCACCTGGAAGGAGTTGGGCGTAATCTCCCTCATAGCGGAACTAAAGTCCCTTACATTGCTATTCCAACAACATCTGGAACAGGGGGCGAGGTAACCAAAAATGCTGTCATTAGTGAGGTTGGCGAGAACGGCTACAAAAAGTCTCTGCGCCACGATAATTTCATTCCCGATGCGGTGATTGTGGATGGAACGTTACTCATCTCTTGCCCCAAGCCTGTTACTGCGGCCTGTGGGCTGGATACCTTTACCCAATTGCTGGAGCCCTACTTATCCCCAACCGCTTCTCCCTTGACCGATGCGATCGCCTGGAGCGGATTAGAGGCGATCGCCGACAATCTACTTCTTGCCTGTGGTGAAGGTGCAACCGAGATTGCTGTCCGAGAAAGCATGGCCTATGCGTCTTTGTGCTCCGGTATTGCCTTATATCATGTCTGGTTAAATGCACATGATATAAGGTCAGGGAAAAACGCTGGAGTGCTTGCTAAATCGTCATTGTGCAAAAGTGAGTATTATGTGCATTTAAGGCGACATGATATTAGCAAATGCGGGCTTAGGCATCGTGCATGGGCTCGCCTCTCCTATGGGTGGCTTCCTCCCCATTCCCCATGGAGTGGTGTGTGGAACGTTAATGGCAGCGGCAGTGCGGGCCAACTGGCAAGCGATGAAGGCACGAGAGCCAGGGAATGAGGCAATTGCCAAAATGGCTCGTTTGGGACAGCGCCTCTCAAAGGAATCTGGCAAATCTGATGCCTACTATTGCGACGCGTTAGTTGCCATTCTGGAAGACTGGACGGAACAGCTTGAGCTGCCCCGCCTGAATAAGTACGACATTCAGACATCGGATTTGAACAAAATTTTGGATCAAACACAGAACCGCAATAATCCCATTGAGCTCACTCGCAATGAAATTCGCGCTCTGGTTGAAGCTCGTCTTTAGCTGAAGTTGTTTTTTCATGCGCAAAGCACACAAAAAAACAACTTTTGAAACCAGCCCTAGTACTTGCGTAGTTCCTGGGCAGTGGTACCGGAAGCAGTATTGTTTGCGTATTTGGCATACTGCTCAATATGGTAAGCGGCAGGACTGATGGTTTCTTGAATAGATGGACGAGCCTGAATGGCAGCCCACCATTGACGGAGGCGATCGCACTCTTCCGGCAAGGCCAATCCCCGGTAATGCTCCAACGCAGACCATCGCTCAAACCAGGGGTAATAAGTCAAATCCACTAAACTGAGGGTATCTCCGAACCAAAACGGTCCATCAGAAAGTTTTTGTAACCCTTCCGTTTCCAGAAATAGCAGGTGCTTTCGCAATTCCGCGGCCCATTCTTGCTGCTTGTCAGCGTCCTGACTGAGGAGCAGTTTGTAAAAGGCGGTCGTAAATTTGGTGTTGGCAAAGTCAATCCAGATCCGGGCGATCGCCCGTTGTCCTGGGTCCGTTGGCAATAGCGGCGGCTCTGGAAACACCTCATTCAAGTACTCATTCACCACAGCAGATTCCCAGACCCGATTTCCCTCATGCTGAATGACAGGCACTTTGCCATAGGGAGATACCTCCAGAAACCAATCAGGCTTGTTCTGCAAGTCAATTTCTATCAGTTCGAAGGGAATGCCTTTTTCTAGCAGAGTTAATCGAGTACGTTGGGCGTAGGGGCAGCCGTTGGCACTAAAAATTTGAACGGAAGGCATAGGCGGTGGGGAAATAGGTGGATAATGCGCTACATCCCTTCTCAGGTAGGTAGGCAAGTTTTAAGACTTACCTACGATTAAACCGCAAGAATTCGAGTGTTTCCGTATGGCCTTCAGGCTCAGGTGAATCGACACAAGTTGAGCCAGCGTTGAACGGCCATTTACGCAAGCTGCATTCCCGCTCACAAAACTGGGAATGCACCCATTCACATATCTAAAACCTGCACGAGGCCCAATTAGTGCAGAATTTGAATATGAAGATCCTGCTCGTAGAAGACGATGAAACCCTGGCGGCAGCTCTGACTCGCAGCCTGACGGCCCAAAACTTTGTCGTGGATGCTGTGCCCGACGGCGAAATGGGCTGGAGCTACGGTTCTACCTTTGATTACGACTTGATCCTGCTGGACGTCATGCTGCCCAAGCTGGATGGCATCAGCCTGTGCAAAAAGTTTCGAGCCGAGGACTACACAACCCCGATATTGCTGCTGACTTCTGAAGACACCAGCACCGCTAAAGTACAGGGTCTGGATGCCGGGGCCGATGATTATGTCGTGAAACCATTCGATCGAGCGGAGTTGATCGCTCGCATTCGAGCCCTCCTGCGTCGCAGTAGCACCAATCCCCTGCCACTTTTAATCTGGCGAGACTTGATGCTAAATCCCGGCACCTGCGACGTTAGCTATGACGGCCAACCCCTCACCTTGACCCGCAAGGAATACGAATTGTTGGAGCTATTCCTGCGGGACAGCCAGCATGTGTTTAGCACCGAAGAAATTCTCGATCGCCTCTGGTCATCCGAAGAGTTTCCTTCAGAAGCGACGGTGCGATCGCACATCCGTCGAGTTCGTAATAAGCTCACCGCCGCAGGTGCCCCTCCGGATTTCGTCGCCACCCTGCACGGGCGCGGCTACTATCTGAAACCCGCAGAAACCGTAGAAGAGTTAGTCTGCCTTTTACCGGATCCAGGGCCGTCATCCCTCGCCCCAGCAACCGCAGCCCTCGCTCCTATCACCCCCGAGGCTCAAGAACAATACGTTGCTTTTCTAAACCAAAACTGGGTTCAAATCACCCAGCCCAAAACCCTGGAGCAAGTTGGACAGCTTGAGCAGGCTGTGGAAGCCTTGCAGAGCGATCGCCTTACGCCTCCCCTCCAAACACAGGCCAAACAAATCGCCCATAAACTGGCTGGAACCCTCGGCCTCTTCGGCTTCCACAAAGCTGTACACCTGACTCGCCAGTTGGAAAACTGGATGGGAAGCCAGGAGTCTCTGCTTCCCCGCCAGGCTAGCCTGATGTTCCCTCTGGTCACAGCTCTGCGGCAAGAAATTCAAAACAGTACCGTTGTCCATTCCTCTCAGGTACCCAGTAACCAGGGACCGTTGCTTCTACTGGTAGGGCTGGGATCAAGCCAAGCTCAGGCGATCGCCGCTTCTGCTGAAGCTCGCCAGCTCCGTACCGTCACCCTACCCACTGCCACCAGTGCTGCTTCCTGGCTCACGCCTGAAGCCATCGCCAGCCTCCCCATCAAACCTCCCGATGCCCTGCTGGTACAACTTCCCTCGGAATCTCGCCCCGAGTTAGCAGAGAACCGGAATGCGGTGCTAACAATGGTTCAGAGCTTTGCCCAACGGTTTCCCAATTTACCCATTCTGGTGATGGGCGATCGCGATACGTTGAGCGATCGCCTGGATGCACTTCGGCATGGCAGCCATCTATTCCTTCCAGCCGTGACACCTCCTGAGCAGACCATTAGTGCCATTACCCATCGCCTTAATGTACCGGATTCTCCTGCCAAGGTGATGATCGTAGACAACGATGTGGATTGGCTGCGCGCCCTTCCTACGCTGCTTAAACCCTGGGGATTTAAGGTGACCACACTAGATGATCCCCAGCAATTCTGGATTGTACTTCAAGCAGTCAATCCCGATGTGTTGGTATTAAATGCTCACATGTCTCAAATTACGGGTTACGAACTCTGCCAAATTCTCCGCTGCGACCCCTATTGGCAACGCTTACCCGTTGTATTTCTGAGCGATTTTACCGACCTTAAAAGCCAAAACCAGGCATTTGCGGCTGGGGCCGATGACTACCTCTACAAACCCATCATTGGTGCCGATCTAGCCGCCCGAATCGTTAGCCGTTTACACCGTTTACGCGCCTACATAGGGTGACAAGCAAGCCACCGTTGTCATGACAACAAGACCCGCTTTGCGATCCTGCCATTGATGGTGATCGCAAGGACAGGGTTTGATTGGAAATCTCACTTTAGTAGTTGAGATTGTGTCAAAACCCGCCCCTACGCCTTCATCCAATATGTTCAGACATTTCAAAAAGTTGTCTCGTTTATTTCGAGCTTTAGTTACAAAGAATATCCAAAACACCGCTTCAAACCAAATAATATTTTGTATTTTTAACATCTAAAGCCTATGCCATAAACCATAAATATCTGTTGATAGATATTCTCGAATTTGCTTTTCGCATGACTCAGAATGCTAATTCAACCTGTCATGTTATCACCCGTTATTTGAGAAGCCATTTAGGTGTTGTGACTCGCTTTACCAACGATATATCCTGGCAGAAACGAGAACAGCAGTTTGATGACGGTGACATCGATAGCTGTTGGATCTGTGGCTTACCTTACCCCACCCTGGGTTATTTCCGTGGCAGTTTCACACAACGCAAGGGAACACGAGTGCGATCGCTCCTCAATCTGCACATCAATCCAGAGGGGAAGCAAATTCAGAACGATGAGGCCATCGCCTGCACGACCGTCAGCAACTCGGACTACGATCCCATCTGCAATATGGCTTTACGCGCAGAAACCATTAGCAACACTTGAGCCAGACTTCTCAGGATCCTCGTCGAAACGGTTTATTTGTGCAAATGCAGATCGTAAAGCAGTTCCCCCACATCCAGAGTGTTCACCCTATCTTAAGAATTGGATAAAACCCTGATAGAAATCTAGATTCAGAGCGTGGAAGCTGCTAGTACGCTGAGGCGGAAATCCATCACCTATGTTTTTGTGTAGGGTGCTTCGCACCCTACACAAAAACATAGGTTGCGGACTTAGGCCGTAGCCTACTAGTTCCACGCCCTGAATCTGAACTTTCACGCAAAATCCTGAGACAGAATGTAACCAAATGTAAACGTTTGTTTCAAACAACCTTGTCCGTAATCCCAGTCACAACATGCCGAATGCTAAGCCTGATACTAATTTCAGCGATCGCTTAACATTTTTTAATCTATAACATCAGTGAAACCTCTCAATTTGCACAGGTTTTGCACAAACGGATTGGTTTAATCGTAGGCATCGGTTCGAGAGGCGCTGAACCAAAAGCCCGGAAAGGAGCCAAGGTTCATATCTCTTCCCTCCTCAAGAGACCATTGATTGGTTGAACTTGACGGGTTTTGAAGAGAGGCATCGTTACAGATGTTCGCAAGATTGCCGAAGTCGAACTGAGGTTTCTGAGCAAACCGACAACTATTTATATAGGATTTACGCTTCGTTGCATTTGTCCTAGCCTACAGGTTTTTCTGTTGGAATAGTTTCGTTTGCCCGCCCTCAGACGATTTTAAGCGTACGCCTGATTGAATCGAATGCCCATCAACATGATTTTAGGAGCTACTTGAATGTTAGATGCGTTTGCCAAAGTGGTGTCTCAAGCGGATACCCGGGGCGATTATGTTAGCGATTCTCAAATCGATGCTCTGAAAGCAATGGTTGCTGAAGGCAGCAAGCGGATGGACGTGGTTAACCGGATCACCTCCAACTCTTCCACCATCGTTGCCAATGCCGCTCGGGCTCTGTTTGCTGAGCAGCCTCAACTGATCTCTCCTGGCGGTAATGCATATACCAACCGTCGGATGGCAGCTTGCCTGCGCGACATGGAAATCATCTTGCGCTATGTAACCTATGCAGCCTTCACCGGTGATGCTAGCGTTCTGGATGATCGCTGCCTGAACGGTCTGCGTGAGACCTACCTGGCACTGGGCGTACCTGGTGGTTCCGTTGCTACTGGTGTTCAAAAGATGAAAGAAGCTGCGATCGCGATCGCTAACGATCGTAACAACATCACCCAGGGCGATTGCTCCAGCCTGATGGCTGAACTGGGTAGCTACTTCGATCGCGCTGCTTCTGCTGTAGGCTAAGCCCGACGTTAGCTTAATTCAAAGCTTGAACAAGTTTTGACGAACGACATTCATCCATTTCGTAGCAAAGACAAGGAATTATCAAAATGAAAACGCCTTTAACAGAAGCTGTAGCCGCCGCTGATTCTCAAGGTCGGTTCCTGAGCTCCACCGAGATGCAAGTAGCTTTCGGTCGTTTCCGTCAAGCTGCTGCTAGCTTGGATGCTGCTAAGGCTCTGGCTTCCAAATCTAACAGCTTGGCTCAAGGTGCTGCTAACGCGGTTTACCAGAAGTTCCCTTACACCACCCAAATGCAGGGCGCTAACTACGCTGCTGACCAGCGTGGTAAGGACAAGTGCGTTCGTGACATCGGCTACTACATCCGCATGGTTACGTACTGCCTCATCGCAGGTGGCACCGGCCCCATGGATGACTACCTGATCGCTGGTTTGGCTGAAATCAACAAGACCTTCGACCTCTCCCCCAGCTGGTACGTTGAAGCTCTGAAGCACGTTAAAGCTAACCACGGTCTGTCTGGCGACGCCGCTGTTGAAGCGAACTCTTACATCGACTACGCTATCAACGCTCTGAGCTAATTGCTCTGCCAATCCAGAACCGCAGGAAACTGTCCAGGGCAACCCCCTGGTAGTTTTCTGGGGTTCTGGTCGTATTTGTCGGTTTGTCCTTTTTTAATTAAGGGGATTTTTCCATGACAAGTTCTACGGCAGCTCGGCAGCTTGGTTTTGAGCCCTTTGCTCAAGTGTCTCCGGTAGAGTTGCGGGCTAACTGGACGGAAGGTGATGTGCAAGCGGTTATCACAGCCGCCTACCGTCAGGTGTTCGGCAATGATCATCTGATGCAGAGTGAGCGTCTTACCACGGCAGAATCACTCCTGCGCCAGGGCAGCATTTCAGTGCGCGATTTTGTGCGGGCACTGGCTCAATCCGAGCTCTATCGAAATAAGTTTTTTCATTCCACACCGCAAGTACGTTTTATTGAGCTGAATTACAAGCATCTGCTGGGCCGTGCGCCCTACGACGAAGCAGAGATCGCATTTCACGTCGATCTCTATACCTGCGAAGGGTATGCAGCAGAGATCGATTCATATATTGATTCGCTCGAATATCAAGAAAACTTTGGTGAATCCATCGTTCCAAGCTACCGGGGGTTTGCAACCCAACGGGGTCAGAAAACGGTGGGTTTTAACCGCATGTTTCAACTGTATCGGGGTTATGCCAATAGCGATCGCGCCCAGGGCAAAAACAATGCTGCCTGGTTAACCCAGGACTTGGGCCGCAATCTGGCAACTCCTGTACACACGGCAACCTTTGGTCAGGGATTAATGGGAACCCGTGGGGGCGATCGCTCCCAACTGTTCCGCATCCGAACTATGCAGATGGCTAACACCCGTAGACCTCAGGTACGTCGGAGCCTGTCCGAATACATCGTATCCTACGATGACCTCTCACCCACTCTGCAACGACTCAATCAACGTGGCGGCCGTGTGGTGAGTGTGACCCCGGCTTAGGACGTGTTTTGAAGGTCATTTTTTTGAGTGCTTTACGTCTCAAAAGGCGTTTTAGCAAACCATCAGCAAACAGCGTTTACACGCCTAACTAACATGTGAGCTAGGAGAATCCTACATGGCAATTACGACTGCTGCATCCCGTCTCGGAACAACCGCTTTTGAAAATGTATCTCCCATGGAACTCCGTCCCAACTGGAGCCAAGAAGATGCCAAAGCTATTGTGCAAGCGGTCTATCGTCAGGTGCTGGGTAACGACTACCTGATGCAATCTGAGCGTCTGACCGGACTGGAGTCCCTCCTCGTCAACGGAAAGCTTTCGGTTCGGGACTTTGTGCGGGCCGTTGCCAAATCGGATCTGTACAAAACCAAGTTTCTCTATCCCAACTTCCAAACCCGCGTTATCGAGCTGAACTTCAAACACCTTCTAGGCCGCGCGCCTTACGATGAAGCTGAAGTGATTGAGCACCTCGATCGCTACCAGAATCAGGGCTTTGAAGCCGACATCGATTCCTACATCGACTCTGCGGAATACGATTCTAGCTTCGGCGACAATATCGTGCCTTACTACCGTGGTTTCGCCACCCAAACCAACCAAAAAACCGTTGGTTTCACCCGCATGTTCCGTCTCTACCGTGGCTATGCGAACAGCGATCGCTCCCAACTGGAAGGCACCAGCTCCCGCCTCGCTGGCGAACTGGCTCGCAACAGCGCTTCTGCTGTGGTAGCCCCTGCGGGTGAAGGGTTTGCCTATCGTCCTTCAAAGCGTGCGACAGCTCCCACTCGCGTATTTGGTCGGTCCAGTGCAGGGTCGAGCGATCGCCTCTATCGCATTGAAGTATCTGGTACCAATCTGCCCGGCTATCCCAAAGTTCGCCGCAGCAACAAAGAGTTTGTTGTACCCTATGAGCAACTCTCTGACACACTTCAGCGGATCAACAAGCTGGGCGGTAAAGTAGCCAGCATTACCGTGGCTCAATAAGCGCTCGTGTGCACGGGTAATTTATGGGTTTTATGACGCATAAATTACCCATTTTGTAACAATCGAGGTTGTATGAAGAGTTGATTTTTCGTACACTAGCTTCTAATCAACTAGATACGAATAATCAACGTTACAACCACACTCTAGGAATAAAAGTAGGATCATCATGTTAGGACGTTCAGCTCTCGTTAGTGCTTCTAGCGCCCCTTCTGAGAACCGTGTTTTTGTATACGAAGTAGAAGGCCTGCGTCAAAGCGATCAAACGGATAACAATCGCTACCCTGTGCGCAATAGTGGCACAATCGCAATTCAAGTTCCTTACAGCCGTATGAACGAAGAAATGCGCCGTATTACCCGTCTGGGTGGCAGAATTGTCGCCATTCACCCCCAATCTGAGTACACCGCCAGCCAAGAATCTTCTGAAGGTTAATCTATAACTCTTCACAAGTAAACGTGGTAACGCTGTACCAAGCCTATAAAGAAAGCGCAGTTTAAAAACTGCGCTTTCTTTATACATTAGTTCGGACAGTTTTTCTGAAATCCTTGATTTTGCGTGCGCTTCGCGCACGCAAAATCAAGGATTTCAGAAAAACTGTCCAGAGTATTGTTATAGGCTTACCTTTTGTTTAAAGCCCAGACATCTGATTTGGCTGTTATTTTGTAACGGCGAATAGATTCCTGGGTTTTGAAAAGGTGGAGTGAGGCACTTAATATCCCACTCCACCCGTTGAGTCAAAGCGTGCAGCGCTATAGTAATGATGACGTGAGCACAGCTTCCAATTAGATGAGTTCACGCTTCACCGGGTAGGAATGTTGTACCAGAACATTCCTACCGCCATCCTGCGCGGTCCATAATCCGCAGAGCTTCCTCGTTGTTTCGCCCAAAGACGCTAGCGTTCAGCTCATCCTGCTTGAATGTACCAAAGCTATTCAGAGTTGGGTCTACCGACGTTCCTTCTACAACAGGGTACTCATTGTTCCCAGAAGCGAAGATTTCCTGAGCTTGCTGGCTTACCAGATACTCTAAGAAACGAGTCGCAGCTTCAGCGTTAGGAGAGGTCTTCAGCACCCCCGCACCGCTAATATTAACGTGGGTTCCGCGATCGCGCTGATTCGGGAAGAAAATACCAACCTTCTCGGCTGCAGCCTTCTCCTCAGGGTTCTCAGACTTCAGCAACCGAATTAAATAATAGGTATTGGAAATCGCTAGATCGCCAACGCCAGCAGCAACCGCCTGAATCTGAGGAGTGTCGCCGCCCTCCGGTGGACGAGCAAAGTTCGCAACTAGACCCCGGGCCCATTCTTCGGTTTCAGCAGCACCTAAGTGATGCAGCAGCGAACCCGTCAGAGATTGGTTGTAGATATTGCTGGAGGAACGAACCAGAATCTTACCGCGCCATTTGGGATCAACCAGATCTTCATAGGTAGAGAGGTCTGCTGGATTCACCCGATCCTTGTGATACATAATCACTCGTGCCCGCCGGGTAAAGCCAAACCACAGCCCATCGGGATGGCGAAGGCTAGCAGGAATAGCCCCGCTTAATACAGAAGAAGAAACAGGTTGGAACAATTCTTCCTGCTCAGCGCGCCAGAGACGGCCCGCATCAACGGTCATCAGCAAGTCTGCCGGGCTGTTGGCTCCTTCGCTCTTAATCCGCTCAATCAATTGATCAGCTTCGGCTTCGACCACATTCACCCGAATTCCGGTCTGATCTGCAAAGCCCTGATATAACGACTCATCCGTGTCATAGTGGCGTGAACTGTAGAGGTTCACCACTCCTGTTTGGGCTACGGCCCGCTGAGAGCGGTTCCACGCTCCGGCGGCGATCGCCGCTGTCGCTGCCCCGCTGGCGAGAAATACCCGCCGCGTCATCTTACCCATGTTTTACGACTCCTCGTAACGACGTCTAATGAATGAAACGCGATCGCACGACAGCCACCGTTTTCTGAACGGCGATCCCAGATAATTTAGGTCAGGCTGTACGGTATAAACCACAAGCATTGTACACTATTGAAAGTAATTCCTAATTACTTAGGAGCTTTAATTCCACTAAAGCGCATTTCCTGCCTTTGGTTACTGGCTCATTCAGAATTAGTCATGTTTTTCTTGACCTGTCAGAGCGACTATGCCTGTCACTATCTTGCAATCTTTTTCAATAGTGAATCGCTGAATCGAGATGGTATGCAATGACAACTCTTGACTCACCCAACCTGTGGGTACTGTTCTGGAAAAATCTCCCGGTCCCTTTACGGCTATGTCTGCGCCCCTGGCTCATACTGTCCCTGGTGCTGCATGGTCTATGGATGTTGCTACCTATGCCGTCTGATCCCCCACCTGTGCTTGAAGTTCCGGAAGATGAACAGGTTAGCCTGACAGACATCCCAAAGGTTTCCCGATCGCTCCCCGCCTCCCCCCCAGCACTTCCTTCTTCGCAACCATCTCCAATGGTTTCTGTGGCTCCATCTCCGGAGCCCGTGGCTGCCGCTCCCATACCCCCTTCCGTGGCTCCAGTCGTTGCTCCTTCTCCCATGAGCCCGGCCCCAGCAGCCCCACCAACTCTATCAACCCCATCACCTTCCCCGACCACACCGGCTCCTTCCCCCGTCGCACCGGTTTCCCCGGTCGAGTCTTCACCCCTTCCCGAAGAAACCCCACCACCCACCGCATGGGCCACTTTTCCCCATCCACAAGGTGTTGCAACCTGCGATGGTGTAGAAAATTGTTGGATGGCTCCCCAATCCCGCTGGCAACAACTGTTCCGAGATTTTGAGCAATCTTTGCAAGCCGAAGGTTATGTTCTTAATGACATTACCGAACAGCGGCTCTCGAATACTACTGGACGACGCATTTTTGCCGTTGAAAAGGGCAATGAACCCCAGTACTACCTAAATATGGTTTCAACTCCAGACGGCAGCACCCGCTACCTCAACACAGAGGAACCTCTTAGCGAAGCAGAGTTAGATCAACTTTCGGGTTTCTAAAACCAACGGGAGGGTATTGCATGTTGAGCAATACCCTCCCGTTGGTTGCAAAATTGTAGAGAGCAAGTAGTTATTCAAAATCATCATCCCGATCGAGCGATCGCGCAGCAGAACGACTACCCGCCGTCAAAACAGCCGTCCCTACCAAGCCGGCAGATGCACTAAATCCCATTAGCAAGCCGATAGGGATAGGAACCATTTGAAACCCCAGGAGGCGCAGTGTTACCGGGGTTGCATTTTGCACTGACAGCAGGGCGATCGCACTCACCCAAATTGCCGTCAAACTTGACACTACAAAATTCACCATCGTTCAAACTCAGTTTTCATTTGGGGATAAGGACTGAAACCATGGAGCCGTAAAGGATGAAAGCATCAGCAAGGCCCGATCCAGTGGGGCGATCGCCCAAGATCAGGATAGCACTGGCAACCTTAAACACGGGGAGTAACCCGAAGTGCCTTACCTAACCTCAGTTCGGGATAAGCTGAAGTGCTCATTTTGGCGTGCGCAAAGCGCACGCCAAAATGAGCGTTTTCGAGTGCCGCGCGTTGCGCGGCACTCGAAAACGCCCTTAACCCGGACTCAAGTCACCTAAAAGTCTCTTATCCAATTCAATAGAAGCTACAGCTTATATTCTCCGTCCTGACACGTTAGAGACGCGGAACATAAGCTGTAGCTTCACATTGAAGAGGTATCACAATCGCAGCCAGGACTCCATCGGATCCGTAGAGCAGATCCGATTCATTCCAGCATCAGCAAACATTTGATACGTCTCGTCCGCACTATCCGTGAAGTCTATAACGCCTGGCACTACCACTGGGGACGAACAGTCCTCCAAGAGATAAACCTTTTGCGCTAATGATGGATCGATTGCCTTAATTTCACTCAGTAAATCTGCTACGGTCCAGGCAACACAGTGGCTTTTCGCTTGCCCTGCGACTACCACCGCATCAAAGGTAAGCAGCGTTTCAATAAGAGACTGGTTTTTCTGAGCGATCGCCCGACTGCTCGGATCAATCATGACCTCAGGTCGCAACACCGAGTAATTCTCCGTGAGCGGGTTACTTCCCTTCATTTCAATGCGCGTCTGCCGTTGACGGGCTATGGCATGAAAGAAGCAGGCTTCTTCAAAAGCAGGTACAAGGGCATGGCCGATCCCCCCTAACATTGAGTGATAGGGCCAAATCGTTAACAGGTACTTGCCTGCTGACTGAAGCTGCTGCACGTAATGCAATGCATAGGCTTGTAACTGGTCGACATCTTTAATGGAGAGATGAGGAGCGATCGCCGGATTGGCCCGCCATTTCCCACTCTTCACATCCTCCACCGAAATCATGGTCATAGCGGAGGGATGATTGCCCGCTGCATCAACCCAAAAAACAGAGTGAAAAATTTGGGTGGCCGTATGTGTATCCATCGTGGCCACAATTTCTGTGATTTGCTCTAGGTTGCGATAAATAAACTGGCAGAGCCGTACCGTGTCTTCCACAGCTCCCGTCCCCGATCGTCCCCCCACAAATAATTCAAAATCGGGAATACAAAAGGTGTTTTGCACATCAATAGCTAACAAGCAAATGCGCATACCATCCACTTGAGCAGGAGGTAGATTATGTCGTTTGGCCCAAGCGATCGCCTCCACAGCCCGCTCCTGATAGGGCACACGCCATACTTCGCCAACCCGTGCTGGATCAAAATGGGCTGGGGTAGGTAACTGAGTCAGGATAGTCATGAGACGTTCACCTCAACCGGAAACTCTGCCACGATTATCACTCAAACCATCGGTGGAACACCATGCCCATCTTCAGATGTGAAGCACCTCACGCCACCCATAGAGCGGCGAACTAATGGGCGTAACAAAGATTAGCTAGAGAATTAGCGGAGATAAACCAATAACAAAGTTGCAATTTCAAAAAATCTCAGCATTTTCTGCGATTTCCTAAAGTGATTTTCCTGGTTCATTAATCTTAGAGACTATGTGAAAAGGTCCGCCAAGAGTTATTTCTTTGTGCGCTACGCGCACAAAGAAATAACTCTTCAAACAGCCTCTTAGTGCTTGGTAATTTTTAAGAGTAAACCAATTTACTCTTAAGACTAAATCACATCATTGCGATGAATTGCAGCCCCACTCATGTCAACATTCACAGCAATGATGCCTTAGTGGATAAGTATTTGGCTTACTAACTCTCGACCAACTTTATGAACTATACGCTTCAAGGCGATGACTTCCGTGTCTGGTATGATGCCACCTGTGCAACTGTGGTGTTTGAAGGCTTGCTCAAATTACCAAGTCTCACTGACTACGCGCCGATCAGTTCAATGCTTGATGCTTCAAAAGATCAGAACAACATCACGATGGATCTACGTAAGCTAGAGTTTTTGAATAGCTCTGGAATTAGTATGTTGTCGCGATTTGTGGTCAAATTGCGGCACGAACGCAACACCCATCTCTGCATCCAAGGGAGCCAGAAAGTGTTGTGGCAAACGCGATCGCTCAAAAACTTACAACGGCTAATGCCAAGCCTTTCCGTGGAATGGGATTGATCAGGAGTGCTGACACACTTCAGCATCCATAAGCCTGATGCATGCGTGGACAATCTTAATTCACCTCATGTATGCGCCAGCTCCAGGGTCTGTTTTAAACGTTGCTTTTTCGGGCGTCTCGCATACGAAAAAGCAACGTTTAAAACAGACCCTGGCATAAATAAGCAGGACACAAAGTCATGATACTAAGCGAGTTATTGGAACGATATAAAGCCGGAGAACGAGATTTTGAAGATGTGGATTTGAGCAACGCCTCACTCAATGAATTGGATTTGTATGGCATCAATTTGTCCGGTGCTCAACTCATTGGGGCAAATTTATCCGGCAGTAATTTCACCAGTGCCCGACTAATTGGCGCAAACTTGACACGGGCCAACCTATATCGAACCCGTCTACCAATGGCTGATTTGAGTGGGGCTAACCTGTTTCGTGCAGATTTGACTGATGCAGTTCTGCTCAGTAGCTCCCTCGTTGGTACTGATCTGATTGGGAGCATCCTGACTCGCACTAACTTTAGTGGAGCCGATTTGTACTACGCTAATCTGCGAGGTGCACACCTAGAAGTGACTAATTTACGCTTTAGCGACCTGAGCCATGCCAACCTCAGCAGTACTCGCCTGAATACGGCCAAGTTAGAGGGAGCAACTTTGCCTCAAATTGTTGCCCCTGCTGAGGTTATTGCTTTGGCAAAGTAATGAGGGCTATTGAATATGAGAGGCTAAAACCTCTACGTTAGGGCTGTGCTATAGAACGGCTCTAACGTAGAGGTTTTAGGAGATTTCCAGTAATGAAATTACCCCCAGAATGTTGGTGCTTTGCCCGCTTCGCGGGCAAAGCACCAACATTCTGAGTAAATTCTTATGCAGAAACCTCCTTAGTCTATTAGGTGTAAGAAGTGCCTTGCACTACTCACGGTCCATTTATCCTGGAACTCGCTGAGAAAGGTTAATTTTGGGTACTGTTCGCACACTTCCAATCAACTTTTTCAATAACCTTCAAAATTTTTATATTTTTAAGACGCGAGTTCACTATGTTTGGTGAATTTCTGTTGTGTAAGGTGTGCTTCACACGCCACACACATCCTCATGTTGAATGGGCATCAAAAGGCTGACAAAAACTGTTGAATTGTTTCTACTAAGGCTTTGAGGGGAATGGGTTTAGCGAGATAATCGTTTGCGCCTGCGGCTAAGCAACGTTCGCGATCGCCAACCATGGCAAGAGCCGTCAGGGCAATAATGGGAATGGCGGCAAATTGGGGTTCGGCCCGCAAAATACGAATGGCTTCCAGGCCATCGATGTCGGGCATTTGAATGTCCATCAGAATGAGGTCGGGAGCCTGTTGTTGGGCCAGAGCGATCGCCTCTCGTCCATTCTTTGCCACTTTTACTTGAAAACTGTGGCTTTCGAGATAACAGGACAATGTATCCACATTGGCAGGGTTGTCTTCTGCCAGCAGGATGCTGGGAATTCTTGTAGTAGACAGCGTCGTAACTGTGGAACTGGGCTGGAATTTTAGGGGGGCGATCGCCTCCCCAGATGCCTGAAATTCCTGCCCAATCCTTTGTATGGATGCCAAAGGTAACTCTTCTATCAGAGATTTAGACGTAGATGCTGAAGACTGCACCGTGTAGGGCAGGCAGATAGTAAAACAACTGCCTTTCCCAAGGGTACTGGTCGCCTCTACTTTGCCTTGGTGTAGCTCAACAAGGCGGCGAACCAAAGCCAATCCCAATCCTGTTCCCTCATATTGACGGTTGAGACTGCTGTCTACCTGGACAAAGGGGGTAAAGAGCTGCTTGACATCTTCCGGGGCAATGCCAATCCCCGTGTCAATTACCGCAAATTGCAGCCAGAGTTGGGCCGCCTGTTGCAGGGGGCGAACCTCTAGTATGACACTGCCACTATCTGGAGTAAATTTCACGGCATTTGAGAGAAGGTTGATGATAGCCTGACGAATCCGCCGTTCATCCACGATGATGTTAGGTAAGGATTCCGTTATGTCGACAGTGAGCTGAATCTGTTTTTTAAAGGCTTGCTGTTTGACAAAAGCCAGACTATTTTCACATAGGGATTTTACCGAAGCAGGGGCAAGCTGAATCTCCAACTTTCCCGCTTCAATTTTAGATAAATCTAAAATGTCATTAATGAGGTCAAGGAGATGTTTGCCACTACGCTCAATCACCGAGATAGAGTGTTTCTGGCGATCGTTTAACTCTCCCAGAAAACCTTCCAACAAGCCTTCTGACATGCCCAAAATTGCATTGAGTGGCGTACGTAACTCATGACTCATTACCGCTAGAAATTCGTCTTTCATGCGGGTGGCTCGATATAATTCAGCATTGGTCAATGTCAGCCGCTCGTTGACTTGCTGGAGTTTTTCTTCGGTCTGTTTGCGATCGCTAATGTCTTCAATTAAGTGCAGGATACTGGAAGGCCGACCAAAAGCATTAAAAATTAGGGCACTCGTCACATTGACCCATAGTTTCCTGCCGGTTTTCGTAATAGGTTGGCGTTCAAAGGAAACAATCGTGAGGGTATGTTCTAGAATTTGTTGAAGTTGCGGAATGTCATCTTGCTGGGGCGATTGCAGCAAGTCATAAATAGACTGATCTAACAACTCAGAGGCAGGGCATTCTAACATGGCTGACAGACTCGCGTTGAGTCGGCTGATGCAACCATTCAAGTCAGAAATGGCAATGCCCAAGGGGCTTTGCTCAAAGATTTGGCGGAATCGTTCCTCACTCTCCTGTAAAGCTCCAGTGCGTTGTTTAACCCGTGCTTCAAGTTCTTGATTTAACTGATAAAGGGCAGCTTCTGTTTGCTTGAGATCGGTAATATCTCGCACAATGATGAGAACTTCGTGGTCATCACAGACTGTAATGCGTACCTCTTCCGTGTGAACAATCTCATCAATCTCAAGTGTCTGCTCGTAAACTTGCAACTCCCCAGTTTCTAGAGCCTGCTGAATATATTGCATTCGTTGAACGGCGAGTTCGTAAGGCAAGCTACCATCAAAAATGCTTTTGCCCACAACATCGGGACTTCCCAACACCTGAAAAGTGTCTGTTGGAAAAAAATCAAGGTATTTGCCATCCCCCGACATGCGTAAGATCAGATCGGGAAGTGGCTGAATCAACGCATCATAAATATGTCCACTATGGTGAAGAGCAATTTCTGCACGCTTACGGTTGGCGAGATCACGACCTTCAACAAATTTGGGTGTATCAAGTGAGCGGCTCCGGCCTTGATAACGCACACGCTCAATGGCACAGTAGAGCGATCGCTCTAACACCTCATAGCTTGTCGCATCCTTAAACAGGTAATCTTGAGCTCCCTGCTGAATAGCTTGCAATCCTAAATCCTGATCTGCTCCTATCAGCGTGATCGTAGCGACGCTAGGAAAGGTGCGGCAGAGGTGGGCGATCGCCTCTAAATCAGGTGCATAAGGAATCGTCAGATCTATCAGAATTCCATCAAAAGAAGCTTCATACAGGTAATCCAATGCCTCGCCCATGGAACTGACCTGAATGGTTGCCCACTGGGGTTTCTGAAAAAGCGGCACGAGAAATGACTGAAGATCAGAATGGGATAGAGTTTCTCCTAGCAGCAGGAGGTGGAGGGGAGGTTGCATAGGGACAATAGGGCAACCCTATTTAATCTTTCTTAAGAATGGTTTGAAGCGCTTATACACCATAGTACCCATCTAACTATCTCATACCTTCAACAGGCGTTCTAAAAAGACAGATTTGTACGCACGTCCTGCTGACAAAATCCATTTTTTAAGAAAGCATGTTCAAAAGAATATATGAGAAGTTTCAACAAGAATTGATTTTTCGTATGCTACACCCATTAGAATTAACTTCTCAAAGATCTTTGAAGCTAATGATGATAGTTCTTTAATGGACAGGTATTCCTATACTTTTATAACATTTTCTCAGAGCAGGTGCATCCGTGTATTTTCTAGCAATACAATTCAACCTGTAATTCTTTTTATAGAAGTGGTGGAGAAGCGGCTATTTCCACAAAAAGAATTCACCTACGCTACTGATATAACTCCCTCCACTCTGACGAGGTGCGGGAGATGGATATATGGCTTATTTCTCCATCTATCTCTCGTACCTCACCTGATAGGGAAATGCTGTTAATTATCCACAGACTCATAATTTGCTTTCATCAAATTTAAACTCTTCTCCCATCACTTTACAGTAGCAAAAGTGGATTTCAAGTTTAGCGGAGGATATAGGTACGGTAATAATTAGAATATTGCTCAAAGAGGTTAATTTTTTCTAGCTATAGGTATGAAACATCAATCTCTTCAACCACTCCTTAAGTAGCCTTCTGAGCGATCGGCTTAAACACAAGTAGCGCAACTCAATTAAATATAAAATCTCAGATACCATGTCACCCGCTATACGAGTAGCCTAGCATTTGAGATTTTATGTTTAATTATGCTCACCTACTCATCTGCAAGGATAAGAACTCTCAATGATTTTCGAACGGTAGGGCGAGCACAGCTATCCTAGCTTTCAAAAAGCAGTTCACAAATTGTGGAGAAACGTTATAGTCTTCAATCTAGGGGATGAGAAGATTGGTTTTCTTGTCAGCCAAACTGGAAAGTTATGAAGCATCTCATGGGAAGTCTCCCCAAAAACTGTCCAGAGCCTTATTGTTGATGATTGGAAGAGTTGTTAACTGCAATTTCGTCGGTGTGTGTCGTGGGTAAATCTCTTCAAAACGGTAAATACATTATCGAGCAGGAGTTAGGCCGCGGGGGGTTTGGGGTTACCTACAAAGCTGTCAATTCTGCTTTGGGCCAAGCCGTTGTCGTCAAAACCCTGAACGAGTCCTTACGGCAAGACCCACGATTTGCTAGCTCCGAGCGCCAATTTCAGGATGAGGCGCGGCGGTTAGCAAGATTTGCTCATCCTCATATTGTTCGGGTCAATGACTTCTTTGTAGAAGACGGATTGCCCTACATTGTGATGGACTACATCCCTGGGCAGACTCTGGATACGCTTGTTTTGCCCAACCATCCGCTGCCTGAGGCGATCGCGCTTCACTACATCAGACAGGTCAGTGCTGCGGTTCGGGTCATCCATCAAAATGGGCTACTGCATCGGGACATCAAGCCCCAGAACCTGATTTTGCAACAGGGCACCCAAAACGTTATTTTGATTGACTTTGGCATTGCCCGGGAGTTTACCCCTGGATTGACGCAGACCCATACCCACCTTGTTTCTGAGGGGTATGCGCCAATTGAGCAGTACCTCCCACAAGCCAAGCGATCGCCTGCAACCGACATCTATGGGTTATCGGCTACACTCTATACGTTGCTGACCGCTCAGGTTCCTGTTACGGCAACCTTACGCGATCGCCTCCCACTCGCTTCTCCTCGGGACGTGAACCCGGGGATCAGCGCCAGTGTTAGTGCGGCCGTCATGCGGGGCATGGAAATAGAGCCCCATCATCGTCCTGCTAGCGTTGATGAATGGTTAGCATTTCTTCCCGATATTGCCACGGTGCCGCATGAGATGGCGACGGTTACACCCAATCGTCCTATGAGCCAGATAGCGACGGTTGCTGTCGCTCCAGTCCACCGCCCTATTGAGACGGAGCCTGCACCGGTCGCCGTGACTCCTTTAGCGAAGCCAAGCGGTTTGCGTCCCTGGCACATTGGGCTTATAGGGCTTGCAGCGCTTGTCCCGTTTGGGCTGGGGTTTGCATTGCTAAGCGCCCAAAAACCATCCAGTAGTCCTACGGCTCCAGCCACTACAGCCCCGACACCCGTCATCACCAGTCCTTCTGCTTCTCCTACACCGGCGACGGTAAGGCCTTCGCCAGTCATCAATGAGCCTAGGCCTTCATTACCAGAGTCTTCATCAAGGGACGAGTCCAATACTACTCTCTCTAAAGATCTATCCCCTGAAGATTTAGAACCCACAATTGAGTCCGTTGAACCCTCGCCTCCTGCATCCACAACTCCCGTTGAACCAGCACCACCCTCCGCTGAGCCGGCGGCTCCCCCCGCTGAAGCAGGAACCGGACAGGGAACAGAACAGCAGGAAGGGGAAGAGCGTGAACCAGTAGAAGCGCAGGGAGGAGACAACCAAAGCCGCGCAGCAGAACGAGCCGGGAATGAGGAAGGTCAGGCCGCGCAGCAGGAACAGGAGGGCAGCAGTCAGGAGGAAAGACAGGAAGGAGAAAAGGTGAAGGAGTAGGGAAGCAGTTATTTTCAAGTGCTGCGCAAGACACAGCCCTCTACAATACTCTTAACTCGAACCCAGTTGGATTTAGGAGACTGAGGGTTGAGTTTTAATGCGAAATTGGTAGGTTGCAACAGCAGCTAGAACGCAGCAAAGGGATAGAAGTAGCATAAGAGGCGCAATTCCCAGGGTTGTTTTGAGAATGGGTAGCTCAAAGGTACCGAGCACTGCCCCGGCTTTCGCGACAGCAGCAGCAAAACCAGCACCACTAGCCCGAATGGCCGTTGGAAAGACCTCTCCAGATAGCAGAAACGTTGTGGCGTTGGGACCAGCGTTCATCATCAGGTTGAACACGAAAAAGCCGATGAATACGAGGGCGATCGCCACCTTTGGCCCCACTGCCAGCATATCGGAGGCAGCCAGGATCGTGAGCCCCGCCGCCATCCCCAAAAAGCCCATGATTTGGAGCTGAATGCGCCCGACCCGTTCGACGAGCAGAATAGCCAGAAGAAAACCCGCAATTAAACAGATATCGACCAGAGCTGCGCCTTTTGCCGAAGCTGCTTCTCGAGCCATGAAACTGTCGACTCGGGCAAAGGCCAGTGCTCCCAAAATCGTTGGGGTAAAGATACCAACGCCGTAGGTCGCAATGTCTTGCAGAAACCAGGGAATCGAAGCCAGCAAGGTCTGTCGCCGGTAAAGGGGAGAAAAAAGCGCACTGTAGGGCACATGAGACGTTTGGGGAGGTGGATCGGTCTCGGGGGTGAGGTTAATGGGTGTATTCAAGAGCGCAGAAGCCGCTTGGGAGGCTTCCTGGTATTCTCCGCGAAGGATGTGGTAGCTGGGACTTTCGAGCAGGCAGCGGAAGCGAAGTAGGGCGATGGCGATCGCCAACCCCAATCCGATCCCCAACATCCACCGCCATGCGTAATGGATGGCGGGCTGTACTGAGTCAGGATAAAGCATCTGAAAGAGATAAATGATCCCCCAGCCCGTCAGGGCTCCTAGCAGAGCACCAATCGCTTGAAAGGTGAACGCTCCAATTACCATCCGCCCCCGTAATCGAGAGGGGACATTTTCGCTGACATAGGCGACGCTAATAGGGTAATCTGCTCCGATCGCCACCCCAACCAGGAAGCGAAACCCAATCAGAGATAGAGCATTCCAGGCAAACACGGTTCCGGCTGTTGCTAGCACAAAGAGCGCTACATCCACCATCAGCATTCGCTGTCGCCCAACCTTGTCGGTAATAGGGCCAAGGGTGAGAGAACCGACCAGAGAACCCAGCAGTGCCGCGACAGCAACGGCCCCCGTTTGGGTCGGGCTGAGGTGAAAGTCTTGTCCCACAAACGGCAGCGCTACGCCAATAATAAAAAAGTCGAATCCATCCAAGGCAATTAATCCAGCGGATAGCCCCCAAAGCAACCACATAGTGCGGGTCATTTCAGAAGCATCCAATTGCTGAGAAAAAGAGCGAGATGGCGGCTTAACGGTCGGGGTTGCCGCTGGATTCATGGGTCAGGTACTCCTTGTAAAACCACTGCTGCTCGCATAAATGGAACCCATGCACGAAGGTAACCTGTGCTGCACGCAAGTCGCTATATGCAAGCCTTGACTAGTTTAAGAAAACGGGTACTTTTTGAAACCTTCCCTCTGCATGAGTTATGGCATTTCCACACGGCCAATCAAAATTCCTAAAAAGGCGATCGCTCCAAAAACAATCAGACAGTAGGCAACAAGCAAAGCCGCTGAAGTACGTGGCCTATAGGTCAGGTCGTTCCGTTGGATACGCCTCAGTTGATAACGGTGATCAGAAGCCGCATAGAGCATGGCGACCGTACCCAAGGCAACAAACCCCAGCCCAAGGATGCGAGAGAAGTGGAGGGAGGCAAATGCACCACCTAGGTTTTGATGCAGCATAGAGATGATGCTATCGAGGCCAAAGCCAAAACTGATGAGGGTAAGAGCGGTTCGAATCCAAGCCATCAATGTACGTTCTTCTGCAGCTCGGTTCCGTTCTTTCGCCAGTTCTGTAGCTAGGGGTAGCTGACTCATGGTTTTAGTGCAAGATGTAAGTAAACTCATATCTTGCACTAAAACCTAGAAGGATGATTTTTCGCCGCTTAGCGGTGAAAAATCATCCTTCTAGGTTTTAGTTTTAGAAAGGTGCAGGATATGAGTAAATAACCTCAGTTCGGGATAAGCTGAAGTGCTCATTTTGGCGTGCGCGAAGCGCACGCCAAAATGAGCGTTTTCAAGTGCCGCGCAACGCGCGGCACTTGAAAACGCCCTTAACCCGAACTCAGGTTAAATAAATTGGGTTTATCGAACGATGCGTAGTCTAGAGCAACTTTCAGAAACCGTGAATGAGCTGGCGAAGGAGCGCAACCGGGCAGCGGCGGAACGAACCCTTGGAGCATGGATTACCAGTAGCATTCATTTAATTGGTTTCGGCATTGCAATTGATCAAATTTATATAAGAGTCTTTGATACCTTGCCAGACAAAGATCCATTGATCGTTGAACGTTTGGCTCAGAAAATTAGCCTGGTGTTTATGGTGGTGAGCATTATTATGCTGGCGATCGCCATGATTCAACATTCCATCTCGGTTCAATCTCTTGAGCGAGATGACAATAGTGTTATATCAAGCACCAAGCTCAATCTCATAGCAACTGCAACCGTTATTGGGTTTGGCGTTGTTGGGGTATTGGTCATATTTCTCGGTCTGTAGCGTTTCTACATAGTTCGTGAAGTATTTTTGGAAGGTAGATTGAGTGTTTAAAAAGGGTTTAGAAAGTCTGCTTTTTCGTGCCCGAATGACATAGAAAACCAAACTCTTTTAATGAGTTCTTATACCAATCAATATGAAGCTGCACAGAATGAGAGTGGCGGCATGTACGCGCCGCCACTCTCATTCTGTGCAGCTTCATATAAAAACAGTATTAGGTTTGAGTTATCTCATTGACAGTAAGACAAAGATATTAATAACGAGAAGGATTGCGGCAATAAGCATTCCCACTGAAAACCTGGCAGTATACGTATAAGCAGGTTGCCGAAACCGATTAAATTCCCCCTGATAATCGAAGAGCGCTAAACAAACTGTCAGAATGCCCAAAGCCACAAAAAATAAGCTGACGGCTTGAGGAGTTAAAAGACGGATGAAGCTACCGGAGCCAGTATGAAGTAGGGTTGAAATGCGATCGATGCCGAAGCCAAAGCCAATAAAAGATATAGTGGCACGAATCCAAGTGAGCAACGTGCGATCAGCGGCCAGTCGATTGCGTTCCTTTGCTAGCTCAACCTGAAGATCTGGTGAATGAGAAGTTGGGGTTGAATCATTCACTTCCATACATTGATTGGCTGCCTGAGCCAAGTTGTAGAATGTGTGCGACATGCCGCACACATTCTATAGGTATTCAACCAACATAGGTAGATATCATTGCAGCGAAATCATCTGCTCCTGAGTCACCTTCCACAATTTGTGGACAGAGTACTCCAAGCGTGCAGGCAAAGCGCAGATGAACATACCTTCGTGAGCTTGCGCGTTTTCGGCAATCCAATGACCATATAGACTGATTTCGATGAACTCGTCATCTACGGGAGTCAGGACAACATCACTTACCTGTGCCACTCGCAGTTCTGTGACCAGATGGGTTAGAGCGGGAACATCATGGGCGATCAGAAATGCAGCACGTCCCGGCTCAACATGGAGGATTTGTCCACCCCGCAAAGCCAACATTACCCGTTGAGCTACCAGCATTTCCAGAGGAGCAGCGATCTGCTCCATGTACAATCCATCCTCGATATACGTCAATTTCAGCATGACGGAGAAGCCTCTCTCGCTTCGAAATAAAGGGGCTTAGCGAACCCGAAATACCAGGGTCATTGTTTGGGGCGCGCCCAAAAATCACGTTTATAAGTCCGATTTGAAATAGCCGAAGGTTGTAGAAGGTTAAATTCGCTGCTGTGCTTGCATGGGTGACACTCCTAAAAAACAACCCCCGCCTCTGAATTACCAGGAGCGGGGGGCGAAAGTTGCGATAGGCTTACCCGATGGTGAGGTCAGGTACTCCCGATCCTCCCGCTCTTAAGTTGTACAAATCCAGGCTTCAGCCAAAGCTGAGTAACATTGCCGCCAAAGGCAAAACTATCTAGATGGAGATAGGCGGACAACTCATAGGATTTCGCATTGCTTGCACGAGAGACACCCATGACAACGGATGCGATCGCCCTCAAGCCGCCTTGAGGTCGCTTTTGCATCGCACACACATGTATCAGTAGGGCTTTGAATAACATCGAAGATTTTTTGGGCAAAAAATTACCAACCAGACTAATGCTACACGTGTAATACAAGAATGTCTAGGGGGGAGAAGATTTTTTTATAGGGCGATCGCCCTTATCGCTCTCTGGAAGCATCTAGGATCTGCTTTAAAGGCCAATTTTTCGCGTAAGGCCCAAAAGTCAGTGCCGCCTGTAAAACAGGCGGCACTGACTTTTGGGCCTTACGTTTGATTAGGTGGAGCTACTGAGTAGGAACCCATGTTTGAAGATGGAAAGTCTTTCATACCCTCCCCCTCCAAACATAGGTCAACTTGAACTACCAAGAACTATTGGATTTGAGAGAAAAATAGGAAGGGGGCGACATTGAATATCATCCGCTTCGTACTTTTCTTTTATAAATCTGAGATTAGATCTCGTTGAAGCTCAAATCTCCCAATTGGCCGTTGGACAACGGGAAACGTTGGCTTGCAGGAATTCCAGCCAGTTGCTGACAGAGGCTTTCAGCTTCTTTTTGCGGAACGGCAAATTGACTGCAAAGCTGCATTACATCACAAACTCCAGCTTCAGCACCGAGCGTAGCCCATACCCCTGCAACAGACTGTAAAACAACAAAACCTGAATCACCATCGCGTGACCAGAGTGCAATGCCATAGTTCCCTGCATAGTAAGTTTCAGAGATGTCGGGGACAGACTTACCTTCAGACACCGTGATCATCATGTAACTAGATGCTGCACGGGTTAACTCTTTATAGATATTGGACGGTTTGGAGAAGAAGTTGAACATGATGGGAGAGAGGAGAGGGCCGTTGCAATTGGGTCAATTTAGCAATCCTTTCCAATCAGATTTGTAATGATTGAATAAGATTGCCGTAAAAGGCCAACGAAGCGTTGTGCTATTGAGACGAAAAGGAACTAGGCAAAAATCAGCTACTTATGAAGCTACTATTCATCCTATCTTTCCTAGGACCAATTGACATGAGTAATTAGTAAAACCCTTTGACAAATAATAAATTTTTGGTGAACTACCCGTGATTCCTTCAAGGAACCCTTTCAACAAAGGCTGAACTGGCTGCACGGAATCGATGCACAATCAATGCCAATGTGTAGGGAATTGGTGCCCATAAAGATGAAATTTTCTGAATCCAGCGTGATAGATAAAATTTTATTTCAGCAATCAGGGTGGGTTCAGAAAACAGCCTATTAGTTCCGCAATACTAGTCACGGGACACAACGTAGAGGGGTTAAGTTTTTGCCCGTATGCCGTAAATAATGATGCCAGACTTGAGGGATCGCGATCGCTCAGTCTGAACCAGAGAGGATCAGCCTATATACGTTATATCTTCTAACAAATAAAACTTACAGCCACTTGACAAAGCGATCCGGAGCCAAACCATGTAGAAAAGTAAAGAATGTAATTCTGATTACCTTTGTATCGCACTGTACAGACGTAATTATATTTAATAGACTTACAGATTCTTACGTTATACCTTTTCGAAAACAAGCCCAACCCCTTCTTTTTGTTGTCGTTTTACGGCGGTAAAAAGAAGGGGTTGGGCTTGGCACAAAATCAAATAAATTTTAATACCGAGCTCTGATTTGGAGGAGTAAATAGCTGAACTCAATTAAACGTAAGAGCTAAAAGACTATGCAGCCTGCTTATAAAGTGGGTTAGCCCTTTGAGAACGTAAGCTTTGCCCACACTTCCTGAGTCCTAATTTCTTATTTATAGTGCTGTGCACGTCAATTAAGTACGGTGGTGTGGGACACGAAGTGCCCCACACCACCGTTGCTGTACTTAACGCACTTGGACATTGCATATAAGAGTTTTAAGTAGGTAGTCATAATTAAATGTAAACTCTAAAATGCTGTGCTGCCCTAAAGTAGGTAGCACAGCATTTTAGAGTTTATGCTTAGCCGCGTTGGGCGACTTGTTAGGCTGGCAATTTAATAATAAATTCGGTTCCCACTTCAGGAACAGAGGTAAATATTAGTTCTCCCCCGTATTGATCCACAACAATGCGGTAACACATAAACAATCCCAAGCCTGTTCCCCTGCCCACAGGTTTAGTTGTGAAGAAGGGATCAAATAATTTAGCCTGGAACTTTTCTGGAATACCAGAACCATTATCTTGAATACTGATTCGTATCCATCTTTGATCTTCCATCCATGTTTTAATCCGAATTTCGGGTATGTAGGGAGGATACGCGTTGGCAGTGAAAGCTAGCCGTTCGCCAATAGCATCAAAGGCATTTGTGAAGAGGTTGAGAAATACCTGGTTTAAATGGCTGGGATAGCACTCAATTGGTTTAATTTCTCCATACTGTCGTATAACCTTAACGACTGAGCTCTTATCCTGAGGGGAAGTTTTCAGACGGTTCTCTACAATAATGAAAGCTTCTTCAATAACGGTATGCAAATCTGCCTGTTGTAGGTCTATTTCATCCAGGCAGGAAAAGTTGCGCAGGGATGCCACAATTTCACGAATTCGGATGGCCCCGAGACGCATAGAGTTGACTAGCCGAGGAAAATCTTCGCGAACGAAGTCTAAATCAATGGCTTGCTGTGTTTGATGAATATCACTGGTAGTACTGGGATAGCTTTGTTCGTAGATGGCCAGTAAGTCTAGTAAACCTTTGGCATAGTGTGATGCATGACTCAAATTACCGTGAATAAAGTTGACAGGATTGTTGATCTCATGGGCAATGCCTGCCACTAATTGGCCCAAGCTCGACATTTTCTCACTTTGAACCAATTGCAACTGTGTTTTTTTCAGTTCCTCCATAGCTTTGGTTAGCTCGGCGGTGCGTTGGTCTACACGGTCCTCCAGTTCCATGTTGACCGCCTCTAATTCCACCACTAGCTTTTTCAAGGTACGGGTCATGTAATTAAAGTTCTGAGCCAGGGCATCAATTTCTCGAATATTTTGAGGTCTGACGGTGTACTCTAATTCCCCGCTGGCGATCGCCTCACTGGCCTCACTCAATTCCTCCATGGGCTGGCTAATCCAGCGGGAGGTGTAGACACCCAGAGCGATCGCCACCATCAGGGCAATCAGCGACAGTACAACTGTCTGTTGCGTATTAGCGTGGATCTGAGCCATGAAATCAGACTCCGGCACTACCACCAAAATCAGCCAATCTAACCCTCGGGCATCTCGGTAGGGGGCAACCTGGAGGTAATAACGCTCCGACTGACCACTGAGGGTCGCGTCACCATTGACTCTAAAATCTATCTGCTCAACAGAATGAATATCCTCTAGCTTGCCGAAAGACTGCGTTAAATGCTGAGCAGCAGCCCGTAACATTGGGCTCTCAACCTCTGAGAGATTCAATCGTTCTGGTTCTGCTCCAGGCTTCCATAACTTGAAGGGATCCTCTGGAGTCGAGAGAGCTACAACTTTGCCCGATCGCTCCAGAATGGCAGCCTGTCCCAATTGCCCAACTCGTAGGTTCTGCATAAACTGGCTCAGTTGGGACAGAGTTAGGTCGGCCCCAAACACGCCCAGGAATTCCCCGACTTCGTTATAAACCGGGGTAGACGCCGTGATCACCAAAATACTCTCGGGGAAGACAGTATAAACTGCGCTCCAGGCAGAATCCGATGCCCCTTTCACGATGGTGTACCAGGGCCGAACTCGTGGATCATAGTCTGGGCTAATACTCAAGACCTCGGTACGGTTCGCATTGTTATCGGTACCGTAGGTATAAAAGTTTCCGGCTACATAGTTTTCGGTTTGTTCGATGACCAATCGACCCGATTGCTGCCGGCCAGCGTCCACAAAACCCCCATCTCGTTCCTTCGCGAAATAGAGGTAGCTGATGGAGGGGTAGAGTTGAATTTGTTGCCAGAAGGTACGTGCCAACTGATTCGGGTCGTCCAGGTTTAGTAGGCCCAAACGTACAGCTTCTGCCTGAGTTTGTGTTGAGCGCTGAGGAACGTCTAGATAGCTCGAGAGGTGCTGATCGATGCGTTCAATCACTTCGTTTTCCAATTGTGCCGCCAGACTATCGACAGCATTCTGCCCATTCCGTAGAGAAAGCCATCCTGTCAACCCAACAGCCGCAGAAATCTGAAGCATGAAGGGTAGGATTAATACCAGCTTCAGCGGTACTTTTCGCGGCTTCTGAACAGGAGAAGTCATCAGGGCGTTAGGAAAACACACTTCTCCTAGTGTTCCCTGTGGAATAGGTGGAACAACAGAGGCTATAGCTTCCGAGACATTGGCTTCCTAACCCCTGGAACCAATCTAAAACTCGGCGTTCTGTGGCGTGCGGGGGAAGGGGATGACGTCACGGATGTTCTGCATCCCGGTCATGAATTGAATTAGCCGTTCGAAGCCGAGGCCAAAGCCTGCATGGGGTACGGTACCGTACTTCCGCAGTTCCAGATACCACCAGAGGGATTCCTTCGGCATACCCTGGGCTTCAATGCGCTGTTCCAGTACGTCCAGGCGCTCCTCCCGTTGAGAACCTCCGATGATTTCACCAATGCGGGGAGCGAGCACATCCATCGCGCGCACCGTCTTGCCATCCTCATTGAGCCGCATGTAAAAGGCTTTGATGTCTTTAGGATAGTCGGTTACAATCAGCGGCTTCTTGAAATGCTCCTCCGCCAGATAGCGTTCGTGTTCTGACTGCAAGTCTACGCCCCATTCCACGGGGAACTCAAAGGTTTTGTCGGCTTTTTCGAGAAGAGCTACGGCTTCGGTATAGGTGATACGAGCAAACTCGTTATTAATAATGTTATGAGCCGTCTCCAAAACAGTGTTTTCGATGCGATCGTTGAAGAACTGCATATCCTCAGGGCATTGTTCGAGCACGTAGCGGAAGACGTATTTCAGAAAGTCTTCAGCCAACTCCATATTGCCGTCCAGTGCGCAGAAGGCCATTTCAGGCTCGATCATCCAGAACTCAGCCAGGTGGCGCGAGGTATTGGAATTCTCAGCACGGAACGTGGGGCCAAAGGTGTAGACGTTGGTAAAAGCCATCGCCATAATTTCTGCTTCCAGCTGACCACTCACGGTTAAGTAAGCGCGCTTACCGAAGAAATCCTGACTGAAATCAACGGCCCCATCTTTGGTTTTAGGCAATTTCTCTAAATTCAAATTGGTGACAGTGAACAGTTCCCCGGCGCCTTCACAGTCACTGGCGGTGATGAGGGGCGTGTGTACCCACAGAAAACCACGCTCCTGAAAGAACTGGTGGACAGCAGCGGCACAGGCATTACGAACCCGGAAGACGGCACCGAGGGTATTGGTGCGCGATCGCAGATGTGCAATATCCCGCAAAAACTCAAAGCTATGGCGTTTCTTCTGCAAGGGATACGTTTCGGGATCGGCTTCCCCTAATACCTGGATGGATTCTGCCTTAAGCTCGACCCGTTGACCTTTCGCAGGGGACTCCACCAGGGTTCCAGTCAACTCAACAGAAGCTCCGGTGTTGATCTGCTTGATGGTATCGGCGTACCCCGGCAAATCCTGGCCAACAACGGCCTGCAATCCGTTCATGGAAGACCCATCAGTCACTTCCACAAAGCTAAATTCTTTCTGCTCCCGTTTCGTGCGCACCCAACCCTGGATGGCCAGAGTTTCGCCGGGCTGCCCGTTCTGGAGGATGTCGCGGATACGTCGAGTCGTTGGCATGGTACTGAAATTAGGGATACGTGCTGAATTTGAGTTTAGCAAGGGATTGGGTGGTGGGGCAGGGGAGCAGGGGTTTAGCCTATCGAGGAGGGGTTGGATCAGGTAGTGGAGGGGTGAGACTAATAGCCTTGGCCCGGTTGATTAGGGCATCAGGAGCGATTGAAGGCAATGCCTTCAATCGCTCCTGATGCCCTAATCAACCGGACAGTAGCAATATAGAGTAGGCAGTGCAGCTTTAGCGTTGGCCCGCTACCTTTTCTAGCTAAGTGAGGATTATGGTGAGCCGTTGGATTGGGTTAGGGTTGGGAGCCTTGCTAGCAGTGTTACCGCTGATGGGGTTTGCCTGGAAGCACGGGCAACGACCCGAGCGGGAGAATGTGGAGCGGCCATTATTTCGGGGAATAACCTATCGCAGAGAAGTGCGATCGCTCCCTCGTCCGCTTATGGTTCACATTGTTGAGATTGATCTGATGGAGCCAGGCATCCGCGTGCAGGTCACGCCGGGGAATGTAGCCGAGGATCGGACGGAAGTAACGGCCCGCACAACCAGCGAATTTTTGCAGGAATTTCGTTTGAAGCTGGCGATAAATGCCAACTTCTTCTATCAGTTTCGAGAGGCAACCCCGTGGAATTTTTATCCCCAGTCAGGGCAGCGAGTGCATGCGGTGGGAGAGGCGATCGCCAACGGTACCCCCTATTCCAAAGCCGAGCCATCCTGGCCCGTTCTGTGCTTTGCAGCCGATAACCTCGCACAGATCCAAGCCGACACCTGTCCTACAGGAACACATCAGGGGGTTGCAGGCAGTCATTTGCTTATTCAGGATGGTCAGCCAATGCCACTGAGCGAGTATGACATCGACCAGGGATTACATTCGCGAACCGTTGTGGCGTTGGATGCTGCAGGAAGAACGCTGTGGTTGGTGGCGATTGACGATAAGCAACCTCGCTACAGCGAAGGGGTAACCTCCGCCGAAATGGCAGAGTTGCTAATGGAATTGGGGGTTGATACAGCGTTAAATTTAGATGGTGGCGGGTCTACAACATTGGTTATGGCAGAAGGAGAGCGTTCGGTTGTGCTAAATGCTCCCATTCACACCAAAATTCCTATGCGAGAACGACCTGTAGCGAATCATCTAGGATTTGATGCAGCTCCACTGCCATAACTCGATTTCAAAGCGGATGATTCTTCAACCAGAGGTCGCATTACATATCAAATGGAATCCAGTACGCAGAACCGTTCAATTTGCGATTTAATAGGCCTGCTTCAAACATTTCTCGTCGGAGTAGAGCCGGATCTTGAAAGCGATGATACCGGTTGAGAATGTAGTTAATTTCTTTTTCGGTATAGAACAGAGTCGGGTCAAATTTGGAAATGAGATACTGCAAAACCAGGCGTTGAGCTTTGCGATTGCGTCTGGAAGGCCACGCTGTAACACAGCCAGATTCATCTAGAAATTGGGCGATCGCCTGCCACTCATCCATAAATTCATTTCTCTCTAAAAAGCTGATTAAAAAGTGTTTGAAAAGGTGAGGTTTTTCATACTCTTCGGTAGAGACTCAAGCTTTTCAAACAGGTTTTTAGGATTATGCATTTAACGACCTGTAATTACAAAAAGAACTACAGGTTATTTTATTTGAACATGCTCGCCATTTTTCTCAAGCCATTGATTTTGCATGCACGTCCCGCACCCAAAACCAAGGGCTTGAGAAAGATGGCGAGGGTTTAATTGGAGTTGCTTTGATTGAGAAATGGAAAGCTCCCTTTTTGAACCTGTAATAGGACGTAGTGGACCAGAAGAACTGCCCCCCCCTATAAAAATTGCAGCAGTGGTCATGGGCGTACCGCGATCATCTACCTTTAAAAGGGTTTGAATGGGATCACTTGTAAACCGTTGCACCTGTTGAACATCGGTTTCAATCTCGTGGCGATTACGGGAACTGAGGGGAGTTGTGATCTCCCCACCCTTGGTTGTCAAAATCAGGTGGTAGAGCGTGTAAGAGGAATCGCTTCGACGCCTTCGACGGCGAACCCGTCGTTCTTCATGGAGCTGGGCCGACACCAGGGACGAGGACGGAAAACCACGTACCATTTGGGTCTTCCCTAAATAGTTGTACTGAGTTATCCGGCATACCCCTCCTTGAGTAGAGAGCGACCTCTCACACGTCAGCCGGTAACCATCTGATGAATAAAGCGCGGCCAGCAAGGCCACCAACACGCCAACGCCATAGAATAGTAGATTCCGGGGGGTATTGGGGTAAATAGACGTCCCGGCTGCCCGCTTCTGAGTTTCCGATACCTTGGAGTGGCTGGCCCAACCACATCCCGCACATACCTGTCGCCCGCTCGACAGAGGCGCTCCGATTGGCCGGGAGCACTTTGGGCACTCATGCACCGTCATAGGGAAAAGGCTCCGAATCGGCGAAGGGGAATGGCTGTCTTCAGAATACCCATTGCACTCAGGATGCTTTAACCGAATCAACCTCAATTCGGTTAAAGCATCCTGAGTGCTCATTTAGTGTGCGGTCTGCGCACCCCTTGAAAAAGTCCTGAACGCGAACTCAGGAGAATTAGTTCTGTTGATCCTGAGCAACGGCCCGTAACTTTTCGTAAAACATCGAAATTTCGGGATCGGGCACAAATTGGTGAATCGGATGTTGAACCCCTTCCTGGTTCTTCCCCCATGAATTTTCACGGGTTAAGAGTTCCAGGCCAGAGGACGAGTCGTCTGTCGCTGGGATAGAGCTGTCAGCATTCTGCTCTAACGCTCCCAGAGAAATTGCCTCCAACTCCCGCTGTGGAGAGACCCCCTCAGATAAGGGTAGTTCGATAGGTTCTGGTAGCTCAGAGTGCTGAGATTCATTAGCTACAATTTCGCTAACAACCGATGGTTCTTCGGAAACTCCCGATTCAGCAGGAGTGCCAGTTGTATCAGCTGCAGAGAAATCAGATAGCAATTCTTGGGTAGAAATACGGGAAATATTCCCACAGATCATCCGCTCAAATTCGAAGTTGAAGTGATAAATAGGCTGGCCGCGCCGCTTCCAAATGGCTAAGATCTGCCCCACCGAAACAGACTTATAGCGGCCCTGATACAGAGCTTCTACCACTGCTGCCCGTACCCAGATAGCCGGATAGCTGCGCAGCCAATAACCGACCAGTTGTTGGGCACTAAAAGCGCCCACATCAAAACCATACCGATCAAGTAAATCGGCTGCCGCAATCGCCGTTGGATCCTGGGATGCTTCCATCATAATTGCGATGGCCCATGCAGATTAATCGTTCGAGAGCGGAACACCCGACTCTACCGTAACAGCCCCCGTCGGCCCTGAGAAGGGATCCCGTAGGTTATTCCAATCAAATTCATTGATTTGTAGACTGAGGGAACCCGATTCTCGTATCGGGCTATAACGGAGCGTTATGGAATAAGTTCGACGGCTGTACTCCAAAGTATAAACGGTGTCGATAGGATCGCTCCGATCCAGGTTAAAGGAAGCTTGAACTCCAAAACGGAAAGGGCCATAGATTTGTTGCAAAAATCCAAGAGACAACACGGTCCGATCAACAGCCCGGTCGAATCGGAACGGCGATTCCCCTTCCCCAAGAGTTTCTGAGAAGGTCACATTAAATGCCGTATAGTCCAGTGTGTTTCGTGCGAAGTGGCCAAACTGCCCTCGCAGACTCAGGCTACCGGTCAAAGTCGCCTGAGTATCATCACTGCTGTACGCACTAAAGACACCCCGCGCGCTACCGACTAACCGCAGGAACGGAACAACAGGCACAGAGGTAAAGCGTAACCCCTGGTCCCGAGTGCTGGGTAACGGCCGCCCCTGCCAAAGGGAGAACCCTCGACTCAATGCCACACTCCCCTGAGCCCGGTACAATCTAACAGGAGCAATGCGTCGGCGACTTTCTATCAAATCGTCTCTGTCTGTGTTAGCTCTAATGTATTGTGCACCTGCTTGATAGCTCAGGTTGATACGCGAGTCCCCCAGCACAAAGTTTGGTGAGGTGAGGACGAAGCCAAGACTACTATCGACCTCCTGGAAACCAAGAGAACCATTGAAGAATCGATTGCGGTAAGCATACTCTAAGCTGAGTTGGTGGTTGCCAATGCCCTGACGCAAGCGCAGACTAGTGCGCACCTGTTCCTCCAGATTGTCAAAGGCTAAGCTCTCCAATACGGCTCGCCAAGTGAGGATGGTTTGGGGGCCAAACTCATAATCAAGGCGAGTGGTCAGCCCCAAGCTGCTAGGGTCGAAAATGTTGAAGCCATTATCTTCAACAGCCCGCTGCACCAAAATCAGCGGCGAAATAGAAAAATTCGCGCGGCTTGTAGATATGAGGTTGATTGGCCGTTCCAGGAAGAATCCGCCTAAGTTATCGTCATAGCCAATCTGAGCCAGAGGCGTATTATTGCGCCGTTCGCTGGAAATAATGATGCGGTCTTGAAATAGAGGTAGCCGAAAATTCTGGTCAAAGACAACTTGGGGGTTACGAGCCCGTATTTCAGCACGTAGAGGTGAGAGCCGTGTGTAGGTGACATAGGGCGATCGCAACTCTAGTTCGGGCGGCGAAAAGGGGTCGTTGGTCAGGCGTACATTGGTGGCAGTCCAGCCATTGGGATAGAATTCTGCCGTGTCTGCCTCAAATCGAAAACGCCGAATTTCTCCACCAAACTGGCCCAACCCCAGAGCCCCGCTGCCTCGACCTGCCGTCCCAACTCCTATCTGAATCCCACCCTGCCCAGCAACCGGATTATCGGGTTGCCCCTGGGTGATCGTACCCGACAACGGACGACTCGGCAGAGCCTGAGCGCCGACGTCATTCGGAAGAATTGTCAGATCTTGCCCTGAGGTCGGCAGGTATACTTCTCCCCGTACCCCGGTAACGTTACCTGCACCCTGAACGATGTTGTAGTCCAGGCGATTGCCCAGCAGGATCTGATCCCCTCGGGTAAAGACGACATTGCCTTCCGCTACCGCTTGCCGATTGCTCATATTAATGCGCATGCGATCGGCCGTCAGCACTGCCTGCCGGAAGCGCATCTCCACATTACCCTCGGCGTAAAACACCTCTCGCAGGGTGTCATAGTCCAGGTAGTCGGAATCTATCTCTAGAACATCGGGAGGGAGGGCGACTGTTACTTCGTCTGTCGCCTCGCCCGTGGGTGAAGCGGCCGTAGGATCGCTATCCTCATTCTCTGCATTATCGGTATCAGGGGCAGTATTTTCCTCTGAAGCATTTCCCTCGGGAGAGTCATCTACTCCGTCAGGGGAGACCGTTTCGCTATCATCTGGACTCGGTTCCTGCGTCTCCGTGTCGGAGGTTTCGTCATCGGGCACCTGCAAATCTTCGGGAATCCCCGTTTCTGCTGAACCGGGTTCATCCTCCTCTGGAATGGTGAGGATTTGTCGCTGGGATACATCCTGTCGGCTCTGGGCCACAATCGTAGCACCCGAAAGTTGCTGCAATTCCTGCAGCATCGGTAATAACACTGTGCTTCCAGCCAGGCTCACCACCTGTTCCTCCCCCAGCGACTCTTGGCGGGGGGCGGCAATGGGGGTAACCCCAACAGAGATCTCGGGAGGTGGCGCTACTGGAAAAAGATCATCCAGGCTAATTCCAATGGGCCCACCCAACTCAGAGGCTCGACTGCGATCGCCCGCCAGGTTCGCCTGCTCTGAATACAAGGGCGGAATGGGATAGCTTTCGCGCCGCCGAAAAACAGGACGTTGACGTGGCGAAGCTTCCTCTGCCGGCACCGGCTCCCCAGGGGCCGGAGCGCCTGCCTCAGAATAAAGGGACGGGATGGGCCCGCTCCCAAACTGCCGGGGAACGGATTGCGATTGGCTTGATGCGATGTCTACCGGGTTTTCTGTAGAGGTGGCCAGCGCAGGCACTGCTTCAGCCCGGTTATCGCGACGGCGCGGTGGTGGTTCGTTCAGGACGGTGGCGTCTGGCTCAGAAGGTGCCTCTGGAATGACAGGTGCTGCTGGGGCGACCACCGAAGCATTTGCCGCCTCCTGGCCATGGTGAGACCGAAGCCTATCACCGGAGGTGCTGGCTTCAGGCGCGGCCACTTCAGGCGCGATCGCCGCATCCACAGCCTCAGGGCGGCGGTAGCGAGCGCGAGCAGACGGCGTGTTCGTTGATTTGTCTAGCGCGGCGATCTCAGGGGCGATCGCAACCGTACGGGGTGTATCAGGTCGATCGTAGCGGGGACGGGGTGCAGCCGGTGTCTCAGCAGGAGCAGAGGATACTGCACTGGCTGGGGCTGAAGGTTCAGGGACATGCACCCGCTCCACCACCAGAGGATCCTGTATAGGAGTGTCTGGTGCTGCAGGCTGATGGGCCGCCGTAAAGGCTTTGTTGGCCGTCTCCGGGGACAGGACATGAACAATAGGGGGTGGCGCTGGCGGCGGAACCGAATGGGGCATACCTCACACACACAGACAACAAAATAGCCCTAAAGATAGGGCCTGGAAGTTTCGCAGAACCATGGTTAGGGGTCTGCGATCGCAAGCTCTCTGGAATTATTCCAGATCCTGACGATTTGGGTTGCGAGCCGGATCATTTGACAGAAAACCGAATACAAACAGCGCAATAAAGAAAGAAACAACGATATAAACAACGACTTTGAGCGTCAGCATGGGATCTTCTCAAAAAACAGGCTCCCTTATCTTATAGGAAGATGGGCCTGATTTTGCAGGACATGCTTTAGGACGCTTTAGCGCTGAAATTGTTTCCACCAGTGCTGCAATCGAGTCACCTGATTCTCCAGCCACAACATACCCCGATCTAACCATTGCAGCAGGCGCTCTAGAGGGTGCTGCTCATAGGCGACTAATTGAGCCTGCGTCTCAATGTAGGGTTGCAGGGCATTGTTGATTTGAGTTGAAACCGTTGTACTTTCTCGGCTATGGGGTATAACCGTTCCCTGCCCTGTAGCCGACACCAATGCCGTTTCCGATGGTTCTGGCTCCTGGCTCAGCAAGGCACCGGGGCCAGCAGCAACCACAGGCCACCGGGACGGCGAATATATTAGCGCTTGGGAATTCTGGACAGGCTCATGGGGTAAAGCGGCGAGTTCTGCTTTCTCAAGGGTGGAGAAATAAAAGGCTAAGGTTGCTTCCTGAAAGAGATCAACGGCGATCGCCACAGCACTCCGCTGTTCCCAGGTCATCAGTTGATAAAACCACTTCACCGGGGCCAGCAAGTTGTCCGATATCAAGGGCGGAGGAAGGGGGAGCACTCGAGCTTCTGCCAGGGTTAGTTCGCGGCGATCGCGCCAATAATCTGCCAGGGCATCAGCAATGCGCCGTCGCAAGAAATCATGCTGGTCTGGAGTCAACACATCCAGAACTTCGTTCTCCGGAGAAATCAACACCAGGGAACGGGTTTCCAGACTAGAGGCAAGGGCACGGACTGTGACAGTAGGGGCTGCCACAGCAGACGATCCCTGGCCTTTCGCCATAGCTAAAGTGCCAGGGAGGGCTCGGGATTGCCTGGATGGAAGTTGCCCTAAAACCTCATCTGCAAGCGGCAAAGCCAGGGGTAAGCCCAGTTCTTCCACGGCCGCCAGGGCTCTAAAAATGGGGGTTGAAGCAGATAGGGGTTTTGCCGGAGGAGAGGTCGGTTGCCCAGTGACACGGCGAAAAGCTGCCACCAAAGCCTTGAGCGGGGAGCGGGGACTATGGCTCGCCTGGCTCAGCTGACGAGAGGCCATGCGCAGGGATTGGAAGCCAACATAAATGGGATACAGCAACACCTGCGCAGTCCAGGTAGCAGCCATGCGAGTATGACGCACCAAACGTTCGAGGCGATCGCGCAACTTGAGACTCTGGCGAGAAATCTCGCTCAGCACACGGCTTTGGAAACGACCAGAAGAGGGCATAGGAAGCAATCTGAGCGGTGACCTCGCCTCTAGACACGGTTCCCGCAACCCTTTAGAGTTTGTTTGAACAAGCAGGGCGTTGATTGTTTGTTGGGCAAAGCCACGATCAACGCTTCAACCATTCCCTTGAGTGCGAGTCCGCGCCCTACAGCGCATTCTGACCTGATCTTATAACCTTTGGCGGGTTAGTTAGGGCATCAGACGTGAGTGGGGCAATACCTCCACCCACCCTAATGCCCTAACCCTACAAGATTAATGACTCAATCAACTGCCGGACAGCCGAACCTTGATGTCGCAAATTCCCCTCGGGGCGTAGAGGAGGCGATCGCTCACCTGCGAGCTCTCACCCAACAGGACGTCCAGTCGTTTTGGCGCGAGAGTGGCCAGAACCTCTCTTCCGAGCAGGCCACTCAATCCGACCTGTGGAGTGAGTGGGCATCCGTTACTCTCAATGCCCGCCGTCATGTCGCCTGGGAAAAGGGACGTCGGGTGCGGTGGCTGGGGCTACGGCTCCAGGTACCGGAAACCCTGGCGGCGTATCCCCTACAAGGATTAACCCTGCGCCTGGCCCTAACCTGGTGGGCAGAGTCAGCTCAGATCTTTATCGATGGGCAGTTGGTACAGGAGGGCGATTTATTTGACTGCTCCGCCCGAATTCTTTTGCGGGAGGCAGTGCGGCCGGGGGAGTCGATCGCTGTTGCCCTGCGCCTGATCAGTCCAGGCCATGATGATGGCGCTCTGGTGCGCTCCGTTTGCTTATACGAGCGGCCCGACCATAGCCTGGAACCCTGCCCGGAACCTGGGTTTGTAGCCGATGAGCTGGCCGTGTTACAGCGCTACACTGAAGCGTTTGCCCCTGATCGGGTAAATCTGGAAGAGGCTGTACGATCGCTCGATTGGCTTTGTGTGGGCGATCGCCACAAATTTGATCAGGAATTGGTAAGGTTGCGCGATCGCCTCCTCCCCCTCAGTGGGGCGCTGAAACAGCGACAGATCACGCTGCTCGGTCACGCACACCTGGATCTCGCCTGGTTATGGCCCGTCAGCGATACCTGGGATGCAGCCGAACGCACCTTTAAGTCAGTGCTGCAATTGCAGTCAGAATTTCCTGAGCTCATCTTCAGTCATTCCTCTCCCGCCTTGTATGCCTGGTTGGAGGCCCATCGTCCTGCGCTGTTTGAGGCAATTCGGCAGCAGGTAACGACAGGCCGCTGGGAAGTAGCTGCGGGACTGTGGGTAGAACCCGAGTTTAATGTCATTAGTGGCGAATCCCTGGTGCGGCAGGTGTTGTACGGGCAACGCTATGTGGAGCAGAAGTTTGGGCGCAAGAGTGCGATCGCCTGGCTGCCCGACAGTTTTGGGTTCTGCTGGCAGTTACCCCAAGTTCTGCAACAGGGCGGCGTCCGTTACTTCGTCACGCAAAAGCTGCGGTGGAATGACAGCAACCCCTTTCCCCACGAAGCCTTTATCTGGCAAGCTCCCGATGGTACCCCTATTTTTAGCCTGCACTCTGCCCCCATTGGGGAAGGCATTGACCCTATTAAAATGACGGACTACGCCTGCACATGGGAACGTAAGACTGGGCTGACAGAAGCCCTCTGGCTCATTGGAGTGGGTGATCATGGCGGTGGCCCCAGTCGGGACATGCTGCACCTGGCTCGCCGCTGGCAGCGATCGCCCTTCTTCCCCCAACTCGTGTTCGATACCGCCGAAGCGTTTCTCGATCGCGCCCAGGCCGCCATCCAGCCAGAAAACCTGCCCCTCTGGAACGATGAGCTTTACCTGGAGTACCATCGTGGCTGCTACACCACCCACGGCGACCAGAAAGCCTGGAACACTCACTGTGAAGTAAGCCTGTATGAAGCAGAGCTGTGGGCTTCAATCGCCACTTACCTCGATCGCCAACCCTTTCCTGCCCTGGCATTAGAAACCGCCTGGAAACAAGTTTTATTCAACCAGTTCCACGACATTCTGCCAGGTTCAGCCATTACCCAGGTTTACGACGATGCCAACCCCGAGTGGGCAGCAGCGGCGGAGACAGCAAGCCAAATTCAACAGGAAGCTTTGCGGGCGATCGCTCAGCATATTGCCCTACCTGACCCACCTCATTCTGAAGCCCGTCCTGTTGTAGTATTCAACGGGCTAAATTGGGTACGTTCTGAGGTCGTTACCCTGGACCTACCCTTAACCGGAGAAGACTGGCAAGTGTGGGATTTAGAGGGACGAGCGATCGCCTCCCACGGTCAGCCATCTTCCGACAAGCTAACACTCTCCTTTCAAGCCAGTGCGGTTCCGGGTGTCGGCTATCGGTCATTCTGGTTAATTCCCTGCCAGCAGGGAGCAGAAACGCAGCCCTCTGGATTTCCTCCCTCATTTCAATTAGAAAATCAGTATTTACGGGTTCAGGTTGATCCCCGTACCGGTTTCCTGGCAAGCATTTTCGACAAACGCCAGGGACGGGAAGTATTAAGCGGCCCCGGCAATGAACTTCAAGCCTTTCAAGACAGTGGCCAGTATTGGGACGCCTGGAACATTGACCCCGCCTATGAACAACACCGCCTCCCCGCCCCCCAACTGGCAAAACTGGAGGAGGTGCATCAGACGGCCTTAGGTTCTAGCATTCGCGCCGTCTGGAAGCTTGGCCAATCCCAATTAGAGCAACGGTATCGCTTACCTGTTCATTCGGCGGTGTTGTACATCGACACCGAGGTGGATTGGCAGGAAACTCATGTGCTACTGAAGGCAGCATTTCCAATTGCGGTTGTGGGCGATCGCTTCACCCGCGAAATACCTTTTGGGGCCATGACCCACCCCACCCAGCCCGTTACTCCCGAGGAGCAAGCCAAGTGGGAAGTCCCGGCTCTGCGCTGGGTAGACATGAGTGATCAACAGTCTGGCGTCAGCCTGCTAACCGGGTACAAGCATGGGGTGGATGTAAAGCCGGGGCAAATGCGGCTATCTTTACTGCGCAGCCCGTTGTTTCCCAACCCGATAGCGGATCGCGGTCATCATCAGTTTACGTATGCGATCGCCCCCCACTCCGGCTCCTGGCAAACGGCACAAATTGTTCAGCGGGCTTATGAATTAAACCAGCCCATGGTGGCTTTTGTAGAGAAAAACACCCCAGCCGTTTCCCCCACCCTGCCATCCATCCATACCCTGCTTAAACTTCCTGGAGAAAATCTCATCCTGTCAGCCCTGAAGCTGAGCGAGGAGCATTCAAATCGTTGGATTTTACGATGTTATGAATGCCTCGGAGAGGTCGGCGCTGGCCTAGAAGCACAGTGGGCTATACCAACTGGAACAGCAGATGTCTCGAATCCTCAACCTCTCACGCTAGAACCTATCACCCTCCTGGAAACATCTGACGAGACGCCAGATACTCAGAGCACTATTTCGCTACGGCCCTGGCAAGTGCAAACCTTCCAATTTGCACCTCCGTCACCCTATAGCGCTGTGCGCGTTGATTAAGTAACCTGAGTTCGGGTTAAAGGCGTTTTCGAGTGCCGCGCAACGCGCGGCACTCGAAAACGCTCATTTTGGCGTGCACATAGTGCACGCCAAAATGAGCACTTCAGCTTATCCCGAACTGAGGTTAAGTACGGTGTTGTGGGGCACGTCATCCCCCACCCAAAACACCGTCGCTGTATTTAATGCACTTGCACATTGCTGTAGTGCTTGCAGCAGTTTTTATGGATACTCCCTGCGGAGAGTTCAGGTCTGGGATTTTCCAGCTCAGTAAATTTTCTGATTTTTCAGCTGTAATTCAGCCGTAGCAGGTTCTTCAGCCTACAAAGTTCAATCTAGTTGAACATCTGGATAAGTATACTGAAAAGTCAGTGCCAAAAACTGAATATCAGGTAATCTTCCTTACTCAGTACCATGTTTCCAGTTTTAGTCTCCACCTCTCTAAAGCCCTCTATACGTTCTCAACAATAGGGAAAAAGTTGAGCCTTTTTGAGAGTGTCAGATTATCATTTGCAGCAGGGTATATGGCGTAACGACATTTACTTTGGTTCAGTGCTTTTAAGCCTTTCGCTTAAGTGCTGCTATTGGATAAAAACGGTTTGTAAGAATAACTTGCTCCCATAAGGAGCGTAGCCCCTGTGGCAGGGGGAACTCCAGATCAACTTATTTTTACAAAACTCGTCGAAATTATTTCATCCATTCAGAAAGCGTTGAGCGATTCCCTCATCCATTGCTTTTTTTCACCTCCTGCACGTATCTCCTATGTTTCCATTAGTACTTGAATTAGCAAACCTCGACGGGACGAACGGGTTTGCTATCAACGGCGTTCAGATTGGCGATCAGCTCGGCACTGCGGTTGGCGGTGCAGGGGATGTCAATGGTGATGGGTTGCAAGACTTTATCGTGGGAGCCAGTACTGCCGATCCCAATGGCCTTAGTTCAGGCCAGGCCTATGTTTTATTTGGTCGTCAGGGTGGCTTCCCCAATAACTTCAACATATCAGCTCTTAACGGTAGCAATGGGTTTCGGATCAACGGACTCGCCGAACTCGATTTAACGGGCTACTCCGTTAGTGGAGCAGGAGATGTCAATGGTGATGGCCTGGGCGACATCATCATTGGAGCTTACGGGGCCGATACGACGGCTGCCAGTGCAGGCCGCAGCTATGTCATATTTGGACAGCGTGAAGGATTTTCTGGTGACCTGGAACTATCGACCCTCAATGGCACCAACGGTTTTGTTTTGAATGGTATTGACGCCGACGACTTCTCTGGCTTCTCGGTCAGTGGAGCCGGGGATGTGAACGGTGACGGTCTAGATGACCTTTTCATCGGAGCCTATGGAGCCAATCCTAATTCCTCCCTCGTTGGCCAGGGCTATGTGGTCTTCGGCCAGCAAGCTGGATTTGGAGCAAACCTCACGTTCTCAGCATTAACTGGCTCCAATGGATTCAGAATTACAGGCATTAGCCCAGAAGACCAGGCTGGTTATGCGGTAAGCCAAATTGGCGATGTGAATAACGATGGGATTGATGACCTGCTCATTGGCGCTCCCAGTGCCGATCCAAACGGTTTTTCTTCGGGGCAAGCCTATGTTGTATTTGGGCGCTCCGGTGGTTTTCCGGCCAACCTGGGGTTGTCTGCCTTAAACGGCAGCACTGGGTTCCGCATCAACGGCCTCAGCGAGGAAGGCAGGCTGGGCTCTGCGGTCAGTGGTGCTGGCGACTTTAATGGCGATGGTATCAACGACTTTATGGTAGGTGCCCCAAATGCTGACCGTAACACCACGGCATCGGGGCGCGTTTATGTAGTTTTTGGGCGATCGGGAGGTTTTCCAGCCACCTTTAACCTATCGGAGTTAAATGGCACGAATGGTTTTGTGTTAAATGGTGCCGCTGGAGAAGACCAGGTGGGAGCTGCCATTTCGTCTGCTGGGGATATCAATGATGATGGTTTTGATGATCTTCTGATCGGAGCCCCTGGGGCAGATCCCAATGGGTTATCCTCCGGTCGAAGCTATGTCGTGTTTGGACGGACTGGTAGCTACTCAGCCCAACTTGATTTAAGTGATTTAGATAGTGCCGATGGGTTTCAGATCAACGGCATCAGTGCAGGAGATGAGTCGGGGCGATCGCTCAGCCGCATCGGCGACGTCAACGGCGACGGCGTTGACGATCTGATTATTGGTGCCCCCAATGCAGATCCCGACGGCAACTCCAGCGCTGGCGAGAGCTATGTCATTTATGGGCAGCCCGGACCGATTGCAGGTCTGGTGTTTGAATTACCAACCGTCAATGCTACAGATTTGGATCGGGGCATCAATGTCAATCTGGAAACTGGAAAGCTACAGATTCTCGTGGGTTCCCGTCTGATAGACCGCGCCTTCGCGAATTACACAGGGATTCGGGGCAGTAATTTCCAGGATCAGCTGCTGGGCAGTGGCGTGCGTAACTTTATTACGGGCAACGGCGGTGGCGATCGCATCCGAGGCTTTGGCAATAATGATCGCCTGATTGGTGGGGCTGGGGCTGACACCCTCTTCGGAGGCGCCGGAGACGATCAGATTGGGGGCAACACAGGTAACGACCAGCTGATTGGGGAAAATGGCAATGACTCCCTGGTTGGTGGCAGCAACAACGACAACCTGGTTGGTGGTGCTGGCAGTGATAAGTTATGGGGGGATATTGGTGCCGATCGGCTCCAGGGCGACGGGGGAAGCGATCGCTTCCGCTTCGGCATGAGAGAGGCCTTCAGCCGCACTCGCATGGGTATTGACCGGGTTGTAGATTTCCGTGTGGGTATCGATAAAATCGTGCTCGACCGTACGACTTTTACCAATTTCAGAAGCAACACTCCCAGCTTTACAAGGGTGCGAAACCTTGAAGAAGCTGCCCGTAGCCGGGCGCTCATCACCTACGTACGGAGTGAGGGGGCGTTGTTCTACAACGCCAACGGGCGCCAAAACGGATTTGGCTCGGGTGGGCAGTTTGCCCTTCTACAAAATCAGGCCGCACTGACAGCGGCTGACTTTGTCATTCAGGCATAGTTCAATCGGTCACAAGTTTACTAAGTATGGTGGTGTAGGACATTCTGTGCCCTACACCACCGTTTCCGTAATGAACGTATCTGCACAGTGCTGTATAACGAGTTCTAGAAATTTGCTGGTGAAGACTATATCTCTTTTTCTTAAGAGATCCACGGAATTTTACCTGCTTTCAGGTTGAACTCTCCATAATAAGAATCTAAAAGTCTGGGGCAGGTTTCCCATGCTGGATCACGCATTGACCCATTTGTCGAGCGATCGCCCAGAGGCCATTTCCCTTCATGACCGTGTTCAAATAGCCCTGGCGATCGCCGATACTCCTCTCCTCAAATCCCTGCTGACCCACTGCACACCACCGCTTACTCAGCCTCATCGTCTGGGATCGGTGAAAGCATCCATTGGGGTGCCCTTTGAGGCACGCCGCACAGTGGATGGAGTGGTCGAATTCGAAGTCATTCACTCCGTCCTGGCGGAATCTCCTCAAGAAATTGAGGAGCACATTGCTGCCACGACGGCCCCCCATCTGGTGAAGCGCGAGTACCTGATGCTAACCCGCTGTGAGTCAGAAACTCATTGCTTAGGGAAAAAGCTTTCGTTGGCTCAAGCGATTACTATACTTGGCACGTCCGGCTTCTCTCAGGAACAGGTAGACGACATTATCAACTTACCCGCTGAGGCCTGGCACCGCTCCTGGTGGTACGGCCCCGATGAGTTTGGTAACTTCACCGAACCGTTCATGCGGATGATGCGGACCATCCGCTTCACCGATGGCACGTTCGAGCTGCACTATAAAGATTTTTTCGCTCAAAATAAACCCACCGTCTTTACCAGCCAGGAAGAACGGGTCTTGATTGAAATCAAAACGGAACAGCGCAGCTTCCGAAAAACTCTAGATCACATCAACCTGGCACGCACTCAGCTGGGGATCACCCATGCCATTCTGATCTGTGACGAAATTTCAGAGCTGGAAACCCGAGGTTTCATCAGCCAGGGCATTAGTATCTACACCGCCCAACAACTTGCCCTCCAAACCCGGGCCGACTGCTCCCTCTGTGCCAACCACGACTGTCCCCTAAACGGCTGCGAAGATTCTGGCGTCACCATGTGCCGGCGCTTCTACCTGGACGCCACGCCTGTTTCCTGAATCTTGCGATCGCTCGTTGAGAGAAGGTGAGAGCTGAGCTCTCTCCTCTAATGATCCTGCATCTATAACCTGCAATTCTTTTTGTAAGAGTGATGGCTTTACATCCCTCCCACAAAAGAATTGCAGGTTGTTTATTTGTAATCCTTAGTAACGCTGAGTTCGGGTTAAGGGCGTTTTCGAGTGCCGCGCGTTGCGCGGCACTCGAAAACGCTCATTTTGGCGTGCACATAGTGCACGCCAAAATGAGCACTTCAGCTTAACCCGAACTGAAGTTTAGTACATCTACTGAGAACCCACGATAAACCATTTGCCGTTCCGGGAACTTTAACTTTGGAGCGTGCTTTAGGTGTTTCTTCGTGCGCTTCGACCCCAAAGAACAGACTCTCGTTTTCTCCAGGATTAAGCGTATGGGTTCTTGCAGCGTCCGTCGCCTATTTTTCGGTGGGTTGGCCCTTGCCTTCACCGTAAGCCTACCTGGAACTGCTCTTGCCTCCTCTCGATGGAGCCTAGAGGAAACTCCCATTCGTCTAGCCCAAGCTCAGCCGTCTCTTGATGAGCAAGCCAGTACCCTGATGAATCAGGGAGCTCAGCAATTGCAACGGCGACAGGTGCAAGCAGCACTACAATCCTGGGAGGAAGCCCTGCGATTGTATCGGCAATCGGGTAATCGGGTCGGTGAAGGACGCATTCTGGGAAACCTGGGCGCGGTGTACGAGGCCCTGCAAGACTACCCTCAGGCGATCGCCGCCTTTGAGGAGAGCCTGGAGCTTGCCCGCAAAATTGATGACTACGAGGGGATCGTCTACGCCCTCAATAACCTGGGCCATACCCACGAGCGAATGGGGAACTACGCTGAGGCCCTAACCTATCAGGAAGAAGCCCTCACCCTGGCTGAGCAACAGGGCGATCGCGAGGGAGAGCAGTACACCTTAAATGCCCTGGGCATCCTTTACAAATCCACGGGAGATTATGACCGGGCGATCGCCACCTATGAGCGGAGCCTGGAACTAGCCCGCCAGGACAATAACCGTCAAGGTGAGGCTAACGTCTTGGGCAACCTGGCCAACGCCTACACCGATCGCGGCAATTATCCGCAGGCAATTGACCATTACGAAGCCGCTTTAGCCCTCTTCCGTGGCCTTCAGAACACAGCCGGGGAAGCCGCCGTATTGCAACGCCTGGGAAATCTGTATGGAGACCTGGGCAATCCTAGTCGGGCCTTCAGCTATTACGACGAAAGCCTGACGTTGGCTCAAACGATTCGCGACACTAGCCTGGAAGCTTACATCCTGGGTAGCCAGGGTCAGCTATATCGGCAGGAGGGGGAACTGGATAAAGCCCAGGAACTCTTGCTAGGTGCGTTGGAACGATTGGAGCGCCTTAACGAACGCGATGGGGTGAGCACAGCCCTGATTAGCCTGGGCAATGTGGCTGTCGATCAAGGCAATTTACCCGCAGCTCAGGATTACTTTGAGCGCAGTCTTAGCCTGATGCGGCAAATGGGCGATCGCCGGGGTGAAGGCATTGCCCTGGGTAGCCTGGCCCTCGCCGCTGATATAGCTGGAGACAATACCAAAGCGATTGAGCTATATCAGCAAAGTATAGAGTTATCGCGGGGAGTGGGCGATCGTGTTCGGGAAGGGCAGGGCCTCAGCAACCTGGGCATTGCTCAGTACGAACAGGGAGATTTAACCGATGCAGCCAATTCGTTACTGGACGCCGTTGAGATTTGGGAATCTCTGCGGCCGGGTCTAAATGAGGCGGATCAAGTATCACTGTTTGAGACGCAGATGTCGGCCTACCGGGTGTTGCAGCAGGTACTCATTGACCTGAAACGCTACGACGATGCTCTGGAAATTTCCGAGCGAGGACGAGCCCGTACCTTTGTCGAACTGGTTGCCCGCCGCTTCTCGGCCCAAGCCGCAGAACAACTAGACACGGCACCCCCAAACCTGGAGGAGATTCGGCAGATTGCCCGGCAAGCAGACGCAACCCTGGTGCAGTATTCGCTGTTAGTGGGCGATCGCATTGCCATCTGGGTTATCCAGCCCGACGGCACCATAAGTTACCGGGAAACCAGCCTGGCCGCAGTAGATGCAGAGGATGCCTCCGTTCAAGAACTCGTGGAAGACACCCGGGTAGCCGCCGCTCAGGGGCGTGGTCGAGCTGCCACAGCCCCCATCCTGGACAGATTAGTTCGGGGCACGCGGGAAGCGGTCTTGGAAAACACCGATAATAGCCGGGCTACTGGCCCACCTCCCGATGCAAGCACCTCTCGCCGCTCTAGCCGACGCCTGCAACGGCTTCATCAACTGCTGATCGATCCCATCGTTGATCTACTGCCCACAGATCCCGAGAAACGGGTCATCTTTATTCCCCAGGGTTCTCTCTTCCTCGTCCCCTTTGCAGCCCTTCAGGATGAGAACCTGTCTTATCTAATCGAGCGCCATACATTACTCACTGCCCCAGCCATTCAGGTATTAGGACTGACTCACACCCAGCAAGAGCGGTTAGCCTCCCAACCCGCCGCTAATCCTGCCCTGGTAGTTGGCAATCCCGTTATGCCCACAGTCGGTAGCCCGCCAGAAACCCTGCCCCCCCTTCCCAACGCGGAAGCGGAAGCACGGGAAATTAGCCAACTCTTACACCATTCAGCACTGGTGGGGGCGCAGGCTACAGAAGGGCGAGTGGTGCAACAGATGGGGCAATCTCGCATCATTCATCTGGCAACCCATGGGTTTTTAGATGACGTAGAAGGGTTGGGCGTACCGGGGGCGATCGCCCTCGCTCCCAATCCAGGCGATGATGGCCTGCTCACCGCCAACGAAATCCTCAATCTTAATCTGCACGCCGATCTGGTTGTACTCAGCGCCTGCGACACTGGTCGAGGCCGCATCACCGGAGATGGAGTTCTGGGCCTCTCACGCTCATTCATTGCTGCTGGCGCGTCAAGCGTCGTGGTGTCCCTCTGGGCCGTTCCTGACGACGCCACGGCTGTCCTAATGACCGCGTTTTACCGCAATCTCCAGCAAAACCCTGACAAAGCACAGGCCCTCCGTCAGGCCATGCTCACCACAATGCAACAATATCCCTCCTCCCGAGAATGGGCCGCCTTCACCCTGATTGGAGAAGCCGAGTGAGGAGGTGTAATGATTGGATGAGGTGAATTTAAATTCACCTCATCCAATCATCCACTCATCCACCCCTTTACCCAATTCCCTCCACCCGATACCCTATAAGGGTGACACCTTATATATGGATAGACTTCGTTCTATGAAAGGTTTTCGGTCAGTTTTGATGTTACTGGTGGCGGCACTCGCCATCTTCATGGTTAGTTGTAGTGGTCAGCCCGTTGCTAAAGGCCCGCTTTATACGACCGACCAACTGACCCAAATCGAGACGTCGTTGGCAACGGTTCAAGACTTACGGGAACGGATGTTAGAAATTCCCAGTCTGGTGCAAAAGGGCGATTGGAATGACGTACAAACATACATTCATGGCCCCTTAGGGGAACTGCGATTTAAGATGAGCAGTCTGGCTCGTCAGTTACGTCCTGAGAAAGCTCAAAAGGAAGCTCTGGAAGCAGCCCGTGATGTATTTGAGCATCTCAATACCATTGATGAAGCAACTGTCTCCAATGATCGCATTAAGGCATTGAAGAACTACAACGAAGCACTTCGTGACTTTGATACCTTCTTGAATTTGATTCCAACAGCTTAGGCCAGCATCTTAATTGTCTTGCAGCCGACCTTTGCGGTTCAGCAAGGCATTCCCATCAGGCAGGAGGCATCTCCTGTCTGATTTTTTAATCGTTAGATAGCCTTACACAGTTTGGTTAGGACATGTGTATGACACGAGTCATCATCGTCGGGTGCGGCATCATCGGAGCGACGATCGCCTACGAGCTTTCCCAGATTCCCTCCCTCACGATTACGGTGCTGGATCAGCAGCCTCCTGCTCAAGGTTCGACTGGAGCCGCACTGGGTGTTCTAATGGGGGCTATCAGCCACAAGGTGCGAGGACGGGCCTGGCAGTTGCGCGAGTTTAGCCTGCGTCGTTATGAAACGTTAATTCCAGAATTAGAGACCGCTACCGGCACGCATATCCCATACAACCGACAAGGGATTGTGCTGCTGCGCCTGGACGAAGACAACGAGGCGGGTTGGCGATCGCTCGCAGAAACCCGCCAACAACAAGGCTGGTCGCTGGAACTTTGGGATGCGGCTCAAATGCAGACCCATTGCCCTCAGGTCGCCCCAATAGTTCCAGCCGTCTACTCCCCCCAGGATCGACAACTGCATCCGGCTTACCTGACAGAGGCTCTGGTAACAGCAGCCAGAGGACGTGGAGTCACATTTCTGCTGAATACTCCAGTAGAGGCCCTGGCTCTCGATATGAATATATCCGAGTGTCGGGGGGTACACACTCGGCAGGGGTTGCAGGAGGCAGACTGGATTATTTTGGCGTCAGGGCTGGGCACAACCTCATTAACTCAGGATTTAGAGACACCCCTGGCTGTAGGGCCAGTCTTAGGACAGGCCGCCCGCCTGAAGCTATCCCAACCAATGGGCCATCCTGACTTTCAGCCAGTCATTACCGGGTACGACATTCATATCGTTCCGTTGGGGCAGGGGGAATATTGGGTTGGGGCCACAGTGGAATTTCCCCCGGATGGGGGAGAACTTGCTGTCAATCCCGAGAATTTGACACCCGTACTGGAGGGGGCGACCGCCCTCTGCCCTACCTTAGCCCAGGCTGAGATTGTGCAAACTTGGTCCGGTCTACGGCCTCGCCCCTCACAGCAGCCTGCGCCCGTAATCGAGGTTATACCGGGAGCGACCAATGTGATCCTGGCAACAGGGCATTACCGGAATGGGGTACTTTTAGCTCCAGCTACAGCAGAGCGCGTTAAAGTATTGATGGGATTGGCTACCGATTCCCCCCTGCTTTAACCCTTGCATTTGGCTATCCCCCAAGAGGCCAAATCTTAATGCTTCAGGGGATAGACGCTCAATTGCTCTCTTAGGCGTAATTATTTGTAAAAGAACCCATCCCCGGTCAGAAATGAACTTCTGCTATGTTCATAAACAATCTGGGGAATGCTGATCCTCAAATGCTCTTAATGAGCAAAAGCTATCGGCCTCACAAGGGCCGATATTTGTCGCACCCTCGTATTCGAGTAGAAGCCCGTGAACTGGCCTGACGCTCACTCTCACACCTCCTGTCATGCTGCGGACTCTGATGCAGCCTCCAGCACATTGCCCTGCCCGAGGCGACGACTCCGGTGGGGAGTGAAGGCGCTCGGTTCCCTAGCCTGTAGTACGTTGCTGGGGTGGTTGCTCGGTGGCACTCTACCCGCTGGGGCCGCTGAACGATTAACGGTCAAGGCGGGTCCGTTGCAACAGAGCGTGACGGTTAAAGAGCTAAGCCAGTATGCCAAAACGGGGGATGTACCCGATTCGCTGCGATTGTATGGCTGGCTTTTGAACGATCAGGCCCGGCAGCTTTTAACCAGCCGGGTTCCTCTAGAACCGACTGTGGGGCGTGAGGTGGTCAGTGATTTGCTGCAAACCTCTGCGGGCGATCGCCTCCTCAAAACCCTCGAAACCATTCTTCCCCAAACCAAGCGTGCTGATCTGTTTAAGGCACTGACAGAAGCGGCTACCCGGCCTGAAGGGTTGACCTTTCTGGGTTTTATGCAAAAGCTCCCGCAGAAGGAGGTAACCGTTGACCTTACGGCGCTGTTCACACTCACCTCTGAGATGAACTTGCCCTACTGGCAGAGCCAGTCTCTCAGCTCGGTTCTGGAGCGGGAACTGACGGTGCCCCAGGCGGCGGCCTTTGCCCATGAACTAGACCCCACTGAAAACGGCTACCTGTGGGTACGGCGGCAAACTATGGTGCTGCGCGATCGCGATCGCCATCGCACCATCCCCGTTGACCTTTACTGGTCACGCCACAGTTCAGGGCCACTCGTGGTCATTTCCCATGGCTTTGGGGCCGATCGCCGATTCATGGGTTACCTTGCCTATCATCTGGCTTCCCATGGTTTTACCGTGGCGGCCTTGGAGCATCCCGGTAGTAACGTTACCTGGTTGTCGGCCGTTATCAGTGGGCGCGTCCTCAACAATAGCTTTATTAATCTATTACCCGCGTCGGAATTCATTGACCGCCCTCGGGACGTCAGTTTTCTCCTCAGCGAGTTACAGCGCATCAATCACAACCCTGGCTATCTCCAGGGCAAGCTCAATACCGATGACACCATTGTGATTGGCCACTCTCTGGGAGGGTATACAGCTCTGGCTCTGGCAGGGGCAGAACTAAATTTGGATAATCTCCGCCAGTTCTGCAACGGGTCGAAAGAGTTTGGCCTTTCTGTAGCCGATTGGTTGCAATGTACAGCCGTAGATTTGCCTAAAGATGTACCAGATCTGCGCGATCGCCGGGTGCGCCGTATTATCACCCTCAACCCCCTCATCGGCCGTTTATTTGATACATCTAGCCTGGAGAAAAACGTTCGCATTCCTGTGCTGATGGTGGCCTCTACTGCCGACGCCATTACCCCTGCGGTGAGTCAGCAGCTCCTGCCCTACACCCATCTCCATGGAGATGAACGTTATTTGCTCACGGCCATTGGCGCAACCCATCTCAGTGTTGGTGATCCAGAGAATCTAAATCCCGCTCTCAGTCGCAGTCTGTTTGCTCGGGAGCGCGGTAACGATCAAACCGAGGCTTTACGACGCCTTCTGCAAGGGGTAGCCCTGTCCTTTGCTAAGCAGGAAACTCCCGAAGCTGCCCGCTATCGGTCTTTTTTAACCCCCGCTTACGCCCAGTCCTTTTCCACCGAAGCCATAAAACTGCGGTTGAATACTAAAGTGCCACCCAAGCTGTCGAACTGGCTGCACATGGCGGCAATGCCCCTGGATCAAATGACCCTCACCCCTGGCCCCGAACAGCCCCAAAAGGCTCGGGTGCTGACGTTTACCTATGCTGGCATCACATTCCTGTTGCTCGGGGTGCCCGTAGCCATGTTTATTTTGCCAGGTAGTTTTCCCCTCTCGGCGGGGCGTTTTTTCCGGCAAAACCGCCTGAAAATGCTGCCACCACCCAAACATCAGGAATCTGAGGAGGATCCTTCATAACCTAATATTTTTTTACAATAGACCTCTTGCATGAATCGTTGCATAACTTGAGTTCGGGTTAAGGGCCTTTTCGAGTGCCGCGCGTTGCGTGGCACTCGAAAAGGCTCGTTTTGGCGTGCATTATGTGCACGCCAAAATGAGCACTTCAGCTTATCCCGAACTAAGGTTACGTAGCGTTAGTTGAAATTTAGCCCACTGATAATTTTAGCCAGGTGGGGAAGAAACTGTTGGGTCTTCTCTTGGCTAGAAAAGGAGCCTGCGGGGTCTTGGCTAATCATCCCTGTGGCAATGACATATAACGTCGTGCCATCCGTTGCCATATATCCAATCGATCGATCAATCAATGCCCCATTTTCATGGGTTGTGGTGAAACCATATCGTAAGCCTGGTAGGTTACCAACAGCGGTCTCTTCCGGGGGCTCTGATGTGAAACGGGTGGTTGGCATCCCTATTTGGCGATCGCTCCGAATCATTTCATAATGCAACTCAATCCAACGCCGCAAAGCGGGGATAGGTTGGCCTCCTTCCTCTGCCAGGATGTTGCCAAATTGTGATCCTTCCACAGGTTCCGTAAACAGTTCGACGGTACCGACGATCTCATCTCCTTCATAGACGCAGAGCAGTGTGGGGTTTACACAGGGCTCAACTCGCCAGCCCTCAGGAGCAGAAGTTTCTCCTAAAATTTGTGACCAACTAACAGGAACTGATGACGGAGCAACCGCCCCAGGAGCGGAAGCTGTGTTTCCGGGGGACGAAACGGCGTCAGGTGAAGGTGGAGCGGGTTGGGGACGCATTTGTAGATCAGCACAGGCCATCAGCCCGAAAGGAATAACGAGAAGGCCCAGGAGTGACAAAGAACGAAGCGACGGTTTCATAGAAAATGCTGGAATGAATGGGTTGACGAATCAAATCTCTGGGTACTCCTATCCAGTAAGGGAAGGAGTCTATTACGGCTACCTCTAGAGATGGCTTACGTCGATTCTCATCCGGCTGCAGCAATATTCAGCCAGCGTTACCAAAACCGATACGATTTGAACCAATGAGAATTGCTGCAAATATTCAGTTCGGTGTAAGGACGTTTTCCGATGAGCAAAGGCATATCCCTGGCTCATCGGAAAGGCTATAGATTGGGCGGTATGCCGCACACATCGACATACCGCCCAATCTATACAGCTTCAAATTAGAAGGGTATCAGCCACCATTCTCTTAATGACGTTTGCCTAAAAAGCTAAACAGACCACCTCCTGGAGAGGCTTTGGCAGATTTATCTGAGGATTTTGCCGCAGATGTACCCTTCCCGGTGCTGCTTGCTTCAACGTCAACGCCTAGTTTGGATGCGTACTTTAGGGCCAGAGTGTCTTTAGGGTTGAGTTTTAACGCCTGACGGCAGTGAACCCGGGCCATCGTGGGCAAATCTTGTTTGAGGTAAGCGATCGCCAACAACGCATGGTAATTACTGCGGTTAGCGTTAATTTTTAGAGCGTCCTTCAGTTCACGGGTTGCCGATGCCCAGTTGGCATTTTGAGCGTAAGATTGTGCCCGGTTGAAGTGCCGCTCGGCATAATCGATGGCCTCGGCCTCGGCCTCCTTTTTCTCAACAAAGGCAACCTTGGGATGTGCTTGTACCGGAGGTGAAGAAACCAGACCCGTGCGTTTTTCACGAATGATGGGTTCTCCCATCTTCAACCGTAAATAAACGAGGTTCAGCTCCTCTAACTGAAGGGTGGCGCTATCAAACCGCTCCAACGGGATAAACTGAGTTTCCGCCAGACGAGCGATCGCCTGTTCGTAAAACACGTCAATGTTGGATGGCTGTGTACCCATCAGTTCCAGGGCGAGCGCACTTTTCGGCTCAAGAGGGGTTTCGCGCATTGAGCGGCGAACCCGGAAACGAAGCATCGCCAGGTTCTCGGCGCGCCCCTTATCTTGCTTTAGCTTCTGATAGGCAGGCCCAACTATCTTGGCGAAGAGTTGGGTAGCCAAATTACGAACCTCTGCATCGGCCCCTACATATCCGTCTGGGTGAAGCAGTTTCGCAATTTCTCGGTAGCGCTTCAATACGCGGCGATCATCTGCTGTCACAGACAAGCCCAAGACCGCATAGGGGTCTTGAAAGCGATTGAGCCATTCAGTTGAAAAGGGGACCTGCGACATTACACCTGCGTCAGTAAGGTTTGAGGTGATAAATAACCTTTATGGATTGCCCTGATAGTGACAGAATCCATACCGTAAAACTACATAGGAGTATACAGAAAAATCCTGCAACAAAGATAATCCCTGATACCAGAATCAGAATTCCTATCTAAATTCTAAGCGGGCTTTCAAATTAAACTGAATACATTGCGGATTTTACGGATTTTTTAACAGAAGAACAGTCAAATTTATTTCCTGACGCCGACCGTAAAACTCCAGACATCCCTTTTGGAAAGAGTTTTAGAATTTTCGCTATGATCAAAGCCAGTTCCTGACAGTAACAATCTCCTTTACATTTCCCCCGCTTCTATGGAAACAAAGGCAAAAAGCCGTTGGACGGCGATCGCCCTGGCTCTAGCAGGTGTCATCCTCCCTGGCCTGCATAAATTCTATTTGCGCCAACCCGGATGGGGGCTAGCCTATATTGTCTCAAGCGGATCAGCTTTAGGACTGGTTCCTAGAGCTGCTAGCTTTTTTGAAGCGCTCTGGTATTTTTTTCAGGGGCAAGAAGCTTTTGATCGTAACTTTAATGGCGAAACCTTACCTTCTGTAACGCGTCCTGTTGATACGGCTCAGATCGGTGCTGTTGCAGATGCTCTTCGAAAAATTGACCAGCTCCGGCAGGATGGTCTGATTTCTGAGTATGAATTCGAACAAAAGCGTCGGCAGTTACTCGATCGAATTGGGTGAGGAAAAAGGCAGAGAATCGAGGGTTGAAGGAAAGAAAAATTATCGAGGAAGCTATCTGAAGAATTGGCAGTTCAAGTTCTCCCCGCGTTACTGTCCAACCCTGCATATAAACCGCATCACTAGCCCCTTCTGCTTTGCGCTCTATGTCCTGGTCTAACTTCTTAACTCAACTTAACGGAGCCACCCGGCGTCAACTTCAACCACTGCGATCGCGCCTTCAGCAAGATCCTTACTACCGCTTCCAATCGTTTGAAGAAGTAACCCTGGCCGCAGAGTTAGGCATTGGTATTGATGTAAACCGGGCAGAAGTAGACGACTGGCTACGGTTACCAGGAATTTCTATTCATCAAGCCCGAACTCTAGTAGCGCTGCGCAAGTCGGGAATTCAGTTCCATTCTCTGGAAGACATCGCTGCGGCGCTAAGTCTCTCACCCCAGCGAATACAGCCTCTGCTTCCTGTGCTTCAGTTTTGCTATTACGACCCTTGTAGCCCCTGTACCATCCCCCTGACCAATCTCAACACGGCTTCAGTGGAAATGTTGGGACGTATCCCAGCCGTGGATCTATTTTTGGCGCGGGCGATCGTTCAAAATCGTACCCAACGAGGAGCTTACCGCAACCTGGCTGATCTACAGCAGCGCCTTCAACTTCCCCCTTCCCTCACAGAGTCACTAATGCACTATATCTGTTTCTAAATAACCTCAATCTGGGCTGAGCCCAGAGCACCTCTCGAGAAAACGTCAGGTTAGGTAGGTGGTTGCAAAGCTTGTACAAACAGGAGAGGGGCAAGGCGAAGCCCTGACCCTCTCCTGTTTGTACATACCGCCAAATCGCTTCATACAGCGCTTTTCAGATGCTTAAAATCTGGTTGTTTTTGTGAGAGCCGTGCTCCGCACGGCTCTCACAAAAACAACTGTGGCTGATTCAAGCGCAAAGCGCTGTAACTGTGTGTAGAGCTTATCAGAAAGTAAAAAAGCGCCCCTTAGGGGCGCTTTTTCAATCAGACGATTAGCAATTAACCGTTGATAGCAGGAGCGGTCAGAGCGACAGGAGCAGCCTCACCAGCAGCCAGGTCGAGGGGGAAGTTGTGAGCGTTGCGCTCGTGCATCACTTCCATACCCAGGTTCGCACGGTTCAGAATGTCCGCCCAGGTGTTCACTACCCGACCCTGAGAATCCAGAATCGATTGGTTGAAGTTGAACCCGTTCAGGTTGAACGCCATCGTGCTGATACCCAGCGCGGTGAACCAGATTCCCACTACAGGCCATGCACCCAGGAAGAAGTGCAGTGCGCGAGAGTTGTTGAAAGAAGCGTATTGGAAAATCAGACGACCGAAGTAACCGTGGGCTGCCACGATGTTGTAGGTCTCTTCTTCTTGTCCAAACTTGTAACCATAGTTCTGAGACTCAGTCTCGGTGGTCTCACGCACCAGAGAAGAGGTCACAAGAGAACCGTGCATCGCAGAGAACAGAGAACCACCGAACACACCGGCTACACCCAGCATGTGGAAGGGGTGCATCAGAATGTTGTGCTCTGCCTGGAACACGAACATGAAGTTGAAGGTACCCGAGATACCCAAGGGCATCCCGTCAGAGAAGGAACCTTGACCGATGGGGTAGATCAGGAATACAGCAGTTGC
>NZ_JACJOO010000035.1 GCF_014695575.1 Leptolyngbya sp. FACHB-8 | reverse complement strand
TGAGCGCTCACAATCACCAGTTCCAGCTGATCCGTATCCTGAGGAACGGGAACATCACCACGCAGGGTGCTTTCGGGCGGTACAAAACTGATATAGACAAAGGCAGGCCGTGCTCCAGTAGCCCGTTCAATGTCTTGAGCAATGGTTTCTGCTTGTTCAACAGTCGCCGTTTGAACGGGTGCAACACCCAAATAATCGGTGAACTCGCGATTGTACTGCCGCTCAATTGAACTCATGCAGCAGTCAATAATGGTGCCTCCCCCCGACGGGATGACGAATGGGTTGGGAGTGGCTGGGTCCTCATAGAGTTCTGGAGTATCTGGGAAGTCAGGATCGTCCGGTTCGGTTGGGTCAACGGGGTCAACCGGATCGACCGGGTCAACCGGATCGACAGGATCGACGGGGTCAACCGGGTCGACGGGTTCTGGGTTGACCTGGAAGGAGACGGTGAAGGGAGCTGAGGTGGCTAAAACTGGTTGACCCTGGTTCAAGTCACTAACCTGTAGAGAAAACCCTTCGAGGCTGCCTGTAAATCCAGGGGGTGGGGTAAAGACCAGCTGAGCAGAGGAGTCAAAGGTATCCCCGGGCTGAACAGGGACTCCATTCACGGTCAGGGTTGCTCCTGCTGGTAGGGATGCGACCTCGTAACGTGTGACGGTGCGATCGCCATCCAGGTCAGCGCTCGCCACCAGCAGATCCTGCAAGTTGATGGTGATGGGTTGACCAGCCGTGGTGGAAAAGGTTTGGGAGGTGTTCTCCAACAGGATTGGGGCATTGTTAATGGAACGTAGCGTAACGCCATTGACTGCCGGGGGGAGGGTAGCGTCGCCGCCATTCTCTAATACGGGATAGCTGCCTGTACTCAGAGTATCCCCCGTGCCGGCAAAAATTGGTCCGGCCGTCCCATTTTCCACTCCTGTCCCCTGGCCCACAATGAAAGGAATGTTCTCGGGGCCACCTCGGTGGATAATTTCAACCGTGCCTCCAGAGGCCAGAATGCTACCATTGATGTCCGCCTGGCCATCGCCAACCGTGTCTCGGACATTGAACAGGTCGGCATTGACAAACACCTGGCCCCCGGTTCCACCCTCCCCCCGACCGAGGACGTTGATACTATTGACGCTGATGGTGCCTCGAGGGCTAATCAAGTTAACCTGGCCGCCATTGCCACCGTAACCACCGCCTGTGGCAATGATCTGCTCGGTTGTAATGTCGTCATCAGCAGTTAGGGTAATCCGTCCGCCATCACCCCCCCCAAAGCCACTGCCATTGGCAGAAAGCTGTCCTGTTGTGATAGTTCCCGTTGCATCCAGACGAAGATTGCCCGCTGTGCCGTCCGTTGGGACTTCGCTGAAAAAGGGACTAGAGGTATCCAGGTTTCCGGCGTCAATGATCGCTCCGGTGATTGTTAAGTCGCGTCCATTGGTGGTCAAGGTCTGGGTCCGGTCCATGAAGAACCCTCCAGCTCCGCTATTGTCGCTGTCGGCCCGGAAGATAATGCCGTTTCCGGAACTGCCGAAGTTAAGCGACAAACCATCGGCGACTCGGATATCATTGGTGGCCTCCAGCACAATGGTTGCGAACTGGTTCTCAAGGGTATTTGCGTTGAGGGTAATCGACTGACCCGGAAAATCTCCGGCGAGGATTGTGGGAAGAGACGTATCCACTGCTGCCGGATTACTGGGAGCGTCACTGATCAAGATGTTGGTGGGGTCTAGTAGCAACGTTCCGGTTGTGCCATTTGCGGCACTCACGTCCACCTGTCCTTGAAAGACGAGATCCTGAGCTCCCGATACCTCAACGAAACCTCCATTCCCATTTCTGCCTCGGGCCTGAATGCTTCCCTGAAAAGCGGTCAGGCCATCTGCCCAGAGAATAACATTACCGCCAGTGCCGTTGCCTGTCGCACTGGCGTTGATCGTGCTTTCAGCATCGACAGCGGTAACTGTTGCAGTAGGCAGGTTGGTTCCGCCCTGATAGGCGCCCCCCACTCGGACCGTCCCGCCTCCGGTCTGGCTACGGGCGTCGAGGTGGGCATCTAGCAGTGCGACGCGATCGCCCAGCACATTAATCTCCGGTGTTGCTCCAGCCTGATTTGAGGCCGCAACTACCTGCCCCGACACGATCGCCGTTCCCGGGTCTGTGGGGATGACCGTCTGTGAGCTGGTCAGACGTACTGTGCCATTGGGTTGTGCGCTGATGCCAGTTGCGACATTAACTGTACCCCCCGTCAGCAACTCGGGCAATGAAAGCGGTGTGAAGGAAATTCCTGAGACTCCGGGGGCGTTGCGTCGTAGGGGGGCAAACTCCAAATTCAGCAGACTACCTTCCTGGCTCAGACGTACACGGTTTTGCCCTGGGACAGCGGCCAGGGTAATGGTGCCGCCTGGAGCAGCCACCCGTCCTGTATTAGCTACCATACCCCCCAGCAACGTCAGGGACTCGCCCGCATCCACCTCCAGGTTTCCTGCATTCAGTACCACTCCGGGCGAGAGGGTGGCAAAGGCAAAATTGGTGGGGTCTCCGGTAAGAGCTGAGTAATTCGGGGTGCCGTTGATGTTGAACCAACCGTTGTTAAAGCCCAACCCCGTTGCGGTTGAGGCGGTAAAGGAACCAGCTAAATCTAACCGGGCATTGGGGCCAAAAATAACCCCCGCCGGGTTCAAGATAAACAAGTTAGCATCGCTACCGCTTACCCGTAAGAGACCGTCAATGACGGACGGGTCGCCGCCCACGACGCGGGTCAAGATGTTGCGAATTTGGGCATCAGACTGGAAGTTGGCAATTTCATCCTGGCTCAGGCCCAGACGTTCCAGGCTGTGGAAGAGGTTGCTCTGCGATCGCTGCCCCCCCGTAATGGTGTACTGGTTGCCGTTCTGATTAACGACTGTGCCCGTGCCATCGTTCGCTGGCGCTACAGATTGGGCTAGTACGGGACCACTCAATGCACCGGCCAGCGGTAGGGCTGCTAGAAAAGCGCTGGCCCACTGTAGGGGCCTGCTTACAGTGGGTCGTTGGCGCTGATGCGTTAACAATCGGAAGGTCGCTGCGACTCCATTCGGTCCCTGATACAGTTGCACGTCTAACCGGAGACGATCGCTCAATCCTCGCCGCGCGATCGCCCGGTTAATTGCCCGCTGTGACCCCTGGATTTGTTCAAGTCGATGCTGACGCGATTGATGGGCCTGGTGCCGTCGATAGTGATATAGCGGCAGGGGCAGATGATGCACCTCTGTTGCCTCGGATAGCCGCAGGCAGAGGTCGTAGTCGTAGGCATACTCACAGGTTGGATCGATGCCGCCAATGCGGTCATACACGTCGCGCCGCAGCAACCGAAAGTGGAAGGTCATGAAGTCGACCAGCAGTCGATCGCGCGAGTAAGGAATGCGGCACCGCTGGCCATATTCTTCTAGCTGCCCCTGGGCGTTCATCATTCTGTGGTCGGTGTAGACCATGCCTACCGTAGGACGAGCCTCCAAGACCGCTACTGTGCGCTCTAAGGTGGTTGGGGTAAGGCGATCGTCACTATCCACCCAGCCCAAATATTGGCCTGAGGTTTGGGCGATGGCCCGTGTCCGTAGGTTGGCAATTTTGCCGCAATGGTCTGCTGCGACGACGCGTACCCGCTGATCACGCTGAGCTGCGGCCCGGGCAACTTGGAGGGAGCGATCGCGAGAGCCGTCATCCCAAATGACCAGTTCGAAGTTCTGATAGGTTTGGGTTAAGACGCTGGCGATCGCTTCTTCTAAATAGGTTTCTCGGTTGTAGCTCAGTAGGATTAGAGAAACGAGTGGCTGCATGGTTCCCCCAGGGGTGGCGATTCGCAGGAATATGGCTTTTCCAAGGTACGCTAATCTTCTAAGTCGATTGGAGTGATCCGGTCAAAATTTAACGCAACCTATAAGGTCACGTTCCAGCAATTCTCATCTTGCAATCGAGCCCGAAAACTGTTCGCTTGAGGCAAGCGGTTTTCGGGATTCAAAGCTAAGAGTTTGTGCCTGTAAAGCACAAACTCTTAGCTTTGAATCTCATGATGAGAATTGCGGGTGCGTTCATACAGATTTAGTTTTGTTAGAGGAGCAGTGACGTGCGTCGGCTCTCACGAAACTGAACCTGAGAATAAATGGTCGTCAGGGAAGCCGGGAGTTTATCCTAGGTTTAAATTCCTATGTTGAACTGAGGAATGGAAATCTGAGGAACCGTTCCAACCGTACTGTGAAGCGCAACTCCTATGGCAGGACATAGTAAATGGGCTAACATCAAGCGCCAGAAAGCGCGGGTGGATGCCGTCAAGGGCAAAGTTTTTGCCAAAATTTCCCGACAGATTATCGTCGCAGCCCGCACTGGGGTGCCCGATCCAGCGGGGAATTTCCAATTGCGAACCGCCATCGATAAGGCGAAGGCTGCTGGGATTCCCAACGACAATATTGACCGAGCGATCGCCAAAGGTGCAGGCAAACTGGGTTCTGACAACGCCCTGGAATCTATCCGCTATGAAGGCTATGGCCCGGGCGGGGTAGCGATTTTGATCGAAGCCCTGACAGACAACCGCAACCGCACGGCTGCGGACCTGCGTGCTGCTTTCAGCAAGCGGGGCGGCAACCTGGGAGAGACAGGCTGTGTCGGCTGGATGTTCGAGCAAAAGGGCGTTGTCACGGTCTCCGGCAATCTTGATGAGGACGTGTTACTGGAAGCCTCCCTTGAAGGCGGTGCCGACACCTATGCCATGACCGAAACTGATGACGAGGAACCCGCCGCAGACGTGTTCACTGACGTTCCAAATTTGGAAACCCTGCAAACGACCCTCAAAGAGCAGGGCTACACCATCGAACAGACCGAGGTGCGCTGGATCCCTCAGAACACCGTCGAAGTGACGGACTCTGACCACGCGATCGCCCTTCTCAAATTGATGGATGCGCTAGAAGATTTGGAGGACGTGCAATCGGTCACGGCCAACTTTGAAATGTCCGATGAGTTGATGACATTGAGTTTGGTATAACCGCTCTTCTCGCCGACACCCGGTGTTTTAAGAACACTGGGTGTTCAAGTTTTCACCGCAACCTTGTTTCCATCAGCCGATCGCGCCACAATAATTAATATTCCCCTTGCTTCAGGCTGTAACTGGCTTTGAAGTGTTCTGTCCGTCACCTATTACTGCTGATGGTGCTCGATTCGCAAACAGTTTCCTCTGCTCAATCGGAATTCTCGGTTCCGGCTCCTCTGGATTATGACGTGGCGATCGCCGGAGGAGGCCCCGTAGGTCTGACCTTGGCTGCAGCCCTAAAGGATTCTGGCTTACGGGTTGCCTTGATTGAAGCACGCCCACTCGAAGCCGGTCTGACATTTAATCGTGCCTATGCCCTAACGCTGATGACTGGGCGTATTTTCACGGGCTTAGGAATTTGGGACGAGATCCTGCCGCAGATTACGACTTTTGATCAAATTCGTCTAGCCGATGAAACCTGTCCGGCGATCGTCAATTTGCAACCGGCAGATCTGGGCACGGCAGAGTTGGGCTATGTGGGCGAACATCATGTGTTGGTGCGCGCTCTGCTTAATTGCCTGAAAGATGCGTCTAACCTCGATTGGTACTACCCTGCCAGTTTGATGGAGTCGGACTACCGGGAAGATGCTGTGCATCTGACCCTCTCCGTCGAAAACCAAATTCGCACAGTGCGAGTGGGCGTGCTGGTAGCGGCTGATGGATCGCGATCGCCCATTCGTCAGGCGGCAGGTATCGGCACCCGAGGCTGGCAGTACTGGCAATCCTGCGTCACGGCCGTAATTCGTCCTGAAAAATCCCATCAAAATATTGCCCGTGAGCACTTTTGGGCCAGCGGTCCCTTCGCCACCCTACCACTGCCAGGGAACCGCTGCCAGATTGTGCTGACAGCCCCTCATGCCGAAGCTCAGCACTGGTTAGAGGTAGATGAAGTAGAATTCTTAGCCGAGCTCAATCGTCGCTATGGTGGGCAGTTAGGTCGGTTGGAACTGCTCGGCAATCGCGCCCTCTTTCCGGTGAAGTGGATGCAGTGCGATCGCTACAGCCAGCGCCGCCTAGCTCTGGTCGGTGATGCGGCTCATGCGTGCCACCCGGTTGGGGGGCAGGGCTTAAATTTAGGTATCCGCGATGCTGTGGCCCTCGCAGAAGTCCTTCAACAGGCTCACCAGCAGGGTGAGAACCTGGGTGCCCCCCAGGTACTACGCCGCTACGAACGCTGGCGTCAGCGAGAAAATCTTCTCATTCTGGCATTCACTGACTTCCTCGACCGCAGTTTCTCGTCTCCCTGGCCTCCTCTCGTCGTCCTGCGTCGGCTTGGATTACGCCTGATGCAACGCGTGCCCCTCTTACGCCGCCTCGCTTTACTACTGATGACGGGGCTCAGCGGACGTTACCCATTGCTAGCCCAAAAAGCGGTTGTTGGTGTACCCCGCTCGGCTCACGGATGGGCGAAGTCAAATAAGACGGATACCCCATGAAGGGTGCCATGCAGCCCCAAATTATGAGCCTGCGAATCGCAAATCCCCCATCTGGGTGAATCGGTAGAGGGACGACATCCCCAAACCCCCGAGCTAGATTAGATATATTCAGGTTTGCGGAGAGATTCTACGTCTTAAGTTCAATGTTTACTGAACAGACTGAACCTACTGAATCTGTGTTACCCTACGTAAAGAAAAGTAACGGTTTGGGTGAGAGTCCGTTGACGCGATCGCAACCTTCAGAGCAATCCCACTTCATTGAAGAAATGGGGCTGATGTTTGAACAGCTCGGGATGCCTCGAATGGCGGGTCGCATTCTGGCTTGGTTGTTGATTGCCAATCCACCCCTGCAGTCGAGTGGGGAGTTGGTGGAGGTTTTGCAAGCCAGCAAAGGATCGATCAGTACCATCACCCGGATGCTGATTCAGATTGGGCTGATTGAGCGGGTTGCGTTGCCCGGCGATCGTCGTGACTATTTCCAGATCAAGCCCAATGCTTGGTCGCAGATGACCCAGCAACGGCTAACCCAGATTGCCGCCTTTCGAGAGTTGGCTGATCGGGGCTTGAGCCTGGTGGAAGGCGGCCCTGAAGCCCAGCGACGTTTACGGGAAATGCGAGATATCCATGCGTTTTGGGAGCGGGAGTTGCCTCGGCTCCACGAACGATGGGAAGAGGAGCAACGGGAGCGAGAGCATTCTCGACCCCCAATTTGACGGCGCATCCAAGCTCGGTTCGATAAGGCTTCCCCGGCCTGTAATTCGGGGGGACATGATTACTGATGCAAGGAATAGGCAGGTATGGCAGCACAGTTTCCAATGATTAAAAAAGGGCAGCAACCTCCCGCTTGGCTTCTAGCTCTGATTGCCGCTGGGGTTGTTGGGTTGGGTACTGCTGGGGTCATTACCGTTCGGCAGAAGTCTGAACCCGTAGATATTTCTGCTCTGACCGTTCCGGTCGAGGCCCAAGCCTTAACCGTGCAGATTACAGCAAATGGCCGAGTGCAGCCCGTTCAAACGGTCAACCTGAGCCCTAAAAATGCAGGTGTTTTAGAAGAATTGTTGGTGGAGCAGGGTGAGCGTATCCAAAAAGGTCAGATCATTGCCCGTATGGAAAGCTCTGATTTACAGGCTCGGCTGACGCAAGCTGAGGCACGAGTTGAGCAAGCTCGGGCTCAGTTGGCGCGGGTACAGGCGGGCGATCGCCCTCAAGAAACCGCCCAGCGCCGTGCTGAAGTGAGCCAGGCAGAAGCCCAGGTAGCTGACGCCCAAACCCGCCTTTCCCTGGCAGAAACCCGATTAAACCGCAATCGCACGCTACAAGCAGAAGGGGCCATCTCCCAGGATGACCTGGATGCGATTGAGCAGGAAGCCCGCAGCGCCCGCGCTAATCTGGCCTCTGCCCAGGCCAACCGACAGGCCATTGAAGAGCGGTACGCCCTCTCCCGTAGTGGGAGCCGTACCGAAGATATTGCAGAGGCCGAAGCTCAGTTGAAAGAGGCGATCGGCAATTTGCAATCGGCCCAGGTACAGCTGGAAGACACCATCATTCGTGCCCCCTTCACTGGCATTGTCACCCAGAAGTACGCTACAGAAGGGGCTTTCGTGACGCCAACCACATCTGCATCGGATGCCTCCTCGGCGACATCCACGGCGATCGTGGCGCTGGCAAACGGGCTAGAGGTACTGGCGGAAGTGCCGGAAGTGGATATTGGCCAGATTACCGTTGGGCAGCAGGTCGAGATCCGTGCCGATGCGCTGCCTAACAAGGTATTTAAGGGACGGGTGCGGCTCGTTGCTCCGGAAGCAGTGGTGGAACAAAATGTCACCTCCTTCCAGGTGCGAGTCGAAGTGCTCACTGGGGAAGCAGATCTGTTATCGGGAATGAACGTGGATCTGACTTTTTTGGGCGATCGCCTCGATAGCTCCATCGTTGTACCGACCGTGGCGATCGTGACGAAAGACGGCCAATCCGGTGTCCTCGTACCCGATGAGCGCAGTACCCCCGAATTTCGTCCAGTCACCCTGGGTAGTGCGATCGGTGATCAGACCCAAGTTTTGCAGGGGCTGAATCCTGGCGAGCGCGTCTTCATTGACCTGCCTCCCGAGGAAGCCAAAAAGTGGATGAACCCGAATGATCAGTAAAACGTTCATTGCTGATGCGCATTACACATCAGCAATGAACTTGGTAGGAATGCCGGAGAGAAATGCAATTTTAATTTTTTGAACGTGTAGCGTACAGAAAATTTAATCCTGTAAGAACGCCAGAGAGAAAGGCAAGGAAACGCCTGATGGTTGATTTTCTAGAAAGCACGAAGATGGCTGTTAAAACCCTGACGGCTAACCGGCTTCGGAGTGCCCTGACCATGTTAGGCATCATTATTGGCAATGCATCGGTCATTACCATGGTCGGGGTTGGTGAAGGGGCGCGGCAGTATGCCTCAGGGCAGTTTGAATCTCTAGGGCCGAATGTGCTGTTCATCATTCCTGGTAGTCAAGACTCCCAGGAGCGAACACTGGAGCGGCCCAAAACCCTGACCCTGGAAGATGCAGAGGCGATTGATACTCAGGTGCCCACAGTGTCAGCGGTTGCCCCACAACTGCAAACGCAGCAAGCCATCGTTGCAGGAAACCGCAGCAATAGTTCCACCATCATTGGGGTTACCCCTGATTTCATGGTGGTTCGAAGCTTTGAAGTCGCCAATGGGCGATTTATTTCCAAGGAGGATGTAGAGCGGGGTACCCGTGTTGTGGCCCTGGGGCCAGAACTGGCGGAGAACCTATTTCCCAATCAGAATCCCATTGGCAAGACCCTTCGCATCAAAAACATTAGCTTTGAAGTGATCGGCGTAATGGTGGCAAAGGGAGCCTTCCTGGGCAACAACCAGGATGATGTTGCCTACGCACCCCTGACAACCCTCTCCAATCAAATCACTGGAAATAACTCTCCCTATGGGACGGAAGTTACCTTCATTTCCGTCAATGCTCGGGATGAGCAGTCTATGACGGCGGCTCAGTTCCAGATTGTGAATTTGCTGCGGCTACGCCACAAAATCGCGGACGAGGATGACTTTACGGTACGCAACCAGAAAGATGCTCTACAGCTAATTGGCAACGTAACGGGGGCATTAACGGTGATGCTGGCGGCGATCGCAGGCATCTCCCTCCTGGTCGGTGGTATTGGCATTATGAACATCATGCTGGTGTCAGTACGCGAACGGACTCAGGAAATTGGTTTGCGGAAGGCGATCGGCGCATCAGAGCAAGACATTCTGTTGCAATTCATGATCGAGGCGACGATTCTGGCGGCTTTGGGAGGGCTAGCGGGAACGGCGATCGGCATTGGTGGTGTAGCCCTGGTGAGCGCGGTGACGCCCCTGGAAGCCGGTATTTCAACGAGTGCCATTCTGCTGGCTGTGGGAGTATCCGGTGGAATCGGTTTATTCTTCGGGGTTGTCCCTGCCCGTCAGGCCGCTAAGTTGGATCCCATTGTTGCGTTGCGCAGTGCTTAACGCTGTGGGGGGGTGGGGTGCGAGGGTTGCCCGGTCACTTTTGCGAACATGAATAAACTCCTAGTGGGGTGAAGTATTCGGAAGCGATCTGTGCATTGTCGTCACCATTTCCCAGAAGTACCCTACGGTCTCCTTGTTCCCTCGCCCCCTTGCCCTTTCCCTCTTATCTTTCTATGAAAACTATCATTCGTTTTGAACACATCTCTAAAACCTATGGTTCAGGTAATACAGAGGTACGGGCTCTCTCGGATGTTAACTTGACGATAGACTCGGGGGAGTACTGCTCCATCATGGGACCATCGGGGTCAGGGAAATCAACGGCCATGAATATCATTGGCTGTCTAGATCGGCCCACAGAAGGGCGCTATGACCTGGATGGGGTGGATGTAGCCCAACTTCCCGATGGGGAGCTGGCTCATATTCGCAATCGCAAAATTGGGTTCGTGTTTCAGCAATTTCATCTGCTGCCCCAGTTGACGGCGATGGAAAATGTAATGTTGCCGATGGTATATGCCAGCGTACCTCAACGAGAACGGCAAGAACGGGCTGCAGAAGCCTTAACGCGGGTGGGTTTAGGGAATCGCCTCAATAACCGTCCCAATCAGCTCTCAGGGGGGCAGCAGCAGCGTGTGGCGATCGCCCGCGCCATAGTCAACCGTCCCGTTCTCCTGCTGGCTGACGAGCCAACTGGGGCCTTAGACTCTCGCACCACCCAGGAAGTGATGAATATTTTTGCGGATTTGAACACTTCTGGTATTACTGTAGTCATGGTCACCCACGAACCTGAAGTTGCACGCCTCACCAACCGTATCGTCTGGTTCCGAGATGGGCAGGTCATTCATGACAACATGGCTCCGGAAGACCTGGGGAAGCTTATGGTTTCGTCGTAAGATATTCCATTTCTTCGGTTATCTATCTTAGGGTAGAGCCCTTATAATCCCCCATGGGATTTATTTATAAGTAGATCGTAGAACCTGCCTCAATAGAGGGCTATCTGAAGATGCTTGAAAGGTTAATGATGAGTGCCTCGTGCATTATTCATCACCTCGGGAGTGCGCCATCTTCGGTAGTGTTACTGCCCTATAGCCCCTTAATGGCTCCTAATGCCTCTAGGACATGCAAGTCAGATGGCTATATGCCTTCTTGCTTGGGCTTGGGAAACTATAGCCCCCTATGGTTTCAGGTTCGCCTATAAAGGCTCGGTCAAGTTACCCTGGCCCACCCTAAAACAGATAGCCTCCTTGGTCTTCTCACCGTTGGCTTGATGTGGGGGAGGTCTTTTACCTGAAAAGCTGACGTTGCTGAAACGATGATCACTGGCAGCCCTGCCAGAATGATTCTCTGTCGAGTGACTGTTAAACAGGCTCTACAGACAGCTTTTCCTGGCATTGTCTGGGCAAAAAACAATCCTTTCAACTCGCGTGGTTGACTATGTATCTAAAGTCTGAACCTGTTACCCTAACTCATCCTTTGCTTCAGTTCGCTCATCCACATCTTCTGGAACAGGCGTTGACCCATCGTTCTTATGTGCGTGAACATCCTCACGGAGCGATTGACAATGAACGGTTAGAGTACCTGGGAGATGCATTGTTAACGTTTCTTTGTGGAGACTATCTCTATCATCGCTTCCCTAAAATCAAAGAGGACGAGATGACGCGGCGGCGGGCAGCCCTGGTAGATGAGACTCAACTCGCAGAGTTCGCCCTGGAAATTGGGTTGGATCAAAAAATGCGGCTAGGGCGTGGTATTGCCCAGGATGGAGGCACCCAAAACCGCAATTTGCTCAGCAGTACCTTTGAAGCGGTAGTAGGAGCCTTCTACTTAGACTGTGATCGCAATATCGAAAGAGTCCGCCCCGTAATCGAAGCCCTTTTCGACCAGGTACCCGAACAGGTCATGACTAGTCGTTCCACATTAGATTCTAAAAATCGCCTTCAGGAATGGACCCACGCCCATGTGGGCCACACGCCGCCCCAATACGTCACCGAGAAAATTGGGGGCACTGACCACAATCCTGAATTTGCTGCCCAAGTTTTTGTTGGCGGCAAGCTCATTGGTCGCGGTCAGGGCCGCAGCAAAAAAGAAGCAGAAAAGCAGGCTGCTGAACACGCACTGAGCAATTTATTACGACGCGGTTTGTTGTAATGATGTGTGAGCGCTTCGTATGGCAGGTTTTACCTACCATACGAAGCGCTTATTAGGCTTCAATCACATCGTCCCAGTGCCGAATTAGTTCGGCCACAGACCAGGCTTGAGCGATCGCTCCCCGCGCTTCATGGGGTGCATCTCCGTCAAAGATTTCGGAGATGGAGTCCAAGCAGGCATCTTGCTCAAAGTGATAGAGCAGATGCTTGGCTGACCAGGGAAGAGGTTCTTCCGGAAAATAGCGCTTCCAGGCCCGGATGAAGGGGCCGATGAGCCAGCTCCAGACGGTGCCCTGGTGGTAGGCGCGATCGCGTTCCCATACGCCCCCTTCGTAGCGCCCCTGGTATTCCGGGTCAGAGGGGTCGAGGGAGCGCAGGCCGTAGGGAGTGAGAAGGCGATCGCGGGCTATCAGCAATGCCTGACGGGCCTGATCGGCGGGAAAGCCACAATGCTCCAGGGAGAGGGCCAGGATGGCATTGGGGCGGATTTGAGCATTACGCTCGTCGTTAGGAGCAATCAGGTCGTAGAAATAACCGGCATCGGCGTTCCAGAACTGTTGCAGCGAGGCTCTAACTTGCAGCGCCTGCTGGCGGTAACGGCGTACATGATTGCCAAAGTTAGTCGGTGGCTCGCCCCCCGGGTAGCCCTGTTGTAACTGCTCGGCCCAGCGGTCAGCCCAGCACAGGGCCGAATACCAGAGGGCGTTAATCTCAATGGCTTTGCCCTGGCGTGGGGTCATAGGTTGGCCCTCCACCACCGCATCCATCCAGGTCAGCGCGACGCCGGGCGTTTCCCAGGTCACCAGACCATCTGATGCATCGACCCGAATATTGAAGGCGGTACCAACCATAAACCTTTTGTAGATCTGCTGCACCACGGGATACTGCTGTGCCAGAAAGTCCCAATCTTGAGTAGCTTCCAGATACAGCCCCAGAGTTTCGATCCACCAAAGCGCGGCATCGATGCTGTTATAGGCTGGGCGTTCATCGCCATCGGGGAAGGTGTTGGGAATCAGCCCATTGTGGCAATACATGCCAAAGGTGCGCAGCAACCCCCGTGCTAACTCGTAACGTCCGGTAGCCAGGGCCAACCCTGGAAGCGCTATCAACGTGTCGCGTCCCCAATCGCTAAACCAGGGATACCCGGCAATAATCGTTGGCCCTTGAATGGAACTGCGATAAGCAATAAACTGGTCACCCGCCTTCAATAAGCGCTTCAACAGGGGGGAGGCGGTAGGAGCAACGGCCGGAAAACTGCGGTTCAGGCGAGTCTGTTCGGTTTCGAGTGCCTGGGCAAAGGTGGTATCGCTGACGGGAACAAAGGGCCGTGAAGAGCGCACCACGGCCTGTACGGTAATGGCCTCGCCCGGTTTGAGGGGAACCGTGAGATAGCCTGGATTGTAGAGATCTTCGCGATCGCCCAATCCTCGCTTTTTCTCCTCAGGATAGCTGTAGTCGTAATACCAGTTCGGATCTGCCATATATTGGCCCCGGTTCCAACTGAGTTGCCAGGAGGTGCCCAACTCATCGGCCAGACAGGCTTGAAAAATCACCCGTTGAGATTCCACAACCTGGGAAAAATGCAACTGTTGGGTTTTAATCTGCTGGCTATGGAAGTTGCGATCGCCAATTAAAGGCCGCAGGGTCAACACCGCCAGGGCTGGCCCCTGGTACTGGTACTGCACCAGCACACCATTATGGAGAATAGGCGCTCCGTCGGAGCCCGTTGCCTGATTGCTACAGGGCATCACAATCTGGCGGGTCAGCTGCCAAGTATCATCACCCCATATCCAGGTGGGCACTGGGTCACGGCTAAACGATTGCAACCAGCCGTAACCCACAGGGGCAATGGCTCCACTGCCCCATAAATGGGTACTCAGCTCATAGGGTTGTCCCCCCATGCTCAATACGGCATCAATGTGAGATAGAAGCAGGGTACGGCGACCAGGGGGGGCGATCGCCGCAATTAACCAACCATGATAGGTGCGGGTGTGGGCATCAGCGATGGTGCCACTGGCAAAACTCCCCAGCCCATTGGTGAGCAGCCATTCTCGAGTATCAAAATCCTTCATAAAGGGAGCGTATCAGAGTCATACCTCACCTTGTAGAAGCTTAGACTTTGCTTAAGCTCCTCCAAAAGCGATAAATCAGCAACGGTGGTGTGGGGCACATTGTGCCCCACACCACCGTACTTAATCAACGCGCACAGCGCTATATTCGGCAACGAGAATCAAGACGGCGATCGCCATACTTGCGCAATTGAGAAGTTTTAAGAAAAATGGGGTTCTAGCTATATCCCGCAGGCTATGACAAACCTTTGGACCTCCGCAGACCATGCCCTGAGCTATCTGGCCCGAGCCGATCAAATTCCCCATCGTACAGAAGGGGAACGGGTATTGCTGGACCATGTACCCCGTACTGTGCGCCGTATTCTTGATTTGGGAACCGGAGATGGTCGGTTGTTAGCGCTTCTTAAGATCGATCGCCCCCAGTCTAGCAGCGTTGCCCTCGATTTCTCGGACACGATGCTGGCCGCAGTGCGCTCACGCTTTGCTAATGACCCTACGACTCAGGTCATTGCCCACAATCTCGATCAGCCGTTGCCAGACCTCGGCTCTTTCGATGCGATTGTCTCCAGCTTTGCCATTCACCACCTGGCTCACTCTCGTAAGCGGGAGCTGTACCAGGAAATTTTTGAGCGACTGGAACCCGGTGGCATCTTCTGCAACCTGGAACATGTTGCATCTCCCACCCCACGCTTACACCGCCAATTTATGGCAGCGATCGGTTACGACCCCCATCAAGAGGACCCTTCAAATATTTTGTTGGATGTAGAAACTCAACTGGTTTGGCTTCGAGAGCTGGGTTTCGACGATGTGGATTGTTATTGGAAATGGCTAGAAATGGCTTTGCTAATTGGGGTGAAGCCATTGTAGCGGCCGATCAAAACTCTTCTGCTGGAGCCTGACGCGATCGCCGCCATGCCCCTCGGACTAGCTTGATTTCGTCATAGTTATAGGCCTCCCCTAAAAACTCCCGCAGCTCCTTCAGGAAAATATCTCCCTTAATCTCGAAGGCTTCCCAAATCGGGGTTTGTCGCTCTGGCTCTACCAGAGCATCTAAGTTGACCGGTCGGCCGGCTTCTAGTAATTGCACCAGATGGTCGTAAACTGTCGTGAGCTTCAAGCCACGCTTGGTGGCAATTTCTTCAGGAGAGCAGCCCTCCAGATGGAGATCGAGCGTGGCAAATTGGGTACGGGCCAGTAGGGGGGGCCTCTGGCTCGAGGGGACTGCTGCTACCTCCCCAGCCTCGGAGGATGCCGTGATGGGCTCCTCGTCTCCGCAGATCTGACGGATGGCTTCCATAAAGGCTAAGCCGTAGAGTTCTAGCTTCTGCTGACCGACGCCTGAAATTTTGATGAACTGCTCGGGAGTACGGGGCTTCATCCGAGCCATATGGCGCAAGCTAGAGTCTGGAAAGACCATGTAAGGTGCCAGGTTGCGAGCATCAGCAAGGCGTTTGCGGAGGCGGCGCAGGGTATCGAAGAGCAGGTCGTTTGTGGTGCGATCGCCCTCTTCCATGTCTGGCTCGGTCTGTACGGCTCGGGGTGGTACCGAAATCAGTACGGACCGCTGTCCTCGCATAACTTCCCAACTCTGCGCGTTGAGGCGGAGAATGCTGTAGCCGTCTGTGGTTTCGTCTAACACACCCTGGTGCAGCAGCGATCGCGCCAGCAGCTTCCAGTCATCTTTGGAGCGATCGCGCCCAATGCCATAGGTAGACAGCTTATCGTGGCCATTCTCAAGAATCCGTTTGACCTTCGCCCCTCGCAGCACGTCGATGATGTAGACCATGCCAAAGCGCTCTTTGCAGCGGGCTACACAGGAGAGGAATTTCTGAGCTTCTACCGTCCAATCTTCAATTGGGTCGGGGCGCAGGCAATTGTCGCAGTTGGCGCAGTTCCCCTCCAACGTTTCCCCAAAATAGCGCAATTGGATTGTGCGACGGCAAACGGGGCTGCTGACATAGTCCACCATCTGCCGCAATTGCTGACGGGCAATCTGCTGCTCTTCCTCCAGAGGGTCGCCGGTTTCAGGATGGCGCTTCTGATCAATCAAAAACTCAATCGAGCGAGTATCACCATAGCTGAAGAATAAAATGCACTGAGCCTCCTCTCCATCCCGCCCGGCCCGTCCGGCTTCCTGGTAATAGCTCTCCAGGTTTTGAGGGAGATCGTAGTGGATCACAAAGCGTACGTCTGGTTTGTTGATACCCATACCAAAGGCATTGGTGGCAACAATAATCCGCGCATCGTCTCGGGTAAATCGCTCCTGGTTTTCACTCCGCAGGTTGTTGGTCATCCCCGCGTGATAAGGCAGAGCGTCAATTCCATCTTGCTGAAGGCGATAGGATAGCTCATCCACTCGCTTGCGGCTGAAGCAGTAGATGATGCCCGTTCCCGGTGTGCGACGGATATAATCCAATAATTCTGCGTAGGAGTTTTTCTCCTTGGGGCGCACTTCGTAATAGAGGTTGGGGCGGTTGAAGCTGGCAATGTGGATGTGGGGCGATCGCAACTCCAACTGCTCTTCAATATCCAGCCGTACGCGCTCTGTAGCGGTGGCTGTGAGCGCTATCATCGACACGCGGGGATAGCGTTGGCGCAACTGACTCAGCTGCCGATATTCTGGGCGAAAATCGTGGCCCCATTGGGATACACAGTGGGCCTCATCGATCGCAAAGCTTCCCAATCCAACGGTATCCTGCACTTCCGTCAGAAATTCCAGAAATGACTCACTCAGCAAGCGCTCAGGTGCCACATAGAGCAACTTGACCCGCCCTTCCAGGACCGCCTGCCGCCGTTGAAACGCTTCCTGCCCACCCACAGAGCTATTGAGGAAGGTGGCTGCAATGCCGTTATCCTGTAGCCCCTTAACCTGATCCTGCATAAGCGCGATCAGGGGGGAGACGACAACCGTTAACCCTGGACGTAGCAACGCTGGAAGCTGGTAGCACAATGACTTTCCACCCCCCGTTGGCATAATCACCAGGACGTCCTGATGGGAGAGAGTTGCCTGAATAATTTCTTCCTGCCCAGGGCGAAACTGCTCGTAGCCAAAGTAGTGCTTGAGAGCCTCACGAGGCGTTTTCAGAACGGGTGCTGTGGGATTGGGGAGAAACATTGTAGGTGGAGTAGGATGCACCGGGTTCATCTTTGTAGAATTCCCGGTCTTGTTCCAGAGTATTGGCTGAATGGAGATGCGTCGCTTGGCAAGCCTAGCGGCTTGTTAGTAAGTATGTTCGCATATTTACCACGTTGAGGACAGGATGTTTGAGGAGTGGCGATCGCCCTCAAATAGAGGGAGCATGATCATCTTTATCCACATATAGTATGTCCGCGAACGCTTTATGTCGTGCATATTCTATATGTGGTTTTGGGGTTATTCAACCCGCCGATGTCTCCCTGCATCAGAAAAGGATGGTTTTTCGTGCACCTATCTATAAATAAACGTCTTTAACCTGAGCTTGGGGCTAAGGGCTTTTTCGAGGGGCGCGCTCCTTAAAAAAGCCCATTTTGGGCTTAACCCGAATTCAGGTTCTTTAAATAACCTGAGTTTGGATTAAGGGCGTTTTCGAGTGCCGCGCAACGCGCGGCACTCGAAAACGCTTCTTTTGGCGTGCGCTTTGCGCACGCCAAAAGAAGCACTTCAGCTTATCCCGAACTGAAGTTTAATTACTTGATCTCAAATATCTTGATGTCAAGCTAAACAGATGCTTTAATGAAAAATATCTTGAGATCGAGATAAATGTTTTGCCTTTTCTGGCTGTGCAGGTAGGCGATCGCGATACAGCACCGAAACAGGGGTTATTAAAGCTTTTGGAGACTTGAATGAACGGACGCACGATCTTTCTGCTTGCGGCTCTGGCGGGCGGAGCTGTTTTACCGATTCAGGTAGCCCTGAATACTCTGCTACGACGGTATGTAGGAGAACCCATGCAGGTCACGTTTGTGTCCTACCTGGTGGGAACGCTGGCATCCCTGACGATTTGTGTCGTGGCTCAATATCCCTTGCCCACCTGGATTTCTCTATCTCAAAGCTCCTGGTGGATGTGGGTTGGTGGGTGTTTGGGAACGTTGTATGTCTGGTCAACGATTTTTGCGACTCAGAAAATTGGGGCAACCTTGACCCTGTCCCTGACGATCGCCGGTCAAATGATCGCGGCTCTGTTTCTCGATCAGCAAGGAGCTCTCGGGCTGACGAAGTTTCCCGCTACGCCAGAACGGATTGGGGGAGTTGTGCTGGTTGTTTTGGGGGCTTCGTTGGTGGCCTATGGCAAACGGTAATAAAACGACCGAGCGTTCTAGCGTAACTTCTAAGGAGATTTCCAAATAATGGGGATATTGTTTCTCAGAAATCTCCTAAACAGTGGATGGTGTGTGAGACAGAACCATTGGCTGAATATTGAGAAACCCAATGTTTCTAAAACACCGGGTTTCCAGGCTATTTTTAGCTCAAGATTTTTCTAAATTCTGCGAAATACAAGAGTAGTGTTGTGCCCGCCAAATCCAAAGGCATTGGATAAGGCGACGTTAATTTCCCTGGTCTGGGGTTTTTCTAAGGTGTAATCCAGGTCGCACTCCGCATCCAGAGATTGCACGTTGATGGTGGGCGGAATCAGGTTGTATTGCATGGCGAGGATGGTGGCGATCGCCTCAATCGCTCCAGCAGCTCCCAATAGGTGCCCAGTCATGCTTTTGGTCGCCGACAGCTTCATCTGGTAAGCGTGTGGGCCAAAGACTCGCTTGATAGCATTTGATTCTGCAACATCCCCTAATGGCGTCGAGGTGGCGTGCAGGTTGATATAATCGACGGCCTCAGGAGCAATGTTTGCATCCTGCAACGCTCGTTGCATGGAGAGAATAACGCCACCTCCGGAGGGGTCGGGGGTGGCGTAGTGGTAGGCGTCAGACGATGCCCCAAAGCCTGCTACTTCTGCATAAATTGTGGCGTCACGGGCCTGGGCGTGACTCAGGGTTTCGAGAATGAGCACCCCGGCGCCTTCTCCCACGACAAAGCCATCGCGATTGGCATCAAAGGGGCGACTTGCCGTTTGGGGGTCTTCATTGCGGGTTGAGAGGGCGCGCATGGAGGCAAAGCCGCCGACCCCCAGAGGTGTAATGGGAGCCTCGCTGCCACCACATACAACTACGTCAGCATGGCCATGCCGCAACAACATAATGGCATCGCGAATGGCATCGTTGCCCGTAGTGCAGGCGGAGGTAACGCCGTGGCTGGGGCCGCGCAGCCGATGCTGCATGGCGACCATCCCGGCCGCCATGTTGCCAATCATCATCGGAATCATGAAGGGGGATAACGCGTTGGCTCCCTTCTCGATCAGCACTTTGGCCTGAGTTTCTAGCACTTGTAGCCCACCAATGCCTGAGCCCAGGACTACGCCGATGCGATCGCGCACGTCTTGAGAATACTTCGCCAGGTTCAGGTGAGCATGGTCAATAGCCTGCTGTGTCGCGGCCAACGCATATTGGCAGAACAGATCAAGCCGTGAAGCTTGTTTCCGTTCCATATAATCCAGCGGGTCAAAGCCTTTCACTTCACAGGCAAAGCGGGTTTTGAAGGGGCTGGCATCGAAGCGGGCGATCGGCGCGGCACCACTCTCTCCCCGCATCATGGCTTTCCAAAAGTCGTCAACCGAGAGCCCGATGGGGGTCACAGCTCCCAGTCCCGTAACCACAATTCTTTCTGGCGTATGCATAGGGCGGTCAGACAGGCATTCACGAACATGGCTAATCCTACTGTAATATAATACCGACCAATCGGTATTATTTCTTGAACTCCATGGGAAAAGGTGACAAAACGCGGCAAGCGATTCTCCAGAAGGTTGCCATTCTCTTCAACCAGAAGGGGTATGCGGCCACATCGATGCAAGACATTACCCACGTGACCGGCATTCAGCGAGGGGGAATTTACAATCACTTCACCAGCAAAGAAGCGTTAGCGGTGGAAACGTTTGAGTATGCCTGCTCGGTATTGGGGACCCGATTGATGCAGGGAGTGAATGCTGAGGTAACCGCTCTGGGGCAATTGAAGGCGATCGCCACCACCTTTGCCGATCTCTACATTCAAAATCCCCTTTTTCCCTGCGGTTGTCAGGTGCTCAATACGGCTGTTGAGGCGAAGCGACACATGCTGCCCCTGCGCCAGAAAGCCCAGGAAGCCATGACTAAACTTCAGAACCTAATTATTGAGAAAACGCGAGAGGCGATCGAGCAGGGTGAGTTACCCGATTCCATTAACATTGACGCCCTGGCAGCTATCTTTGTTTCGACACTCGAAGGTGCGATGGTATTAAGCGTTTTATATGATGACTCTGCTTATCTACGTCATGCTGTAACGCATCTCCACGGACATCTGGATAGCTTAAGAGCCAGTTCATTCATAGAATAAAAACCTTATTTCTGAATGGGAAATAGGATGTGGAACCGCGGTTCCATATCCTATTTCTCACTCAGCTATGGGTAAAAACGTGCGCGGTACAGGCTGCCACGCACGTTTTATCAACCGAATGACTCAGCGTGGAAAATTAACCCCGACATAGCCAAAAATCAAATCTTGCCCAGGGTTGCTGTCAGAGGTATCGGCATTGGAAATATGATGCCAACGTATTCCAACCATAAGACGGTTACGCTCGTTCAAGCGAATGGTAGCACCACCCCCTGCTTGAGGCGTGAAGTTATATCGAGTGCCATCACTAGGCACGCTATCCGTTGTTCCTATGAGACCTGCGCCGCCATCAATGTATAAAGACCAGTTTTGCTGACGAATAAAATCCCAGCGTAGGATTGCAGCCAGGTTAAGACCTAGGGCATCATCACCCGGTTGGTTAAAGGCCATGCCATTTAACTCGAAGTTGATGCTGTTGCCATCCAAAAAGAAATGAGAAATACCTGCGCCCACCAACCCAAAATTACGCGTTTCGTCGCTATCCAGATTGCTGGCTGCGCCTCCCTGCACGTACCAGCGTTGAGATCCCTGTTGCCCGTAAGCCGGAATGGGCTCGGAAGAATTATTTTGGGCTAACTCCGTAGACTCCGGTGATGCAGCTTCAGCAACAATGGGAATCGTTGCCAGTTCCGCTGTTGTAGGGTCAGGAGCCGATCCCCCAAAAGACTCAAATACTGGAGAGGCTGTTGTTTCAGCCGCAGCCGGAGCTGAAGGAACCTCGGAGATCGGATCAGGTTGCACTTTCTGGCTAAGCGCCAACCCGGAAGCCAATGTTTGGGATTTGTTTTCCAGTATTGGCTGAAGGGTTAGCTTAGGGGCCTTCAAGTCTGCCCCATTGGAAATGGGGTTGGCCTGTGAGCTGTGGATAGGGAACAGGGCGATCGCCCCTGCGGCCAGAGCGACTAATGTAGTAGGGCGCTTGCTATGAAGCTGTTGAGTTGGAAAAGAGCGTTTTGAAATCAAAGTCGATCCTCAGTGACAACGGCGCAATGATTCGCGCAAAGAGTTCTGCTCAAGCGAGAGAGCAATAGGCGAGTCAGCTAACTACAAACTATAGCGATCGCTACCGTCGTCAGGATAAAAACTCAAGCATTTGTGTTGTGCGGATGCTAAGCACCCCGCACAACACAAATGCTTGAGTCCTGTCTTTGTTAATCGTGGTCGGAGTGATCGGGATTCTGGTCGTGTTCAGAATTCTGGTTGCGATCGTGGCGGTTGGAATGCCGAACGATCCAATAACCGCCTGCCAAAGCTAAAACTGCAACACCTAACCCAATTAGCTCTACCCCAGTGGTCGACTTGGAATCGAGGATGATAATTTTCCGGGCAACGGCTGTGAGGGATGTCACAATCACAAGTTCGACTTGCACAACGTGCTTTTTGAGGTATGCAGAAATATTCTCCAGAACCTCTAGGGCGACCAGCACGTTCAGAAACAAGCCAAAAATTTCCAGTAGGGAGGAGGTGAAGGAGCCGTAGGGCTCTTCAAACACAAGCTGGCGGATCATGACACGCCATAAATCGACGCTGGCTACGATCAGAACGACGATCATTCCCAGCGATAGCAATTTTGCGACTAAGCTTTCCGTTCCTTTTAGCAGGGAAAGAAAACTGTCATCGCTGGCGATCGCTCTCCAGTACTTATAGATATTTCTCAATGAACTATCTCCCCTGCATAACCCCACATCAATGAATCATAGAAGCAAATGCTCCCGTGATAGAGGGTTCTATGGGGAAATTTACATGAAATGTTTCTGAGATTTTCACAGGCTCCCATAAAAAGAACTAAACTTCAGTTCGCTTTACATTGGAGACAGCCTGCACTAGCGCATAAGCTACAAAGCTTGATATAAGAGCACTTTCCGTAAACGGCACGATTATGCACCGGCAAGGAAAATAAGTTTTTGAATCATCTTCTCCACAACCTGTGGAAAGTTTTCCACAGGTTGTGGGGAGTTTTCCACAGGAGCCTGTGGAAAGAAAGATCACCTGTATCTAGTACAGGTGATCGCTGAGAAAGTGACGGTGAAATTTTATTCCCACTCGATGGTGCCAGGGGGCTTAGAGGTGATGTCGTAGACCACCCGGTTGACCCCCCGCACTTCATTCACAATACGATTTGCCATTAGCTCCAGCAGATCGTAGGGAACCCGTGCCCAATCAGCCGTCATACCATCTTCGCTGGTGACAATACGCAACACGATGGGGTATGCATAAGTGCGCTGGTCGCCCATGACCCCTACGCTACGGATCGGTAGAAGGACCGCAAAGGCCTGCCAGTAGTCGTTATAGACTCCATGGCGGTTGATTTCCTGACGCACAATCAGGTCAGCGTCTCGCAGGATGTCCAGCTTCTCCTCGGTCACTTCGCCCAGAATACGGATGGCTAGACCGGGGCCGGGGAAGGGATGACGGTTGATAATCTCGTCGGGTAAACCAATAGAGCGCCCTACCTTCCGCACCTCATCTTTAAACAGCTTCCGCAGCGGTTCTACAAGCTTAAACCGCAGATCCTTAGGCAAACCTCCGACGTTGTGGTGGCTCTTGATTTTGACGGCGACCCGCTCTCCGGTTTTGGGGTCCACGTTGGTATCAGCAGACTCAATCACGTCAGGATAGAGGGTGCCCTGTGCCAGGTAGTCGAAGGGGCCAAGCTGCTTCGATTCTTCTTCAAAGACTCGAATGAACTCGTGACCGATGCGCTTGCGCTTTTCTTCGGGATCGTCGACTCCAGCGATCGCGTTCAAGAACCGCTCCCGCGCGTTCACATAATGCACCGGAATGTGGAACTGCTCATTAAATAGCTTCAGCAAGCGCTCTGGCTCTAGCTTTCGCATGAAGCCCTGATCGATGAACATGCAGGTGAGCTGATCCCCAATGGCCTGGTGCAGCAGAAACGCCAGGGTCGAGGAATCAACGCCACCCGAGAGAGCCAGCAGAACGCGCTTATCTCCAACCTTGGCACGGATTTCGCGGGTTGCTTCTTCTACAAACGCGGCTGTTGTCCAGGTCGGCTGACACTCGCAAATGTGGTAGACAAAATTGCGAATGAGAGCCTGCCCACCCATAGAATGCACCACTTCCGGGTGGAATTGGACGCCGTAAAACTTCTTCTCGTGGTGGGCGATCGCGGCCACCGGCGTATTGTCCGTGTGAGCCAACAGCTGAAATCCTTCGGGCATCTCCATCACGGAGTCGCCATGGCTCATCCACATGGTTGAGCCATCGTCTACGTTGGTCAGCAAATCAGTGGGGTCGTCAATGAGCAGAGAGGCTTTGCCGTATTCGCCTCGCTCTGCCCGTTCGACGGCACCGCCCAATTGCTGCACCATCAACTGCATGCCATAGCAGACCCCCAACACAGGAATCCCCAGATCCCAAATACCGGGGTCACAAACAGGGGCACCGGGGTCATATACAGAGCTAGGGCCACCGGAAAGAATAATACCCTTGGGAGCAATCCGGACCAGCTCTTCAATGGGTGTGCGATAGGACAGAACTTCTGAATAAACCTGGGTTTCTCGAATACGGCGTGCAATCAGTTCGGAGTACTGCGAACCGAAGTCCAAAATAATGATGTTCTGACGGTTTAAAGGCTCGGAGGTCTCCAGCGAAGGAGAGTCAGTGTCCCGGGTTTCGAGGTGAGCAGTCACAGTGGCTAAATCCTGATAGATGTCTCTTCGGGTTAAGTGGGCAGTTGCTGCCCACGAGTGAACCAAACGGTTCAGAAAACGGCCCGCCGCCAAAAACAACGGGGGCAATCAAAGGGAAATTGGTAAAACCAAGCTGTAAAATTTTTAGCTCCGCGCGATCTACGACTTAAGCGCGATGCAAATGTAAGTTTAAAGTGTTTGTGACGAACAAGTTATTTGGAACATCTTAACAAAACTTGGTTAATATCGCCGATCCGGTTTTGCTCACAACAATCACCTGGCGATCGCCTCCAAATAACACAGATCCCACTAAAACCGTTCGTTCCGCATGCTTACGGATGTAGTCAGCGGCCCGATGGTCAACCTCCTGGGCAATCGCTCCGTATACCCTATCCACCCAGCAACTGCCGATGGCGGTATCTAGCGATCGTAAATGAGCCAGCCCGGCTTCGGCAGTTTGACAACTGAAGATTTTCTGGAGATTTTCTGGGGAGAGCCCTACTTGGGCGCAAAAAGCGGTCAGCACCTCCCGCCGCCCGTCAGCAACATGGTGATGGCTGTGGAAAATGCCCCCGGCCAGCTTCATTAACTTGCCGTGGTAACCAAACAGCAGAATTTGCTCCACTCCTTGCATTCCTGCTTCCACAAGTAATGGCCCTAGCCAGTTAGCTGTTTTGACCAGGCGGGTCGCCGGAACTCCCATCTGCTGTGCCAGGCTCAACCCATTCTCACCAATACAAAACACCAGGCAGCCACGATGGGGACGCGATCGCACGTCTTCACGGAAAGCCTCTAATTGGTCAGGCGCACTCAACGGCTGTGAGAGACCTGAGGTGCCAAGCAGCGATAATCCTTCTACAACGCCAAAAGCAGCATTGGAGGTGCGCTGAGCCAGCGATCGCCCCTCGGGCAGAATGATGGTGACCGTGATGCGATCGTGCTCCCCCAGCAGCGGCAGCAGATTTGCCTCCATGACCTGTTGTGCGTAGCGGTAGATAGCAGGCCGCTCTTCTGCTGTAATCCAACCGATGCCTTCTCCCCCCCGAATCGTCAACTTTTCTCCAAGAGCCTGCTCTGATAAGCGCTCTACGATTGCCCAGATTGGGGTGTTTCGCGTCATATCCACATTATCGCCAGGATCACTGCGGCTGATCCCCAATGCAGAATGAGGGCCGAGTCGGGCTACCTGTTCAATTGGAATCTCAACGGTTTCTGCCGGATTGACGAGATCCAGGGAAACTGTGTTGAGTCGTCGCAAATCCTCCTGGAGCCAGCGGAGAGCAGCGATCGCCGCCGCACAGGCAAAGACGGGCAAGGTATATCCAGCACGGGGAGACGTCACGATAGGGCTATCACACGTTCAATACCCATTCATTCTCGCAGGCTACCTTTATCGCAACGCGCACCTCGTAAAATTCTTTGGAGGAAATGTAGGGGCGGGTTTAGCTATGACTGTTTGCCTGTTGCATGAACCTGATGACTATGCCCCTGCAAAAATCGTCATGAGAGGCGATCGCAAGGGTAGGTTTGAATGTCATCCTTGGTGGTGCAGTTAGGAAAATGGCAAAACCCGCCCCTGCCGGGGATTTCTCCGCGTCGGGCCAGACTTACACGAGCAATCCAGTTTGATCAAAAACTGATTGCACCTCTTCTGGCCCCTGCCATTGAGGGGTTGGAGGTGTGGTCTGAGCAATCAGCTTACCCTGGGAAATGACATAGCGTATTGTGGCGCGGCGACGGATGGCGTCGTAGCGATCGCTTGCATCCAGCACAATCAAATTCGCGGGTTTGCCCACTTCAATGCCATACTCCGGCTCTACCTGGAGGGTCTTTGCCCCATTCCAGGTAACCATGTTGTAGCAGGCATCAATTTCTGGGATGCCCGTCATCTGGCAAACATGGATCGCCATGTTGACCACATCCAGCATGTTGCCTGTACCCAGGGAGTACCAGGGGTCCTGGATACAGTCATGGCCCAGGCTGACATTCTGTCCCAATTGCCAGAGTTCCTTCACCCGTGTGACGCCCCGCCGTTTAGGGTACGTGTCGGCTCGACCCTGAAGCGTAATGTTAATCAGAGGGTTGGCAATAAAGTTGAGGCTGGTGCGCTGTAAGAAACCCATCAACTTGAAGGCGTAGGCGTTGTTATAGGAGTGAAACGCAGTCGTGTGGCTGGCCGTAACGCGGGAACCCATTCCTGTACGAATGGCACAGGCCGCTAAAACTTCTAGAAAGCGGGATTGCTCGTCGTCAATTTCGTCACAGTGAACGTCAATCAGGCGATCGTACTGCTCCGCCAATTCAAAAATGCGGTGAATGGAGCGCACCCCATCCTCCCGTGTCAATTCATAATGGGGGATGCCGCCGACGACATCGGCTCCAAGGCGCATGGCCTCTTCCATCAAAGCTTCATTCTGAGGGCCACCATAAAGGCCATCCTGGGGAAAGGCTACCACTTGAAGCGTGATCCAATCCTTCACGGCGTCGCGGGCGGCGAGTAGGCCTTTGAGGGCGGTGAGGGTCTGTTCACTCACATCGGCATGGCTGCGAACGAACAGGACACCTTGCATGGCTTGCTGTTTCAGGGTGGCGATCGCCCGCTCCTTCACATCCTCAAGGGTGAGGGATTGCTTCCGCTCGCGCCAAATTTCAATCCCCTCAAATAGGGTGCCGCTCTGGTTCCAGCGAGGTTCCCCGGCGGTCATAGCGGAGTCGAGATGAATGTGAGATTCCACGAAGGGGGGGCTAATCACTTGCCCCTGCACATTCAGCTCCACTTCGGCAGATTGGGGTAAATGGGGGGCGATCGCGGTGATCCGTCCCGCCTCAATGGCGATATCTACACAGTCGCTGGGGCCAGTGGGAGAGAGCAACTGTCCCTGGCGCAGGATGAGGGTGGGTGGGTGAGTCATGCCAGTGTGTCGTCGTTCAGTGCTTCTACTCTACTGAACCTGGCAGCTCACAATTGACATTTAATCTACAACTCGCACTAAACCACGCTGTACGGCATGAAAAAGGCGATCGAGGGTAGCCAGTTCGTCCTCACTCAGGCTGTTGGAGGACAGGGCTGCCGTCATGAAATAGGACTGGTGGGCACGGGTCAGTCTGCGGGTGCTCAGTACTTGTCGGGCAATCTCTTGAAAACCATTAGTCGGGAAAGCAACAGGGATCATAACTTTGGGGGTGGGCATCAACACCTATAACTATGACGGGAAACCCGGATAAACCTGGTGATCAAACGATGAAGCACTTGGTGATTCTAGGGGAATGTTCGGGTGATCCTACAAAGGGATAGTGGGTGATCTAGGGCACCCACTTGAGTGATTTGAATCACATAGGAGGGATTTTGAGCGATCGCATCACACGACAAATCCCCCAAACTTTTACACTGGCTAGCGTTGAGCGAAAGCCTGTTTTTCAGAATCCATCCCAAAGTAATGAGGAAGGGCTGGCATTTTTCCTCACATAATTGGAAAAAACTAGCCCTCTAAAGGCTTTTTAGAGAGCCTAGAGAAAATACTAGGGTTTGGATGAAATGCTCAAGTTCTTTGGCTCATAAGGCTTTACCTTCACGTTAAGCGACTTAAACCCGGGTCGCTTAGTGTGAAGAATTGATGAAGTCTTTTTATTCTGCACGTAGACAACTATCTGCATTGGTATACAAGTTGGAAGTGCTCTCTGTCCTAAGGAAGAGAAAAGTTCTAAAAAGATCGAACGGTTACAGAAAATCCACAGTCACGCAGATAATCCTTTAAGGGATAAGTGCCTTCGGCAAAAGCAGGGTGTCGCTAGCCGAGCTTTCCGTACTTCTCGATGTCTACGGTGGAAAGCTGTTTCCCTAAATTTGGTCTTATTACAATTCAGCAATCCTGTTCCCTGTAATGTCACTTCTCCCCCGCTTTCTGAATTGGCGAAGCTCTACATTGGGCATTCTGCCAAGGCGTGCTGCTTCGTTACGCTACATTGTTGACCGCATCCGTAACTCACTCCAATTGGACGTGGTGCTACAAACAGCTGTTGAGGAAGTCGGAGAACTGCTGGAAATCGATCGCTGTCTGTTTTTCTGGTACTTTCACGAGCTGCAACGGGTGCAGGTGGTCGGTGAGTACTCCCAATCTCAGGCAACACAATCCTGCTTGGGGCATTACAGCCTTCACGATTTGGGGGGTATTGCGCCACTGGTCCGGCAGGGTCAGTGGTTGGTGGGTCGAGGGCGCAAATCGACCACCGGGCATGCAGGGTTTCTCCTCAATCCGAGTGTTTTTGTCGGGCAGCGAGAGAATCTTCGCCTGTTTGGGCAACAGGTCACACTGTTGGTCCCCGTGTTGGGTCAGGAAGATTCGATTGGGTTTATTGTGTGTCTGGTCAATCGTCCCCGGCGCTGGTCAGCTGCCGATCTGGACTTTATGCAGGCGATCGCCCAACAGCTCGAAATCGCCATTCGCCAGGCCCAGCTTTACGAATGCACCCAAAAGCAGGCTCAGCGCGAGAAACTGGTGAATCACATCACTACCCAAACCCGTCTCAGCCTGGATGTGAAAAAGATTTTGCCGGAGGCGATCGCTCAACTTCTGGAAGCCTTAGCGGTCGATCGGTGCTTAGTGCATCTGGTGGAGTCGGTTGCAGAGGACGATGAGCGCAGCATGGATAGCACCCCATCTGCTGTCGATTCCAATGTGTTTCGTCGCAAGCACCTGTTTGAGGCGTGCCGCGAACCTTTTCCCCCGTCTATCACTGACTTTGATACCAATGGCCCGATTACCCGTTGGGTGATTGAGCATCGGCGACAGGTTGTGATCTCAGACATTACCCGAGATGGCCGTATTGGTGCTGATAATGCCGAGTATCAGAAGGCCCAAATCAAGTCTTCGCTAGTGGTGCCGGTACAAACCAGCGGGCAGCTCTACGCCATCCTGTACCTCAACCAGTGCAACCATATCCGCCATTGGTCGAGAGATGACCAGAATCTGGCCCAGGCGGTTGCTAATCAACTGGCTATTTCGATTCAGCAGGCTCACCTCTACCATCAAACTCGCCAACAGGCTCATGCCAGTACGGCTCAGGCTCGCCATCTGGCTCAAGCCTTGGAAGACCTCAAGCGGGCCCAGGCGCAATTAATCCAGAGTGAAAAAATGTCGAGTCTGGGAAAGATTGTGGCAGGGGTCGCCCATGAACTGAACAATCCTGTGAGTTTCATTTACGGCAATATCCCTTATGTAGAGCGATATATGACCGATTTGCTCCGGCTCGTGGAGCATTACGAATCGCAGGGGGGGGCAGAGGCGTCGGAGTTACAAACCTTAGAGGCGGAGATTGAATGGCACTTCTTGAGGCAGGACCTGCCTCGCCTTCTGCAATCCATGAAGGATGGGTCTGCCCGGATTCGCGAGATTGTCACCTCTCTTCGTAACTTTGCCCGGTTAGATGAAGCCTCCTGCAAAGTCGTTGATATTCATGACGGACTGAACAGTACGTTGGCGATTCTGAGCAATCAACTGCATCCGGCGATCGCCATTCACCGACATTACAGCGAATTACCCCTGGTGGAGTGCTTTCCGTCTGCGCTCAATCAGGTCTTTATGAACCTGATTATCAATGCTGCTGAAGCGCTGGAAGATGCGAAGACCGGCAACCCCTGCATCACAATTACGACAACGCTTTGCCCTCCCCGAGTTGAAGGGTCTTCTTGGGTGCAAATTCGCGTGAGTGATAACGGTTGTGGCATCCTACCCGAAATTCAGAGCAAAATCTTTGACCCCTTCTTCACCACTAAAGAAGTAGGCCGGGGTAATGGATTAGGATTGGCGGTCAGCTATCAAACCGTTGTGCAACAGCATCAGGGAAGCCTCAAATGTGAGTCTACCCCAGGCAAGGGGTCCACCTTTATTGTTGAGATCCCTACAAATCATATGGCGACCCGCATGCATAACCGTAATCGGCACATACAAGCCGATTCCCGCAGCGTTTCGCGCCTCGTCTCCTGATTGGAGTGCAATACAGGGTGTTTTATAGCGCTTTTTAAGCGTTTAAAATCTGGTTGCTTTTGTGAGAGCTGTGCTCCGCGCGGTTCTTACAAAAGCAACCGTAGCTGCTTCAATCCCAAAGCGCTATAGGTGGAGTGCTTCACTCCACCTATAGCGCTTTGCTATGGGCGAGTGCATGAGATTCTGATGGCGAGAACGTTATTGGCAGCGTTCCCACCATCAGAATCTCATGCATCATATTCAATCGGTAGGCTCACCACCATAGAACCCCTGAAAGCTCCGATGGAAAGGAGTCATTACCCCTACAGAGGTAGGCTCCAGTGGGATCAGAAACGCAACCAGGGCGATCGCCAAAAATAACAGAAGAAGGGGCAAAATTTTAATGTCGGTAGATTCCATAAGCCAACAAGACCAAGCGGCATCAAGCGAATAAGAGATGGGAGAAAAACATATGCACTAAGGAATAGGGAGATGACAGATGCAGCCAGGCTGAGTATTTTCTGAAAAGGCTAAACGTAGAAAATTATCCTTATCAGACGGCGCAATCGCAAGCGTACTCTGGACAACTATTTAGCCGACTTTGTGCATCACATCGTCATCATGAACCAACAACGGCATGTATTAAAGAACACATGTTTGTGAGACGGCTCAGGCCGCCATTTTCTGATCCATTACATCTTGTATGATTCCCGGATAAACTTTGGAAATGTACCTACGTCAGAATTTATGCTTATCCCGCTCATCCATTGGGTTGAAAAAGAGGGTGGAAGCGAATCTTCCACCCTCTTTTTTAAGGATTAAATGTGGGGATTAAGTGATTGCTGAGAGCAAGACTGACAGCACCATCGAAACGACCGTTATGATGCCTGTAAACCAGCACAATCGCTTGCTTAGACGCTGAGGAAACAGCCCATATCGGGGTAGGAGCCAGAGGCTGGCAATCTCCACAATGGCCCCAAATAACATCCAGGCCATGAGCTGTGAGGGAGGAATGAGTGTGCGCAGGGTTTCGCCAATGCTGCCGGGGGCGATCGCCAATAGCAGTAGGGTTAGGGCAGCGATCGCCAACCCTGCCAATATCACCATCACCAGGCTATTAATAAATCCTTGAAACAAATACCGAAAATCTTGCTGCAGTCGCGTACCGATGGTCATATGGGTGGTCTGCCTTCACCAACGTGGTCTTCGATACCACCTCTGGCCTTGAGGAATTTACTAGAGTCTGTTTTAACATTGTTTTTGGGTGCAAAGCGCACGAAAAACAACTCTCCCAGTAAGCTTTAAAACACGCACTAGCATTGGAATTTAAGGGCTGGTTGCCCAACCCTTAACTTTGACAAGACTCTAGAGGGTTGGATTGCGCGCGCTATCACGCACAATCCAGCTCCCTTAGTACTTCCGCTCCTGCGGTTGAAATTGGGCGATCGTCACGGGGAAATACCGAATTTCAATCCCCGCTGGCGAATAGTAGGCCAGGGTGTGTTTCAAAAATTTACCATCATCTCGCTCCAGAAAATCTTCTCGGGAGTGGGAACCTCGGCTTTCCTGACGGTTCAGGGCACTGGTAAGAATGACCTCGCCTACGGTGAGTAGGCTTTGCAGCTCCAACGCTTCAATTAAGTCCGAGTTCCAAAGTTTGCCTCGATCATCCAGATAGACATCGGCAGCTTGCTCTCGTACTGTTTGCAGGCGAATCAGCCCTTCTTGCATGACCGATTCATTTCGGAATACGCCGCAATGGTCGGTCATACAATCCTGAAATGCTTGCCGCACAGTAGATACCCGGTTTTTCCCTCGGCTATCCAAGAGGGTTTGAATTCGCTGATTAGCCTCCTGGATGTAATAGGCTTCATGGATTTCAGGGAGCTTGCGGTTCTGGACATAGCGGGCGATCGCCGCTCCTGTCCGCCGCCCATACACGACACACTCCAGTAGCGAGTTACTGCCTAAGCGATTAGCTCCATGTACCGAGACACAGGCTGCTTCCCCCGCCGCAAAAAATCCGTCTACAAGTCCCTCTGGGCTGCTCCGCACCTGCCCATCTGTGTTAGTGGGAATGCCGCCCATCGAGTAATGCACGGTAGGACGCACAGGAATCGGCTCATGCACCGCATCCACCCCAACCAAGCGATGAGACTCTTCCCAACAGAAAGGAATGCGGCTCATAATCCGCTCTTTCCCAAGGTGACGCACATCTAAGTGAACAAATGGTCCACCTGCACTACCATCCAAGTGAATGCCTCGCCCTGCCCGGATCTCTTTCACAATGGCTCGTGAGGTAATATCACGGGGAGCCAGTTCCATGCGGCTTGGGGCATACCGCTCCATGAAGCGCTCACCTTCACTGTTAATCAGGTAGGCTCCTTCCCCCCGCACTGCTTCCGAAATCAACACCCCAACTGGATATAGCCCCGTGGGATGGAACTGAACAAATTCCATGTCTTCGAGGGGAAGCCCAGCAGCCGCAGTCATAGCTAACCCATCGCCTGTGGAAGCAAAGTCATTGGAGGTACTGTTATAAACCCGGCCATAACCCCCTGTGGCAAACATTACAGCTTTAGCTCGGGCCACTTCTAAGCGTCCGTCCTCAATGCGGAACATGACAACGCCCTTCGCTTGGCCATCCTCGACGATCAGCCGCATCACATACCACTCGTCGTAAATGGTAACGCCATAGCGCCGCAAGTTATTGACGAGCTCGTGCAAAATGGCATGGCCTGTTTTGTCGGCGGCATAGCACGTACGTCGATGGGAATGACCGCCAAAGGCGCGCTGAGCAATGCGGCCATCGGGTAAGCGGGAAAACATGACCCCCATGTGTTCCAGGTCAATCACCACATTCGGGGCTTCTTGAGTCAGGATGGCCACTGCATCTTGATCCGCCAGATAATCAGAGCCTTTAACGGTGTCGAAGGCATGGGCTTCCCAGGTGTCTTCGGTATCCACATTCTTGAGGCTGGCAGCCATGCCCCCTTGAGCTGCTACAGAGTGGGACCGAATGGGATGAGTTTTGGCGATGACCGCAATGCTGAGCCGTGGATCGGTGCGGGCAATCTCAACAGCAGCCCGTGATCCCGCCAGGCCACCACCAATGATAATGACGTCGTGTTCAATCATGCTGAGGGGAAAATTCTGAAGAACGAAAACGAATAAAGTCAGACCCGGCATGGCGGGTTTGCATCACTACCTCTATCGTGTCGCAAAAAAAAGCTCTCTGCCGTAGGATAGAGAGCTTTTTATAAAAAATTCAGAGGGTTTATTTCAGGTTGATTCTGTAAGGTGACGGTACACAAAATTACACTGAAAGTGTTAGCTAGCAAGCTGAGCTGGACGCTGGCCAGAGTTCGATGAACGAGATGTCGTCCGCTTTTCGTCAGCCGGGTCAACAGTCTTAAATTCAATATGGTTCAGTAGAGTCGTTACAAATGCAAATAGTAGGAACGGCAAAGACAGCACCAGAATTAGTCCTACTGTTGCCAAAGCATAGATAGGGCGGCTACTTCCTAACAATGCCATGGCACTCGCGAGGCTCAAGAAAATAACCACTAGCCAGACGACAATCTGCCCGTAAATATCTCCGAAAGAAAGCGTGCAAAAAACGCGATATCTCTGTATCTTATCCATGGCAATCCCACCGAGTAACCAGACGTATTAGATGATCAGCGTAAAGGGTGTTTTCCTTTTTGAGGAGGTCGACTCAATCTCTCTTAAATCCGCGCAACAAATGTTTTAGAAAACGCAGCATTTCGTTGCAATTCCTGTTAAATAATTGGGCCTGATGATAGAGCCAGACCTTGGAGTTTTGTGCCTTACCGCTATCTTGTGTTCTACAAACCCTACGATGTGTTAACTCAGTTCAGCCGTCCTGATATGCCATCAGATGAGGCTGCTGGAGCGAGTTGCCGTACCCTAAAGGATTTCATTCCCGTCCCAGATGTTTACCCTGTTGGACGGCTGGATCGCGATAGTGAGGGGTTACTGCTGCTTACAGATGATGGCAAGTTACAAAATCAATTGCTAGACCCTAAGTACGCCCACCCCCGTACCTACTGGGTGCAGGTTGAACGAGTTCCTGATGCGGCGGCTTTGGATCAACTGCAGCAGGGCGTTGTGATTCGCGGCTATCGTACCCGTCCAGCTAAAGTACGTTTGTTATGTGAGGAACCGGAGTTGCCGGCCCGAGAACCTCCGATCCGGTTCCGTAAGAATGTTCCAACGGCCTGGCTGGAGATGACATTGACAGAGGGACGTAACCGGCAAGTGCGGCGAATGACGGCAGCCGTGGGATTTCCGACGTTGCGGTTGGTGCGAGTGGCGATCGCCCACCTCCGACTCACAGGGCTACAACCCGGCGAATGGCGTTATCTTTCTCCCGCCGATGTAAAGCTGTTGCAAATTGATATGGTTCAAAATGTCAAAAGACGGCGATGATCAAGAAGGAATGTTGTGCTGTAGAAGTGCAATGGGTACGCTAACAGATACAGGTTTGGGGTACCTCGTGTAGGCTTAAGATAATGACCCACTGTGATCTGAAAGGCGACGATCGCACGGTCTGATCTTCTCCAGGGCATGTGCTGAGCAGTCCTGAGCTATTCTACAGAACAAATCCGCTAAGCTCCTGGAGGAGTGTCTGCACCGGTATCCATAGCTGGGATAAGTGTAAGGAATCCCCGACATGCTCGTTTGCCTGGAATGTCAATTTGAGAACCCAGACAACAACAGGTTCTGTCAGAAGTGTGGCACTTCACTGACAGAGCGGAAGTGTTTGTCTTGCGGCGCAATGGTGCCAGTAGACCTGGAAGCTTGCCCAAAATGTCATGCCGTTACAGGGACATTTTGGCGAGCTGTGGTGCAAAGTAGAAATAACGCTGTCCAGTCCGAGGGGCAATCCGATAGCTTCCCCCGAGCGGAGTACCTCGATAAAGAACAGCGCTATCAACTGCTAGAACCCCTACCTGTAGCGACTATAGGAACCGTCGGGGCCGATGTGCGGGTGCTCGATTGCCAACCCCTGCGCCCCTCTCGTCTGGATCTGCTTTGCAAGGAACAGGATCTGCCAACGGAGGGAGTGTCCACCTCCACATCAGAAGAGTATCCGATCCCCACGATTGCTCTGGATTACCTGGAACTGGAGCAGCAATTGTATCCATCCTTACCAACGGTCCGCGATGCTTGGGAAGAAGGCAATCTGATCATTGTCCTGCTGGAGGACCGCCAGTATTTGCTGCCTATGATTGATGTCTGGAAACAGCAGCCCCTGGCGCCTTTCCAGATTCTTCATCTCTTTCACCAGATGGCAGAGCTGTGGACGGCTCTGCAACCCCGAGGCTATGGAGATAGCTTGCTGCAACCGGGGAATCTGCGGATCGATGAAGACCAACTTCTCTATTTGCAGCGGCTCTTTGAAGACACCTCCGTGGATGATGCCAGCCTGAAGCGACTCGGGCAGTTCTGGCAACAGCTGCTCGCAACTTACGGGGATCATCCTTCCATTCAGGCTCTAAACCAGCTTTGCACCGATATGATTGCCGAGCTGGTCGCGACCTCAGAGGTTTTGCGATCGCAACTGGAATTGATCGCCCTGGCGCTACAAAATCCTCCTGAGGAGCTGAATACCATTCCTACCCCACCCGCTGGCAGAGCGGACGTATCTGAAGACACAACCCAGCCCATGCTGAAATACGCAGAGGTCGAGCCAGTAGCTCCAGTAGCTTCAGATGTCCCAGATACTAATGTGGTCATGGGCGCTACCCGTCTTGAATTAAACGATTCAGATGAGGATGACCCAGTGGGCGAGAGTGATGACATTCCCACTATTGTGCTTCCGATGATTCTGGTCAGTTTGGAAGAAGCCGGACGTAGCGATGTTGGGCGACAGCGAGACCACAACGAAGACTTTTTCTGCATTCAAACCGAAGCCATTAAGAGCGAAAGTATCACCGAGCGTAAGCTTCAGGTAAAAGGGCTCTACATCCTCTGTGACGGTATGGGGGGGCATGCTAGTGGGGAGGTCGCTAGCGAAATGGCTGCCCAAACCCTACGTGATTATTTCGCTCAGAACTGGGCTGATGAAATGCCTTCTGAAGCTGTTATTCGTGAGGGGATCCGCGTTGCTAACAGTGCCCTCTACGAGATGAACCAGAAAAATGACAGCTCAGGTAGTGGGCGCATGGGCACCACGCTAGTGTTGGTGCTGGTTCATGGGACGCAAGTGGCGATCGCCCACGTTGGGGATAGCCGTCTCTACCGTTTTAGCCGCCGCTCGGGACTAGAGCAGGTGACAGTAGATCATGAAGTTGGCCAGCGGGAAATTCAGCGGGGGGTAGAAGCGGCGATCGCCTATGCCCGTCCTGATGCCTACCAACTCACTCAGGCGCTTGGCCCTCGGGATGAGCAATTCGTAAATCCTGATGTGCAATTCCTTGAGCTGAATGAGGATTTGCTGCTCCTGCTGTGCTCAGACGGGCTGACCGATAACGATCTACTCGAAAAATACTGTGATAGCCATATAGAGCCGTTGCTCAGTACCCAGGTCAATCTGGAGCAAGGCGTGAATGCTTTGATCGATTTGGCAAATGCTCATAATGGCCATGACAACATTACTGCTGTTGTTGTGCGAGCCAGAGTACGTCCAAATCTAGCCAAACTACCCCGGGGGTAGTTCAGAATTTAGTTCGATTGAGTCTTATGAAAGAATTATCTCTTCTACAAAACTCAATCAACGTAGTACTAAACGGCAGAGATTAACCTATGTTTGGAGATGGAGCAAAGCACCCCTCATCTATAAACATGAGTTGATTTCCGCCGTTCAGTATTAGGCATTATCGAGAGTTTTTTAAATGGTCTAAGGCATCGGCAATAGAGAGTAGGTTTTGAAAGACCAACCCCTATCTCTTAGACAGGTATGAACATTCTGAAAATACTGCAACGGCAGCCTATATAACGTGGGTCAGTGTTCAAGCATGGCGTCGAACACTGACCCTTTCACCAAAATTACTCTTCTTCCCAGGTTTCCACAGCCAGCAAATCGCTGATGGGATCTCGCATGGTAAATTCAAACTCTTCCAGCTCGTGCTTCCAGTAAGCCCACTCATCGCCGTAGAGGAGCGCAATTTTCCAGAGGCGATCGTTGGGCTTCAGCATCTTTGACTCGACCAGGGAGCGCACCTGTCTCTGGAGTTTAGACATAGGATGCGCAACTGATGAATTCACAACAGCTTCCTTAACCATCATTAAATTTTCAAATTCCTTATGAACGTGGGATCGCTGACTTATTCTACCTTCAAGGAATTGCACCCAACTCCAGAGGCAGCCTTGTAACTCAGTTGTCAGTCTTGATTTCCAGCTTCGTATCTTAGCCTAGAACCCCAGGATTCCGCGTCTGCTTTTATCATGAAATGCTCAACTATTCGTTTTCTGTATGTAAAGCTATTTTGGGTATTAGAAAAAGTTAATATTGTTCCTATCCCCTTTATGCTCTGGACCTCAAGGTTAGTTAAACAGTTCCGGTTGTCTTGGAATAGTCCCTTGGGGTGGATTGAGTGGTCCGTCTGGTTTAATACTAACCCGCTGTGCCTAAATAACTGATTCGGCTCAGCAATTCTCCTCTTGAAATCAAGTCAAAAACCGCTTGTCTCAGGCGAGTGGTTTTTGAGCTTTAGAGCTCACAATAGAATTGCTGAATTCTTCTGAGTGTTCCTCTTTCTTCTGGCAAACCCTGCTATCATGAATTGTTTGTGGACACTTCTAGGAGAAAACGTTAGATGGCGCGTTATCGAGGCCCTCGCCTCCGCATCGTTCGTCGCTTGTGTACCGGAACGGACACTCTTCCCGGTCTGACCCGCAAAGATCGGCGGCAGTCTGGCAAGCGAACCAACCCCCCCGGTCAACATGGGGCAGCTCGTCGTAAAGAGTCTGAATATGCTCGACGACTGAAAGAAAAGCAAAAACTGAGATTTAACTACGGCGTCAGCGAGCGTCAAATGCTGCGCTATGTCCGCAAAGCTCGCAGAACTCCCGGTTCTACTGGTCAGATTCTGTTGCAACTGCTTGAAATGCGTTTGGACAACACCATTTTCCGCTTGGGTATGGCTCCTACCATTCCTGCGGCTCGGCAGTTGGTGAGCCACGGCCACATCACCGTCAATGGTAAGCGGGTTAACGTGCCCAGCTACCAAATCAGGGCAGGTGAAGAAATCGGTGTGAGCTCCACGGAACGGTCTCGTAAGCTGGTAGAAGAAAACCTGCAATACCCCGGTCTGGCCAACGTTCCAACTCATTTAGAGTTTGATAAAGCTAAGCTAACCGCCAGGGTGACCAGCACCATTGAGCGAGAATGGGTTGCCCTCAATATTGACGAACTGTTGGTTGTTGAGTACTACTCTCGACAAGCCTAATGATTCAGAGGTGCCACTGTGCGGCTGCGGTGCGCCATCATCTGATGCAGCAAGCATAATTCTCCTGATCCCCCGATCCGTCATCGGGGGATTTTTTTATGGCCTTTAGAGCTATAAAACGGCTTTTGGGGAACCCATTTTATAGCTCTTGAAAGAATATCAGTTCAAATGCAGAGAGCGACGATCGCAACAGTGATGCTGTTCCCCTGAATCTTCTTAAACTGCCCTGAGCAAGGGGCTTCAGGGGCGTAAATTAACGAGTGCCCTGGCCAGAAAACAGAATGTGGCGGGTGTTGTGTTCGATTTCTGCCGGGTTAGGCATTGTAGGGAATTCATGATGGAAAAGCGGTGGTTGTGGTTCTTGGTTGGGCTCGGGTTCGGGGTAGTAGGGTTAGGGGAACAGGCCGCGATCGCCCAAACGCAAGGTCAAACTCAGCCCCAAATTCGTACCCAGACGCATGGGTTGGAAGGAAGTTATCTGGGAGCTACGGTAGATGGTTCTAACATGAGAGAGAGCCTAGGCAGCCTGCTCGGTACTGGAAGTTCTCGCGCCTGGGTTGAGGATCAGGTTGAGGGCTCGCGGAATTCCTCAGGCCATACGGGACAGCGCAATCTTCAAACCCGTATTGATGTGCAAGGTTTCCCAGTATCCATTCGGGGGGCTGTTGTTTTAGGGGATGACATTGAAGCAGTAATGCCGATGCTGTCCTATGACGTCCCTGTTGGGAGTAGCGCAAATGTATATGCAGGAGCCGGATATGCCCTGGTACAACCTGGGGCACAGACAGTACTGGGCGATCGCGACGGAGTTGTCCTCAGCACGGGTGTCGAAGCGGCAATCAACCGCAGTGTTGTGGTTTACGGAGATGTGCGCTACCACCCCACCAGCAGTCAGGAAATGAATCCCGTCCGCGTTCAGCTTGGGCTAGGCCACCGATTCTAATATCAATTCTTACGGAGTCACCCAGTACAGGGTTAAGTAACCTGAGTTCGGGTTAAGGGCGTTTTCGAGTGCCGCGCCGCGGCACTCGAAAACGCCCATCTTGGCGTTCACATAGTACACACCAAAATGAGCACTTCAGCTTATCCCGAACTGAGGTTAAGTACAAAAGGGAAATGGTATTGGGGTGAGACCTCAATACCATTTCCCTATTCAGCAATGCCAAAACTACAGGGAGTTGTTGAACAGAACATCGGCTCGCTGACGAATGGCTAATAGGTTTCGGACTAAATTGTGTCGCAAATTGCGCTCAATAATACTGATGGGAATAGCTCGGCCGGGTTGTACTGTGACTACATAGCGTAATACGGTACCACGGGCTTCTGGTTGAGGTGTCAATTGCCAGGCTCCGGTAAATTGCCGGAGATCCCCCTCAACCATCGAGAACTGTATCTCGTTCGGAAAGCTCTCTACCATATCCAACACGACCCGCAGACACACCTTCAAGCGTAGAAATGTCTCTGCTCCTACCTGCTCAACTCGAATGCCACCACTAGGATGGTCAATTCGCTGGCTCTTGGTCAGGCTAGGAATGAAGTCTGCCAGGTGATCATAGTCTGTGAGAATTTGCCATAGTTGCTGACAGGAGTAGGGCAACGGCAACTCTGCAGAGATCCGCCGCCGTCGCCCCTCAAGCTGCTCTGTATGGACAGCCACTTCCCTACTTAGCTCGTCGCCATCCAGATCAGAAGCTTCGCATTCATAAGTGGGCTCCTCAGGCCGATTAGCAACGGGGAACTCAGTCTCACTCATGGAACAACACCATCAACAATATAGAAGTACAGATTATCAAACAACGTGAAATGGGCTTTGTCCGTGTGCCACCCCTCTGAAATCCAGAGCTCAAAGGGTTAAAGGTGATCTGTGCCCATTATTCATACCAACTCTGGAGATAATGGCAGGGTCAGGATAAAACAAGTTTCCCAGGCTTTTGAGTTGGGAATAGGGGTGCTGGTAGCGGCGATCGCTCCACTTAAATGGGCCGCTAATCCACGTGCTAAAGCCAAACCCAGACCAATTCCTGGGATGGCTTGATGAATAGCTTCCCGTCCCCGACGAAACTTCTCAAATATCATCGAGAGCTCATCTGGCATAATCCCAATACCCGTATTCCAGAGAGATAGCGTGACCTGAGGCACTGTATTAGATGACTCTACGACAACCTGCATGCGGATGGTGCTCTCCCGCTGGCTGTACTTTTGCGCGTTGGCCATCAGCTCATTTAGAATACGATGCAAGCTCTCAGGATCTGTGCGCATAAGGATGGGGCGCTCGGGCAGATGCGTTTGGAAGGTGAGCCCTTGCGTGGTAAGGGGCTCTTCCCAGGACTGCTGCAGATCGCGAATGAGATACTGCAGGTCGACTTGATGGAGTTGCAGTTCTGTATTTTGAGATTCGATTTTCTGAATGGTAAGCAGGTCACGAATCAGATGAGTTTCCTGCGTACACTGGCGATCCAGGATGGAGAGATAGCGATCGCGCTGTTCCGTTGTTAGAGGCGCCTCTCTTAGCATCCGGATAGCCATTTTCATGCTGGTCAACGGGGTAAGCAATTCATGGCTAACCGTGCTGAGGAATTCCTCCATCACCTGATTCATGCGTTGCAATTGCTCTACTTGCTGCCGGGTTTTCTCGTACAGCTTGGCCTGCACATCGAGACTATGGCGTAGTTGGGCTGTCCGTTCATCGACTAAAGCCTGCACTTTGCGCAAGGTTTTTGCCTGAATCATCGCCGTACTAATATGAGTGGCGACCAACCGCACCAGAGCTAGTTCGTCGGGATGCCAACTCCGGTACTGCTGCTGTTGCAATATCAAACACCCTAACCCAATCCCCTGATGTTCGAGGGGCATGACGAGCAGAGCGGGCATCAGCCTGAGATCCAGCAGCGGAGAAACCGTCTGGATAAATTCACCATAGTTTCCTGAATAGTCTTCAGGGCAAGCCCCTACGGGTGGGATGACCACTGGGCTTTCTACAGCTGAGATGATTTGGCGACCAATGGCGCAGTCTGATATTTGGAACGAGTGGTTGAGCCAGGTGGAAAGACCTGTTTCCTCTGGTGGTGGCAGATGGATGGAGGAGTAGAGATAGTCAACCGTGGCACGGGTGCGGGGAATCCCATCCAGGGGACGACCTTTGAGTTGAGGATCAGCGTACTTAAACGACAGCACCATCCCCCGGCTCACCTGCAGGAGATTGACCAGCCCGTCGACAGCCAGTTCAAAAATGCGCTCTAGATCCCAGCCCTCGCGAATCACTTCAACCAGCCGATAGATCAAGGATTGTTGTTGAAGCTGCTGCTCGATTTGGTTTTGGAGATGTCCTTGGGAAAGGGCGATCGCAATCTGTGTTGCGAGAGTGTGGCAAACTTGCATATCCATTTCGGTCCACGGATGCGATTGAGAACGCAACACAATGAGCGTTCCACTAGTTTTTCCCTGATAGTGGGCTCTGGAGATTAATGCAGACGGGCAAGTCTCCAAATTTTGGGATTGAGCAGGGTTAGCTGCATCGGTCTGGGGAGGGTTCCCCCATTGCAGGCTATGGCGCTCAGGGCCAAGCCACTCCTGCATATCGGAAATGGCTAGAGGCTCTCCCAGCCCCGGAAAAGGGAGTGCTTCGAGTCGTTCCAGAATGGCTTGGGTTAGAGGGAACAGCGGTACTGGCTGAAGGTCTTCGCCTGGACGCCACATCAGGGTTGTGGGGGAAGAATGGTGCAAGCTAGTGACAACAAGCAGGCATACATCCATCTGTAGAAAGCGATGAGCCCGGCTAAGAAGAGTGTTGGCGACCGCTATAGGGGTTTTGCTGGTACGCAACATTTTCAGCAGGTCGGGCTCAAATACGACAACAGGCAGGTCAGTGGGTAACGCTCCAGGGATAGTTCTGGCGGACGGTGACGAGCTAGATGCAAAGGATTGCTGTGCCATAGCCAGAAGAAACGACCTCACGAAGATAACCAGGTAACCCGAAACCCACGAACCTGGCTATATCAAGAAACTGATAGATAGCCCATATTGGCCTGATGTCTAAAGTTGGGTTGGAAATTTGAGTAAACCATCAAAGAAGCCAGAAAAATAGATAAAGCCTGCACTAGAGAAATAGGGAGTCGCTAGGGAAGGTCTTTCAGAAGCATAGATTTTTGGACAAAATCGAACAGAACGCCTGATCTTGTCGTAATGTTGCAGGTAGCTCAGTTGTTCCTGGGCAGCTGCACCAATTATGTCTGCAAGGAACGATATGAATTGCGGCAGTTACGTCAGAATATCGACGGTCTACCAGACGAGGGAGACAACAGTAACTGATGTAGAGCTGCAGCTGATCGAGCGGTGCCCTAGATGGTGATCCTTAGTAGCAAGTAGATGGGCTGTCATGCCTAGACTACACGGTTCAAAACAGACGGTTATCCGTGAATTCTCTACGTTTATGGGAAAGATTGGCTAAAGATTTCGGGGATCTCAACGGTGGATGTCTCTTTTAAGGAAACCGTGTCTTAATGCACGTTTTAGCTTTTGAGTAATCTGTCTCTAGAGAGATACAAAATTAAACATGAGAGTAGTACCGAGGTAAGGCGAGAGCGGGTATGGCAAGCGACCAGTTCAACCACGTGAATGATTCCTCTACCTTAACGATTGGAACGGTGAAGGGTCCGGGTGAGAATGGCAACCAGTATGTCTTCATCACAGCGGATAATCGCTATGTCAAGGTGGGGGAATTCGTCTGCTATCAGGTGGGCGGGATGGATGAAACGGATGAAACCCACCAGATTTTAGGGAAAATATCGGCGCGCCGTCTGATCGACCATTTGCCTGACCGTATTTTTGCGGATACCGAAATTAGCCCAGAGACGATTGCGGCATTAGTAGGGTTTGCTCACCCCAATCCAGAGATTTATGAAGTGACCGTGGATGTCATCGGCTATTTTGATGTCCGTTTAGGCTTCATCAACCCTCGGGTGGCTCCTAAGCCCGGCGCCAAGGTCTACCTTGCGAGCGACGGGTATCTTCGGCATGTACTGAATCGGCGGCAAGTGCGAGATGTGGGATCGGCACACATGGGTTCGTTGTTGCTGCGATCTCAGGGGGCTGTCCCAGTGGTGCTGGATGTAAAAGAGCTCGTCAGTACTCATATGGCTATCTTGGCGGGGACTGGGTCGGGGAAATCTTATACCGCTGGTGTGCTGGTTGAAGAACTGATGGCTCCTCATAATCGAGCAGCAGTACTTATTTTTGACCCCCACGGCGAGTATGGCACGCTCGAGGATCTGCGCGGTCACCCTGCGTTTCAGGATGAGGATGGCTATGCTCCTCAGGTAAAAATTCTCAAACCTGAGGATATTCGCATTCGGGTGTCATCCCTGGACTTTTATGATGTGGTGACCCTGCTCCCTAATATGAGCGATCGCCAGCAATCCATCCTCAGCAAAGCATTTGGAATTTTACGTAACCGGATGGGCGATCGCCGCTGGAGTGTCAATGACCTGATGGATGCGGTATTTGATGCCGATCGCTCTCAGGATGAGGATGGAAATGAGAAAAAAGGCAGTTCTGCCGAGGCCTTGGAGTGGAAGCTGGATAAGTTAGCCCGCTCTGATTACTTCCACACCGCTGATCATTTAGCTCCCAAAGATTTGTTTCAGCCCGGACAGGTGACGGTGCTCCAGATGAACGAAATTAGCCAGGAGGAGCAGCAAGTGATCTGTGCAGCGATCCTTCGGCAGGCCAATCAAGCCCGTATGAACACGCAGAAGGAGAAGCTGGACCCCCAAGACGAAAACTACCTGCCGTACCCGGTGTTTATCTTGCTGGAGGAAGCGCACCGATTTGCTCCAGCCCATGAACCCTCTCGGTGCAAAATGATTTTGCGCACGATCTTAAGTGAGGGGCGTAAGTTTGGTTTGGGGGTCGGGCTGATTACTCAACGTCCTGGAAAATTAGATTCAGACGTATTGTCTCAATGTATGAGTCAATTCATCATGCGAATTGTTAACCCGGTCGATCAGGACAGCCTGAAGTACGGCGTCGAGGCGGCTGGACGAGACTTGCTGAAAGAACTTCCGGCCCTAACGAAAGGCCAGGTAATTATGGCTGGAGCTTGCGTCAATACACCAGTGCTGTGTCAGGTGCGGCAACGGTTGACTCAGCATGGTGGTCAGACGCTGGATGCCCCAGCAATGTGGCAAGACTTCTTTCAGCCCCATCAAGTGCGTAGCCGCACTATCGAGCAAGCCCCACCTGCGAGCCGTCCCCGATCGCGTACGGTACGAGGGGTCAGTATTGATTAGTCAGGCTTCTTGGGGATGTCTGGTAAACTTTGTGCCTTAGTCTTCTCGGTAGACTGTACAAGGTTACGAAGGCGTATGAATTCAGAACAGTTAGTTTAAGAGCGATCGCGCCGGAAGGTTACTGCAACCTCTCGAGGAGAGGAGGATTGGGAGCGTTGTTCACCAACCGCAGGTAGCACTGTAAAAATCGATAACCACAAAACGAGGGCAACGACCTCAAACATAAATTTCCTTGCACCGACTTAACAGTGGTGCTGAGTGAATGTACGGAAAATTGACCACAATGATTCTGGCATGAACATAGGCAAATACATCCATCCCCTGAAGTAGGTTTTTGATTTCTTCAACAGGCTTTCCTGGAGAGACACGGTCGACTGCTGACACTCAGACTCCGGGTTCTAAAAGGTATCAGGGGAGATAGAGTCTCCAGGTGTGGTGCGCTAGAAAGCCAGCCAGGTCAGCCCGGTACACCAAATCTGAAGGCTTTAATCCAAGTAAGTGGGTGGGCATTATTAAGCATGACCCCCAAATACTGTGCTGCCTGCCTCGTGGGTGGCACAGTATTTGGGGGTTATGCTTAATTCAGTTGAGTGGCTTAAGCTGCTGAGAATGCCACTGAGACTGGGAACATTAGAAGCATTCCCTCCGCGATCGCCCGCTAGGTGCCATTATGTCCCCTGGACCTGTCAGTGTTTCCTTTTTTACGGACAACTGGGCCTATCTCAAAACTGAGCTGAGCTGGCTCGATCGGGTCTTGATGGTTTCGGTTTCTCGACAGCGCAAAGAGAACCAGGGAGTTGATCGAATAGCCCAGACGGCTGCAGATCGGGTCAGCAGTCATTGGTGGCGGGGCATGATTTCCCTGGATGGGGGAAAGGGGGCTTATGATGAGCATCGGCCACCCTCCCAGAACCCTGCTCAAAACGGGTCGGGCCGTTACCAGCAGCAGTTAGAAGTACGCATTCGAGCCAGTCAGCAGCAGGGGGTAGTGTTGGCATTACCATTGCTGTGCGATCGCCTTGGCCTGGATGTGTTCGAGAAGAATCTCGTACTGATGGCCCTGGCCCCCGAAGTGAATCGGCGATATGGGCAGCTGTATCGATTCTTACAAGGGGCTCCAGATGCAAATACGAGTGATTTGCCGACGGTTGATTTAGTCCTCCGGTTGCTATCTCGTAACGATGCCGAATGGCGTGCTGCTCGATCGTGCTTGCGTCCCCAGGCACCCCTTGTGAAGCGGGGTCTGCTGCGGTTCCTTCCAGAAACTGCTGAAACGTTGCTCAGCCAACGACTTCAATTAGCCCCAAGGCTGGTTGATTTTCTGCTGGCCGAGGTACCCCTGAACACAGATTTAGATGCAGTGCTTGGGAAATCTGATGAGAGCTCTGAGAGTATTTCACCTCCCCCATGCTGGGTGAGCTCTATTCCGTCAACGGTTTGGGACGATTTAGTTTTGCCTGCGTCTTTGCTCCAGGATCTTCAGGGGCTTTGTAAAAAACTAGAAATTCCCCTCGCATTCCCTTCTCCGCTGGAGCCGCGCTTTGCTGTACCTGACGCTACCCTGGGCCGGGGAGCGATCGCTCTACTGACGGGGCCACCCGGTACGGGTAAGCGCACAGCGGCGGGAGCGATCGCCCACAGCTTAAATCTCCCACTAGCCGAGTTAGATTTGGCGACCTTAGCTCCTGAACAGTACGCTGACGTGTTACAGGCTCTGGCTCAAGAGAATCTGCCTGTGTTGCTTATCCGAGGGGCAGAACTTTGGCTACGGCGCTCATCACCGCTATCATCCGAGGCCTTGCAAGGATGGCTAACCCAACGTCGGCAACGATCAGGGATTACGCTGTTGAGTGTGACCTATGCCGAGGCCGTTGCCCTGCGCTGGCAACGACAGATAGATACGGTATGCCAGTTCTCCAAGCCGCCGATGGGCGATCGCCAAGTTCTCTGGCAACGGGCTTTTCCAAAGACCGTTCCTCTAGCCGAAGGGCTTGACTGGTCAGTCTTAGCCCAGCAGTTTGCTTTGACGGGTGGAGAGATTCGGGCGATCGCTCAAACCGCGATCCATCATTTAGCAATACGTGGGGGTGCACAACTCACTTACGAGCATCTGGCGGTGGCTCTTCTGGAGCGAGGTTTGACATTGGTCGTTCCAAAGCCGAAGCGGTCGCGTCCGAAGCGGAGCTGAGATCAGCAGAAAATAACTAACGCTAAGCGGCGGCAACCCCCCGCTTCAAACCGGGGGCAATCTTAAGCCGTTGAGTACTAGCAAGATAAGTTGCAAAAACCGTAACCAAACCCCTCACGCTGTTTCCGGGTGGCAGACTAAAACTATGGCCGCCAGCTTTAAGCTGGCAACAAACAATTGGTGAGGAGCCTGTTATGAAACCCGATCACCTGGTTCGTGTACCTCAAACTTTGTCATGGAAAGTTCTCCTGCCTTTAGCTGTAGGTTGTTTGAATTTAGTAACGATGAAACCGGCGTTGGCTGATGAGCCCTTGACCCGTGTGATAACGGTAACGGGGGTAGGGACTGAGAATGTTGCAACGAGCCAAGCCCAGGTACAGCTTGGGGTAGAAGTGCAGGGAGAGACTGCCGAGGAAGTTCAGGAGGAGGCTGCACGACGATCGGCGGCGGTAGTGGAGTTTTTGCGATCGCGCAACGTCAGCAACCTTCGTACCACCGGAATTACCTTAAATCCCATGTATAACTACACGGACGGTGATCAACGCATTATTGGTTACATGGCCAATAACAGCGTGCAGTTCCGTGTTTCGAATGAAGTTGCTGGCACCATTCTGGATGATGCTGTGGCAGCTGGGGCAACACGGATTGATAGTGTCAGCTTTATTGCGGCGGATGACGCACTGAGGCAGGCGCGTCGGCAGGCTCTACGAGAGGCAACCGAAGATGCTCAGGATCAAGCTGAAGCGGTCTTGGATGCACTAGGGCTTTCCCAGCAAGAAGTTGTAACCATTCAGGTCAACAGCATGTCCCAGCCACCGGTTTACCCCCCCTTAGCTCGCCAAGCTATGGCGGCGGATGAGGCCTCAACTCCTGTTATTGGAGGAGAACAAGAGGTCATGACAAATGTAACGTTGCAAATTCGTTACTAACTGCTCCCTGAAGGGGCATTCTTTGGGGCCACCCGTTGCTGTAAAGTGGCAATATGCATGATAACGATGACATATCCGTTCTGGAGGCTGAATTAGAAGCCAGTCCACTGGATGAACTGGAGAACTTGGAGGAAGTCGCCGAGTTTCCGGGGCCAGATCCAGAGGAGATGTTGGTTTTGTTGCGATCGCCCCAGAACCAGCAACGGATGATTGCAGCTCGTGCCTTCTGCGAGCTGGAAGAGCCTCGTGCCATCCCTGATTTGATTACTTTACTGAGTGATGCCTGCCCGCTGATTCGGGTGAGCGCGGCTTATGGGTTGGGGCGTAATCCTGCACCATCAGCAGTGGAACCCCTGATCCACCAGTTGCACCAAGACTGGAATGGGTATGTGCGCAAAGGCATTGTGTGGGCTTTAGGCAATTGTCGCGATCGCCGCGCCCTTGAGCCATTGCTCCACGCCCTGAAGACAGACATCTCTGCAGTGCGCTTGTGGTCGGCCAGTGCCCTGGTACAGATGACCCATGTGGGTTATGAGGCCATCATTACAGCGATGCCGCCGTTGATTGAAGCTTTACGGCGCGACCCGGTGGCGGCGGTGCGTAGTAATTGTGCCTGGACAGTAGGGCAGCTAGCGCGTGAGTTACCTTCTAACGTCATCTATGCCACGGCAGTAGATGCCCTAATTGAGGCGTTTGCCGAAGATGAAGACTTGGGAGTCCGCGAAGATGCGCGTCTGTCGGTCTTGAAAGTAGGTGATGCACGGGGCCTGCAGGTAATCGAAGAAATTGAGCGGGATGGTCTGCTACTTTAATCAGATCTAAATTGCTTAGGAAGAAAAAATGAATCGTTCCATGCTTTCCCGGTGGATGTCTCTGGGGACTGTGCTTCTGTTGGGGGCGATCGCTCCTAGCTTAATGGCTTCCCGTTCTCAGGATGGGGTAACAGCTCGCGTGCGTGATGACGGCATGACTCTGGAAATCCGCGCGAATCGTCAGCGGATCACTCTGAGCCCAAATGATTTTAATGTTCGTGTGTTGAATGCTGTGAATTGTCAGGAAGCTCAGGTTTCCCCTGAGCAGCAGCTTGCAGGGACCCGCTTTTTCCCATCTGTGGCGGTCGATGCGCAAACGGGTAATGTAGCCGTCGCGGTGCTTTTGCAAGAGTGCTATGAAACTCAAGTGAGCGCTGTGTTTGTGGTGGATCCTCAAAATAGTGGTTATGCACTGTATCGAGTGCAGGCTCCAGGGCAGACGGTTCCTCAGGATGAGTTCACGACGTATCCTCTCAACAGCATTACTGGGTTGGGTTATTTGAATAATGAGCTGTTGATTCAGCACGGAGATGCGTCGGGGGGCGAAGCGCTGCTGGTTTATACGACAACAAATCATCCAGAGGGGACTTATCGGGGATGTTTGTACACTGAGCCTGGGGAAGGCAATCGCCTCTGTCCTCGATAGCTGCTTCAGGGCTTACGCGTTGATGTTGTATGTGTTGTACGAAGCACCCCACACACAACATCAATGCTCCAAATAGGTTGGGCTTGCGTAAGTTCTAAGGTTATTTTTGCGCTTGAGGGTAAAAACAGCTTCACATAGATTCTGAGAAGGGATACGTTGGAAATGCTGCTTGAGGGCTGTGTCTCTAGAATGGAGGCGCACCCTTGACGTAGTAGAAAATTATGAGGCGGTTTAAGCTCTTAATAGGGTTGTTTACTCTGGCTCTGCTGATCAGCCTAGGGGGGTGGAGCTGGTTTCGAGGGTTGTCAGAGCCAGCACCTCAGGTGAAGGTGGAGTATCCGGTGGAGGCGTTACGGGTGGATGGCGATCGCCTCCTGGCCCATGTTGAAGCTCTGGCTTTTGAGCGGGCTGACCCTGTGAGTCGTGAGCAGGCGCGTAGTTACCTGACCGATGCGCTGCAAACTGCCGGATGGGCGGTGACTGAGCAGACCTTTGAATGGGGCGTTAACCTGGTGGCAGATCGGCCTGGAACCGACCCTATGGCTGGGGTGGTGATACTGGGGGCACATTACGATACGGTGGTGCGATCGCCTGGAGCAGATGACAATGCAACAGGTTTGGCTGCGGTGCTGGAGGCTGCCCGTATCTTCCATAGCTTAGATACGCGGCGTACTCTGCGACTGGTTTTGTTTGACCTGGAAGAAGCAGGGTTGTTAGGGAGCCAGGCGTTTGTGACGAATCTCGCTGACTCAGGTCAGATGGATGCAGTTGTGCTGGACATGATTGGCTATCGCTGCACGGAACCCGGTTGCCAGTCCTATCCGCCCTTGCCGATTCCCGCTCCTTCTGAGACGGGCACTTTCTTGGCGGTTATTGGAGATCAAGGGCACGGATATATTGCTTCAGCCTTTCATCAATATCTGGATGCAGCCCTTCCTCCTGTTTTTACCCTGAATGTGCCACTCCTGGGGCCGTTGCGTCCTGATATGTTGCGCAGTGATCATGCCCCCTTTTGGGATGAAGGCATCGGGGCTGCGTTGGTGACCGATACAGCCAACTTCCGTAATCCCCATTACCATCAATCAACAGATACCCCTGAAACCCTCGATCCAGAATTTTTTGAGGGAGCAGCTCAGGTTGTCATCAATGCACTGTTTGCCCTCCTCAATCGTGGGTAAAGGCGAGCTGGGAAGCGCGTACAAAAAATTTGTAATCCTTGCTTGTGAGAGTAGCAACGTAATCGCTACTGAATGCCAGATTTAGTAGATGAAGTCTACTAAATCTGGCATTCGTGCTCCATATCTAGCAGCTTTGAAAATACACCGGCTTTGAATCATGTAGGGAGCCGTTCGAGCTCATCATGAAAATGCAAGAGTCCGGAGTGAAGTTTCTGCATTTCACCATGGGCTGTTGTATGGTGAAAAATGAGGTTGCCAGGAAAGGATAACAATGAGTTTTTTTGATCAGGAAATAGGGTTTAAACGCTGGACAAAACAAGGTTTGATGGCGATCGCCACCTGTTTTCTAGTGTTACAGACTTGGTTCGGTATAGTACCACCCGCTATGGCAACGGGGGTTTATGAAATGCCGCTTCAATCACCTGATGAACCTATGTGGGTGTTAGATCAGGCGGATGTACTGAGTCGTATTAACCAGAGCAGCATTACTGGATCCTTAGCAAATTTGGCTAGTTCCACAGGAAATCAGGTGCATCTGGTGACGATCCATCGGTTGGATTATGGGGAAACCGTTGAAAGTTTTACGAATGATTTATTCGAAACCTGGTTTCCTACTGCTGAAGAGCAGGCCAATCAAACATTATTAGTGTTAGATACCCTCACCAACAATGCCGCCGTTCGAGCGGGTGATCAAGTGAAGCACCTGCTAACGGATGGTATTGCTGCCAGCATTGCCCAGGATACGTTGATGGAACCCTTGCGGAAGGGCGATCGCTACAACCAGGCGTTTCTTGATGCGAGCGATCGCTTAATTGCAGTACTGTCGGGTAAGCCTGATCCTGGCCCACCGCAAGTTCAAGCAGAGGTGCAAACGGAAGGCACATTTGCTACTCCCGAAGATACAAAAGGTAGCAATGCAACGATTTGGGTGGTTGCGTTGCTGATTGCCGCAACGGTCATTCCCATGGCAACCTATTATCTATACCAAGCCTTCCAATAGCTAGAATTTACAGTTGGATGATCCAGAAATGGATCATCCAACATTGCCATCAACTTAAAAACCAATGAGAAAAGGCTGCTATTTCACTAGAAAATTTATACTCAGGTAACTATTTTTTAGGTTATGTCTGCGCGTGGCTAACCCTCTTAAAGTCTTTCCAGAAGCATTAATTTAGATCAACCAAAAGTCTTCCTTTAGATTACCCTGATCGGCTTGACGGCACCTGTAACTTAAGTAAAACTAACTACAAGAGTAACCACTTCTCATAAACGTGAAGTTTTACTAAGGTTTCCCTGGATTTTCTAAGTAAACCTTACACGCGTTCACATAGAATATCCTCAGGGAACGCAGACACAGAAATTGGATTTGCTCCCAAATCCAAGTTATTCATATTTGCCAGAGTCTCGGTTATCTCGCGAAACGGCATGGAAACACTAGAATTTATCATTTTTCCCGACGGTCGAGTCCAGGAGAAGGTGACAGGCATTGTGGGAGCCTCCTGTGCAGAGGTCACCGCAGCCATTGAAGCGCAGCTGGGGCAGGTTGTACATCAAGAGCAGACCTCGGACTATTTTGCCCAACCCATCAGCCAGGATACGGCTGTGAATGTGAAACCCTCAATTTATGAGTGGTAGTTTTTACTCCCTTTTTGAACACCTCGTTTGACTTAGTCAGCAGAACCTATGTCACACTTTAGCCAGATCAAAACTAAAATCCGCGACCTGACTTGTCTGCAGGAAGCTCTCAAGGATGTGGGCACCGAATGGAAGGTTGGCCCGCAGCCTATCCGTGGCTACCGGGGGCAGACCCGCGATGCCGAAGTAGTCATTGAGCAAGACAATGGTTACGATGTAGGGTTTAGCTGGAACGGCCAGGAATATGAGCTGGTAGCTGACCTGCAATACTGGCAGCAACCCCTCACCGTTGAAGGTTTTCTGAATCGCATTACCCAGCGCTATGCCTATCACACGGTTGTGAAGCAAGGCGGCAACAATGGCTTCCAGGTGACAGAAGAGCAGCGCCAAGCTGATGGTTCTATCCGCCTGGTACTCCAGCGTTGGAACGGCTAAGTCATCCAGCCATGGAGGCCAGCACAATGCTGGCCTTTATCGCTTGTTGGTTAAGGCCTTTACCATTGATTATCACTCGTAAAAGCCTCGCCCAGCGGGGCTTTTATGTACATCAAAAATTGATATCTATCGTCACGCTCATTTTCGTTGCGGCAAAAGATGGCATGACGCTAAAGCCAACTCCCTTCTTCTGCCGCAATGAAAACGAGCCTAGCTAATAACGGATGAGGGTTGTGTAATGGATGAATTATCCCCATCTTTCCAATCGGATTCTGGAGAGGATGCTGTGAAGCCTACAGGGTTTGAACCAGAACTGGGTGGACAATGGCGCAATGCTTCTGAGCGAACTGGATTTGAGCCCGAACTTGGGGGCATGGTGCGCCAGCGCGGTGTTTATGTGGACGAAATCACCTGCATTGGTTGCAAGCACTGTGCCCATGTAGCTCGAAACACGTTTTATATTGAACCTGACTATGGGCGATCGCGCGTTATTCGTCAAGATGGTGACCCTGATGATGTGATCCAGGAAGCGATCGATACATGTCCAGTAGATTGTATTCACTGGGTTGATTACACTGAACTGCGCAATCTGGAGGAAGAGCGTAAGTATCAGGTAATTCCTGTAGTAGGTTTTCCCATTGATCGCTCGGTTGTGGCAAGCATTAACCGCCGTCGCCGGGAAGCGGAGAAAAAGAAGAAATCATCTCACTAAGGCATACCCTATAGCGCTGTGCACGTTGGTTAAGTACGGTGATGTGGGGCACTTTGTGCCCCACATCACCGTTGCTGTACTTAACGCACTTGCACATTGCTATAAAGCTGGGGTGCATCCCTAAAGCTAGCTTTAAAGGTCATGTTTTCATTCACATCGGACATGAAAGCATGACCTTTAGAACAGGCACAAGCATTCAACCTTAACCCAAATTCAACGGATCCACATCGACTGTCAAACTAACGGAGCGAGGGCAGGCTATGCGGATGCTGCTCCAGTCAATTGCATTGGGGACGGCTTCTATTGCTCCCTTCAGCAGAATTTGCCAGCGATAGCGACGGGCTACACGGGCGATCGCCGCCGGAGCAGGGCCTAATAGTTCCCACTCAGGGGCCAGAGAGCGTAAGTGCTGAGCTATCTCTGAAGCGGTGCGCCTGACTACATCCTCTTCAGTGCCGCTCAACCGCAGCAGCACCAACCGGCAATAAGGCGGATAACGTAGGGTCGATCGAAAGCTTAATTCTTCCTCGGCAAAGGGTTCGTATTGTTGCTTCTGAACTGCTTGAATGACGGGGTGTTCGGGAGAATAGGTTTGCAGAAAAACCTGGCCCTGCTCCTCACCCCGCCCGGCTCGGCCTGCTACCTGGACGAGTACTTGAAAGGCGCGTTCTCCAGCCCGGTAATCTGCTAGGTGCAACAATCCATCCGCTGCTACTACGCCAACTAGTGTCACTAAAGGTAAATCAATGCCTTTAGTCAGCATTTGAGTGCCAACTAAAAGGTCGGCTTCTCCCTGGGCAAAGCGCGTGAGCAGCGCCCGGTGGGCACCCTTAGCGCGGGTCGTATCACTGTCGAAGCGGATACAGCGAAGGTCAGGAAACTGCCGTGATAGCTCCTCAACGACACGTTGAGTTCCACTGCCAAATTGCTTGAGATAAGGCGAGTCACAGGCTGGACACAGAGATGGGTGGCTGCTGGTATGGTTGCAGTAGTGACATCGCAGCAAGGGGGCGTAGTCGGGATTAGGCTGGTGATAGGTCAGCGAAATATCACAGTGAGGGCAGTTCAACACATGGCCACAAGCCCGACAGGAGACAAAGGTGCTGTGACCTCGCCGATGAATAAAGAGCAATCCCTGCTGCCCCCGTTCTCGTAATGTGCCCAACGCATTCTGTAAAGAGCGGCTGAAAATGGAACGGTTGCCCTGGAACAGTTCCTGCCGCATATCAACCACTTGGATTGGTGGTAGGGGCCGAGCCTGGATGCGATGAGGAAGGGTGAGATAACGAATGTTGGGTTGAGTCGTTGGATGGGTGACCGAAGTAGAGGCGATCGCTTCCTGCCACGTCTCCAAATCAGGTGTAGCGGAACCCAAAATCAAGGGACAACCTACCTGTTTTGCTCGCCACTGTGCCACGGTGCGGGCATGATAACAGGGAGCCGGAGAGTCTTGCTTAAAGCTGGTGTCGTGTTCCTCATCCAGCACAATTAAGCTCAGGTGATGCAGCGGTGCGAAGATGGCCGAGCGAGTGCCAATCACCACATGGGGTTCAGGCATGAGCATTTGCCGCCAGGTGTCGTAACGTTCGCCATCGGAGAGCGCACTGTGATAAAGCAGCACCCGCTTACCGAAGCGGGCCCGAAAGCGATCGGTGAGCTGAGGCGTAAGGCCAATTTCGGGCACCAGCACCAGAACGGATTTGCCCTGCTGGAGTAGGGGGGCGATCGCCTGCAAATATACTTCTGTCTTTCCCGATCCCGTCACGCCATGCAGCAGAATTGTCTGCCCAGATTGGTCTTTTGGCTGGTTTGTTTCTGCAAGAATGGCAGCGACGGCCTCTGCCTGATCTGGGGTTAACGTCTGCGCCTGGTCGGCCTGAACAGAGCCATCTAGTTCTCGACGCAGCACTTCTCGGCTCTGCACAATCACACAGCCTTTTTGTTCCAGGCTTTTCACGACCGAAGAACTGGCTCTACAAAGTTGCAGCAGGTCTTGTAACCATAATTCGCCCCCCTGACGTCGTAGCACCTCGAGCACTTCTCGCTGACGTGTGCTCAGATCTGTTCGTCCTTCATCTGTAAGGGTGACCGCTTGGCGTTGCTTCGGGCGGACAGGTTTAGGAGGTTCTAGGTAACTTTCGACCCAGCCTAAAGCTAATAACTCGCGGAGCCCTTGATTAGCACGAGGTACTTGTCGTTGCAGATAGTGCCAGGTGTAATCAGCGGTGGGGGTGCTTTGCAGCAGAGTAATGAGGCGATGGGCTGCGGGGGTTTGGGTTGACAGCACGGCATCACGGGGAGCAATGAGGCGGATGCGGCGTTGCGATCGCCGCAATAACCCCGGTGGTAATGCCGTTCTTACCACCTGCATGAGCGGTGCACAGTAATAGTCTGCAACCCGCTGCAGCAAAGACCAATAACCTGCCGGAAAAAAGCCTCGACCGACGACTTCTTCAACTGCCCGGATTTGAGTCGTGTCTAAATCATCGGGTAGCTGAGTCACTCGCCGTAAGGCAAGGCCTCCCATTTGCTGCGCCCCAAACGGCACGCTGACAATATCCCCTGGCTCTACCATCAAACCGGAAGGAATGCGATAGAGATAACTCTCAAGCGCTCCTGGACAATCTACGAGTACATCGACCCAGAGTTGCTGCGCTTCACCATAGGCGTTTGGGGTTTCGCCAACCTGCAACCCGCCTTCGGATGCAACTGTGAGATCGGACAACACCATAGACGAAGGAACCGGGTAACCCGCAAGGAACGGCATATTCAGGGCTTACTCAAAGAAATTTCCCAGGAACGTCCTTACAGAAAGCCTTTGTCAAAACCTGCCTCTTTAGTTTAGAGCAGGGGCCTGACAGAATGGCGTCAGCCCGACAAAAATAGTGCATATGTTCTTTTTGTTATCTATTTTGCTCCTTCTAAAATAACTAACTCAGACCAGGAGCCTAGGCTTATCGGCACTCGCCCTACTTCAGAGACACATTTAACCCAGCGATCTAAAACCTAATCTTTTGCAATTGGTGCCTCATAGAAGAACCCCAAAAAGCTTTTAAAGAGCTGGGTTCGGTGCCAATGAGGTCTGTTCGATCGACCAGGCTTTTTGTCAGCAATCTTTCCATCGAGGCTATCGATCGAATAGTAATAGAACGGGTCAGAGTAAAAAAACGATCAGCCCTACTTATATAAGTCTAAAGACTGACGAAAGCGGAGATTTAAACAGACCTTGCTAGGCTGATTTGGAAAAGCCGGCCAAAAACATTAAGGAATGTAGCACATTCTTGCATTTCCAGATCTGTGTAGTAAAGTCAACGACATCCCAGATTGATTCTGACCCCATAAGGGTGCATCAAGCTATCAAAATTTCCGGGTTGATCGACCGGATTCGCACTAATTGATCGAGAAGTTCGATGGTAGGTTGGGGGAAGGGATCGGTCGTCTGTTTTAAAAACCTGATCACTGACTCAAAATTAATAATTTATTTCGGTAATATCTTGGCGAAAATGCGCTAAGCGTTCTATAAAGTATTTGGTAATTCTGTTCAAACCCTCAAGAGAGGAAGTCTAGAAGCTCTGAGCCTGACGATTCGAGAATTGCTTTCTTCCCTTGATCGCACAAAATTAATTGCCATTTGCGCGCTCGCCCAGTCTAATTTTGACCCCCGTAAACCTCAATTATCAGGATCGGCCCCACTATGCCAGCACGATTACATTTAAGTCCAGAATCTGAGAGTGATGATGCTCATGGGGCTTTTTCTCGATCAATTGATCTGGAGATTAATCCGGATGAAGAGTATTTCTCTGAACCCGATCTAGGGGCTGATATTATCGAGCCGGTTGATCGTTCTCGACAAGACAAGAGCAAAATCGCAGATGACTTGGATGTCTTTGAAGACTTTTCTCTGACCACAAATTCAGAGTCTGATGGCGTTGATTTTGCCCGAGAGGTAATTGAGGATCTGGTTTCAGACTATGCTCCGGGTTATCGAAAAACGGCATCTGATGATGCTGTTGGAGCCTTCTTTAAAGAGATGGCGCGCTATCCTTTGTTGCGCCCCGGTGAAGAAATTGAACTGGCACGTCAGGTCAAATTTTTAGTAGAAGTTGATGAATTGCGCGATCGCCTCCGGGAAGAGCTAGGTCGCACGCCTCTGAAAGCTGATCTGGCTCAGGCCCTTAACGTCACAGAACGTCAGCTCGATCAGAAGCTGCATCGCAGTCGTACAGCCAAGCGCAAGATGATTCGCTCCAACCTGCGGTTGGTAGTGTCTATTGCTAAGCGCTACCTCAATCGGGGAGTACCTTTTCTGGATTTGATTCAGGAGGGGGCGTTGGGTTTAAACCGGGCCACTGAGAAGTTTGATCCCGATAAGGGTTATAAGTTCTCGACCTACGCCTACTGGTGGATTCGTCAGGGCATCACTCGTACGATCGCCAACGACGCCCGTACGATTCGTCTGCCTATTCATATTGTTGAAAAGCTCAATAAGCTGAAGAAGGCTCACCGGGAACTGCGGCGTGACCTTAACCGCAACCCGACGGAAGCAGAGCTGGCCCAGGCGCTTGATATGCCCCTGGAACAATTGCGCAATTTGCAGCAGGTGCGGCGGCGATCGCTCTCCCTCAACCATCGCGTGGGTAAGGGAGAAGACACGGAACTGATGGAATTGCTGGAAGACAGCACCACCCAGTCTCCCGAAGCAAAAATGAATGAGGCGATGCTGCGCCAAGAAATCTATACCATTCTCAGTGATGTCCTGACAGAACGGGAAAAGGAAATTATTGCTCTACGCTATGGTTTGCTGACAGGAGAAACCCTCACCCTGGAGGAAGTTGGCGGTATGTTTAACCTCTCCCGTGAGCGAGTGCGGCAGATTCAAACCAAAGCGATGCGGAAGCTGCGGCGGCCCCAAGTTGCGGCCCGCCTGAAGAGTTGGCTCCGCTAACTTAGCGACAACGTTCCACAAGTGGCTAAAAGCACAACCTACGTTCAACGCACCAAAGCAGAGCTATTTAGCTCTGTTTTTTTTGTTGTAATCCTTTCACTTAGGAGGTTTCTGCATAAGAATTTACCCAGAATGTTGGTGCTTTGCCCGCGAAGCGGGCAAAGCACCAACATTCTGGGGGTAATTTCAT
>NZ_JACJOO010000034.1 GCF_014695575.1 Leptolyngbya sp. FACHB-8 | reverse complement strand
GTTGGTCTGGCGCTGAACTTACGGGCTTACGACTTCGTGTCGCAGGAAATCCGAGCAGCGGAAGACCCCGAGTTTGAGACGTTCTACACCAAGAACATTCTGCTGAATGAGGGTATCCGTGCTTGGATGGCTCCTCAAGATCAGCCCCACGAAGGCTTCGCCTTCCCTGAAGAAGTGCTGCCTCGCGGTAACGCGCTGTAAGAGATTTCTAATCTCGACTTTTAGGGATTGCAATTCATTAGAAGTCGGTGACTCTAGCCCCTGCCATTTGGTAGGGGCTTTTTCATGGAAGGGACTTTTTTACATTAGACTTCCTGAGGACTTACGCAAGTCCGCTATATCTGGAGCATTTATGGCCCTGATTTCCCTCCCACAACCACCCATCCCATATCTGGAACACAAGCAATAAATCTCCCTTTAGAGGCTTCTTGAGGCGGCTTTAAAAACTTGAGGAGAGACAAGCATCTTTCCGGAAGTTGAGGACGTTTCTGGAAAAGGGTAGCGATGAGGGAGCTTAATCTTGACAGGTAAGCTCCGGTACGGGATTTGGAACTTTCCAGAACCCTATTTATTGTGTGCCTGAACCTATGAGAACGGCTCTTTGCGTAGAGGATTTGCAGGGTTTACAGGAAACCTTGAGGGGTCTGTTGGAAGGGCTACCCCTGGAATTTCAGTGTAGTGCTCAAGAAGGAGCACTGATGATCCTGGGGAAGCATTCCGCTGATTTGGGGCTAGAACCTCAAGACATTTTCCGTCGCTTGGAGCGACATATCCAGGCATTACAGTTGCACTTTGTGCAGCAGGCACGCCTGTATTTACAGATTGCGGGAGAATCTCAGCCCTACGCCTATCGTTTTTTTTTAATTCAGCCGCCACCACCGCCCCGTCCCACCACTCGACATCCTTTGGCTGTCGGGGCAACGCCTGTGGAGGAAGCCTGGGGTTTACTGGATGAAGAATTCGCCAGAATTGCTACACCGACAGCAACGCCGTTGGGGGAGGAAGAACCCTGGGAGCTATCGGACGAAGAACTAGACGGTTGGATACATGAGCTAGTGGGCGTAGCAGCATCTGATGCAAGGGTATTTGCTCCCGATGTGGAGGATTCGACAGACGAGCCAGAAAAGCTTGCTGAAGAAACCGTGAGCCTGATTCCCTGGAAAGACCCCGAGGATCGGTTGGCGGAACGCGAAGTGGGATTGCCGTTAGTATCTGACACCCCTTTATTGACTCCGTTGCCGCCACGAGAGTTTCCGCTGAATTCTCGGTGGATGGTGGCTGGAGGGGCGATCGCCCTCGGTATTGCAGGCGGCACTTATGGCCTCAGCCGGCCCTGTGTGTTAGATACCTGCCCAGAATTGCAGAGTGTTCAGCAGTGGAACCAGGAGGCCATCCAGCGAGCCGAGCAGGCTACAGATGCGGAAGATATTGAGGAAGCCAAAGCGACGATGCAACGGGCGATCGCTACCCTGGAAACCATCCCTACCTGGTCACGATTCTCTGGAGAAGCCCATACCCTGCGGCAGAGCTACGGAGAGCAGCAGCAAACTCTGGAGTACCTGAGCCAAATTGCCGAAATGGCGCAAACTGCGAGCGATCGCAGCCAGAAAGGCCCCCATAACTCTGAAACCTGGCAGGAAATTACAGCTCTCTGGCACGATGCCATTAATCGTCTGGATGCTATTCCTCCGGAGAACCCTTTCTATCGCACAGCTCAACGGCAAAAACAGCAGTATGAGGAAAATCTGGAGCGCCATCGCCAGAGTTTAACGTCAGAGGAAGCGGCCCAAGCTTTTCTCAACATGGCCAAGCAGGCGATTCAGATAGCCGAAGCTCGGCAGCAAATTGCCCAATCGTTGGACCAATGGCAGTTGGTTCGCGTGACCTGGCAGGTGGTAGTCAACCGTTTGCGAGAAGTGCCCGCCGGAACCTATGCGGCTATGGATGCTCAGCGTTTATTAGAGAGTTACCAACCCCGATTGATAGCCGCGATCGCCCAGGTAGACCAGGAGCAAAAAGCAACCGGGCTGTTGCAGCAGGCAACCCAGGCAGCGCAAGCCGCTCAACAGGCAAGCCAGCAGTCAAACTGGCAGGGAGCGATCGCCGCCTGGACTGATGCCTTGCGCTATACAGAGCAAATTCCTCCCAATACGGCTTCATCCGTTCAAGGTCAAGAGTTAACTCGCACCTACACGACATCGATGGAGCAGGCTAAAGCCCAGTTGGAGACCTCTATGGCGATCTCCCTGGACGTGGATCGAGCTTGCCATCAGGAACTCCAGAAATGCCGTCTCTTAATAGCGGGTAATGCCATTCAGCTGCAGCTCAGCCCTGAGTACATGAGCGCGATTACAACAGCTCGTGCATCGGGTAACCGTAGCCTGCAAGCCGTGGTAGCTGAGCATCAGCTCGCTCTGCGCCATACTCTAGAGAGCCTAGCTGCGCGATTTCGGCGTCCTGTAGAAGTGTATGACGACCAAAATGCGCTACTGGATCGTCATTTACCGCCATCTGCAAGTGCAACAGGTGCAGTAACCCCCTTATTACCATCGGCAGCGATGACCCCCTCACCGCCACCGGCGGCGACGAGCGCAATGGCCCCCTCGCCGTCTACAGAACCAACGCCTTCACCGTCATCTGCAACGGCGACGAGCACACCTCTTCCTTCATCCACAGAACCGGCACCTTCACCGTTATCTACGGCAGGAACGGGCACACCACTTCCTTCACCCCCATCAGCAAGGGCAGCAGGTGCAACGGTTCCTTTTGGGCTGTAGGGCGATTGTCGCTTACACCGGTGCCTACGGTCAGTGTAGGGTGTAGGGTGTTGCCTGTTTAGAGGATGATGCCTTGCTGCAAAATGATGGCTCGCCTGGATTAGATATTCGCGTTTATAGCCAGTTGCAGTCTGGGTTGGCATGGCTTGCTCAATGTCAGGGACAGCGGGCACAGTTTGCCTGTGTGTTGGGATTTACAGAGACGGGAGTGCTCCCTGGTATTTCGGCAGCAGGCGCAACGCCAGCCGATCGAGAATTTACAGCGATCGCCGATGCAGAATTCCTCGTTCAGGGAGTACAACCTAATCCCCAATTTCCATTGCCTCCTCTGGTAGCAGGGGCATCTCCCGCCCTCATTTCACGGGCAGTGGTTGCAGGTTTAAACCTGCCCCTAACGTTATTCAATGCTGGCCTGCGTCATGCTCCTACCGTTCCATGTATTGATTTGGGAGGAGAGGTCGCTTGCTGTGTGAGTACGGGGCGATCGCTTTCGCGCCACACTGTAGCCCACCTGTTTCAGCAGGGGTTGTACTGGGGCGAAACCCTGGCTCGGCAATTTCCTCAGCATGTACTTGTGCTGGGGGAATGTGTGGTTGGCGGGACGACAACTGCGTTGGGCGTGCTGACGGGCCTCGGTTGGGAAGTACAGGGCAAGGTCAATAGTAGCCATCCTACCTGTAACCATCAACAGAAGTGGGAGTTGGTGCAACAGGGCCTGGAAAAAGCCGGGCTGTTGCCAAATTCAGAACCTTTTGAGGTGGTAGCGGCGATGGGAGATCCAATGCAGCCTGTCGTAGCGGGAGCGGCGATCGCCGCCAGCCATCATGCTCCTGTGCTGCTAGCAGGGGGAACCCAAATGCTAGCAATCTACGCGCTAATGCAGGCGCTACGCCCGGTTTATCCCTGGACATCGGAACAGGTAGTGGTGGGCACAACCCGGTGGGTGGCAGAGGATGCAACGGGTGACACGGTGGGATTGGCTGATCTGCTAGGGGCTCCTTTGTTGGCAACCCAACTCAACTTTACAGGTTCCTCTCTGGAACCCTTGCGGGCCTATGAGCGGGGCTTTGTCAAGGAAGGGGTTGGAGCGGGAGGATGCGCGATCGCCGCTCATCTTCAGGGGTGGGATGCTTTAACCCTGATGGCTCAAGTTGAGGCCCTGCTTCAGGCGCGCTACTGTGTGGAGCAAGCAACGGCAATGTCGTAGCGATCGCAAATTCGTTTGCTATAAGTCCTGAGAAGATTCATAGAGAAGGACGGATGCTTAGCATCCGTCCTTCTCTATGAAAACAACTACACATAGGTCAGCTCAAACGATTCCACGAGCGAACCCTTCATTGAAAGGGTTGCTGGCAGATGTGACTCATAACTTGTGCTAAATGATAGAAACTAACCCATGCTTGGAGTGAGGAAATGCGTAGCATCTCTCACTTTCAACCACAGGCAAGCTCAAATTGTCGAGTACAAGCCAGCAGCGTTAATGGCTAACACGCCTGGCTAGAAGCTGTTCTTCTAATGCGGCAATGCGATTGTATGCAGCCGTTAATTGAGCAGTTAAGCGTTGAATTTGTAAGTCGGGGGATAGAGTTTGATGATCGCCCGAATGCGTTTCGCTATCGACCAGATCAACATCTGCCAAAATATCTTTGTGATCGAACTCTGATTCAAGAGCACTTTGATGACGGAGAGATTGGTAACCTACCATACCGTCCTGAACCGCTGTGCGGTGAGAACCGCCTCCAGGAACCCACCGATCGCCTGAACCTGTAGACAAAAGCTTACTGCTCAGCTGCTCAATCAATTGCTGAAGTGCGTCAATTTTTGTGCTTAGGTTTGCTATCTGCGTATGGAGTGAATCCATGTTGACGCTTGACTCCCTAGATTGTGTTAATTCCATCTTAGGAACTCTTCTTAGATACCCTGGGTTTGTTCTGAATCATTTAACGTTCTAATGATTCGAAGCGATCGCGTTGATCCGCGAAAGTCATTTACCGTCTGGGATTAACAGAATCGTCTGGAAAGCAAGCTCATGAGCTTATAGCTATAGCCTTGCGCCTGCCTATACTACCAAGAAAGCAAGGAATCCTCAGTGACGATCGTGCTTTTAAGAAACGAGCTTAAGTTGTTGGATAGGCTTATTGTACCCATCGATTTGCACCAACTTGAGATTCAAAAGTTAAATAAAACTAAAGCTCTAATTAATAATGTTTCATTTGGTTACTTATTTTACCTTCTGTTGGAACATTTTTAGGTTTCCTAAAACGTGAAACTACTGAATCTTTGATAGCTTAACGCAAGGCCAAAATAGGCTAGAAACCTTCTATTCCGGTACGTTTATCTATGAAAATAGAACCCCTATCGCATATTAACCCCTTAAAAATGAGAGGAGGCTGAATGTTATAGGTTCTCTCATCGTCATGGAATTGTGAGACAAAGAATTAGCCTGGATTGGCGTTTTATGAAAATAATTTTTTTGATAATTCTGATTAGAAAATTAACCGACAGGAAACATTTCAGTAATTCTCATCGCTTGTATCTGAGAATTTGTTAAAAAGGTTAATTTCTGCGTACGAATTCTAGAAGAAGCTTAGCTCCTCCATTTGCTTTTACAGTTGACGCACTTTTTGTGGGATGTAATGTCTGAAACACCCTATAACCGGCAAAGTACGTAACCCTGAGCGACAGGTTGAAAAGTTACGAAATGGATTTATTTTCTATGCCAGAAGGGTTAAGAAACGAACCTATTCAAAGGAGTTTTGAGCTTCTTCAATAAAAAATAGGCAGGAACAGCACCGCTTAACCGGATCGAAAGCTGTATCGCCTGCGAGAATGGAGAGGACGCATGGGTTTGGGTGAACAGGTTATGAAACGGCGATCGCTGCTTATCGGTTCAGGTGGGCTTATGCTGGCCGCCGCATTGGGGGGCTGCCAATCGCAAACCACCGGGTTGCGGGTTGACCTGCTACAAGAATCCATCCCAACCGCTGTGCTGACAGATTTGCAACAGCAAATTCGACCCACTGCCTTGCAAGTGCGCTCGGTAAGGAGTCTGGATGCTCTTTACCAGGCCCTCAGAACGTACCACCAAGTCGAGGCAACGGAGGGTGATCCCCCTAAACCGTCGCAGCGAGCAGATATTCTTTCCCTGGCGGATGGTTGGCTGACGTCGGCCATTCGCGAATCCCTGATTCAACCGTTGACGCTTCAGCAGGTGAGCGGCTGGGATCGCCTACCGGAGCCCTGGCGCAAGCTCGTGTTACGCAACTCTCAGGGGCTACCAGATACCAAAGGCTCGATCTGGGCGGCTCCTTATCGGTGGGGGAGTTTGGCGATCGCCTATCGCAAAGACAAGTTGAAACAGCCCCCGACGGATTGGAGTGATCTTTGGCAACCAGAATTGACCGGGCGCATTTCCCTGCCCGACCAGGCACGTGCGGTGTTGGGGTTGACCTTGAAATACTTGGGGCATTCCGTCAACACGACAGATTTGGGGGCGATCGCAGATCTCCCGGATGCCCTGGCGGCTCTCAACAAACAGGCCCGTTTCTACAGCTCGACCACTTACCTTGAGCCCCTCATTTTGGGCGACACCTCAGTCGCTGTTGGCTGGTCAATGGATATAGTGCCGTTGCTAAAGAAAAATCCGCGATTGGGCGCAGTGGTGCCCCAGTCAGGCACAATCCTCACATCGGATTTATGGGTGTTACCTGCTGCTCCCAAGACTGCATCCTCAGAAACCACAACGGTACAAAGCCTCATTGACACCTGGGTGCAGTACTATTGGCGGCCTGAGGTAGCAACCCGTCTGACGCTTCTGGGTAGTGGAGCATCCCCAGTTCTACTCGATGGCCGCACTGAACTTCCCAGTAGCTTAAAGAACGCCTTTATTCTGCCGGATGCGACGATCGTGAAGCGTAGCGAATTTTTGGAACCTCTCTCAGCATCTACTGCTGAAACCTACCGTCGCCTCTGGACGGCGATGCGAGAGGCGTAGAGCGGCCCATCATGCCATTATTGCCCTGAAAATCGAGAAGAATTTGGCATCGGTCGTTGACCTGGATTTCGGCGCTGGCGATGTCACTAAAGTCGCACACATAGGCCGAGAGTGGGTTTCCGGCGCGATCAAAGACGCGGGTGATATAGCCGTATTCCTCAGCTTCAGAGCCGAGGCGGTTCACGAAAGTATATCGCTCAATGTAGTTGTAGATGTCCCAAACTTGCTCATTCACCACCAGATCAACTCGGCGGGGCAGCCCGTCTCCTGCGGGGAAAGCCGCCCAATTTTCGAGGAGTCGTCCACCATAGAGCTGCTGTGCCCACCACAGGCTTGGAATCGTGAGCCCCACCTCTGAAACATTCATAGATGTGACGATATTGGGATCGTCTGATTGGTAATCCAACGCAAACATATCCATATCCGGTGGATTGCTGAGTAGTTGATTCCAATAATCGTCTCTGGGTTGAGCAGAAGCTGCCCCTGTCCACCCCATTAAGGCGATCGCCAAGCTCACTGCGCCTATTTTCCAGCTCCAGCAGCCCATACCCGACTCCCTAGCTTTCTGAAAGATACCTATGACAGTCTTAACCCCTGTCTCTTCATCCTGACAATCCGTTTCAAAAACTGCAATGGCAACGACCAATATTTCACCCGGTCGAACTCAGTAGGGCGCCTAGTAGGCTACGGCCTAAGTCCGTAACCTATTTTTCTGTGGGGGTGCTTCGCACCCCCACAGAAAAATAGGTTATATATTTACGCCTCAGCGTACTAGTACCAGGGCCTGGCTTCAAAGGTTGTTTTTTGTGCTGCCTATATACAAAACCTTTATACAAAACCTTTAAAGAGGCTCCCACTAGTTGTTGTTTGAGCCAGGCTCAGCGAAATTCGAGCGGCAAAAGCCGAGAAGGATCCCTCTAGAAGGCACAATATAAATCAGGAATTTAACCCCCCTCCGATGCTATGGCTTCTGTACTGCATAATGCCTTTGATTTGCTGAGCGATCGCATCCAACGCTATAAGGCCAGGGTCGATTACCTGGCCATCCGTCTAGAGGAATCTGAGGGAACGGACATACTATTGCGGCGAGGGCAGGTGGAAACCCTCAGCGAAGGCGTTTCCATTGGGGGGCAGGTGCGAGCTTGCTTCCGAGGTGGGTGGGGGTTTGCTAGCTTCAATCAGCTTGACCAGCTAACCGAGCGGATTGAGGAGGCGATCGCTGCTGCTCGGATGGTGGGTGAAGAGGAAACCCTGCTGGCTCCCATTCCCATCATTCAAGACAGCCGGCCCCTGCAACTGTTTGGTTCCGATCCTCGCAAGGTTCCCCTGGCTGAGAAAAAGGCTTTGTGTAGCCACTATGCCGATATTCTTCGCAGCGTGAACGATTGCATCACCACCACATCGGTGCGTTACGGGGACAGCACTCAGCACATCATTATTGCTACCTCGGAAGGTACGCTGATTGAGCAGTCCTGGGTGGATATGGAAATGCGCTTTGCCGCTACCGCCCGTAATAGCGAAACGGTGCAAACAGGTCGCGAAACCACTGGCTCCCGTCGTGCTTACGAGGATTTGATGAATCTGGACGATCTGGTGCAGAGTGCAGCCCGGAGGGCGGTGAATGCTTTGGAACTGCCTCCTGTGAAAGGCAATACCTATACCGTTGTGATCGATCCCATCCTCACCGGGCTGTTCGTTCATGAAGCTTTCGGGCATCTCTCCGAGTCGGACATGATTTACGAAAACCCCGACTTGATGGAGGTGATGACCCTGGGCCGTAGCTTTGGTCCCAGTGAATTACAAATCCTCGATGGAGCGGCCCCAGAGGGACATCGGGGCAGCTATGCCTACGATGACGAAGGGGTGCCTGCAACGACGACACAGTTAATTAAGGATGGGGTGTTGGTGGGACGTCTGCACTCCCGTGAGACGGCTGGCAAGCTGGAGGAGCCCGTGACGGGGAATGCTCGCTGTTTGAATTACCACTACTCCCCCATCGTGCGCATGACCAATACCTGGATTGAACCGGGTACAACGCCTGTGGAAGATTTGTTCGAAGGGATCCAGGAAGGGGTCTACGCCAAGAACTGGATTGGTGGCATGACCAACGGCGAAATGTTCACCTTTACTGCTGGGGAGGCCTGGATGATTCGCAATGGTAAGGTGGCGGAGCCGGTGCGGGATGTGTCGCTATCGGGGAATGTGTTTACGACTCTGGAGGATATTGAGGCGATCGGCAATGATTTCTTCTGGGATGAGTCGGGTGGCTGTGGCAAAGGGGGCCAGAGTGGTTTGCCTGTCGGGTGTGGTGGCCCTAGTCTACGCATTCGCAACGTAGTTGTAGGTGGCGAAACCGACGAGGATAGCGGCGACACCTGGCGCGAGTAAGCCTATGCCACTGACCCGCTGTGCCTGGGTTACGTCTGACCCGCTTTATCTTGACTATCACGACCACGAATGGGGTGTTCCTGTTCACGACGACACCCGTCTGTTTGAATTCCTAATTCTGGAAGGAGCGCAGGCGGGGCTGAGCTGGTTGACGGTGCTGCGGAAACGGGAGGCCTATCGAGAGGCGTTTGATGGGTTTGATGTAGAGGCGATCGCCCACTACGACGACGCAAAAATTGCCACGCTCCTGACCAACGCCAGCATCATCCGCAATCGCCTCAAGGTAGAAGCGGCGGTACGCAATGCCCGTGCTGTGCTGAAAATCCGCCAGGAATTTGGGAGCCTCGATCGCTATCTCTGGCAGTTCGTCGATGGCCAACCGATCGTGAATGCCTGGAAATCGATAGCCGAAGTCCCAGCAGAAACGCCTGAATCTCGTGCCATGAGCAAGGATTTACGGAAACGAGGCTGCAATTTTGTGGGGCCGACGATTTGCTATGCCTTGATGCAGGCCTGTGGGTTTGTGAATGATCACACGACGGACTGTTTCCGCTACTTGGAAATGAAAAGCTGAATAGGAAGGTGGACGAAGTACACCTTCCTATTCATTCCAGTAGCGCTGAGATTATTGGCTGGCTTGGCTTAGAGCTGCAATAAGCTCGTCTTTTTTCATTTTGCTATAGCCATAAATTTTCTGTTTCTTGGCTAACTCCTTCAACTTGGCGGCTGTCATGCTTTGAAGAGAGATGGTATCGCCAGTGGCTTTTAAATTGCCTTCTAGTTTGTCTTCTGGTTCAGGTTCTGGCTGTGGTTCTGATTTGAGCTGTGGAGTTAGATAGAAGACTTGCTTGAGTACATCTAGCTTCTTCCCTTTTGTAATCCCGCACTTTAAGGTGACAACTGGATCGAGTGTCTTCCAAAATTGTCGGGGAGCTTCATCGATACGATTGGTGGCTACGGCTAACTTAATGGTTTTGAGAGGGCTGCCGGGTTGTTCCATGACATATTCCAGAGCTGCCATAATTTCATCTCTCGATGCTTTCGAGAGATTTACTTTTGGTATCTCTTCACCCGCTAATACGCGAGTAACTTCGGCGGTGTTATCGCTGTCGTCAGCAATAATGCACCAAACTCGTTCTAAGCCTGCTTCTTCTGCAACGGCATAGACAAAGGTGTTGCCAATGACCTCGTAGCGATCGCCTCCTACTTCTCTCACAATTAACGGAACCCAATTTCGCCTACCCTTTTCGTTCAGCAAATGAGCAGAAGCCTGAATGAGAAATTGAGGAGTATTCGTTCCTTTACCCGGATCAATTTCATCGAGATAAAGGTGCATTAAATTTCCAATATCTTTTGGATTCGCCATTATAGAAAATACTCCTTCACTAAGTTCTTGTAGTACTCAAGGGCTGATTTATCTCGAAAAACGGCAGGAACACGAAAGAACGCTGAACTCGAAATACTTGCATGGCCGGGTACACAGAGAACATGCGTGTCTTCTCCAGCACGGCGTCTCTTAGGAAAGAAATAAGGAGCTAAATCAAATCCATCGTTCCTTTTAGCCGCCTGAATCATGCTCTCCATAACTTTTTCTACGGCAGCTTTCTGAGGCTCCGTCATTCTTTCGCCATTAAAGAAAATGGGTAAAGCAATTGGACTGCCATCACTCTTTTCCTGTTGTATTTCAGGAATAAAATCCTTAATTGCAGTAACAGCATTTTCTAAAGAGAACAAGTTGTTGTGTTTTGTCGGAAGTAGAACAACATCTGCTGCATAAACTGCTAGTTTGCTGAAAAGACGCCAATTAGGAGGCGCGTCTATCAAAATATAATCGTATTCGTTTCTTAGAGATTTCAGTTTGCGATGAAGTAAGCCATTGCCTGGCTTATAACCATGTATCTTCAGCTCATTTTCGGCTTCAGAAACTAGCCTTTTATCTGATGGGATGACATCAAATCTGGTTTCCAGTTTTTTACTTCTAAATAAGAACTTATAAGGACGGATAGCAGTTTTTAACTCTGTATCGCGATTGATGAGAGCTGTGAAGAGAGCGTCTTCACTCAGTGGTAATCCTAATGCACTTGTTAAATCCTGTTGGTTGGGATCAAAGTCAATGACCAAGATCTTTTTTCCAAGCAGTGTAAGAATACCCGCAAGATTGACTGTAGTCGTTGTTTTTCCTACGCCACCCTTGTTATTGTATAGAGCTATTGTTAGGGCCCTGGAGGGAGACTCGATTTTCTCTCGAATTGTAGCTGTAATATCCTCGATATTATCCTTGTTAATGGGATGGCACGGAGTTGCAGGAAAAACGACCTTTCCATGTTTTCGGAAAAGTTGTATATGGCATGAATTGGTAATGATTCCCCATGCCGCTGAATGACATTCAGGAGCTAGCAAATACCGTTTCAACTGTTGAACAGTATTCTTATAGGGTTGGCTTCCTTCTGTCAGATTGACGTCCCTACCTTTTAGTTCGACTAAAAGATAGGGATTCTTTTTAGTGTTAATAAAAATGTCATCCCCAACATTCTTCCGGGCCGCTATATCGACAGCCATTCTGCGAATGGGATACTCAGGGTAAATTTCCTCAGCCTGAAAGCCTAAAGCTTCTAATAACTTGGTTGCAAACTGTCGATTAACAATCGCTTCCAGAGCATTTTCGGGCAAGCTTTGTAGTGCAGAGCGAAGGCTGATAGGTGTCATGCTTATAATCCGGGAGACTGCCAGGCATGTTTTTATATGTGCCCAGTTGGGGACAATTCTCCTTTCTAATAACCAATTCCCTATCAGGAAGCCCAAGTAAGCTTCATATGTTATTTATGAAATCGCAGCTGCACTTTAAGTGATCTACGCACACAACTGAAAGTCTTTTATGGTTCTTGTCAGCTTCTGCGGGCTTTGCACCATTTGCAGCTGCCCTGTCCAAGATTGACGCCGCAGGTGTTGCAGAAGGGGATCGATGGTTCTTTGGGTTTGTACTTTTCGGGGTCGAGGGCTTGTTTAGCGCGGCAGCGTTTGCAGCGACCGTAGCCGAGAGGGCGATCGCACGTCCGGCACCAGAATGCTTCACTAACGGGCTCAAAACGTACGGGTTTTCCTTTGGGAGTTTCAGTCGGATGAATCGTTAAATCATCATCGTGAATTCTTTGGCGTGCCTGTTCCAGAGCCGCGACCACTTTCTGTCGTTTGGGTTCTTTCCGTAAATAGAGCGGAAGCCGTTCATACCAACGCTGAATTAAAGACCGATCGATCTTTTCAAGAGACCGATCTAAGCGCGGAATGATGGAACTGGGATGAATTTTCTGCCTGTAGTATTCAAGCACCTGTTCAAGTTGCTCTATGGAATCAAATTTGAACGTGAATCCACAAACTTCAACGAAGTAATTCCATACAGGTTGCAAGGTTGAATGTTGGGTTCGGCGTTCTAAATTCTCCTCCTTCCAAACCTTTACCATCTTGCAGACCTTTTCAAAAATATCTTCGTAGAACAGGAGTATTAGAATAAGTAGTGCATTTAGAAGGCACAATTCTTACTAAAAGTTTCCAATAATATTTTCATTTCTCCAATACTCAGGGCTGGTGATTGATGGTGAATCATAGCATGACAGTTTGGGCAGACAGGGCGTAGATCTTTAACTGGATCAACTTCATACTCTTCTCCTATTTCCGCAATAGGACGCAAGTGATGGATATGAATAAAACCTTCGCCCAGGGGGCCAAAAATCTTACCAAAATTGAAACCACACACTACACAGCTTGAGCCGTAGTGATCGATACATCTCTGTCGAGCTTTAGGATCTCGCTCGTAAGTGTTGACTAGAACCTGCTTCACTGCCCCTTCACGGAATGCCTGTGTTGTGTCTACTTCGTCTGGGAAATGATGAGATGAGGGTTCAGTTTTTGGAGTTTGGTGCTTGCTTTGCCAGCGCCAAAAGCGCTCTGTATAGTCTCTAAAACAATCATCTTTTCCATTCAATACATTGGCTGCGGCACGGAAGATAGGAAAAAGCACTATAAAGTCGTGAAGTGCTGGAAGAATTCTGTCAACATTTTTAACCGGAAGATGAATAGGAGTTCCGCTAATGTAAGTGCCCTTCCATTCCCTTTCGGGAACCAACTGTAGTCTACTGATCAATTCAATAAAGTTTATACTCTGATCTTCATTAGGAGATTCAATTGTCTCCGAATAGAGTTCATATTCACCATATTCTAATAGTCGAATGGCTTCGCTCGGATACTTTTTAAGCACCTGAATGATCGGATTACCCTCTAACCCTCTTAACCCAAAAAAGTTGACATAAAGCCTGTCTTGGGCGCACTCAAACCTTTGCTGAAAAAACCATGCTTGGCCTTCTATCGCTAAACCAGCAGTTGCGACTTCAAACGGTTTAGTTTGTTTTGCGTTTGGACGGTGAGCCGGAGTTGTTGTTGTTCTGCACGATGAGAGTGTATGTTCGCCATAAATTTCATTAATCAAGCTGCAAGCCTTTGTAAGAAGGGTTTTAAGTTTTGGAACTAGTTGTTCTTGCAGTTGATCAGCACGTTTACGGGTGTCTTCAATAGTAAAAAGTAGCTGTTCGCGATCGCTAATTAACGGTAAGTCGCTAGAGGACAATGATCCTATTGCTCTGGCTAAATTCATGATTCCCCTTTTTGAAACAATATGTTTGGCAAAAAATCAATAGCTGTTTATGTTCTGTAAATTCATAAGGACTATGCTCACTCAGTAATTGTTGAGCAAACATTTATTTGAATGCACCTTAAACTTATTTAAGAGAAGTATTTAGAAGCTAGCTTCTCTAGGACGTCATAATATAAGACTGGAAAGCCTTGTTCTAAGGTAGCTTTCGCAAAGTTGAAACAACCTGCTCTTTACAAAAAGTTTAATTTTCTGAAAACTCTTCTCTGAATTCTGTAAATACTATCAATGAAGGCTTATTAAAGCCAAAAAATCGATTGGTTTGTGCTGTCAATGAATGAGTGTGTGACCACAAGAGTACTAGTGGTAGATACCTCTGGGATGTGTTTTAACTGAAATACCATTAACCGAGAGACAAATTCTCCTACTGTTTTATAGGGAAACACCCATGAGCCAGAATACGCAAGCTGAAGCGATCATCCGTACCCATGTGTTGTGGGCGATGGGTGGTGGATTGATTCCGATTCCTCTGGTAGATTTTGCGGCGGTTACGGCAATTCAACTGGAAATGCTTCAGCAATTGGCCCAGCTTTATGGCGTGGATTATTCCAAAAGCAATGGCAAAGCGTTTGTCTCGGCATTGACGGGAACAAGCCTGGCGCGGCTGGGAGCCAGCTTCCTCAAAGCCCTTCCTGGCGTTGGAACGCTGGTGGGTGGGGCTTCGATGGCGCTGACCTCCGGAGCATCAACCTATGCCGTGGGGCAGGTCGCTGTTAACCATTTCTCAAATTCGGGTACGCTGAACAACTTTGTAGAAGACCAGCTCAAAACGATTTACGATTCAGCCTTCGAGCGCGGAAAAACCTACGTATCTGATTTAGAGAATGATAAGGGCGATGATGCCGCCAAGATTTTTCAGACGCTAGAGCAGCTCGGCAAGTTGAAGGAACAGGGCGTGCTGACGGAGGAAGAGTTTCAGGCGAAAAAGCAGGAGTTGCTGTCTCGGCTTTAGAAAAGCTTGGCTGAAGTTGTAGAGGTTAGGAGATTTCCAACAATGAAATTACCCCCAGGATGTTGGTGCTTTGCCCGCGAAGCGGGCAAAGCACCAACATCCTGGGTAGATTCTTATGCAGAAACCTCCTTAGACACCGGGTGTTTTGAGAAACACTTGGTGTCTGAGTTTTGGGGTGAGTGAGCGGCGATCGCCCCACTTTACACAACTTCACAAAAAACCGTTACGCTACAAAATGGATTCCTAACTCACCATTTCCTATGAGTACCGTATCGGATATTGCTGTAAACACCATCACTGGCACTTCCAAGACATTGGGTGACTATGCCGGAAATGTTCTTCTCATTGTCAATGTAGCTTCCTATTGTGGCTACACTCCACAGTACGAAGGGCTGGAAGAACTGAACCAGAAATACAAAGACCAGGGCTTGCGAGTGCTGGGTTTCCCCTGCAACGACTTCGGGGCACAGGAACCCGGCAGCAACGAGGAAATCCAACAGTTTTGCTCGACCCGCTACGGTGCCAGCTTTGAGATGTTTGACAAGGTGCATGCCAAAGGAGCTGACCAGCATCCCCTATACGCGACTCTGACCCAGTCTTCCAATCCCCCTGGAGATGTTGCCTGGAACTTTGAGAAGTTTCTCATTAGCAAAACGGGGGAAGTGGTGGGCCGTTTTCCCAGTCGGGTTGCCCCAAATTCGCCTGAGCTGATTTCGGCGATCGAGGCAGAATTGGCGAAGTAGCGCGATCGCCCCACCAGATTCCTTTCGCTTTTCATTAGACCTTCTGCATGCATCGTTTTTGAGGACGTGAATCGTTGCGCAGCTTTGTTGCGCAACGATTCATGCAAGAAGTCTATTCTTTAGCTTGCCCCATGCCTGATGCTGATACAACCAGAGTATTCAGTCCGCTGGTTACCGGAGATGAGCTTGGCGAGCGCCCTGCTGACTCTACATTGCTGCCTCATTTCAAGCAGCGGTGATTCGGGTGTTGGGCGATCGCCTCACCTCTGCCTACAAGGAAATCGCTGATCTATTGAGAGCTTGATAAGAGGTGAGGCGAAATACAAAGGACCATAAAAGTCTCTAAAAAAAGCCCCTAAAAAGTATTGCTACTAATCAGAGACAAGGAATAATTCATCGGTCAAGTATAAGCCACTATTTATAGCTTTAGGGAATGTAATTCCGTAGGATTAAGGTTTACAAATAGTTGGAAAGCTGCCTTGACCGCCCTCTTCAGTAACCCAGAAATTCTCATTTTGAATTAAGCCAAGAATACAGTCTGCCGAAGCGGGCTGTTTCTTAGCTTAAAGGTGAGAGTTCATGCCCTACGGGTACAAACTCTTACCTTTTAAGCCCATAACAAGAATTACTGTCAGCGTTATCTTAAGGACCCTTTCAGTGATTTTTTGTGGTAAATTATGGCTTAATTTGTTGAGAGCTTGAATCGGGTTTTTGTCGCTTTACTATCTTTCATACCTTTTGTGCGATCGCCACACAGTACTCTCGGTGAGGGGTTGTTTGATTGAACGCTAGAAACGGTAGTTTTTGATAAAGAAGCTGTGTAAGAATCAGCCTTTCAAGCATTCCCTGACCCAATATTTAAGGACAAGCAGAGTTATATGAGCGGCAACGAGTCACGCTTCACCGCCATTTGTCAGATTACCGATCGCGAAAAAGTACCCGCCAAGCTTCCCACTCGTTTGGAAGAGTTGTGGGCAACCGATGTCTTCACTCTGAACAAAATGCAGGCGTGTCTGCCTAAAGATGTCTTCAAAGCGATTCAGAAAACAGTAAAAACGGGCGGCAAACTAGACGTCTCGGTGGCGGGGGTGGTCGCTGCCGCCATGAAGGATTGGGCCATTTCCAAGGGGGCGCTCTACTATGCCCACGTCTTCTACCCGATGACCAACATCACCGCTGAGAAGCACGATGGCTTCGTCTCAGTGCAAAGTGACGGCTCCGTAATTACAGAATTTACCGGCAAAGTGTTAGTGCAGGGCGAGCCGGATGGCTCCTCGTTCCCCAATGGCGGCATCCGCTCCACTTTCGAGGCACGCGGTTACACAGCGTGGGATGTCACCAGCCCCGCCTACATCATGCAAACGGATAACGGGGCAACTCTCTGTATCCCAACGGTTTTCATCTCCTGGACAGGTGAAGCCCTTGATAAAAAAACTCCGCTCCTCCGCTCCAATGCTGTCATGAGCAAAGCGGCTACACGGCTGCTCAAGCTGTTGGGTCATACCGACGTCGCTCCCGTCAACTCAAGCTGCGGAGCTGAGCAAGAGTATTTCCTGGTGGATACTCATTTCGCCAACAGTCGCCCTGACCTGCTCCTCACGGGGCGGACGCTGTTTGGTAGACCCGCCGCTAAGGGTCAGCAGTTTGACGATCACTACTTCGGCGCTATCCCCGAGCGGGTGCAAATCTTCATGCAAGACGTGGAAGAGCGCATGTATCGGTTGGGCATCCCGGCCAAAACCCGCCATAACGAAGTAGCTCCTGGCCAATTTGAAATCGCGCCTGTCTTTGAAGCGGCCAACGTTGCCAGTGACCACCAGCAGATGACCATGACGATTCTGCGGAACACGGCCAAGAAGCACGGCTTTGTCTGCCTGCTCCATGAAAAGCCGTTTGCAGGCATCAACGGTTCTGGCAAACACGTCAATTGGTCAGTGGGCAATGCCACCCAGGGCAACCTGCTCGATCCGGGCGACACTCCCCACGCCAACCTGCAATTTTTGCTGTTCTGCGGCGCGGTCATTCGTGGCGTTCACAAGTATGGGCCACTCCTACGGGCGGTGGTCGCATCCGCCAGCAATGACCATCGTCTGGGGGCCAACGAAGCACCTCCCGCCATCATCTCGGTATATCTGGGTTCCCAACTGGAGGATGTGTTCGAGCAAATTAAACAGGGGGATGTCAAAGCCTCGTCCCATCCTGGGGTGATGAGTCTGGGTGTGGATACTCTGCCAGAGTTTCCGAGGGATCCGGGCGATCGCAACCGCACCTCCCCCTTCGCCTTCACGGGCAACCGCTTTGAATTCCGTGCCGTGGGCTCCAACCAGGCGGTATCTGGCCCCCTCGTGGCCATGAATACAATCCTGTCCGACTCCCTCACCTGGGTTGCTGACGAGCTGGAAGCCGAGTTAGCGAAAGGGGCTGACTTGAATCAGGCCGCTTATACCGTGCTGAAAAAGGTTATGGAGCTTCATAGTGCGGTCATCTTCGGAGGCAATGGCTACTCCGAGGAATGGCACAAGATGGCAGTAGAGCGGGGGCTAAAAAATCTCCCGACCAGCGCCGATGCGTTGCCCGTCTTGAAGCAGCCTGACGTTGAAGAACTGTTCGAACGGACGGGTGTGTTGACAGCCAAGGAGCTAGAAAGCCGCTTTGAGGTCTATGGCGAGCAATACATTCAAGTCATTGCTATGGAGGCCAAGCTGGTTATCAGCCTCGCCAAAACGGTGATTTACCCGGCAGCGTTCCGCTATCTGACAGAACTCTCTAGCAGCATTGCCAGCTTGAAGGCGATCGGCATTGAATTGGAAAAAGAAAGCGCTGAGAAGGTGGCTGCGCTAACCAAATTGATGATGGATACCGTCAGCAAATTGGAAAGTGCCCTGGATAACCATGATTTCTCCAGCACTGAGGAGCACATGCAATATTCCGCCACAACCCTCCGTCCGCTAATGGATAAGGTGCGCGAGTATGCTGATGCCCTGGAGGGCGAAGTTGCAGATGATCTGTGGCCGTTGCCCAAGTATCAGGAAATGCTCTTCATTAAGTAGGGTGGTGGGCGATCGCCCTCATTCTAAAAGGCCAGACACCGGGTGTTTCCAAAAACACCTGGTGTTTTTTTGCCCTGAAGCCTTCAACAGGACTTACGTGTTTGTGTTGGGTGTGGTGTGCGAAGCACACCACACCCAACACAAACACGTAAGTCCTAAACAAAAAGGGATACCGATTCGGTATCCCCTCAACGTTGTTGAATCAAGTCTCAATTACTCAGGTCATCCCTTTATTTTTCCGGGTGCGAAACACCCGGAAAACTAGAAACAAACCTTAGGCATCAAGTCATCCCTTTAGTTTTTGAGGTGCGAAGCACCTCAAAAACTAGAAACAAACCTTAGGCATCATTCAGTGCTGAGATACCGGGAAGGACTTTGCCTTCCAGCAGTTCGAGGCTAGCACCGCCACCCGTGGAGATGTGGCTCATCTTCTCGGCAACACCCACTTTCTCAACCGCCGCTACGGAGTCGCCACCGCCGATGATGGTGGTGGTGCCGGTGCCGGTGAGTTCAGCCAGGGTGTGGGCGATCGCCTCAGTACCCTGTGCAAACTTGTCAAACTCAAACACACCCATGGGGCCGTTCCAGACGACGGACTTGCACTGCTTCAGGGCATCCTGGAACACCTTCACCGAGTCGGGCCCGATATCCAGACCCATCCAGCCATCCGGAATTGACTCAACGCTAACAGTTTGAGCGTTGGCATCGGGAGAGAAGTTATCCGCCACAACCACATCGGTGGGCAGCAACAGATCAACGCCCTTCTCCTTGGCTTTGGCTTCCAGGGTCTTCGCCAGTTCCAGAAACTCGTCTTCTACCAGAGACTTACCGACGCTCAGGCCACGAGCTTTGTAGAAGGTGAAGATCATACCGCCGCCGATCAGCAGCTTGTCGACTTTCTCAAGCAGCGCTTCGATAACGGTAATTTTGCTGGATACTTTGGAGCCACCGATGATGGCAGCTAGGGGACGCTGGGGATTGTCGATCGCATTCTGGAGGTACTCCAGCTCTTTCTCGATCAGGAAGCCAGCAACCGAGGTGGAGAGGTACTTGGTCACACCTTCTGTGGAGGCGTGGGCGCGGTGGGCTGTACCGAACGCATCGTTAACGTATAGGTCCGCAACAGAGGCCAACTGCTTGGCGAATTCAGGGTCGTTCTTTTCTTCTTCGGGGTGGAAACGCACGTTTTCCAGCAGAATGACCTGACCAGGCTTCATAGCGGCAACAACGCTGGCGACTTCATCCCCAATACAGTCAGAAGGCTTGATCACCTCTTGCTCCAGCAGCTCCGACAGGCGCTTAGCAACGGGGGTGAGGCGGAACTTGTCGGTCACGCGGCTGGCGAAATCATCCCCTTTGGGACGGCCGAAGTGGCTGCTGAGGATTACCTTCGCACCATTCTTGGTGAGGTAATTAATGGTCGGCAGCGCCGCACGAATGCGGGTGTCATCGGTAATGTTGCCCGCGTCATCGAGGGGAACGTTGAAGTCGTTCCGCACTAAAACACGTTTGTCTTGCAGGTCAGCCGCCGTCAGGCTGGAAACGGATTTCTTAGACACCTCTCTAACCCCCTAGGTGAGTGTTTATACCTATTATTATTGTAAAACGTAACGGTCTTATCTGAAATCCTTTACAAAAAAAGGGTAAGAATTGGGGATCGCACCCCGCTCTGTCTTTTTTGCTTCAGTCGCCAGACTGTGCCGTATTGGGGAGTTTATGGGTTTGGTGCCGACTTTGGGAATCGCTACTGTGGGGGGAACCGCCCCTACCCAAGCCATTACCATCCCAATAACGTTCTACACTCGTAGTGGGTGCGGCACCACCGTTCGGTAGGCTGTCAACACCCACGCCCCATTCAAAACTCTACAGGAATCTGGAACCCTGGCGAGGTAAAGCCATGTTTAAGACCGTTTTATTTCCGATCGATCACAGTCGCGAATCTCAGGAGGCTGCTGAGGTTGTTACCGATGTTGTAAAAAATTATAAAAGCCGTCTGGTGCTGCTCTCTGTCGTTGAAGAGCCTGATGATGCCACTACGGTGGAGGCCGATATGGTGTCACCCGAGGCGATCGCCGCACTTCTCCAAAACGCTCAAGAACTCTTTGCCAATGAAGGCATCAAAGCCGAAGTTATCGAACGGACAGGCAAGCCTGCCTTTGTCATCTGCGATGTAGCCGACGAACTCAATGCCAACCTCATTATTATGGGGTCCCGGGGTACGGGCCTGACGGATGAGGGCGCAGCTCATAGCGTTACAAACCGGGTGATTAACCTGTCGCCCTGTCCTGTGTTGGTGGTTCCTTAGCCACTATTTCGAGGCCAAGGCAGAAGCTAGTAGGCTGCGGCCTAAGTTCGCAACCTATGTTTTGTGTGGGGTGCTTCGCACCTCACACAAAACATAGGTGATGGATTTCTGCCTCAGCGTACTAGTACTCGACAGTTTAAGTCTGCCCATGTTTAAAGGTGGAGGGTGCCCGGTATCCCCCACCTTTAAACATGGGTTGATTTTGCCGCAAGGCTAAACCAGTTCCATTAAGTCCTTCACGTCGTGTACTAGCTCATCGATGCGTTCGCGTGTGCTACTCCACGAGCAGAGGAACCGCGCTCCACCTACGCCAATGAAGGTGTAGAACAGCCAGCCGCGATCGCGCAATCCCTTAACCACTCTCTCCGGTAACGTGACAAATACCGCATTGGCCTGCTGCGGAAACATCAACTCAACTCCTTCAATTCGAGTGAGCTCGTGAGCCATATATGCAGCACACTCGTTAGCATGTTGTGCGTTGCGTAGCCAGGCACCCGTTTCCAGTAAGCCTAACCAGGGGGCAGCAATGAAGCGCATTTTGGAGGCGAGTTGACCCGCTTGCTTACAACGGTAGGCGAAATCTTCTGCCAGATCCCGTTTGAAAAAGATGATGGCTTCCCCAACGGCCATACCATTTTTGGTGCCGCAGAAGCACAGTACATCGACCCCCACTTTCCATGTGAGTTCGGCGGGAGTGACATTGAGAGCAGCGATCGCATTGGCAAAGCGTGCTCCGTCCATGTGGATCTTCAGGTGATAGCGATCGGCTATGTTCCGGATAGCACGTAATTCTTCAATGCTGTAGAGAGTGCCCAGTTCGGTGGTCTGGGTGAGGCTGATGACCTTAGGTTTGGGGTAATGGATGTCGGTGCGGCGGGTGGCGATCGCGGCGATCGACTCTGGCGTTAGTTTCCCGTTTTCCCCCCGCCCCAGGAGTAACTTTGACCCATTGGACGCGAACTCGGGCGCACCACATTCATCCGTCTCGATGTGAGCTAACTCATGGCAAATAACGCTGTGATAGGACTGACACAAGCTGGCTAGAGACAGGGAATTGGCGGCGGTGCCATTGAAAACGAAAAACACTTCACAATCGATCTCAAACAACTCCCGAAAGCGATCGGTGGCTTGTTGTGTCCACTCGTCGTTGCCATAGGCTGGAGCGCTGCCTAAATTGGCGCGGTGGGTGTAGTCCATTGCTTCCGGGCAGATGCCGGAGTAGTTGTCGCTGGCAAATTGTTCAGGGAGTATGGAGAGCATAGGATTTGCGTGCGAGGTCAAAATCTATTGTTAGAGTGTCAAATTTCTGCAGATTCTAACGCTACAGCAAAAGCTAATTCGCCAATGTAAGAACAATAGCGCTGCTGGAAGACCTTCTGTATTCCACAACGCGATACTGTGTTCTAGGCGGGGGGTGAAAAGGGCACGAAGTACCTCTTCCACCCCCCCTATCCACTGTTCAAACTCTGCCTAGAGTGACCGCCTCAGAACCCCCACTGGTCAGCCACTTCATTCAGGATGCGCGTCAAATGCCTCCCTGCGGCCTGGTCTGAGAAGTATTCCTGGGCATAGCGTTGGGCGGCTTGCCCAAGGCGTTGCCGTAGGGCCGTATCGTTCCAGAGGGTGTCGATCGCCTCCAACATGCTCTCCGTAGAGTTGGGCTCGACCAACCAGCCGGTTTCGCCGTGAATAATATAGTCTTCAACCCCATTACAACGGGTGGCAATCAACGGCCGGCCCATAAACATGGCTTCTACGATGGTGACCTGCCCCGCCGCTGTAATGCCGTCCTTGGGTTGTAGAGGCACGACATTAATGCGGCCCTGCTGCGCTAACCGGAAACACTCAGTACGAGCAATTCCCAGAGGCGTTTGTACGTTCGCAGGAATTTGCAGCCCGGCCAGGGCTGATTTACCCGAAGCCACAATAGTTGGAATGTTTAGTCGCTTAACCGCCTCAAATAAGGTAGGAAAGTCGCGATGGGCTGACCCCAGGGATGCCACGAAGGGATGCTCCATTTCCTCCTCATAGGTCACGGAAATAGGAGCGCTCTGGTAGGGCACAAATTCAAATCGTTCGATTGGCAAATTCAACCAATCGCTATAAATTTGCCGTTCTCGCCGGGTGTGAACGACGAAGCGGTCAATATGCCGTAAGCTTGCGCGGGCCATCCATTTCCGCAACCCATCGGAGCAAGTACCGACGTTAAAAAGCCAGGCTACAACAGGCTTCCCATGCTGCCGTGATAGGTTTTGCTGGATGCCAACGGCTGAGGCCAGTTGAGGAAATACGGTGATGACCCCATCGGCACCCTCCTGTAGAGCTCGTTTTGCCTGATCTAAATAGACGAGCCACTCATCAAGGGAGGTAAATTTGCTTTTGCGATCGTGCCATTTTTCCAGGGGTTTTCTACGGGGAACATGGCGTAGAGTATGGCGATCGCTCTCCATAAACAGCTCTAGCCATTGGCTCTGAGCAACGTTGTCGTAGTGAACAAAGGGTGCAGCAATTGTCCATTCCATTGGGCAGGTCTCTCAAAATGCGGTTTCGGTAGGCAGCCAAAGGTAACGGCGTCTCTGGGTAAAATGTAAAACTTCATGACCGAGCCCGGCCATAGGAGGTAGCCCCGCTCCTATCTCTCAATCGAGAGTGAATAATTTGCCTGAGTTCTGGGCTTTGAGTGGCTTAGAGCATCTTTTAGGGGTCAAGTGAATGGCGCACTCAACTGCATCTACGCACTGGGCTTTCTGCAGCCATAGAGTTTGAGAACGATAGGGTTTGTACGTTAGGTGGACGAACCATGCCTCGTTTCGAGATTTTTTAGTCATCCTCCACGAGCTGATACCCCTGTTTTGCACCCATAAATTCAAAAGAAAACTCGTAAAGTTCTGCATGCACTCCTAACCCAATATATGCAGAGTAATGAGTCAAAAACTAAGGGGATCTACGGAACCGTCATAGTAATTAGAAGTTTAAACACATTAAATCACCCATTTTTTTATCATGACTACTAAAAGAACCCCTGGTTTTTTCGTAGAGCTTATCCATTTCTTTAAATACTCATCAATTTCTACATTTGTATACCCGTAAATTTAAGGAAACTTCAGCGAAAGAATAGAATTCCAGAGCTTTAAGTTCTGTACACATGAAGGGTGCAAAAAATCAACTTTTTGAATGCCTGTGAGAGCCAAAAACTGTGGCGATCACTTAACGAATGGCACAGCTTTTGGCTCTCATGCTTAACTGGGCAGAGCCGCTGATAGGATTTTGGAAAACGGTAGGGCGATCGCCTCTTCTCAATTCAATCAATCAGCATTGATAAAACGCTGTCCTACATAAAGCGGTAATTTTGTCTAGAAAAAATGCTGCAATCTGTACAAAACTCAGTTTTGAGAATCGCAAATTTTAGATAGCACCCTGTACAAGTCTGGAATCTCTAAATGCCTAGTACGCTGAGGCGGAAATCCATCACCTATGTTTTGTGTGGGGTGCGAAGCACCCCACACAAAACATAGGTTGTGAACTTAGGCCGCAGCCTACTAGTGAAGTGTCAGAGCATGAAACCCTGATGCTTGAACTGCAAGATGATGTCAAAAAATAATGTCTTTACCTTCTGGTCAATAGCTCAACTTAATTAAGCACAAAGCTAAAATACTGTGCGATCGCTCATATGCGACACAACGTGGCAAATCTATCTGCCTGGCAGCGAGGTCTACGGTAATCCCGTTTTCAATCAAGTTGGGGGGCTGAACCGTAGCAATTCTCATTTTGGAATGAAGTCCCGCAGCTCATTGAAGGTGGGCTACGGCGGTTTAAGCCTGGAGTTCGTGCCCTATGGGCGCGAACTCCAGGCTTAAACCTCATAATGAGAATCGCTGGCTGAACCGTACAGAAGCACCCTAGAATAGCATTGCCCCATCCAGGCGGAAGTTTGGATTTTGATGTAAATCCAACGTTCCCGATAATTGTGTTATGACCTCTCCTCCAATTCAGTGGTATCCCGGCCATATTGCAAAGGCTGAGCGGCAACTGCTGGAAAATTTGAAAAAAGTTGATGTCGTGCTAGAAGTGCGCGATGCCCGCATTCCGCTAGCGACCCAACATCCCCAGCTGAGCCAATGGATTGGCGAAAAAGAGCGGGTGCTGGTCTTGAACCGAGTGGATATGATCCCGGCCGTGTTTCGTACTGAGTGGGAGCGTTGGTTTCAGCAACAGGGGGAAGCCCCTGTCTTTACCAATGCCAATCAAGGAACGGGGGTGAATGGGGTCGCGAAAGCAGCTCAAGTGGTTGGCGATCGCTTGAACCAACGCCGCCACAACCGGGGTATGCTGCCTCGTCCAGTGCGGGCCGTTGTGATTGGTTTCCCCAATGTTGGTAAATCAGCGCTCATCAATCGCCTTCTCAAACGTCGGGCTGTAGAGAGTGCCCGTCGGGCTGGGGTCACGCGACAACTCCGGTGGGTGCGCATTTCCGATCAAATGGAATTGCTCGATGCTCCTGGTGTTCTACCTTCCCGCCTCGCTAACCAGGAGGCTGCTCTTAAGCTGGCCATTTGTGATGACATTGGCGAAGCGGCCTACGATAATCAGCGCATTACGTCTGCCCTGATTGATCTTTTAAAGGGGTTGCAGGAACACGCTCCCATGGGTGTGGAAGGATTGCGATCGCGCTACACTCTAGATCCCGAAACCATGACAGGCGAAAGCTATCTGGCCTCTCTGGCTGAGCAACGCCACAATGGCGATCAAGAACGTACGGCCCGCGAGATCCTCAACGATTTCCGCAAAGGTTTACTGGGTGCGATTCCCCTCGAAGTCCCTCCGATCAGCTAACTGCTGCAAGTAGGTTTGGTGACGTAGAGAATCCGAGCCCTAATTTTGCCGCTGTGAAGCGACGGCAAAATTAGGGTTTTGGCAAGATATTGATTTATACTCCTGGCCATTTTTGTTAGGACATTTGGCGAGAGTGAGTGCTCCGTACTCGCTCTCGCCGAATGTCTTAGCGAAAATGGCTGTAGCTACGAATAGAGGGAGCAGTTTGCGCTCCCCTATTCGTAGCTATGAGTGTGATGGAGATGATCTCGATAATGTATTAATGAAGGCAATCATAAATAGAGTCTAAAGATAAGCGCTCGTCGGCATTTTCGTGGGATAGTTCTAGGACTGAAAATGGAGCGATCGCCCTAAAATTGATGGCTACTTTCCACAGTTATAAACTGTAATCCTCCTCTCGGACTGTACTCTGTTCTGGAAGCAGGCAGTATAATCGACAAGACTTTGAGCGTTCCTAAGTAACAGGATTGTTGCCCTTAGATGCGGCTTCGTAATGGAATGAAATCAATTCTTCAACGATTTCTTTGATTTCATAACCTAAGGAACTGCAAGAAGTATAAATACCTTTTTTGATCCCTTCTTTTAATACTAGTTTTTAATTCGGTTTTTGGTTGATCCCTCACCTTATTGCGTGATCCCCGGTCAACATTGTCCACCGTTCTTCTGATCTCTATGACCTCCTCACACTTTTCCGATTCCATAACTGATCACGCGTCAAGTTCTGCCTCTCTGGCTACCCAGCCTGCTTCGACACGGGGGGGTGCCACGGCAACAGGTGTCTACGTTACGGTTCATGGGCACTTTTACCAGCCCCCTCGTGAGAACCCCTACCTGAATGCCATTGAGCGGCAACCCAGCGCGGCTCCCTATCACAACTGGAATGAGCGGATCCATCACGAGTGTTATCGTCCCAACGCCTTCGCTCGGGTGCTCAATGATCATGGAGAGTTACTGGGGGTCGTCAATAACTTTGAATACCTTAGCTTTAATATCGGCCCGACGCTGATGAGCTGGCTGGAGCAGGCCGATCCGGAGGTCTACCAACAAATTCTAGAGGCTGACCGCCGCAGTTGTGAGCGGTTAGGTGGGCATGGAAATGCGATCGCCCAGGTCTACAACCACATCATCATGCCCTTAGCCAATGAGCGCGACAAGTATACTCAAATTCGCTGGGGTAAGGCTGATTTTCGCGCCCGGTTTGGTCGTGAGCCCGAAGGCATGTGGCTGGCAGAAACCGCTGTCGATTACCCAACGCTCAAAGCTTTAGTGGATGAGGGAATTCGCTTCATTATCCTGGCTCCCTCTCAGGCTCAGCGGTGCCGCCCTCTGCCCACGAATGAGCATCCTCAGCCTAACTGGACTGAAGTTGGCGGTAGCCAAATTGATCCCAGCCGCCCCTACCGCTGCTATCTGAATGAGCCCTCGGGCGATCGCTACATCGATATCTTCTTTTATGACGGCCCTATTTCCCGTGACATGGGCTTTGGTGAAGTGATGAACAGCTCTCAGCACTTCGCTGCCCGTTTAGGACAGGCGGTGCGGGGAGATCATCGAACGGCGCAGTTGGTTTCGGTAGCCACTGATGGCGAGACCTTTGGCCATCACAAAGGCGGCAGTGAAAAGGCCCTTGCCTATGCCTTTACCCGCGAGTTTCCCGCTCGGGGCTGGATGGTGACAAACTTCGCTCATTACCTGAGTCTGCATCCGCCTACCTGGGAGGTTGTGCTAAAGCCTGTAACGGCTTGGAGTTGCTCCCATGGTGTGGATCGCTGGCAGGAGGACTGTGGCTGCGGCGGTGGTGGTTTGTGGAACCAGCAATGGCGGCGGCCTCTACGGAGTACGCTCAATTGGTTGCGCGATCGCCTCATCGATATCTATGAAACGGAAGGGCGGCGCTTCTTCCTTGATCCCTGGGTGGCGCGGGATGAATATATTGCGGTGGTGGGCGATCGCTCTTCCACGAACATCAGTCATTTCCTGACTCGTCATCAAACCCACCGCCTCAACCATGCGGAACGGGTAGATGCCCTGCGGCTCCTTGAAATGCAGCGCCATGCCCTGCTGATGTTCACCAGTTGCGGCTGGTTCTTTGAGGAAGTGTCGCGGCCTGAAGGCACGCAAATCCTGCGCTACGCTGCCCGCGCGTTGGAATTGGCTGAAGAAGTGACCGGGACGCAACTGGAACGGGAGTTTATCCAACGACTGGGAACGATTCCCAGCAACGTGGATCTCTTTAGTTCGGGTGCCGACATTTATCATCAACTGGTCTCCCCCAGCCGCATCAACATGAAACAGGTTGCGGCCCACTACGCCATCAGTTCCCTCTTCCAGACCTACCCGCAGGAATCCCGCATCTACGCCTACCGCACCCAACAGTACGATTACCAGTTACGGCGTATGGGGGCGATGACCCTGGCAGTAGGCCAGCTACAACTGACGTCCGAGATCACCAACGAAACGGCTTATCTCGTTTTTGCCGTACTGCATCTGGGCGGGTGGGATTTCTATTGCTGCATCCAGCCCTTCGCAGGTCGTCGCCTGTTTACCCAGCTGAAGGATGAACTGTTTGAGGCTTTTCAACTGGCTAGTGCGGCTCAAACCATCCAGGTCATGAACCGTACTTTTGGGGATCAGTCCTATAATCTCCAACACCTATTTGTAGAGGATCGCCACCGGATTATGCGGCAACTCAGTCAGGCTACCCTGACCCGGTTAGATCAGCTCTATACCCAGGTGTATCGCGATAACTTTGGGGTGTTGATGGCCTTCCATCGGGATGGTCTGGACGTGCCTCAGGAACTTCAGGTTGCTGCCGAAATTGCCATCAGCCATCGAGCGATGGTGTCGCTGCAAGCCCTGGAGCGAGAAACCAGTGATTGGCCCCTGACGAATTTGCAAATGTGCCACAGCCACTTAGGTGAGTTGGAGGCGATCGCAAATGAAGCACGCCAACTCCGCTGCCAAATTCGCACGGCTGAAATGCGTACCATTCTGGAGCGCGTTATTCTTCGTGCCCTCTGGCACTTGCTCTATGAGCTGGATCTGGAGACAGCGATCGAAGAAATCACTATTCTGGAACGGCTACTAATAGTTGGGCGGGAGGTCTGTGCTGGGCTATCGTGCGATCGCGCCCAGGAACTCTACCTGCGCCGTCTACAGGCAACCATCCTACCCCTATTACAGGGAGATGAGCGGCAGCGGGCGATCGCCCAACGCCTGATTCACCTGGGCCAATGCCTCTCAGTCGATGTAACTTCCTGGCAAGTACCAGATGCACTGCGTACCTCCAGCCCGAACTCAATGTCGCTATCCTAGGGGTTATCTTGGGGTTGCTTTTACACGCGTAAAGTGCTGAAAAAGTGATCTTAAGCCGCTGAGCATTTGCCATTTTGCTTCGGACATCGGAAGAGGCTTGGTGTAAAGCACCAAGCCTCTCTCCATTGCAAAGATAAGAGGCTGCTGTGCATTGCACAGCAGCCTCTTATCCTGATGAGTCAAACGTATTATGCGTGGGATTGCAGTGCCAGGATGACTCCATCCAGGTAGGGGCGAATGATAGAGCTGCTCGCTGGAATGCGGGCATCGATCATTTCCTGAAGGAAACGGTAGGAGCTGGCGCAGTGGTCATTGCGTTTGTAGGCCAACAACACCGTATCCAACCAGGACATCATCATTTCTTTGAAGAACACTTCGTCGTTCCGCAGGATGGACAGCGCAATATAGCGCAATACCTGGCTCATGTCATACAAACACCGGGGGCGATGCTTCTGAATCACCTCCGGGTGGAGCTGGGCCATCTTGTCCAGAGCGTCATTAACGAGCTGAGTGCTATGTTCCCGTAGAGCATTGTACGCTTCCAAACGGGTTGTGTAGCTCTGGGCAAATTGCTCCAGAGTTTGCAGTCCTCGCGCATCCAGGTAGGCCCCATCGGCATCCAGGAAGCATTCGTCCATGTCGTGATTGAGCGTGTGCATAGTGTTAGTCGGTATTGGGTTGATGTAGGTTGGTCGGGTTCATTCCCTTACAGGAAGGCAACGTGAGAATTCAAAACCCTTCAAGATGGACACAACGTTGAACAAATCCATAGCGGATGATCGCGCCAGCATCTCAACCATTGGAGAGTTAGATGGGCAGATGCGGTGTGGCTCTTAGCCTCTAATTTCAGACTGCCCTAGCCTGTGAAGTGATACAACATCCTTGATTCATTTCTTAACTTTCGGGAAACGGTAATTCGTGAAGTCATACCAAATCAATGGGAAGCTGCACAGCATGAGAGTGGCGGCGCAGCTTCATAAAAAACGGTATCAGTAGGAGAGTTCTTGGTTTTACTACAAAGATTTGACGGCCAATAGTACGATACGGGCAGTCGGCTTAGGTGTTGGTGTGGATGTATTTATCCAGGCGTATCAATATGCCTTCAACAATTTAGATACCCTTTTGAAGGAGTTGCAGCAGCATCTCTTGCTGGTATCCGTGCCGTTGGCCTGTGGTTTACTCCTGGGGTTACCCCTGGGGTTATGGAGTGCGCGATCGCGCTCTGCTTCCACTGTCCTGATCAACGGCTTTAATGCCTTGCGAGTCATTCCCAGTTTGGCGGTGTTATTCCTGCTGATCCCTTACTCGGGTTTGGGGTTTCAGTCGGCGGCGATCGCTCTCACGCTCCTCGCCATGCCCCCTATTCTGATTAGTACTGACGTCGCTTTCCGTACCATTGATCCGATGATCCGCGAAGCTGCCTTCGGTATGGGTATGGATGCCCGTCAGGTACTGCGTCTGGTCGAAGTTCCTCTCGCGTTGCCAGTGATTATTGCAGGCATCAAGACGGCAACGGTAGAGGTTATTGCCAGTGCAACCTTGGCGGCGTTCATTGGTGCTGGAGGGCTCGGCAGCTTTATCGTGCTGGGCTTCTCGCTATACGACAACGCCATTTTGCTGGTTGGGGCGATTCCCGTAGCGATTCTGGCTCTGGTGGCTGAGGTGATGTTGAGCCGCCTTCAAAAATCTCTTCAACCGCCCCTTCGCTAGTTGAAGGCGAGGTCGTACCGGAAGGCAGGATCAAGCATAAGGAAATTAGAGGGGCGTGAAGTGGGCGATCGCCGAAAGTTCCCTCACCTTCTGGTCATAAACGTCATTGCTAAGAACAGGCATACATCCAGCCGCTCCTGCTTCCATGGGGGGCAACGGTAGTTTTAACCAGGACTTGCACCCACCATAGGCTGGTTGATCCTCTAACTCCAGCCCCTGTTCCAGTCGATAAACTCGTAACAGAACGCCGTAGAGAGGCTGTTGAGGTTTCCACGTCAGCCGCTTGCTGACTAACTCTGGGCTCCACACATGGAAGGGATATAGAGCTTCGGCCACGTCCTCAGTGGTGATTTGGGCTGTGTGAGTGACTTCTGCCCAACTGGCAACGACATGGGGTGGCGGTACAGGAGTTCCTGTTGGTGGAGCAGCAGGGGCAGTTTGAAGCAGGTGCCCATATTCTGGCTTCAACCACTGGGCTTTCTGATGTTCATAAGTTGGAAACAACCAGAACTGGGGCTCCTGAATTGCAAAAGTCCCTCCTGTTTCCCGAATGCCGCCTTTTCGAAGTAGCAAAATCGTGTGGCCATATTCTAATGCTGCAACGACCACGGCCCATTCTTTCAAAGTTGGCTGAGTCATAGCTTGGGCAGGGGCAAGAGAAGACATACTTAATCTCCGTCTACGCAAACGGGTGTTTTTGACTTCAAACTGACTCAGGAATGCGTTTGATCCAGAATCTACGTGTACAGCAGCGGCTTGTCTTTGGGTAAGAGGCTCGTACAGATTCTCAACCTTCGACGTGAAAGCCGTCAGGCTCTGCTACTTCCAGAGCCTGACGGCTTAAGAGATTGAGCAAAGGTGCTCGTTAATTGGACAGCCGATCGCCCAGGATCTGCTCTTTCAAGCCGTTGAAATCGCTGACTAGCTCGCTCCGGGTGGAAGCTTTGAGCAGATAACGATAGACAAACCAGGCAGAATAGCCAATCCCGATCAGCTCGAAGCTGGGGGACAGCAACGGAATATCATTGATGGACTTGAGAATCGCCAGGGTCAGGCGAACTGCAATAATCGCCCCAATGACAAGGCCGATGGTGACAATAGGACGACGGTATTGACCAAAGAAGGTCGTTAGGTAATCGGGCAAATCGCCTAAGAGCGCTGTCGCTTTGTCGATGATTTGCTGATATTGCTGACCAGTGCTGTCCTCGGTGGCTGGAGGCAGTTCTCCCACAATCTCATCGGTCGTTGTCCCTGAAATGAGGACATCATCTTGTTTGACTTCAGGCTCCATAGCAGTACCTTAAACGACAATAAACAGTTGAGAGTGCAATGAGTGCTTGTCAGATGTTGAGCGCAAAAACCGAGCGCAAAACTCAAATTTACATATTAAGGACAAATCTTCAGGATTATCCCATTGTTTTCCAGATATTTGCTAAATTTACCCGGACACCAGGGCAGAGTTCGTAGAATTTCAAGGGGGATCAGCCAGGAGCTGAGCCAATTTTCTCAAGGCATTGGTTTTACTTACGCCTCACCCTCTGCAAAATCAATGCCTCTAGGAAACTGGTGAGTACGCAGACAAAAAGAAAAAAGCCACACCGAGAGTGTAGCTTTCCAAGGAGCATGGCTAAATCTAGCTGTGGGTAGTAGGTCAGTAAATGTGGCGAGCTAATCTACCACGTTGAGTAGGCCATGGCGCATGCCATAGAAAATGCGCTGAATGGCAGCTTGTAAGTCTTCATCCATGGCGATACTGCCGGACAAGGCACTAACCAGACGATGCTCTTCGTCACGAGTGATGCTGTGAGAGTTGAGAATTTGTTCGATCAACTCTTCCAGGGGCATGGAATGGGTAGGTGTGCCAGACTGCATAACGTCCTGCAATAACTCCAGTAGGTAAAAGTATGGAGTGAATTGCGTGATTTCTCTGTGATGTGTATCAATCGCAATTGTGATCATGGGACAGGTTGTGAGGTGATCCACATCACATTAGGTGCGATTCTTGCGTTGAAGCCAATGTCGAAATGCAGTGCTGTTCTAAACGTGCGGTTGTTGTGGGAGAGACGTTTAGCTCCTCTCACAACCACTACTAAATATCAGCTTCCATAAGAAAAGCGATCGCCCGAAAGCGATCGCCGATTCCACAAGTGGCTAAATCAGTGCGCCAGGATAACCCTTAGGGAGCCAGAGCATTACCTCTCAGCAGGCTACCAATGGTTTTGGCGGTAATCTTGAGCTGAGTCAGGGGGTTCGCGGGAACCACCGTCTTGTACAGGTAGCTGTCAAAGGTGAGCTTCTGTACATCGATGTCATCGCACATTTCCACAAAGGCTTCGCGCGTCGCATCGGAGCGATAGAACACGCGTTGCAGCAGATCGAGTACCAGATAAGTAGCTCCGTAGGTACGATCCCACTTCTTCAGATACTGCTTCAGGTCTGCTTCGGTTGGAATGCGAGCGCCATTCTTGGATAGTTCCACAATGGTTTCAGCACACATCCGGCCCGACTTGGCTGCGAAATAAATGCCTTCGCCAGAGGACTTGGTCACATAGCCAGCAGCATCTCCTACCAGCGCTACCCGACCGACCACACGGCGTGGTCTGGGATGCTCAGGGATGGGGTGAGCTTCGACTTTGATGATTTCGCCGCCTTCCAGCTTAAGAGCTGCACGAGCACGAATGCCCGCTTGTAAATCTTTGATCTTGGCTTTGTTGATCTTCATCGTGCCGGTACCGACCGCCACGTGATCATATTTGGGGAAGACCCAGGCGTAAAAGTCGGGGGAAACATCGTTACCCACGTACATTTCGGCCAGTTCTTCGTAGTAAGCCATCTTGTCCTGAGGCAACCGGATGCGCTCCTGGAAGGCGATCGCATAGTTGTAATCCCCAGCGTCAATAGCCTTCGCTACGCGGGAGTTGGCGCCATCTGCACCAATGACCAGATCCACCTGAAGAGACTTCATGGTGCCTTCCACACCACCATCCGAGTGATCGGCGTAGTGGAGGGTGTAGGGTTCAGAGCTGGTTTTGGGTAGATCCATGCCGTACATGGTGCCGTTGATAAGCTTCGCCCCGTGTTTGGCGGCGCGATCGCGCAGGAAGCCATCGAGCACTTCCCGGCGGCACATCCCAATGTACTCGTCGTTCTTGAGGGTGCTACCAATGTTGACCTCGACATTGGATGGCGAGATCATTTTCATTTTCCGCACCCGCCGATCGATGATCTCGGGGGGGAGCTGAAATTCGTCCACCATGCAGAGAGGGATGGCTCCACCGCAGGGCTTAGCGTTGTCTAACTTACGTTCGATTAAATAGGTTTCGATACCCGCTTTTGCTAACGTCTCGGCAGCGGAGGAACCTGCCGGACCTGATCCAACTACAGCTACCCGCAGTGTCAAAGGTCGTCTCCCAAATTCAGAAGGCATTACGAAACGAATCCTATCACGGAGGTTTGAACCAATTTGCGCCACTTCCAAGGATGTGATCGAAATGAAACAGAGCTTAATGTACCGTTACAATTTTTGCGCTAAGGAAGCTAAAACCTTGATTTTCTCCGGGGTTGAAATAGAAAACATTTCGTGAACTTTCCATCACACAACCAAAGCAATTCCGATTTCGAGAGCGATCGCCTCAACTCAACATAGAAGCGGGTTTTGCCCTTAGCCCAACGACCCAACCCAAGATCGTCACTCAAGCCCGCCTTCTAAATAATTGCGATCGCAAGGGCGAGTTTTATCGTCAAAGAAACCTCATAAGCAATGGGATGCACCCTAAACAATGTGGGTAGCGGAAACAATGTGGGTAGCGGAGAAAAGCCGCTACCCACAACATGCATTAGATCCAGGGGGTATTACCCGCAGGGGGAAGCTTTGGTGGTGCTGGCGCTACGGGCGGTATCTCTTCCGGTTCTGTAGGAACGACAGGTTGCGGTTCGCTAGGCAGATGCTCGGGTGTGATGTCAGGTGGGGGCAGAATAGGCTGCTGTGCTTCTGGCGTAGCTTCTACAGATGGTTTTGCAGATGGATTAGCTCCTTTCGTGCGTTCTTTTAGGGTTTCTTGTAAGCGCGATCGCATCCTCTGAAAACGCTCCTGCAACTTTTGAGCCGGTTTTTGCTTTTGAGGTGTAGCCGGAATTGGAGTCTCTTCAGGGCTTACTTCCGGAGCCGGTTCAGGGGTAGATGGTGCCACCAGAACCTCAGGCACATCCTCATCCGTTACGGCGGGTTCCTCTATTGCTTCTGGCTCTGTTTCCGTAGGTGCTTCCTCTAGCTCTGCCGCTTCTGGTTCGGTTGAGGGCTTCGTGTCTTGAGGCACTTCTACTGGAGCCGGTTCCTCTACAGGTGCTGCCTCCGGTTCCGAAATCACGGGGGGTAGTACTGGCTCAACCTCAGGCTCTTGCTCCTTGTCCTCGGGCTCGGCCTGCTCTTCAGTCGCCTTATCTTCTAAATCCGATTCGGGTAAAACGTCCGAAGATTCATCAAGAGGTGTGGCTTCGATATCTTCGGGTTCTTCGCTCGGTTCTAAGGGCGGTGCAATTTCCTCGGGAATGGCAGAGTCGAATGGCTCTCCATCATCTTCCCTCAGTTCTTCTTCCGGCTCCTGTTCCTCCTCGGGTGCCGGCTCTTCGACACTCGGTTGAGGTGCTTCGATTTGGGATTCCGGGCTCGGCTCAAGGGGCGCTATCACCTCATCTTCGGGTGGTGCGATCGGTTCGGGCTCAGGTGGAGCAGGGACAACATAGTTAGGGTCAGTGATGGCAAGAGCCTCAGCGATCGCCACTTCCCCTCGCACTAACCGAGATAAACTATCCGTTCCACCCGGCTCATAGATGATTAATCGAGCCGTGTTATTAAAAGCATTCTCGGTTGGCAGACCGTCTTCATCCAGCAGTTCTAACTGAACCCAATTTTTCCCAGGCTTCAGCCCCTTTAAATAAATGGGCCGCCATTCATCAAAGACGAAGCTCTCGCCATTGACCGTGCAACGGATCCGCCAATCTTTAATGTCGTCTTCCGTGCTTTCCTGGGCAATCAGGTGTAGGGGGGCGTTGGTCAGGTGGAAATCCAACATGACAGGCTCAGCTCCAACGGTGCCTTGAGGGCGGCTGTAAGTGAGCAGGGGACGAGTCGGATCAGGGTTATTTTTAGGGGTTTTGGTAAAGCTATGGAAGATGACTTCGGCAAAGGCTCCCTCATTCTTATAGGTTTCGTGCCAGGGACGGGCAGCGATCGCCCGAATCGTATGGGTTCCTGGCATTAATCCCTGAAAAATGAGGGTTTGGTTTGCGTCATAAACCGCCTGGGAGGGCTGATCATCCAAATAAACTTGCAGGTAAGGCCCAAGACCCAGATCCTCATCCCTAAAGACCGGTAGATCCCGAACCTGGAGTTGGACTGTTACCTGGTCATCGTCGATCACTACCCCGTTACGGGGGCTGAGAATGGTCACTTGAGGCTGGTAACTATCCAAATCTCGGCGTAGGGCTTGGAAGATTTCCGGCGGTGATACTTCCGAGACTTTCCGTGTCTGAGTTGGCTGGAAGCGGGGTGACGATGATTTAGAAACATTAGGCGGGCCATCGTTACAACCCCATAGCCCAGCCCCCAGGAAAAGCAGGAGCGTTCCTAAAACCACACTTCGTCTCATGATCTGACTGCCAAAGCTGCGCACGCCGCCTTACTCCTCAGTGTTGCGATCGCCAAAGAGCCCGATGCTTTTCCACACCGATGCTCCATGGGAACTATATCGGAAAAGAGTGGGTCAGCAGACAGCCATCGCAGTAATTTCCAAATTGGGATGAGCAGGGATTGATTTTTTCTAGGTAAAACCTAGAAAAAATCAATCCCTATTCAATACCGGGGTTGTAACAAAACGTTTGAATCACTAAAAGTGTCGATAAATATGGTACCGAGCCTTGCTCAGTCAGTAAGCCGCCCTCATCAGACAAAGATATCTATATTATGGCGGTGTCCTTAAAGAGCTGGATCATCAATGACTTGGCCCTCTATCTATAGAATTACTGGGTGGGAAAGCTTAGCGGAAGTCTTATTATTTGTGCCGAGGATTGTTCAGATATTTACACTCCTTAATGATCGCAATACTTTTTGCGAACAATTAAGCCGTGGAAGGTCGATCAGATCTCGGTTTGCACAATTTGAATTATTGTTAATCCTCTTTAAACTCCGGTAGTCTACCCCTTTATAATTTCAGGGAACCCACCCCAGGTTCCGTCGGGATCACTAATTTGGTTACGGCCAAAGGATGACTCTGACATTCAGAGATTCCAATCGAATCTCTCTCGGGAGTCTATTCCAAGTTTGCCTTCGGGTTAGCTATGGGTGGACGAACGCTCCCCCTTAGGTCTTATGCGCCTTCGTAAATTCGCTAGTAGATAGCACACGAGGGAGACCACGATTGTAACGACTGTATTAGCTTGGGGCTGGGATGCAATCCTTCGTTTCCTTGTCTAGAGAGAGGAGAGTCTCTAATGACAACTACCCCACGGGAGCGAGAGGCGAAAGCTAAAGTGGTGGTTGACAAGGATCCGGTACCTACTTCTTTCGAGTTGTGGAGCAAGCCGGGTCATTTCGACCGCACTCTGGCCAGAGGACCCAAAACCACTGCTTGGATTTGGAACCTTCACGCCGATGCTCACGATTTTGATAGCCATACCAGCGACCTGGAGGACATCTCCCGTAAAATTTTCAGCGCACATTTTGGTCACCTTGCCGTGATCTTTATCTGGCTGAGCGGGATGTATTTCCACGGAGCTCGCTTTTCAAACTATGAAGCCTGGCTCAGCAACCCAACTGGCATCAAGCCCAGTGCTCAGGTTGTTTGGCCCATTGTCGGTCAAGAAATTTTGAATGCAGATGTCGGTGGCGGCTTCCACGGGATCCAGATTACCTCTGGCCTGTTCCAGCTTTGGCGTGCTGCTGGCTTTACAAACAGTTATCAGCTCTATGTGACAGCTATCGGTGGTCTGGTTATGGCCGGCCTGATGCTGTTCGCCGGTTGGTTCCACTACCACAAGGCTGCTCCCAAACTGGAATGGTTCCAGAATACGGAGTCCATGCTGAACCACCACTTGGCTGGTCTGCTGGGTCTGGGTTCCTTGAGCTGGGCCGGTCACCAAATTCACGTGGCTCTGCCCGTTAACGCGCTGCTGGATTCCGGTGTTGCTCCTAAGGACATCCCTCTGCCTCATGAGTTCATCCTGAATAAGGACCTCATCACAGATATCTACCCCAGCTTTGCTCAAGGGCTGACCCCCTTCTTTACCCTCAACTGGGGTGTGTATTCTGATTTCCTCACCTTCAAGGGTGGCCTGAACCCGGTTACTGGTGGTCTGTGGCTGTCTGATTCGGCGCACCACCACCTGGCGATCGCCGTTCTGTTCATCATTGCTGGCCACATGTACCGTACCAACTGGGGTATTGGTCACAGCATCAAGGAAATCCTGGAAGCTCACAAAGGTCCCTTCACTGGCGAAGGCCACAAGGGTCTGTATGAGATTCTGACCACCTCCTGGCACGCGCAACTGGCTATCAACCTGGCCATGCTCGGTTCTCTGAGCATCATCGTTGCCCAGCACATGTACTCGATGCCGCCCTATCCTTACCTGGCGACCGACTACCCCACTCAGCTGTCCATCTTCACCCACCACATGTGGATTGGTGGCTTCCTGATTGTGGGTGCTGCAGCTCACGGTGCCATCTTTATGGTGCGTGACTACGATCCCGTAGTGAATCAGAACAACCTGCTCGATCGGGTTCTGCGCCACCGGGATGCCATCATCTCTCACCTCAACTGGGTTTGTATTTTCCTCGGCTTCCATAGCTTCGGTCTGTACATTCACAACGACACCATGCGGGCTCTGGGCCGTCCGCAGGACATGTTCTCCGACACGGCGATTCAACTTCAGCCTGTGTTTGCCCAATGGATTCAAAACATCCACACGCTCGCTCCTGGTAACACCGCTCCCAATGCTCTGGCGCAAGCCAGCTTGGCCTTCGGTGGCGACCCTGTAGCGGTAGGTGGCAAGATCGCCATGATGCCGATCGCTCTCGGTACGGCAGACTTCATGGTGCACCACATCCACGCCTTCACCATCCACGTGACGGTGCTGATCCTCCTGAAAGGTGTGCTGTTTGCCCGTAGCTCTCGTCTGATTCCAGACAAGGCGAACCTGGGCTTCCGCTTCCCTTGCGACGGCCCCGGCCGTGGCGGCACCTGCCAAGTATCTGGTTGGGACCATGTGTTCCTGGGTCTGTTCTGGATGTATAACTCCCTGTCCGTTGCGATTTTCCACTTCAGCTGGAAGATGCAGTCTGACGTATGGGGGACCGTTGCTCCAGATGGTTCCATCTCGCACATCACCAACGGCAACTTTGCTCAAAGTGCGATCACCATCAATGGTTGGCTGCGTGACTTCCTGTGGGCTCAAGCTGGTCAGGTTATCGGTTCCTACGGTTCCGCTCTGTCTGCCTACGGCTTGCTCTTCTTGGGCGCTCACTTTGTTTGGGCCTTCAGCTTGATGTTCCTGTTCAGTGGCCGTGGCTACTGGCAAGAATTGATCGAGTCGATTGTTTGGGCACACAATAAGTTGAAAGTTGCCCCCGCTATCCAGCCTCGCGCTCTGAGCATCATTCAGGGCCGTGCTGTAGGGGTAGCTCACTACCTCCTGGGCGGAATTGCCACTACCTGGGCATTCTTCCTGGCTCGGATTATTTCTGTCGGATGAGCACGAGGAGATTTCGTTAAGTCATGGCAACTAAATTCCCAAAATTTAGCCAAGCCTTGGCGCAGGACCCGACAACTCGTCGGATCTGGTACGGGATTGCCACCGCCCACGACTTTGAAAGCCACGATGGCATGACTGAGGAGAAGCTCTATCAAAAGATCTTCGCCTCCCACTTCGGTCATCTAGCAATCATCTTCCTGTGGACTTCGGGCAGCCTGTTCCACGTCGCCTGGCAAGGTAACTTTGAGCAGTGGCTCAAAGATCCTCTAACTGTTCGTCCCATTGCCCACGCAATTTGGGATCCTCACTTTGGTAAGGCCGCCGTTGATGCGTTTACGCAGGCTGGCGCGTCGAACCCTGTCAACATTGCTTACTCCGGCGTGTACCACTGGTGGTACACCATCGGGATGCGGACCAACGGCGACCTGTATCAGGGTGCTGTGTTCCTCCTTCTGCTGGCCGCTGTGATGCTGTTCGCTGGCTGGTTGCACCTGCAGCCCAAGTTCAGCCCCTCCCTCTCCTGGTTTAAGAATGCTGAGTCCCGTCTGAACCACCACCTGGCTGGTCTGTTCGGTGTTAGCTCCTTGGCCTGGGCTGGTCACCTGATCCACGTGGCAATTCCTGAGTCCCGTGGTCAGCATGTGGGTTGGGATAACTTCCTGTCGGTTGCGCCTCACCCCGCTGGTCTGAAGCCTTTCTTCACTGGCAACTGGGGCGTGTATGCTCAGAACCCCGACACTGTGAACCATGTGTTCAACAGCAGCGACGGTGCTGGCTCTGCCATCTTGACTTTCCTGGGCGGCTTCCACCCTCAGACTGAGTCTCTGTGGCTGACCGACATGGCGCACCACCACTTGGCGATCGCCGTTCTGTTCATCATTGCGGGCCACATGTACCGCACCAACTTTGGTATCGGCCACAGCATCAAAGAGATGCTCGATTCCAAAGCCGGTCTGTTCAGCAAGTCCTCGGAAGGTCAGTTCAACCTGCCTCACCAGGGTCTGTATGAGACCTACAACAACTCGCTGCACTTCCAGTTGGGGATTCACCTGGCTGCTCTGGGTGTCATCACCTCTCTGGTTGCTCAGCACATGTACTCGCTGCCTCCCTATGCCTTCATGGCTCGGGATTACACGACCCAAGCGGCGTTGTACACCCACCACCAGTACATTGCTGGTTTCTTGATGGTTGGTGCGTTCGCTCACGGCGCTATCTTCTGGGTTCGGGACTATGATCCCGCTCAGAATAAGGGCAACGTGCTCGATCGCGTACTCCATCACAAAGAGGCCATCATCTCTCACCTGAGCTGGGTCTCCTTGTTCCTGGGTTTCCACACCCTGGGTCTGTACGTCCATAACGACGTCATGCAAGCCTTCGGTACCCCCGAAAAGCAAATCCTGATCGAGCCCGTGTTCGCACAGTTCGTTCAAGCAGCTTCCGGTAAGGCGCTGTATGGCTTCGACTCCCTGCTGTCTAATGCAGATAGCATTGCAACCACCGCATGGCCCAACCATGGCAACGTGTGGCTGCCTAACTGGCTCGATGCCATCAACAGCGGGTCTAACTCTCTGTTCCTGACCATTGGCCCTGGCGACTTCCTGGTTCACCATGCGATCGCTCTGGGTCTGCACACCACCACCCTGATTCTGGTTAAAGGTGCGTTGGATGCCCGTGGTTCCAAGCTGATGCCCGATAAGAAAGATTTCGGCTACAGCTTCCCTTGCGACGGCCCCGGCCGTGGCGGCACCTGCGACATCTCTGCCTGGGATTCCTTCTACCTCGCCATGTTCTGGATGCTCAACACCATTGGTTGGGTTACCTTCTACTGGCACTGGAAGCACCTCTCGGTGTGGAGTGGTAACGTTGCTCAGTTCAACCAGTCTTCGCCAACCATCATGGGCTGGCTGCGTGATTACCTGTGGCTCAACTCTGCCCAGTTGATCAACGGCTACAACCCCTACGGTATGAACAACCTGGCTGTTTGGTCTTGGATGTTCCTGTTCGCTCACCTTGTATGGGCAACGGGCTTCATGTTCCTCATCAGCTGGCGTGGTTACTGGCAAGAGCTGATCGAAACCCTGGTATGGGCGCACGAGCGCACTCCTCTCGCGAACCTGGTTCGCTGGAAGGACAAGCCCGTTGCAATGTCCATCGTTCAAGGTCGTCTGGTGGGTCTGGCTCACTTCACGGTGGGTTACATCCTGACGTACGCGGCCTTCTTGATTGCCTCAACGTCAAGCCGATTTGGTTGATGTAGGCGATACTAGGTAACTAACAAAAAGCCCCCTTGCTTACGGCAGGGGGCTTTTTGTATTGGGGTGGATGTTTGTTGATGTGTTTCACACATCAGCAAATATAGCGCTATGCACGTTGATTAAGTACGGTGGTGTGGGGCACGAAGTGCCCCACACCACCGTTGCTGTACTTAACGCACTTGCACATTGCTATATCCCCCCGATCATCAGGTTAAAGTGCAAGAAGAAAGCAGTTTTTCTATCTGTCTGAAGCGTATTATCCGAATAGATTTTTTCGATTACTAGTGGATTTGTTTGGAGGTGACTACTACACCTTCATACATTGACTATTCGGAGGCTAAAAAGTATGCCAGATCGACCTTTAGAATTGGATTACTCCCGTCGGGAGGCTTTGCCAAACGTGGCTCCGCGATCGCTCCTTCGTTCTAGCCAGGAGGTGGGGTGGAAAAATATTCAGTTGGTTCGCTTCCAGGTACCCGCGAGCGAAACCCCAGAGATTGTTAATCTTCAGCATGTTATTTTCCTGGCAGATTGGAAGCATACAACAGAGGTAGAGCTTGAGTTTGCCGGAAAACGCTACCGAAACGAACACCAAGTGAATGAAACGGGTTGCATTGAAATTCTTCCAGCCAATGCACCCATGAGTGCCCGTTGGAGCCATGGGGGTGATTTCATTCACTGTTATTTGGAACCCACCTTCTTAAACCATGTAGCTCATGAATATGTAGATCCGGATAACGTCGAAGTGGCACTAACGCTAAAAAAGCCTGATCCTCTGGTTTGGCAAATTGTTTCAGCACTGAAGACAGTTCTGGAAACCGATCCGGAGGATAGTTCCTTTTATGCGGAGGCGATGGCTACGGCTCTTGCCGCTCATTTTCTGAGGTATTACTCAACCCGGAAGCAGGTCTTACGAGAGCATGAAGATGGATTGCCAGGATATAAATTAAAACAAGCACTTGACTACATCAACGCACACCTTTCTGAGAACGTTTCGCTAGCAGAAATTGCAACTGAATTGGGAATGAGTCAGTACTATTTCTGTCGCTTGTTTAAGCAATCCACCGGCATTACTCCGCATGCTTACTTAATACAGCAACGGATAGAGTTATCGAAGCAGTTGCTGAAACAGAAAGAAAGCACAGTTAATGATGTGGCGATCGCTTGTGGGTTTGCTAACCCCAGCCATTTTGCGAGATGCTTCCGCCGATCCACGGGTGTTTCCCCAAAACAGTTTCGCCAGATGTAACCATCACCCTGCAACCCAGAGATTAAAGAAATGCCACGACCTTTAGAACTAGATTACGCTCAGCGGGGAGACTTGCCTGAATTTGCTGCACCATCGCCCCTTTGCTCTAGCCAGGAAGTTGGTTGGAAAACTATTCATCTAGTGCATCAACAACTGCCTGCAAACGAAACTCCAGAAATCATTAACCATCAGCATGTAATTACCCTATCGGGTTGGGGGCATCCAACTGAGGTAGAGTTGATTTTTGCAGGGAAACGCTACCAAACCCTGCATGACAAGAATACATCTGGTCATATTGAGCTTTTGCCGGCCTATGTACCGATGAGTGCACGATGGAATCAAGATATTGATTTTATCCATTGTTACCTTGAGCCTGACCTTATAACTCATATTGCTTATGAGTCTGTAAACCCTGATATTGTTGAAGTGCAGCTTTCTCTGCAGAAGCCCGATCCACTGGTTTGGCAAATTATTTCAGCATTAAAGTCGGTTCTAGAAACTGGGGCAGAAAATAGTTGCTTCTATGCAGAATCAATGGCAACAGCTCTGGCTGCTCATGTGCTGAAATATTACACAACCCGGAAGCATGTCTTACGGGAGTACGAGGATGGATTGCCAAAATATAAATTAAAACGAGCGCTTGACTATATCAACGAACACCTTTCTGAGAACGTTTCGCTGGCCGTAATTGCAACTGAGTTGGGTATGAGCCAATTCTATTTCTGCCGTTTATTCAAACAGTCTACTGGAATCACGCCCCACGCTTACTTGATGCAGCAGCGGGTAGAGTTATCCAAGCAATTGTTGAAAAGCGGAAAGCGCACTATAAATGATATTGCTCTGGCCTGTGGTTTTGCTAACTCCAGCCATTTTGCGAAATGCTTTCGGCGATATACTGGCGTTTCCCCAAAACAATTTCGCATGATGTAATATTGCACCTGCTGCTCTCACAAAACAGGGATGCGCATGGCCCAAAAGGTCATGCGCATCCCTGTTTTGTAGAGGAGTATGGTCTTGAATGGCGATCGCAAGGATATGTTCTAATCGCAAAAATGTGTTCGCTTTGCGTTGGAAAAGCTGGTACATATTTTCCTGTAGCCTAAATCACTCATGTCTGAGCTTTGGGTCGAACCCTTTCAAGTTTTAGTTCATATTCGAGCCGTTGAATTTCTGTGCGCTAGGCCCACAGAAGTTCAACCCTCTAATGGGCATCTCTACCTGGCCAGGATGACTGCTCTCGCATTGTCTCATTCAACCCCCGCTGAGCCGTGTCTACTGCAAGCCCATGATTATTTGCCAGGAAAAACCATTAAAATCGTTTGCTACTTTCCTCGAAAAAGCCCGTGCTCTGGATTGGTCACCGATTGTCTATCAATTAATGCAATCGAGAAATGGTCCTCAATGGACGCAGACCAAGACATTTAATGTATTGACTCAGTACATCGCGTTTCTTTATCTAGTGGATGCTTATCCTCAATATGGTTTGGTTCCATCCTCAGATGTGGATCAGATATGGCATTACCACATCCTCGATACACAAAAATATGCTGAGGATTGTGAAACGTTATTTGGTCGAATGGTTCATCACTCCCCATATCTGGGGCGTCACGGTGAGCAAGACCGTCGCTATCAGCGCAGTGCTCATGGCGTAACCCAAGCATTGATCCAGAATATTCTGGGAAAATCTTCGGTTTACCACGGAACCCAACCTGCTGACTGCGAACCAATTCGATAGCGGTCAAGTTCATATCGTACAAGCGTCTGGTTGGAAGGCTTAAAACTCTAGCCAGGCGCTTTTTTCAACGCTTATGCATACTGATACCAGTTCGATATAAAGCTGCATCTAATGTTGTATGCCTTGCCCATATAAGGTATAGAACATTAGATGCAGCTTCGGGTTGAGGAGATACGATACGTTTGCGTACAGATTAGTACCGATTGCGTTTTTTCCTTCTCTGATTTTTCTGAGCGGCTTCAACGATCGCCAATGCAGAACCCAAAATCACAGCAACCACGCTGGGAGAACTGGTTGAGGCACGCCGGATTGGGGTAGTCTCCGTTGGGGCTGAGGTGGAGGAAGATTCGGGTTGCTTGGATTGGGCGATCGCCTCCACATACTCTTTGGTGGGGATGCCCTGTTGCACACGACCCTGCTCCGTCAGGGGCACTGCCAGAGAGGTGGGGCGAATTTGAGAACCGTAGCGGCGGGCGTATACCTGCGTGAACTCGGCTCCAAACAACAAAATTTGCGCTGAGTAGAAGACCCACACCAGAATGACGACCAGAGAACCAGCTGCACCGTAGGCCGAGCCGATCGCTGCACTCCCTAGATAAATGCCGATTAACGTACGACCAATGGTGAATAGTAAAGCCGTTACAGCAGCTCCTATCCCCACATCACCCCAGGTGATGTGTACGTCAGGCAGAACTTTATAGATTAATGCAAACAAAAAGGTAATGATGCCAAATGAGACGAGGAAGTTCACCAGTTCCCACAAGGGCGCAAGGCTGGGAGCCAGCCCGTTCATGTAAGTGCCGATGCCAGCGACAAGGGCACTAATCACCAGAGAGACCAGGAGCAGAAATCCGATCACCACTACCATTCCAAAGGAAAGGAAACGGGTGCGAATGAAGTTAATGATGCCGCGATCAGGCCTAGGAGCGACTTCCCAAATCGTGTTTAGTGCATCTTGCAACTGCCCAAATACTCCCGATGCCCCAACCAGCAGGGTGATAATTCCGATAACAGTGGCAAAACCGCCGCTCTCCACCCTGTTCGCATTAACGATCATCGCTTCCACAAAGCTGGCTCCCTCCTGGCCCAGCAAGCCTTGAATCTGCCCTACAATCTGCCCCCGAGCTGCCTCTTCTCCAAAGAAAAGAGCCGCGATGGAGATGGCGATAACCAGCAGAGGAGCCAGAGAAAAGATCGTAAAATAGGCCAGCGCGGCTGCCAGGCGCGGAACTTTATCTTCCGTCCATTCAGCGTAGGTTGCCTTAAGTAATGGAAAAAGGGCAGAGGCTCTCATCGTGGTTTTTGTTTGGGGGTGGGAGATTTGGAAGACAACCCCCTTTGTTTTGAAGGCTAGCAAGAACAGCGTTTTGAGTGCGTCTCCCACGGGAGAGAAACATTCTTTGGAGAGGGAACAAAAAAGCCGTTACTGTCTTTCTCCTGCGGGCAAGTACACTCTTTGCCATTTAACTAGTGGGTCATCTGGCGTGAGTATTGCCATTTCAGGTGGAGCATTTCAGGCCACCAAGGACTGGGTTACAGCCCCAGACCCTCCTAATCGATGCTTAGGTCGTTTAGATCGCGCTCGTTGTCGTCGTGCCGCTCGCTTGCCACCCCACTCAAACGGTGTT
>NZ_JACJOO010000033.1 GCF_014695575.1 Leptolyngbya sp. FACHB-8 | reverse complement strand
CTTTCCTTTATTGACTACTTCAACCAAACGATGGCAAAGCCCTTTCAATGGACATTCAAGGGTAAGTTACTGGCGTTCTAAACCATAGGCTTATTTATGCCGCCGAGTACTAGTCTTGTGGGCCACGTTTACCCACAGTTAACTTTGTGGAGTGATGGCGATCGCTATGTACTACGAAAAAGCTGTAAAACTCTTTTCATTAACGCTAGGCATCGTCCTTGCAGGACTAATGCTATTTGCCCCTGCTGCAGATGCAATAGCCCTTTATATACGCGTAACTAGCGCGGTTATCGCATCCTGGTTCATTGTCTACACAATTGCAGAAATACACCTGCTGGGTCCTGGCTTGAAAAAATTGCAGGGGGAGATGAAAGACCTGTTTCGCATGATCGCAGACCTGCAGCGCATAAATAACGAGTTATTTCGCGAAAATGACGATTTGAAGAGACTCCTCCAGGAACACGGCATTGAGATGCATGCCCTCCTAAGCGAGGAAGAAGGGGGTGATGCTTAGCTAGTCTTTCAAATCCAATTAGAACAAGTTTACTGTAGAGGCAGGATTCAGGAGGTGATGTAAGGATGGGAGCGATCGCGCCAAGTAAGCCAAACCTCGTTGGAATAAATGTTGTTACTGGCGATGATCTCACCGTCAGTATTCCGGTTGAGACAAAAGATCTGGATAAAGTGAAATTAATCGAAACCTTACTGGGATTGATACAGCGGCAGTACTCTAATGCTTTAACCAACGTGCCTCCGTACTTGATAGAAATACCAAAAGGTGATGCTTTAAAGATCAGCAGTCAGTCTCAAAATTTCACCTACATCGCCCTTTGGTTTTTAGGAATGCAAGGCTGTTTAAATAGCGGCTATAGCAAGACACCGTTCTTCAAAAGGCTTGACGTTAAAGCGCTTGAGAGGCCAGGGGAGATTATGCACACTGCCTACGAATTAACTAAAAAGCTTTATGAGCTTGCCGAGAAATTAGACGAAACAGATTGCTTGCCATACGAAAAACTTATTTATCACTGGGCTGCACTATTCCAGGAAGGTATGACAGAAGCAATGCAAAATATTCGGAGAGAATCAGGGAAAAGGAAGCTTGCTGATGAGATATGCAAAAAAGCAAAAGACCTCAAAACGCTTTTTACTTCCGGGATAGACCCTAGTGACTTTTCAGAAAAAGAATATCGCTGGCTAATTTTGGTCCGAGACATGGGCCGTACCCCAGAGAAAGAAACTCAACTGATAAAGGGTAAAAGAAAGGCGGTCCGGGACGCTTTTGAGGCATACCGTCAGGCCATTAGATGGTGGGGGTCTTATCTACGAAATGATTCGCCAGAGGATCTGAAGTGTGAGTACTCTGAAGGCGAATATTTGGTTGTTTTAGAAGGAGGTAGGCGAAAAACAAGGTATTAAGTTTGTGCCGAAAAACGCTCTAGATTTCTCTGAACATTTTTCATAGCCTTAAGTTAAGGCAACCGCGGACTGACCTGCTCTCACAACCCGGCAGTCTGCGGTTGCCCCAAAAAAAGAAAGGAGCACCATGAAAGATCCACCCTTACAAATCAAAAAGCGACTCGACACCAGCTCTCACCCCGGATCGAATCGCTTTTGAATTTTGGTCATTAGTTAGCCGACAGCGAATCAACTAACAAGCATTTCACTCACCCCAGAGGGGTGACCTACTTACCTATGAGTTTAGCGAAACAGGATCAATCCGTCACTCCCCCCAAAAATAGTGGGTCTACAGCACCCATTCGATCGCGGAACGCTAGCTATCAAATCCGCTGGAAGAAGCAGGCACAACGGGCACTTCAGAAGGCAAAGCGAGGCGGACATCCAGACCGGCGCGAGCGCAGATTGATTGCCAAGTTCAAAGCCTGGGAAGCAGCCCAACGGCAGCAGCAACAACAGTCCACCCCTGAACAGCAAAAGGCAGCAGCATAATGACGACCACCACCCGGCAAACCGTCGGGTCGGTGGTGGATGCCCCTGAATCTATCAAGCGGGCGATCGCTGCTGATCCGGCTAAGGCAAAACTTTGGGAAGAACTCCAGACTAAGACCTTTGAGGAATTAGCCTGGGGGATTTTTGAGCGTGGGGGGCTGGTGCGATGATCCACCCCACACTTCAACAGTTGAGTCTGTTGGGCTACCAGGCGGGCGATCGTGTCTATGCTCGGTTGCTCCTGCCTAAAAACATTCCCCTTGATGTAGCACTACGGAAGAGAATGGCGTTTGAGCCAAAGCCTGGGGAGATTGCACGGCTCCCCATTGACGGGTATCTAACGCTAATAGACGGCAGTTTTTCCTTCACCCGCATCTATGGGGATGGCAGGGAAAAGCACTATCCTGACGGCTTATCGTATCTGTCCAGTCAAAATCGCAAGGGATACGGGATTTACAACGTAGTGAACCCTGGCGGACGATATGACGAGCAGGTTACGAGCGGACGAGTCCTGTTCTATGAGTGCGACGATTGCAGCAAGGATGAGCAGTGGGCACGGCTGCGACGGCTGGAAACAATACTTGGGAAACCGGCGAGCGATGTTACCGACACAGCTAAATCGCTGCATTGCTATTTCACGTTAGAAGCACCTCTGGCTCCTGGAGAATGGACGAGGATGCAGCAACGTCTGATCCAGTGCCAGGATAGCGACCCGTCAATCTGGAACCCTTCCCGGCTTATGCGACTTCCAGGGTTTCTCCATTGGAAGTGGGATAAGGAAGCATCCGAACTGGTATCAACCCCCGTTACAATCGCGCAGGCAACTGATTCAGTTTTTACCCTGGCCCAGTTCGATCTCGTTCTGCCTGAATGGGACAGCGAGCGATGGGGCAAGAAAAGCCACCAGGGGGGCGATCGCATTCCCACTAATGCAGGGGATGATCAGTGGGATATTCGGAACTTTGCTCATCACCTGGAAGGCTTTAATCCGAACGGGCGTAAGCGTGGGTGGGCAACTTGTAAGTGTCCCGCTCACAATGGGGAATCTGATAACTCCCTGCATATCAATCTAGAAACCGGCGCATTCAAATGCCATGCGGAGTGCAGCGACAAAGCTGTTTATCATGCAGCTCTGGCTGTAGCTAAGGCTGCGGGTCATCAGTTCCCGGAGGGCAAGCGCTGCGGCAAGGGGCGGCAACATCCGATCCCATTGCCGACTTATGAGTTGACCTATCCGATCGCAGTCCTGCTGAACTCCCAATATTTAGGTGACGTTGCCATTCCCCGAGATCAAAAGCTTATTGGGCTCAAAGGTCGCAAGGGGTGCGGCAAAACCTGGCTCCTAGAACGTATGGTAGAAAATGCTCTGGCCAAAGGTCAGCGGGTGCTAGTGCTAACCCACCGGCGGCAGCTAGGGCATCAATTAGCTAACCGCTTCGGCCTTGCATACAAAGACGAATTGAGCCTTCAGAGTAGTGAGGGCGATCGCGAACTGGGTCTAGTTATCTGTTTTGACTCTGCACACCCTGACTCTGAAGCACGGTTCAATTGGGCTGACTGGACAAATGCCCTGATTATCATTGATGAATCTGAGTCTGGCTGCTGGCACGTTCTAGATGCTTCAACCTGTAGCGAGAAGAAGCAGAAAGGAAAAGGCGGGCGCGGGGCAATTCTTCAACAGATCCAAGGATTAATGAAGGGTGCGCTATCCCCTCATTCATCAGGGCAGATTGTACTGGCTGACGCTGACTTGTCAAACCTGTCGATAGACTTTGTTCTAAAGATGGCAGAGCAACCTCACTTGAAGCCTTATATCGTCTGCAATGAATGGCGCGAGGGGAAGGGCTGGACTGTGCTCAGCTACCCCCAAGTGGAAGCTCTTGTACTTGCGATGGAAGAGGCGATCGCAACAGGGGGGCGGCAGCTAATAGAGACTTGTGCCCAGAAAACAGATAGTAAGTGGTCATCCCAGAACATTGAAAGGCACCTAAAAGACTTGTTTCCCTGTGCTTCCATCTTGCGGATTGATTCTGATACGGTCGCAGATCCAGAGCATCCCGCTTATGGGTGTGTGGACCACATCAATGCAACCCTAGCCCAATACGAAATTGTCATTTGTACCCCTGTACTGGAAAGCGGCGTTTCTATTGAGTTATTTGGATATTTCCAAAATGTTTGGACTATTGCCCCCGGAGTAATTCCGGAAAATAGCGTCCGCCAGTTTATGGCGCGGCTACGTGATAACGATGTGCCACGGCATCTATATGCGGCTGAGCGAGGCTGCAACTTTGCTTTTGTTGCCAGTGGCGAGCATGGGCCTAAAGCGCTATTAGAGACAACTCACAAGGTCGGCAGCGTCAACTTAAATCTGATCAAGGATGCGTCCTTCTCAATTGACGTGGACGGGAATGTATCTAGTAACCCAGCGGCTCTAGAGACGTGGGGAAAGATGGGTGCTCGCATTAACCAGGGAATGCACCAATACCAAGCAGCAATTCATGCAGGACTGGAGATGGAAGGGCACTCTGTTTCCCAAGTTGAAATGCTCAGCAAAGCAGATGCTAAGGTCATTTCCCAGAAAATGGCAGAGGTAAGGAACGCAAGCCATCAAGCCTACTGCGAGGCAGTACCTAAACAACCCATTCCAGCCAACAAGGAAGAGTATGAGGCCATCAACCTGAAGCGGAGCAAAACAGCAGCAGAACGGCTGTCTTGTCGCCATTGGGAGTTGAATCAAAAGTATCTGGTAGACATCACCGCTGATCTGGTCAAAAGGGACTCAGAAGGTGCTCACAGCTTCTTCAAAAATCATTACTACCTGACGGATGGGGCACAGCATCTGAAGAACCGAGACAGAGAACGTTTCCAGGCGATCGCGGTTGATGGTGTTGCATGGGTTCCAGACATCAACAAGCATTGCTTAAGCGGGAAGATGGAAGCCCTTGAGAGGATTGGCTTCAAGGATCTATTACATCGGGTGATGGCGGGCGATGAACTGACAGATCTCGATCTAGATGTGCAGCTATTCTTTCAGCGAGTTTTGGGTAATGCCAATCTAAAGGGCGACGATCGCCCCCTTCCAAAGCTGTCGCCATCCGATGAAGAGAAGCGGCGGCAAGGCATCCGACAAAGTATCAAACAACTTACAAGGGTTGAGGTGCAGCCCACAGCGATCGCCACGGTGCAGGAGTATTTCAGTCAGATTCTAGGCTTCCGTCTCATGCGCACGGGACAACGCACGGTTTATCTGATTAGCAAAGATGGTGGGCCAGTGTTTGGTGACAAAGGCAAGCCGATGAAGCAGCGGATTTGGATCTATCGCTATCCCACAGCAGAGTTGATCCAGAAAGCAGGTGAAGATGCCCCATACTGGCATCCATTCGACGGGCGGCAACAGGTCATGGACGCATGGCTTGCACGGGACAAGGCAAAGCAGGAAGGGGTACAGCATGAACTTCAGGTGCAGCCTGCCCCTGCCCCCGTGCTAGTGGGTGTGAGTACAGCGATCGCCTTGGCCCCCGTCGAGGCATTGCCCGCGATCGAAGAATCAAGCGTTTCAGCCCCAGTGCTGCACACGAAAAGCCATATAGATCTATCTAAGGCTTTTGATGTGCAATGTGTGCAGCCGTGTGCAGTATCCATAGAGGTTGGAACAAGGGGTGAGCCAGATTGGGCAGGGTTGCCACCGGATGAGGTGGAAATGTACCGGGCTGCATGGCTGCAATGCGACACAGACCATCGACGGCTTGCTTTGTTGGATGTGCTCAATTCATTGCGGGAGGTGGCATCATGACCGCTTTCCAGGTTGGCGATCGCGTCCTCACCCGTTGTGGACCTGGCACCATCCAGCGGATCAATCCCTACAGTGAACCTGTGGTGCGTGGCGACGGCGACGAGGACTCTTTCACGTTCTACGGCACGTTTCACCCCGATGAAGTGCAACTGCTGGAACAGGAGGCGGCTGCATGACCCATCCCGAAATTGCCCGCGATCGCAACGGTACCCCGATTAGGGTTGGTGATGTTGTGGCTTTGCCCTGGCAGTTGGGCACCGTGCTGGAAGTCGGCATCCCTCGCTGCCTCATCAGATACCCCGACGGCGCAGAGTTAGGAGCCGCAAATCGACTGATCACAGTATTGGAGGTGGCAGCATGAAGCACGACCGCGACCCCACTACGACCCGGCAGCAGGAAGAAGCCGATCTCCTTGTAGCCCAGGCGCACGGAATTATTGAGGTAATGCGGCGCAAAAGGTTGAACCTCAAGTTACTGAAAGCGGCGTTGGATGCTTTGAGGACAATCAACGGTTACAAACCTCCATGTGCCCCCAACAGACGATCGCCTATCAAACGTGGGGAGCCTCCCCCGATCGTCACCGTTACAGATCTGTTACGCGAATGACCTACTTAATGGAGATTCCTGAAAATGGTTAGTAAATCAAAGACCGTCACCAATCAGACCCCCGATACTGTTCAAGTTTTGTTCCTGCCTCACGTTCTTGGACCGGAAGAATTTAATTCTTTCGGTTTTTGTGGAAAGTTCACGATTTTTCCAGGCGGCAACGAAATTCCTGACTCTGTTTGGAAAGAAATGCAAACACACCCAGTGGTACGCCCCCGCATTGAAGCCGGGGCCCTGCGAGTAGCAGACCTGAGTCAGGAATCCGATCGCGTTCATTGGGTGCGCGGAACGTGGGATCTGTCTGTGCTGCGATCGATGCAACAGACGGAAGAGAGCGAACTGTTGCAAGAGGAAATTGCACTACAGATTGCCCGTCTAGTAGTCGCAAAATTCCCAGAGCGGTGGGGCAATGGGTTGGGTGAGACTCGATCCGCTTATGTCGGGCAATGTGGGTCTCAAATTTGGAAGCAGGCCTACAACTTACCAAGCCAACTGGAACTGCAGCACAAAAAATTTCTGCATCCCCAAAACCAACCTCAAAACGTTCCCGCCTAAGCCCGTCCGATCGCACTTACCCAACACTTTTGGAGACTCCTGAAATGCCCACAAAAAATACCCAAGTAGACCCGATCGCACAGCTACAGGCAACGGTAGAGAAGCTGGAAGCCGAAGCCCTCGACACCCAGACAGAGGCCGAAGCCCTTAAAGCCAAGTTGAGCACCACCAGAACGGAATTAACCCGCGCGCGTTTGGAGTTGCAACAGGCCCAGGAAGATGCTGATGCTAAAGCCCGCGAGGAAAAGATCAGCGCAGAGTTAAAGGCAACCCGTGAGATTGCAGCCCAACTGAATGCCGGTGTTGCTATGCTCATCACTCATTACCAGAACTTGCGTGACTCCTATCAGCACTTGCCCAAGGTAAAGGTTTGGAATGAGTTTGAGAACCATCTTCACAAACTACCCGTTGCCCTTTTCAAAGAAGGCATGGATGGAATTTTGATGGTTCCGATCTCAGAAGTGCAGATGAAAGATGCTGACACCTACAGGCGGCAATACCCAGAAGTGGTGGAAGTCTTACCGCAAATTACCAAACGGAAGATTGCCGGAACATAGACAGGTCCAATGGGTGGCAGATGGCGGCATTTGTCACCCTAAAAAAACCTGCGATCGCCCCAAGTGTTACAACGTTTTACCTATAAAAAAACGATGGTTGCCAACCCTCAAGCAAACCGGCAGAATGCACAGCACTCCACTGGCCCCCGCACGGCCCGAGGGAAGGCGATCGCCAGTCTCAATGCCACAAAGCATGGGCTACTGGCAGCATCACCCCCACTGATTGTGGGTGAGGATCTGGAGACGTTTCGAGGTGTGGTGCAATCCCTGGTAGACGAGCACCAACCGCAAGGCCCGACTGAATTCCTGCTCGTTCAACAGTTGGCAATGGCTCACCTCCGCTTACATCGGTTGTGGGGTGCGGAAGCGGCGATCGCGCGGTTGGAACAACTGAAGCTTGAGAAGGAGGCCAAAACCCCAGAACTCAGGACACACGAAGAACTACTTGGGGGTGGAGACGATAGCCCAGAGGTGATCCTAAAAGTAGAGCTGATTGTGCTCACCTCATTGATTAACGGTATCGACGACCAGATTCAATGGGAGATACCAAAGCGCGGTTTACGGAAGTGGAACGACAGTGAGGAAGCGATCGCACTGCTGGCAAGGCTGCATGAGCTACTTGGGGAAGCCATCAGAAAATATCCCCGTGAGTTCATCCCCAGGGCGCGTGATGTGGATCGGGGAATGGAGCACAGCCATATTTGGATGAGACTCATATCCTGGCAGTCAACAGCGGAATCTGAAGCTATCAAGCCAGGTGCTAACCTGCGCTACTTAATCCGAGATATAGAGCCCGAGGTGAACGAGCGGCGTGCGGAAGTCCAAGCCCAACTTGATGACCTGGCCCGCATTGAACAGGAACGGCAACAGGCCGCGATCGCAGTTCAAGCTATCCCACAGGATGCCGATCGATTGGCCCGCTATGAGCGCAACATTATGCGCTCAATGGAGGCCGCGATCGACCGTTTAGCAATGCTTCAAGAACGGCGCAGAGCGGGTTCCATGGGTTCGTTTGGTCAAAACTAGGGTTGTCACAGTGCCCCGCAAGAATGTAGAAAGCTGAAACCCTCACAACGCAAACACTTAAGGCCATTTTCAAAAGCTATTTTTCGGAAAAAGTCCCAGAAACTCTATTGATTTAGGCAAAATCAAAACCTCATGGGTAGCCTCCTCTCTGGCAACTACAGCGCACGATTTGACCGACGGCAGACCGTTGACGAGGTGCCATCGTTGGACGTGGCAACGCTTGCCCATGGTGGGCTCATCACCCCAGGCATGAGTGAGTATTGTGGGCAGCCTCTCACATGGACCGCTTGCAATTATGGGGGAATGCGTCCGTGGTGGATCTGCCAACAGTGCGATCGCAAGGTGCGGAAGCTTTACCGGGTTGGTGGTGTGATCGAGTGTCGCAAGTGTGCTGACCTGGGTTACCACTCCGAGCAGGTCAGCGGGCAACTGCGGAAATACTTTTTTGAGGTGACGTTACCCAATTTCTACCGAACAATGCGATCGCCCATTCGGGTCAATCCCCCGGGGACGGTCCCGTGGTTTGCTATGCCCCCACGCCCAAAGGGAATGCGCAAAGCCACCTACGCGCGGCACATTAAAGAACTGGATGAAGCGCATCAAGCAGTGTTGAGACAGCTGTTCGCTCATGCAGCGGCAGCGCTTCCTGGTTTGCAAAGGGTATTGCAAAAGAGTATGGAGGATAGCAAAAGTGATTGATTTGGTTGCCACTAAAGCAAGGTTACAAAACTGCGATCGCAAGCAAGATAAGGTTTGTGATGAGAGTTGGAGGTTGCCAAGTTCAGAGGCTAGATTGCGATCGCCAACTCTCACAATGCTAAGCTTGGAACTAAACCAACAAAAACCTGCCCCAGAAGGCAGGCGATAAGTTTTATACGTTCTTATATAATTTCCCACAAAAGCTATTTTTTTGCTACGGAATTAATACAAGATTGCTACCGTCCGTTAAGAGTATGGAAGACGTTAATCTAAACAAGGACTTGGAAAGCTTAAAGAGAACTGTAGATGAGTCAAAATCCCTTCTAAAGTGGCATTGTACGCTTTTTTTAGATACCCTTGTTCGCATTGAAGAGATTGGCAGGACCGCCCACGCTACCAAAGAACGCACCTCTACTGCCGTAGATAAATTGAGGGAGAACTCAGACGATGTTGCAGCCCGACAGGCATTAGAGGAATGCCAAGCTTTAGTAGATCCGTTAAGGGAGTCACTTAGCCAATACATAGCCGAATGCTCTCACCAAGTGCTGGAAATTAGTACTGCAACAAACGCTATAAAAGTTGCTGAGCGACTGATTATCAAGTTTTCAGCCGACCCCGGTACCACGTGCTTCTAAAAGCTGTTGCTAACGAAAACACCGTGCGTGACCGAGTCAGCTTCATCTCGATTGGTAACTGAACAACTGAGGTAAGCCACTGGTTCGACCAGTGTGACTCGAAGAGTTTTGAGCGTTGCGGCAGTAAAGTAACTCCTACGGTGGCTTGATGAGCCAACTCCGTAGGAGGAAACAACAATGACCCAATCGTATCAAAGCC
>NZ_JACJOO010000032.1 GCF_014695575.1 Leptolyngbya sp. FACHB-8 | reverse complement strand
AACTGAAGCAATACCGGGGGATTGCAACCCGGTACGATAAGCTAGCGGAGAGCTTTTTAGGGGGTATCTACCTGGCAGCAACGCTCATCTGGCTTAATTGATGACACGCCCTAGGCCAAGGGGGTCTGGGGGACGGAGAGGCCCGTCCCCCAGTCGGGAGGTTTGGAGGGCGACGCGCCTCCAAGCCAACCTTTGCAATAATCAACCATCCAGAAGCAACCATTACAATCTGTCTCCTCATACACTAGCCAATACTGCTTGATGTAATTTGAGGCATCCATGTCCCCCTTCAAAGCCTTAGTCATCCGCGAAAAAGGTTCCCCAGCCACCCTCGAAACCCTGGAACCCGGTGACCTTCCCGACGGCGATGTCTTGGTTTCCGTCCAATACTCCAGCCTCAACTACAAAGACGGCCTAGCCATCACCCAAACTTCCCCCGTCATCCGCAAGTTTCCTATGGTTCCCGGCGTTGATCTAGTCGGAACCGTTGTGGAATCCACCTCCTCTACCTTTCAACCCGGCCAAACCGTCATTGCTACTGGCTGGGAAATGGGCGAACGTTACTGGGGTGGCTATAGCCAGATGGCAAAAGTTCAGGCGGATTGGTTGATACCCTTGCCTGATCGGTTAACAGGAGTGGAAGCTATGGCGATCGGCACCGCAGGCTTAACCGCTATGCTCTCCATCATGGCCCTCGAAGCCCACGGAATTAGCAGCGATCGCCCCATCCTCGTTACCGGAGCCGCTGGGGGCGTGGGAAGCATTGCGATCGCCCTTCTCTCCCGCCTCGGCTATCCTGTTACCGCCTCCAGCGGTCGGCACGAAATTATAGGCGATTATCTCCACGATCTCGGTGCCACTGACGTCATCGGTCGCCTGGAACCTCTGCAACCCGCCCTCGGCTCCCAACAATGGAGCGGGGCGATCGACACCGTCGGTGGTCAAACCCTCGCTACTCTGCTGAAAACTATCACCTATGGTGGCTGCGTCGCAAACTGTGGTCTGGCTGGCGGCAGCAATCTCCCCACTACCGTTTTCCCCTTCATCCTCCGCAACGTCAGCCTACTCGGCATCGATTCCGTCCTTTGTCCTCAAGAAAAACGCCTCCAAGCCTGGCAACGACTCACAGAGCTTCTAACCGATGATCTCTTTGAGCTGATTCTTAACGCCATCATTCCGCTGGATCATGTCCCTACTTTTAGCAAGCAGATTTTGGCAGGGCAAGTTCAGGGACGGGTTGTTGTGGATTGCAATGGGTAAAGTGGTTAGGGCGATCGCCACCATCAACCTCAGGATTCAGGTGGAATTCACGACTTTAGCTCCTCAATTAGAGGAGATATTTCAAATTCAACTACATCCCAAACGATGTTGAGATTAACATCATCGTATTCGTGCACTAGCCGATTTCGCATTCCACTAATCTCGTGCCATGAGATATTTGGCAATACCTACCGAGTTGTCTCTGAAACGCGTCTTGCCGCTTCAGCAATTACCAAGAGCCTCCGAATTACTGAATCTTGAAGCTGTATATTTTTAATGAATTCATCTTTAGAACATTGGGCAATGTAAGTCTTGATTAGTTCTGCGGATTGCAGCATATCAAGCAGGAATTGAAGATCCCGTTGCATAGATGACCTGAGCCGAGGAAAGAATCTCTTTTCGCCGTAAGTAATTGCGGCTGGCTTCAATACCTTGACGTGTAACTAAATCAACGTCTCGATGAAAAATAGTTTTTAACTCAGCTTCCATCTGATCCAGGCTCCCGAATGTAGGATGAGCGTCTGGGTGAAATTGAACCATGACATCAATGTCGCTATCAGGGCGGAAGTCTTCGCGCAAGACAGAACCAAATAGAGCAAACTCAATGACCTGCCATTTGTGACAGAACTCAGAAATTTTTTCTATGGGTAATGCGATCGCATCAATCGTCATATCGCTTCCTCCCCTTCATCCTCTTTATCGCTAATTTGCAGACGCTCATCTTGTGTAATGATGCTCCGGATATCATCCGCTGCGATATCAATTTGTTCAGATTTTATGTAAATCGTTAATAGAATAATTCCTGTGCTCGTCTTAACATATCAATCAAACGATAGTCAGCATTTTTGCCCTTCTGAGTATCACTATTACGGCCTCTCAATTTGAAAACTTCATAACCTATTCCGGATATTTGATCTCCTTATAACTCACCCCGTTCAAGCTGTTCGATGATGGGCTATACATCGCATCTAAGTTTATTGCTTGTAGACTAACCTCTATGAGGATGGTACTTGAGAGATCATTGTTAATTTTGAGACAAAGTTACTACTTTTATCAGAAGTCTTATGGGTACTGCCTTTGAAATCGGTCTAATTCTTAGCTTACAGCCCGAACTAACAGGTGAGGACAGAGAAACGTTAGCGTACATGACACGCTCAGAGGACTACGGCTTTCAGACACGACTAGATGATCCCTTTTTCACAGAATATGAGCAGGGTTTTGATAAGGAGTGGAGAATTATCATTGCAAACAATCACATACGTTCTGGGGAAGAATGTACCTCTCAAATTCGCCGAAGTATATTCTGTAGTTACCAGTTGTGCTTTCGCATTTTGATTGACGAGAACACGTACTATAATATTTGGCCTACATTTTCAGACTGGCTATTCTCAATCAGTAATGGTGAAGGATTAGCTGGTTATATTTTGAATGTGTCTTATATGGAAGCTGAGTTAATTTTCCTAGAAGAGAATGGCCTAACTCTCCAAGCTGTTGAAAATTGTAGAATTCCCAAGTCTCTATTACATTCAATTGATGAGTTGTTAGGAGGTACTAGATGTGTTGATTTATAGCTTAAAAGCCGCATTCCAATAAAGCTCTAATACATTGAAATACAGTCAGGTACTAATTGGTTGTGCAGATAGATTAATCTAGCACTTGGTAACCATTATTAGTTCACAAAACTAAACAGTAAAAAAGGGGGGCGCGATCGCGCCCCCCTTTTTTTTACAATTCAATCAACTTGCTTATTCTGCCGCTTGAGGTAACAGCTCGCGCCGTTCACCCGAGGCAACCTGTACCTGACCGTCATCACCCACATCTACGACGGCAACATCACCGTCTTTGATGCGACCGGAGAGGATTTCCTCAGCGAGGGAATCTTCCAGCAGGCGCATGATGGCTCGGCGGAGCGGTCGTGCCCCGTAGCTGGGGTTATAGCCCTCTTCCACCAGGCGATCCTTGAACTTCTCGGTCACTTCCAGAGTGATACCGCGCTCGGTGAGGCGAACAAACACCTCTTTGAGCATGATGTCGGCGATCTCCTTGACCTCGTCCTTCTTGAGCTGACGGAAGACAATGATCTCGTCAACCCGGTTGAGGAACTCAGGCCGGAAGTACTGCTTCAGTTCTTCGTTCACCAACGAGCGAATGCGGTTGTACTGAGACTCGGACGCATCGCCATTGTCGGAGAACTCGAAACCGAGGCCGCCGCCACCCTTCTCGATCACCTTGGAACCAATGTTGGAGGTCATGATCAGCAGGGTGTTCTTGAAGTCCACTGTGCGACCCTTGGCATCGGTCAGGCGACCATCTTCCAGGATTTGCAGCAGCATGTTGAACACGTCGGGGTGTGCTTTTTCGATTTCGTCAAACAGCACCACGGTGTAAGGACGACGACGAACGGCTTCAGTCAACTGACCGCCTTCGTTGTAGCCCACATAACCTGGAGGCGAACCGATCAGCTTGGATACGGTGTGGCGCTCCATGTATTCCGACATATCCAGACGGATCATGGCATCTTCGGAACCGAAGAAGTAGGAAGCCAGAGCCTTGGTCAGCTCGGTCTTACCCACCCCAGTCGGTCCAGAGAAGATGAAGCTGGCGATCGGACGGTTGGGGTTCTTCAAACCAACCCGTGCCCGACGGATGGCGCGAGATACCGCTTTCACCGCTTCGTCTTGGCCAATGATGCGACCGTGGAGCGTGTCTTCCATGTGCAGCAAGCGCTCGGACTCGGATTCCGTCAGCTTGTTCACCGGAACGCCCGTCCAGGAGGCAACGATTTGAGCGATGTCCTCTTCCGTTACCACGGGGCTGGTGGTGTCTTCGCCATCCGTAGACTCGGTCTTCTTCGCCTGAGCGATGGAGCGGATCTCTTGCTTGATCTCCATCTCCCGCTCACGCAGTTCACCTGCCCGCTCGAAGTTCTGGGAACGAACCGCATCATCTTTCTCTTTGAGAACCTGACGCAGTTCCTTATCCAGCTCTTTCGCTGCCGGGGGCAACTGGGAGTTGATCAGGCGCACCCGAGAACCGGCTTCGTCCACCAAGTCGATGGCCTTGTCGGGCAGGTAGCGGTCTGAAATGTACCGATCCGACAGCTTGGCAGCGGCGTCCAGAGCCTCGTCGGAGATTTTGAGTTTGTGGTGTTGCTCGTAGCGATCGCGCAACCCCCGCAGAATTTCGATGGTTTCATCGACCGTGGGTTCGCCCACCATGACGGGCTGGAAACGGCGTTCCAGTGCCGCATCTCGCTCAATGTGCTTGCGGTACTCATCCAGGGTTGTGGCACCGATACATTGAAGTTCACCGCGAGCCAGTGCGGGCTTCAGTATATTGGCCGCGTCGATCGCGCCTTCTGCCGCCCCTGCCCCGATGAGGGTGTGAACTTCGTCGATGACCAGGATGACGTTTCCGGCCTGCCGGATTTCATCCATGATTTTCTTGAGGCGTTCTTCAAACTCCCCTCGATACTTGGTGCCAGCCACCAACAAACCGATGTCCAAAGTGACGACCCGTTTATCTTCAAGGATGTCGGGAACGTCGCCATTGGCGATACGTTGGGCCAAACCTTCGGCGATCGCGGTCTTACCCACGCCGGGTTCCCCAATCAGCACCGGGTTGTTCTTAGTACGGCGACCGAGGATTTGAATGACCCGCTCGATTTCTTTCTGACGGCCTACTACTGGATCCAGCTTGCCTTCAGAGGCCATCTGGGTCAGGTTAGAACCGAATTCGTCCAGGGTTGGTGTCTTGGTGCGGCCCTGGCTACCGCCCGTCGATACTTCGGCAGTTTCGCCCAGCATCCGGATGACTTGGGTACGCACCTTGGAAAGGTCTACGCCCAGGTTTTCCAGCACGCGCGCGGCGACACCTTCACCTTCCCGAATCAACCCCAACAGGAGGTGCTCGGTACCGATGTAGTTGTGGCCTAGTTGACGAGCTTCTTCCAGAGATAGCTCTAAAACCCGTTTCGCCCGTGGGGTGAAGGGAATTTCAACCGCGACGAAGCCCGAACCCCGGCCAATAATTTTTTCGACCTCAATGCGAGCATCCTTCAGGTTGACACCCATGGATTTCAAGACTTTGGCGGCAACCCCGGTGCCTTCCCCGATCAGACCCAGGAGGATCTGTTCGGTTCCAACAAAGTTGTGACCCAGGCGGCGAGCCTCCTCCTGGGCGAGCATAATCACTTTAATGGCTTTCTCAGTGAAGCGTTCAAACATGGCAGTCTATATCACCTGCTGCGAGCCGGTACGCTGATTTTAGCATAGGGAAATAGCAACACCGGTACTGCTACAGCCGTATCAGCACTGGGTGATCCCCGCCCATACCAGGACGATCGCACGATATTTCGATTAATTCAGGCTTAACCTGCCATCGTTTAGAAAGATTTTGGTTCCGAGCAGTAATCCTGTCTGGAAGGGGGGACATCTGTCAAGAACAGCACACTAGAGCGAGGATCAGAGGCCCAATGAGCTTCTTACCCGCGCAGAAAATTCGTAATGGAGATCGGCTGTAAGCTTCAAACACCAGCTTCTTCGATCTTCCATCCACTCTGCTTTAAGCGATCGCCTAACTCCTCCTTCCAGAGACAGAGGTTATCCGCAAATTCTTGAGATTGCAACCCACTGCACCAAAGAATTAACGCGTCTTCGATGGGGGTATGGTAATACTGCTTGCGACGACCTGCTTCTTTGAAGCCGAAAGAGGTGTAGAGAGCGATCGCTGCTTCATTCGAGGGCCGAACTTCCAACGTTGCCCGCGCCATATCGTGATGGCGTGCGGCTTCGAGTAGGGCTATCAGGAGCGATCGTCCTAATCCATGCCCTCGGTATGCCTCGTCAACAACAAGCAGCGTAATATGAGCCTCATCAAGAATCATCCAAAGAGCACCAAACCCAATCAAAGACCCCAGACACTTGGGGTTTTGCAACTCACCCACCCACGAGCCTGTTACAGGGTTTAGATCCCCGGTTTCTCCTGAAAAACGAGAATCTGGGGTGCTGAGAGCAATCAAAAGCCCATTAGGGCTATCAATTTCTCTCTGGTATCCATCTGCTGACCATAGACCGCCCAGGAATTTTTGATCCAGTTCCACGGCGGCGGGAATCCATTCAGATGTCAACGGATGCAGATATAAGGTGTTCACAGCGGTATGACAAAATTCGCTAACAGCCATCGAATTGATCGCTTAACGAGTGACCGCGCCCGATTGTACACTGGGAAGATGGATCCTGGCAGCGATGCGTCAGCTTACCCCCGTTTGGGATAGTGACCGTCGAACCCTGCCTCCCTTCACCCTGAAGTTTTTTCTACATCCCTCGTTCAAGGATTGTCCTCATGGTCTCCACTCCCGTTGCGGCCTCCGCTGATTCCGGTCGCCAGTACATTCCTGAGTCCCGCCCGGAGCAAACCTCCCCCAACCAACTGCTGATGCCGCTGACCGCTCAGGTCAACGAGAAAGACCACCTGGAAGTGGGGGGCTGCGATGTAGTGACCCTGGTAAAGCAATTCGGCTCACCGCTTTACATTCTTGATGAAGAAGGCTTGCGTACTGCTTGCCGCCAGTATCGGGATGCCTTCAAGACTCATTACCCCGGCGATTCCCTGGTGATTTACGCCTCAAAAGCCTGGAATTGCCTGGCGGTGGACGCCATTGTCGGGGATGAAGGACTGGGCATCGATGTCGTTTCGGGTGGCGAGTTATACACAGCTCTACAAGCTGGCCTGGCTTCCGACACTATCTATATGCACGGCAACAATAAGTCCGTAGATGAGTTGGAGATGGCGATCGCCGCCAAAATCACCATTGTCGTTGACAACTGGTACGAGTTAAAGCAACTGGTAGAGTTGGCCGGACGCACTAACCAATCCAGCATTCGAATTATGCTGCGGCTCACCCCTGGCATCGAGTGTCACACCCACGAATACATTCGCACCGGCCACCTGGATAGCAAGTTCGGCTTTGACCCCGACCAACTGGAGTCGGTGTTTGAATTCATCCAGAAAAACCCTGTCTTAAACTGCATTGGTCTGCACGCGCACATCGGTTCCCAGATTTTCGAACTGCAACCCCACCAGGATTTAACTGGCGTGCTGGTGAACTGGATGCAGAAGGCGAAGGAGTACGGCCTGCCCATCACCGAGCTGGATGTGGGTGGCGGTCTGGGCATTCGCTACGTGGAGTCGGATGATCCTCCAAGTATTGATGCGTGGGTGAAGATTATTTGTGATGGTGTGGTGAAAGCGTGTGAAGAAAAAGGCTTCCCATTGCCACGGTTGGTTTCTGAGCCAGGGCGATCGCTCATCGGTTCCTCCTGCGTCACGGCCTACACCGTGGGTAGCCAGAAGACGGTTCCCGGCATTCGCACCTATGTCACGGTCGATGGTGGTATGTCTGACAACCCTCGCCCCATTACTTACCAGTCGGTGTATCGGGTAGCGGCAGCGAGTAAGATGTCGGCTCCTATGACAGAGTCGGTGGCGATCGCCGGGAAGCACTGCGAATCGGGCGACATTGTGATCAAAGATGCCAAGCTTCCTGAAACGGAGCCGGGAGACGTGGTCGTTGTGATGGCGACCGGAGCCTACAATTACAGCATGGCCTCAAACTACAACCGATTGACTCGCCCAGCAGCAGTGTTGGTTCGTGATGGCGAAGCAAATCTCATCCTTCAGCGAGAGACTTATGCCGACCTGGTGCGGCAGGATCGTCTTCCCGAACGTTTACAAAAAAGCTGATCGAGAGAATTCCCGTCGAATTGTACGATAGGAGCGATCGGAGTGTAGATTGAGGGAAAACAGGGGAGCGCGGTAACATACCCGCTTTCTTGGCCCATCTCAATGGGTATGCTAAGTTAGCTAATCCTGTTACCTGGAATCTGTCTTTCCGTTTACACCTGCTCCTCGCCGTCATACAGCCCTGTGCTGTCTCGGCCATCGACCAACTCCAGCTCTAGTCTGATGGGTTCTCTGCTGAAGCAATGGCTGACAAACCTCGGCTGGACTCAGTCTTTACTGCTTCCGGCAATTGACCTGATATCGGTCCTTTTACTGACCTATGTGGTTCTGGTGATCATTGGAGAACGCCGAACGCTGTGGATGGTACGAGGGCTGATTGTCCTAATGCTGGCCTCAGCCCTAAGCAACACACTGGGGCTGAGGCTACTCAGCTTTGTGCTGGAAAAGCTCGTCATTGGGGCCGCTGTGGCAATGGCCCTGATTCTACAAAACGAATTTCGCCGGTTCCTGGAGCAGCTTGGACGTGGCGAAATCTTACAATTGTTACAACCGAATACGGAAACCATCCCCAAGGCAGACAACGTTATTGATGAGATCGTCGATGCTGTCAAAGAGTTGTCTCAGAATCGAACGGGAGCATTGATGGTGCTGGAAACAGGCGCACCCATGGATGAGCGGGATTTTTCGGTGCCTGGAGTACGGCTTAATTCAGAACTTTCTAAAGAACTTTTACAAACAATTTTTCAAACTTCAACCCTGCTTCATGACGGAGCGGTACTGATTCGCGCTAATCGTATTGTGGCGGCTGGAGTCATCTTGCCGCTGTCTGAACGGGTTGCATCACGACAGCTAGGCACTCGCCACCGGGCCGCCATGGGAATTACCGAGCGAGTCGAAAATTGCCTTTGCATTGTTGTATCTGAAGAAACAGGGTCAATTTCTCTGGCGGAACGGGGAACACTAAATCGACCCCTAACGAGCAGTAAACTGAGGGAACTGTTAGTCGCCCGTTTCTCTCAGTCGGTCGAGCGAGAGCCCGTGGCTCCGCAGTTGCGTAGCCTGGGTCGTCAGCTCGGCGAGCGGTTACGATCCATCCTTAAGCCTATCCGTCCTTCATCGTCAGCTTCTCGGAGAAAAAATGACAGCAAAGCCAACCGTTCTTAGGGAGTTGCCTGCTGACCTACAACGCGATCGCCTGCCCCGGCACGTCGCGGTCATTATGGATGGCAACGGGCGCTGGGCACAGAGACGGGGGCTCCCCCGCATTATGGGGCATCGTCGGGGCGTAGATGCCCTCAAAGACCTCCTTCGCTGCTGCCGAGATTGGGGAGTTGAAGCACTGACTGCCTATGCCTTTTCGACGGAGAACTGGGGACGTCCACTGGAAGAAGTGGACTTTTTAATGACTCTGTTTGAGCGGGTGCTGCGGCAAGAGCTTAAAGAAATGATGTCGGAAGGAGTCCGAATCCGCTTCGCTGGAAATCTGTTAGCGCTGCCCCAATCCCTACAGGATGAGATTCAGCGGTCGATGGAGCAAACGGCCAACAATCAGGGCATCCGCTTCACCATTGCGACCAATTATGGTGGGCGGCAGGAGATTGTGCAGGCATGTCGGGCGATCGCTACCCAGATTCAACAGGGCACCCTCCAACCTGAAGACATTGACGAATCTCTCTTCGAGCGACACCTCTACACCAGCGGTATCTGTGACCCTGACCTGCTCATCCGTACCAGTGGTGAGATGCGGATTAGTAACTTCCTGCTGTGGCAAATGGCCTATGCAGAAATCTATGTAACCGATACCTTCTGGCCTGATTTTGACCGGGCTGAGTTCCACCGGGCTCTAGCAGATTACCAGAAGCGTGATCGCCGTTTTGGCAAGGTAAAGACCACCGGATCACATTAAGAACAAACCCATAGAGGGGTAGGGGCGTAGCATGCTACGCCCCTACCCCTCTATGGGTTTGTCGCCCCTTTATTAGGTGGGTACGTTGACCCAGGTGCCCGTTTCGTTGGATTGGTGGGTGAGATCCATCAGCAGTTGGGAGGCGATCCCTTCAGGGAGGGAGGGGGTGAGCGATCGCCCTTCATCAATGCCTTTAACCCACTGATCCACCACTCGGATAAATGGCGCGAGGCGACCATCCGGGTAGACCTGGGGGAATTGGAGACGGTCAGGGATTTCCACTTCGGTCAAGGGTTCGTCTGCTGGAGCGGCCCAGAGTTTGAAACCGTGGACGTAGTCGGTTTGGTGATCACTACCGAGGACTAGGGTGCCGCGATCGCCATACACCTCCACCCAATGGCCCCGTCCTTGATAAGTGGCCGCGCTCAGCGTAACTTGCACTGGAGTTCCATCAGCTAATTCCAGGGCAATCATTGCGGTATCGTCGGCAGTGACAGGTTGGGGAGTTCCCGTAACAGGGTCAGGCCGGGTTGGGATGCTAGTAGTGAGACGGGCGCTAAGCCGCTGAACGGGGCCAAAAAGCCAGGCGATGTAATCAAAGATATGGGAACCTACCGCACCCAATGCGCCACCTCCCTGATCTTTGCGGGCATACCAGTTCCAGGGACGGTTGGGGTCGGCTCGTCCTGATACGAGCCAGTCGATTTTGATCAGGCGCTTTTGACCAACGAAGCCTTCTGCCAGCAGTTCTGAAAGGCGCATCCAGGCAGGCACAAACCGGAATTCAAAATCTAACGCGGTGACAGCGCCTGTCTGGTGAGCGATGCTTTGCAACACCCGAGCTTCTTCTACCGTCAGCGTTGTTGGCTTCTCCAGCAGCAAGTGTTTCCCGGCTTGGAGAACAATTTTGGCCTGCTCATAATGTAGAAATGGTGGGGTAGAAATGCTGACTGCCTGAACGTCTGGCAGAGCAACAATTTCTTCAACAGTGGCGCAAGCATGGGGGATTTGGTGAGCGTCGGCTACTTGTTGGGCCTTCGCTATGTCTCGGTGCTGTACCGCCACAACCTTCGTCCGATGGTGAGCCTGCAACCCAGGAATGTGAATTTTCTGGCCAAAACCTGTGCCGATGACGGCTACGCCCAGGGTTGTGTCTGCCATCGATATCGCTCCATGTAAATTTGTCCCATGTTGGTATATACCGTATTTTGGGGCAGGGGAGCAGGAGAGCCAAGGAGTCGGTGAAAGGCGGGCAGATTGGGGAAGTGGCACCTGAGCCTATGCAACTGGCTAGAATAGCTATTAGGGTAGCGATCGCCACGACCTAGATGGGTGCTTTACCATACCTCCCCCCTGTAGTCATGGGTGTTAGAAAATAACGTGACACAGGTGTTTTGCTTTTTTGTATCAAAATCTCAAATTTAGATGCTGCCACCCTTTTGGGACAGCATAATCTCAAAATATAGGCAGGCTCAGCCAGATTGTGCGGTTACGGTGATATCCCGTACCAAACCTTCGGTAATATCGGTGAAACAACGTCATCAATGAGGATTCTGTGATTGAATTTGTCAAATTCCAGGTGCTGCCGTCACGGCCAGCCCAACTCATCATCCGCACAATTCATGAATGGCAACGAGATGAATGTTTAGAAATGGGAGCAGCTCTGGCCTATTACGCCCTGTTCTCCATGTTTCCCATCTTTCTGGTAGTGCTGAGCATTATGGGGTGGGTGCTGGGATCAGACGCGGCTTTAATTCAAGATATCCTGGCGTATGCCAATCAAATTCTGCCTGACGCCGCCTACAGTGTGTTTCGGGACGTCCTGTTTCATCTGGACAACAGTAGCGTTGGAGCTGGAATTACAGGTTTCTTCCTGCTTCTACTGGCTGCCAGCAATGTGTTTGGTGCTCTCAGCCGTTCCGTCGACAAAATTTGGAAAGTTCATTATCTCAAAACGCAACCCAAACCTATCCAGGACACACTCCTACTCTTCTTAAAAGAAAAGTTTTTTGCATTTTCTCTAGTCTTCAGCTCGTCAGCCATTATGGTCGTTTCTCTTGTGGCTGAGTTAGCTTTTGATATTCTACGGCGTTTGCTAAAAGAGTTTAATTCTTATATCAATTTTATTCAACTAGACGAAGTAACCGTTATTCGGAATGTTCAGATTTTTGTGACATTCCTCGTTCTCATTTTAATTGTCATGGTTTTATTCAAAATTCTTCCATCAACACGAGTACGATGGGGAGACATTTGGATTGGGGCACTGTTCACGACCGTCCTGTTTATGCTATTGCAGTATCTCGTAAGTAATAGCGTTATTCACATCGGTGCCCAATACCGTTCCTATGGCATCATCGGTGGTGTCATGGTTTTAATGCTGTGGATATATCTAACCTGTCAAATTTTCTTCTTGGGTAGCGAGTTCTGTTACGTCTACTCCCATCTCTACGGTAGCCGCCGACATCTACGAGATGATGCGACAGTATTGAGGGTCCGTAGAAGTTAATATTATCCAGTTGAATAAGCATAAGATGCTGATTCAACGGGGTTTGATATTAGGACATGTTTTAAAGCTAACTGAAAGGATTATTTTTTTCGTGAACTTCGCGCACGAAAAAAAGACAGAACAGGCTCTAGGACTCATTTGCTTCCCACAGTGCAAACATATCTCCAAGGGTATCTTGCAGAGGCAAGTTTGGGGGATTCGGAATCGTGAGCGCAATAGACCCGACTGTTAGAAAGGCTAACAGCAAGCGCAGAGGTTTGATATGAATGGGAGACATGATACTTACACAATTACGACACAGGTAGGAATTTCTCCTGATTTGCGAGTCATAGGGGCGATCGCTCACCGATAGAACACAGCCTGGAAGGAAGCTGATTTACCGATATGGAGAGCAAGAGCGGCGATCGCAGGGGCTGTCAGATATCCATTCCTTTGCCATGAGCCATGCTCCTGGTCAAAGGAGTGAAAATCCTGACTGCACTCTCAAACTCATAACTTAAGAATAGAAGTTACCGACTCATTCAACATGACCCACGGGTATGCTAAATGGTCACCTTTCTGGGGGATATTACATAACCGGGTAGCTCCGGCAATAGCAGGAATTTTTTAGAACAAAGGTTTGATATGTGGTTATCCATATCCCCTTCATTGGTGATGTTCTTATTGATAGGTTGTTTGCAATGAGTCGCAAGTTTGGGAAAAACCGATGGGTCGGGTTAGCGATCGCAACACTCCTGGTCATCTTTTCTCTGCACCTGATAACCAGTCGCTCAACCCATGTGCGTGGCGATCGTTGCGAGGTAGAGCTCCGAATGGCCGCCTTCAATGACAAAAGCCTCGAAGGAATCGATTGCCCGCATCAAATTCTGCGGGAAGCAAATCTGGTTGGTGCCAGATTGCGCCGCGCCAACCTTAGGGGCACCGACTTTAGCGGAACAGCCACCAGTTTGCAGGATGCGGATCTGCGGGAAGCCGACTTGATGCAAGCCAATCTGGTAGAAACGAAAGCTATCCGTACCGATTTTTCGGGTGCGAACTTGCAAAAAGCTGACTTCAGCAAGGCCAATCTGAATGGAGCACGATTTGTTGAGGCGGATCTCACCGATGCCCTGTTCATTGGTGCCAACCTGGTAGCGGCCGACTTCAGCCGTCTGAAAGGCATTCCCGCCTATATGGATAGAGCCAATTTGACAGATGCCAACCTTGATTTTCCATTCACCGGGCTGCGGCTCTGCAATACCACGATGCCAGACGGTAACGTCACGAACGGCGGTTGTCTCTCACCATCCTATGAGTTCCACCAATCCTTACAGGCTAAGCACTGGCGGAATATGGATCAAGCCATGAGCGTGATGGTTTGGGAAGCATCTACGCCTGCTGGAGAAAGCGTGAAACCTCATTTGCTGACTCCGGAGCAGATCCGTTCAATCCCCTGTTATAGGCTGCAGAATCTGGAGCAGTTATGGCGAGAGAGCAGTGGCGATCGCTTCAGCTTCGGCATTCAACGCCAGATTTGGGAGAGCCCAGCAGTCAACCGGGACTACAACAAATTTGGCGAAGCGGTGGGTTGGAAACAAAACGGAACCTGGCTCAAATTTTTTGATCTTCCTACTCAGGAAAATAGCATCACGCTTCCCCTGGGGATGTTTCCCTGGCATCAGTGGCAGGTACAGGAACCAACTCCAGAAGAACCGACACGCTTCCGCCGAGAGGGGTTTGGGGCATGGATGAATCATCTGGAAGCGTGTGGGTTGGGGGTTACTGAATGAAGACGGGGTCGTTTGCAGAAAACGCATGAGTCTTCTAAACTTCAACGCCTTCTAATACCTCATCCGTCAGTTCATAAAGCTGTTGCAGTTTTTCCAGCTTCTCGTCATCGGGGTGCCAGAACCCGCGTCCGTGGGCTTCTAACATGCGTCCCACAATATTGCGGAAGGCTTCAGGATTAGACTTACGCAACTTCTCAGCCATTTCCGGGTCCAGGGCATAGGTATCAGCTGCCTGGTCGTAAACCCAGTTCTCCCGGAAGTCGGCCGTACCCGCCCATCCCATCAGAGCCGTCATCCGTTGGGAGATTTCGTAGGCTCCACCTGAGCCTTGATCTGCCATTGCCTCAGCCCACTTGGGGTTGAGTAACTTAGTGCGATACTCCATTCGCAGCAGGTCTTCCAGGTTACGGGGCGTGGTGTCCTTCGAGAAGCTTTCGACGAAACTAGCCGTCACCTTTCGACCTTTTTTCATTTCAGCCGCTTTCTTTAGACCACCTGTATTGGCGTAGTACTCCTGAATATCTGTCAGACCATATTCGACGGAATCAATTTGTTGAACGATGCGATCGGTACTTCCCAGCAATGTGTTGAGGATTTCGGGACGAGCCTGGCCCTTGTCCTTTCGCCCATAGCTGAAAGTATTGCGACCTGTCCAGGTGTCTCCTAATTCAGAACCGGATTCCCAGTTAGAATCGGTGACGCGATCGTTTACCAGGGAGCCAAAGTCGCCCGCAGGGTTGGAGAACAAACGAGCTGAGGGGTTTTCGACGCCTTGGGATTGGAGGGCGATCGCATGCTTTCTGACAAAATTTTGCTCCTCCGGCTCATCCGCTTCAGCAGCCCGATGGAACAGGTCATCCAACAGCTCAATCACATTCACAAAGCTGTCCCGAAAAATCCCTGACAGATTACCCAAGATGTCGATACGGGGATGATCCATCTCGCTCAGGGGTTTTAACTCGTAACGCACAATCCGGCCTGTGCCCTCCTTCACAGGTTCAGCTCCTACCAATTCCAGCAGAATCCCAATGGATTCACCCTTGGTTTTGATTGTGTCTAAGCCCCACAACATCACCGCCACAGTTTCGGGGTAAGTGCCGTGTTCTTCAAGATGCTGAGCAATGAGCTTTCGGCCAATCTCCCGTCCTCGCTCATAGGCGGCAGGCGATGGCATCCGGTAAGGGTCGAGTGCATGAATATTGCGTCCTGTCGGCAGTACCCCAGGCCCATCCCGCAGTAAATCTCCTCCCGGTGCTGGAGGAATGTACTCACCATTCAGCCCCCGCAGCAGGTTCGTGAGTTCATCCGTTGTCTGGCTCAGCAGAGTACGAATGAGGGCGGCCTGTTGTACTTTGTCTGCAAGACCATTAGTAGACTCGGGAGTAGCGATCGCCCCCTCGACCTGTGGCCATTCCTCCCCAAAGTAAGCGGCCAGATAATCTCTCATTCGATCTTCATCGGGTGCGTCTCCCAACACATGCAATCCGGAAGAGAAGAGCCTGTTTTCCAGAACTTGTAGATATTCGTAGAGCTTCAGCAGATAACGATTGAACACCTCTGCACTAAACATTCGCAAGTTTTCTGGGGTGAATTCAATGCCCAGGTGACGGGATTCCTCAAAGGGGCAGTCTGCTTCTAAACCCGTGTCGAGGATCTTTTTGGCGATCGCCTCCTTCAATGCCGCATTTGTTTCCGGGTCTTCGCGATACTCCGCAATCAAATCCCGCAACGTCACCAGTTCCTTATAAAGCCCCGCCCGACCATACGGCGGCACATTATGGGAAATCAGCACCCCATAGCCCCGCCGCTTGGCCAAAATCGACTCCGAGGGATTATTCGCCGCATAGATGTAGAGGTTCGGCAAATTCCCTAGCAGAATGTCTGACCAGGAATAGCCGGTGTTCCCCAACGGTGAACCGGGTAGCCATTCCACGGTGCCGTGCATGCCAAAATGCACAACGGCATCCGCCTGAAAGTCATTTTGCAACCACTTGTAGAAGGCGGCGTATTGCGGATGGGGTGTTAAATCTCGCTCAAACATGAGACGCATGGGGTCGCCTTGCAACCCCAAAGGCGGCTGCACACTGATCCACACATTGCCAAGTTGCACGCCGCCCAGGAGATAGCGGGATTCTTCGGGGCGTTCAGCGATCGCCACCGTCCGTATACCTGTGTCCGACAACGACTTCCACTGCTTCTCAATCCGCCGCGTCAGCAAATAACCGAGCCAATGTTCCAGTTTGCGAGCGGTGACCGTGGCGATCGGTGCCTCCTCAAGGCTGACGTCGGTAGGAGTCACTCCGACAAACAATTCATCAGCCTGACGCACCTGCTCAATGAGTTCTTCGCCATCCTCGGGGATGTCGCCCACGTCATAGCCCTGGGCCTTCATCGTTTGAAGTAACTTGATCAGGGATTTGGGCACGTTCAGCAGGGCGGCTGTTCCAGTTGCCCCGTAGCCTGGCGGGAAACCGTAGAGGACGATCGCCACCTTCCGCCCAGCAGGTGGTTTCTGGCGTAGCGCAATCCAATTATTAATACGCTGAGTCAAGCGTTGAACCCGCTCGGGAATGAGGTAGATTTTGTCACCGACTAATCCCCCCAATGGCACGGGATCGATCGCCCCATCCAACTCGGGCAGTGCATACAACACGACACTTTGCAGCCCTCCAATCCCTTGCCGTGTCCAGGAATGAATATCCTGAATCAGCAACGGAGCCGCGACAAAGTAGGGCACATTTTTGGCACTCAGAATTTTCTTGGCGACTTCGACCTGGCGACCTGCTTCCATTGAACCCGCTGGGCCACCAACGAGAGGGAAGCCGATGGTGGAGGCGATCGCATCCACTTTCACGGCATCTTTTGTCAAAGACGGGAGTTCGATGTTGCCTTGCGATCGCTGCTCCTGCTCATAATCCGTGGTCATCCAGTCGCGCACCGCCACATGACCTTCCACGCCGTTGATGAAAATGGGCAGTGGCGTTAATCCCGCTTGCTCAAAGTAACGAATGAGCTGAGGAATATAAGGTTGCTTCGTAATGACATGCTTTCGATACAGCAACATCCCAACAACGGGATTCGTATTAGGGAAGCGTTGTTGATACCACTCTAAATACGCTTTGGGCGACTCAAAATACCCGTCATACTCAGGATGTAACAAGCCCATGTTAGGCGTTTCGATTACATCGGGGATGCTATCCACCGTCAGACCCAGATACTTCTCGCCCAAATACACAAACATGGATGCGACGTTTTCAGAACCGCCCGCATTCCAATAGCCGTAAATGATTAGCCAGTTGCGAAGATCCTGCACTTTCCCCACAGGGATGTACTTGAGCAGTTTGGGGCCAACCTTCAGAAAACTAATGTAGCCCGCCAGCTTGTCCTCTTCCCGCTGGGTACCACCAAACTTGCTAAGGATAAATTGCACGGGCTTGGGCATTCCCTTGGGCTTGTCGCCGATCGCAAACTTCCCCAACTGAGTCAAACTCATCAGCTCCAACGCCGACTCGAAGACCAATCGAATGGGGATGTGCTGTGCCCGTTCTCGCAGCCAAATCACCTGGTCGTAGTCAAACAGCAGGCTGGCAAAGAATACGTCAGCTTCGGACAGGGCATGGGCGATCGCCTCCGGTTTGGCAGCCAGATCGCGATCGCTAAACACCGCAATCTCCAACTCTGGACACCGCTCTTGCGCCACCTTCGCCGCCTGTCGATACAAATCCGCATTAAAGGATTCAAACCCGGCTATCAAAACGATTCGTTTGACCATGCGATGATTTAACCCCTGTGCTGTGCTGCGCGATCGCCCTTAACTAAGAGCGATTCATCTAGATTCTAAGCCTTTGGGATCTGAGGGGCAGTAGTGTGAGCGATCGTTCTAGCAAGAGGAAGGCTCATTCGCTAAAGATTTTCATCTGGTAGCAATGGCAAAATTAAGGCCAATAGTTCAGGAATGTTCTTTTGGACAACTTGCCAAACAATATTCAGATCAAGGCGATCGTATTGATGGGTGATAATATCCCTCATCCCAGCAATATCGTCCCAGGGCACTTCTGGATGTTTTGTGCGCAACTCTCGAGATAAACGCTTGGTCGCTTCTCCCATAATTGCAATTTGATAAAGAATTGCTGATTGTGTTCGCAAATCAGCGTTCAATTGTTCGCGACCAAGCCCTTGGGCAAACTGTAAGACCAACTGTCCAGCTCGAACAATATCCAATAGCGAAGCATCATCCCGCGACATAGATAACTTGAGCTGTTCCTAAAATTTCCTTACGGCGGATCCAGTTATGGCTTTGCTCAATTGACTTTTTAGTCAGTAAGTCAACATCACGCCCCAGCAAGGTGGAAAGTTCACGCTTCATTCGCACCAGCTCCAGGAGCCCCCAAGGTGCCCCTTCCTCAAAACTAACCAAGGCATCAATATCGCTATCGGGACGAAAATCTTGCCTCAGAACGGAACCAAAAAAGGAAAGCTCTTGAATCTTCCACTTCTGGCAAAAAGCAGTAAGAGACTCTTGCGGTATAGAGATGTTGGCCTGTAGCTGCAAACGGGTTGTGTTTTCAATCATCCGTTACTTCAGTACCTATGCCCAGTTCACATCAATTGTAAGCCCCATACCAACCGTGAAGAATCAGAGGCAGATATTAAGTTCTTCTCAAGATCGATGCTTCATGGAACTCTAATAGAAGCGAATTGCCCTCCAACTACGTAAAGCATTACCTTTGCACCCCAGATTCCCCGTTTCTTAAGGAAACCAGGGATTTAATTTTTTGGGGGTATTTCCATGCCACAGAACTCAAGAGAGGCCAAACCCTACTTCGGATCAAGACCCGGACCTGCATCATTCAGGCTGGTGAGGAGCTTCAGGGTATCCGACATAAAGACTTTGTTGAAATAGGATTACCCAAATTGTAGGAAACTATTTTTACAAAAACACCAGACACCGGGTGTTTTTAGAACCACCCGGTGTCTTAGCCTTCATCACAGCAACGCCAACGCAGTTTGGGTTCCCTGACGCACAGCTTCAGCGGACTCGTGCAAAGCTTCCAGTTCGCGATCGCTCAATTCCAACTCCAGAACTGTCTCTACCCCACGACACCCCAGCCGTGCTGGAACGCCGATGAACACATCCTCTAACTTGTACTGCCCTTCCAGGTAGGCCGCGACGGGCAGGAGGCGGGAGCGATCGCGCAAAATCGTATCTACCATCACACAGACCGAGGATGCAGGCGCATAGTACGCCCCTCCGGTTTGCATCAGTTCTACAATTTCTGCGCCACCATTACGGGTACGTTCCACTAAACGGTTAATGGTTGCAACGTCCAGTAATTCCGTGATAGGAATTCCGTTCACGGTAGAGTAGCGGGGCAACGGCACCATCAAGTCACCATGACTGCCCAGCACCATTGCATCCACATCGGCCGTCGAAACCCCCAGTTCCATCGCAATAAATGTCTCGAACCGGGATGAATCGAGAATACCAGCCATCCCCATGACCCGTTGGAAAGGAAGCCCGCTCACCTTCCAGGCCATGTAAGTCATGACATCCAGGGGATTCGTGACAATGATGAACAGGGCATCAGGGGAGTGGGCGATCGCCTGCTTCACCGCACCCACCACAATCTGTGTATTAGCCTTCAGCAAATCATCACGAGTCATCCCTGGCTTTCGAGGAAAGCCTGCGGTAATCACCACAATGTCAGAACCGACGGTATCGGCAAAATCAGTAGTGCCCAAAATGGTGCGATCATGACCTTCAATGCCGCTAGCTTCCATCAAATCCAGGGCAACCCCTTTCGGGCGGCCTGGCGCGATATCCAGCAACACAACATTGGCTAAATCTTTTTCAACAATTCGCTGCGCCAGGGTGCTACCCACATTTCCAGCACCGATGACGGCAACCTGCGCAGCTTTACAAGTAGGGAGATGAGAGGACGATAGTTTCATGGCTCTGAAGAGAAAAACGGCCAGCCCGTCACGCTTGCTTCCACCATAGCTAGCGATCGCCCTGATCCGTGAGATCTCATCAAATTAATTAATGAGGTAGTTTTCTAGGCCTGTTGGATAACCTGAGTTCGGGTTAAGGGCGTTTTCGAGTGCCGCGCGTTGCGCGGCACTCGAAAACGCTCATTTTGGCGTGCGCAAAGCGCACGCCAAAATGAGCACTTCAGCTTATCCCGAACTGAGGTTTGGATAGGGTGTGGAGGAGGGAGCACAAAGTGCTTCTTCCCCCACACCCCATCCACAGGTTTGAAGCATGACCAGAAATGATATAAAAAACGTTTGAGGAATTGGCTTTTTCCGGTGCAGCACACTGAAAAGCCAATTCCTCAAACTAAAAATAGTAGAGGTGCAAAACACCTCCACTAATCTAAATATTTGCAACAGTTGAAAACCGCTACTAATTACTCAAACTTTTCCAATTGGTCAGCGCGGATCCAGAAGGAAGGGGTTGGTACTCGACCAAACTTGACAAACATATAGTCTCCCCGGATGTCTAAAACCTCACCTTTGGTTTCAAAAATGTAGGGTGAGAACCGCTGATCACTGGCGGATCCTTCCAAACTTCCCTCAAGCTTCTCGCGGACGACCCGCACAGTATCCCCCTTCTTAATGGCCATAGTACCCTCCCTCATGCTTCACATTTCTTCCAGCATTGTAAGGCTCTCACTTCCCCTTAAGCAGTAGGAAGAGCTTTTGCTTTTTTGATAGCGACTATTGGGAAGGCAGAGGACGGAGGGAAGAAGGCAGAGGGCAGAAGGAAATATCTGTAAATTCGATCCTTCTACCTCTTACCTCCTGCCTCCTGCTTTCTGCCCTACTTCTGACAATCCTTACAAAAATGCGCCGATCGCCCTGCCAGCTTCAATCGCTGAATCAACCCACCACAGTTTCGGCAGGGTTCGCCTTCTCGGTCATACACCCAAGCCTTATGCCCATAGTTGCCGTTGATACCTTCCACATCGCGAAAGTCGCTGAAAGTGGTGCCTCGCGCTTCGATCGCATCTGCCAAGACCTGCTGAATCGCCGCGTGGATCTTCTTATAATGCTTCGGACGTAACTTCAGGCATAGCTGCTGAGGCCGAATACCACTTAGGAAAAGGGCTTCATCAGCATAAATATTGCCGATGCCTGCCACCACGGCCTGATCCAGCAACGCGTTCTTGATGGGTCGCGCCCGATTCTGTAGTTGTGCCATTAAATAGTCGACGGTGAAGTCTGTGGATAACGGTTCTGGTCCAAGGGATTGCAATCCGGTGATCACCCGTTCGGGTACAACTCCTGGCGGCACGTACCACATTTGTCCAAAGGTGCGCTGGTCCACATACCGCAATTCTCGCCCCTCACCCATAAACAGGCGCACTCGGCAGTGTTTCTGAAGCGGTTCGTCAGGAGCTGTCCATAAACATTGCCCCGTCATGCGAAGGTGAACGCCGAGCCAGCCAGCCCCGTCTTCCAGTTCACCGATGAGGTACTTGCCGCGACGGTGCCATTGGGCGATCGCCGTCCCCTTTAACCCCGCTAAGAAACCGATGGGATCTGGGTGGGCGATCGTGCGCTCTAGCAACACGTCCCCTCCGGTAATGGACTGGTGCAGTGTTGTCTGATTCAGCCCTCGACGCACCGTTTCAACTTCAGGCAGTTCTGGCACAGGTCATCATCGCAAGTAGAACGTTAGGACTACTCTATCGAATTTTGCCCGTTACTGAATGGAGCGTTCGCTCCATTCAGTAACCCAAATTTTGCAGGAACCAGACACCGGGTGTTTTTAGAAAGACCCGGTGTCTTAGCTTGGCTTATAGCGCTGTGCGGGTTGATTAAGTACGGTGGTGTGGAGCACTTCGTGCTCCACACCACCGTTGCTGTACTTAACGCACTTGCCCATTGCTATATGCACAATAGTTGTGATGATGAAGGTTAGGGTGGCGATCGCCCATAGTTTTCTCCATTCCCTGGTCTATGACTCCTCCCTACAACAAAGCTCATTTCGACTTCGCGAATCTGCCCTACCTCACTAGCCCACGCCGCCAACTCAACTTGCAAGGGGTTGCACTGGGGCTAATTTCCCTGCCACCCGATGAAGGATATACCTTCACCCATACTCACGCAGAGCAGGAAGAGGTTTATATTGTGATTGAGGGCAACGGTTTTCTGTTGCTCAATGGAGAATTGGTATCATTAGAGCCAGGAGACATTGTGCGCGTATCTCCTGCTACAAAACGCGCGTTAAAAGCAGCTTCCCTATCGAAACTATTGGTTATTTGTGTGGGAGCAGTGCCCGTTGGATACCCGAAGGATCCCAACTCTCGGTATATGATTGACGATGGTGTTCCTGATTATGATGATGTGCCGCCATGGTATGCAGGACGGGACGACATCGCAACTCGCAATGCCACTCTTAAGGAAAGAATGTTACGAGCAGAAGAAAAACGACGGCGAAAGCAGTCGGGGTAGCCGCATCAGCCACATCTAGCCATTGCTCCTCATTCTCAAATGAATCAGAAAAATTAATTGGATACGGGGTTGATCGGAGAACTTATTCGATTAATATTGTTTTAAGGATAGACGTTTTTCAATGATTCTTATGGTTCCCATAGAGTCGTTTCTATCCTTTTCATTTCGGGGTGAACAGTTCTCACACTGGTGAGATCACCCCGGTTGTCTAAGCACTAATTACCTAGAGTTCGCGTATCCGCTGCTCTCGATCAATTTCCGTTTTGGGAATTGGTCACAGGTTTGTTCAACTTCAATCTGGGGCTGAGGCTGATGACTTCCTTGTTCGCACAAACCGCCTGGTTGGTTCCAATCTATCCATTGGTGGGGATGCTGCTGTCGGTGATCTGGTTTCCTTCCGTCACGCGACGCACAGGTCCCCGTCCTGCTGGCTACGTCAACGCCTTCATGACGTTCTTTGCCTTCGTGCATGCGCTGCTGGCTTTTCCCGCTGTGTGGAATCAGCCTGCGATTTACGAATACTTTCCCTGGCTGCAAGTAGCTGGGCTCGATCTCACCCTTCCGGTGATGATTTCGAGCCTGACTGTCGGAGCCATGATCCTCATCACTGGGATAAACCTGATGGCTCAAATTTATGCCATTGGTTACCTGGAGATGGATTGGGGTTGGGCTCGATTCTACGCCCTGCTGGCCCTCTTTGAAGCGGGGATGTGTGGCCTGGTTTTGTGCGACTCGTTGTTCTTCGGCTATGTCATCCTCGAAATTTTGACCCTCGGTACTTATCTCTTAGTGGGTCTGTGGCTGAACCAATCCCTGGTCGTGACAGGGGCGCGGGATGCGTTCCTGACCAAGCGAGTCGGTGACTTGTTCCTGCTAATGGGCGTTTTGGCGCTATATCCTCTGTCTGGAACCTGGAATTTTACTGAGTTAGCTGAGTGGGCACAAACCGCGCAGGTTGATCCAAAACTGATGGCGCTGGTCGGTTTGGCTCTGCTGGCAGGCCCCATGGGTAAGTGCGCTCAGTTCCCGCTGCACCTGTGGTTGGATGAGGCAATGGAAGGTCCCTTCCCCAGCACGATTCTGCGGAACTCTGTAGTTGTGGCGACGGGTGCCTGGATTCTGGTGAAGATGGAACCGGTGTTGGCTCTGTCTCCTTTTGTGATGTCGGCGGCGATCGCCATTGGTGCCATCACCGCTCTCGGCGGCACCCTCATCTCCATCGCCCAAATTGATATTAAGCGTGCCATTTCCTATCTCGTCAGCGCTTACATGGGTCTAACCTTCATTGCAGTGGGTACTGGCCATGTTGATGCAGCTCTGCTAATCGTTCTGACCCATGCGATGGCCATGACCGCTCTGGTGATGAGCAGTGGTTCCATCGTTCTGAACAACATCACTCAAGACTTGACTCAACTGGGTGGCCTGTGGAAGAAGCGCCCTGTTACTGGCTTGTCCTTCGTTGCGGGTGCGTTGGGTCTGGTGGCTCTGCCTCCCCTGGGTGGTTTCTGGTCAATGCTGAATCTGGCGGATGGTATTTGGCAAACTAGCCCAGTGATTCTGGGTCTGCTGCTATTGATCAATGCGTTGTCGGCCTTCGCAGTAGTTCGGGTATTTGGTCTGATTTTCGCTGGTGATACTAAGCCGATGACCTTGCGATCGCCCGAAAACCTCTGGCCTGTCACCCTCCCCATGGTCTTCGGTGCTGCCTTCACACTGCACCTGCCCCTGGTTCTACAAAGTCTGCACCTACTGCCTGACTGGGCCGTGCTGAACAAAGATGTAGCGCTTATGCTCACTTGGTCGAGCATCTTCGGTCTGAGCCTCGGTGCTGTTGTCTACATCGGCAAGTTCATTCCCAAGCCCGTGCAACTTCCCTGGAAAGGTTTGCAAGACCTATTTGCCTACGACTTCTACACCCCCCGCATCTACAAGTCCAGTGTGGTTGGCAGTGTCGATATCATCTCCCGCATGACAGATTGGTTCGATCGCTACTTCGTTGATGGTCTGGTGAATGCGGTCGGTCTGGCCTCCATTCTGGGTGGCGAAACCCTGAAGTACAGCACCACCGGAAAGGGACAGTTCTATATGCTCACGATCGCTCTGGGTACGGTGCTGATTGGTGTTCTGATGAGCTGGTCGTTCCTGTCCCGCGTGTCCCTGGTATTTGGCAGCTAATCTGCCGCTGATTCCTCTGAGCACTTGCGTTTCGTTACGATTTGCCCTTTCAGGAAGAGACTTCGATCATGTTGAGTTTGTTGATTTGGATTCCCATCATCGGTGCCGGAGTGGTGGCCTTCGCCCCCGGCAACGTGTCGGGCCTGCAGGCTCGTTGGGGTGCAGCAGCGGTTACAGCCTTCACCCTGGTTCTTTCCCTGGTGGTTATGTTCCAGTTCAATCTGGGCGACACCGGAATGCAGTTTGTAGAAAACATTCCCTGGATTGAGCAACTGGGTTTGAACTACCAGTTGGGTGTAGATGGACTGTCTCTGCTGATGCTGGTGCTGAATAGCCTGCTGACGCTGATTGCCATTCTAAGCACCAAGACCGACATCGAGCGACCCCGCCTTTACTACTCCATGCTGCTGCTGATTGTGGGCGGCGTTGCGGGAGCCTTCGCAGCACAGAACTTACTGCTGTTCTTCCTGTTCTACGAACTGGAGTTGATTCCCTTCTACCTGCTGGTGTCCATCTGGGGCGGTAGCAAGCGGAGTTACGCAGCCACCAAGTTCTTGATTTACACAGCAATTTCCGGTGCGCTGATTCTGCTCGGTTTCCTTGGTCTGATCTGGTTTACGCACTCCACCTCCTTTGCCTTCGAATCCCTGCTGGGTCAAACCTTACCCCTGGGGATGCAGATCCTTCTACTGAGTGTGCTGCTCGTCGGCTTCGGTATCAAGATTCCCCTGGTTCCCTTCCACACCTGGCTACCGGATACCTATGTTGAGGCTTCGGCTCCCGTTGCCATTCTGCTGGGCGGGGTTCTGGCAAAACTGGGCGCTTATGGTATCTTCCGCTTCGGTCTGGGGCTGTTCCCTGAAGCCTGGAATACACTGTCTCCCTGGTTAGCAATCTGGGCTGCGGTCAGCATTATGTATGGTGCGTTGGCGGCGATCGCCCAAAAAGACATCAAGCGCATGGTGGCTTACAGCTCCATCGGTCACATGGGTTACATCCTCCTCGGTGGCGCAGCTCTAACCGCCCTCAGCGTGGTTGGTGCAGTGTCTCAGATGGTGGCCCACGGTTTGATTCTGGCAGTACTGTTCAATCTGGTCGGTGTGATTGAAGCCAAAGTTGGCACCCGTGAACTGGATGTATTGAATGGTCTGATGAACCCAATCCGCGGTCTCCCGGCTACGGCTTCTCTATTGGTGGTGGGCGCGATGGCCAGCGCTGGTATCCCCGGTCTGGTAGGCTTCATTTCAGAATTCCTGATTTTCCAGGGCAGTTATGCTCGGTTCCCCCTCCAAACCCTATTTGCGGTGGCTGGTACCGGTCTGACAGCGGTGTACTTTGTGATTCTGCTGAATCGCACCTGCTTCGGTAAGCTGGATAACAAAACGGCTTACTATCCCAAAGTGACGACTGCCGAGAAAGTGCCAGCTCTCGTACTGACCATTCTGATCCTCTTCCTGGGCATTCAACCCACCTGGTTAGTGCGCTGGCTGGAGCCTACGAGCACAGCGATGGTTGCGGCAGTACCCACTGTTGAACTGCAACAAATCGCTATCAATCCTGAGGTTGCCCCGAACTAAGTACCAATCGGATGTTGAAGTTTCCCAGGAACCTGGGCTTCTAAAATTCCAACAAGCAGCAAATTCTTCCTGAACCTTCTCAACTCAACCCCAGGCAATTGCAAAAGCGGCAATGGCAAGCGAAATCCTACACGGGTATCGGTTATGACAGAGCTAGTCTTTCTCGAATCGATTCCTATGGTCTCTTCCATTCCGATGTTGCTGGTTGCCCTGCGTATTGCGATCGCCCCCTTCCTCCTCTGGGATTCCCTGGACGGACAGGTGGGCACCGGGTTCCTGGTGGCCTACGTGGTAGCGGTTCTCTCCGATATTTTTGATGGCGTCATCGCCCGTCGGTTGGGAGTCAGCACTGCTGGATTAAGACAGGCCGATAGTTGGGCCGATCGCCTTCTATATGTCTGCATTGCGATCGCCGCCTGGCTTACCCACCGAGACATCATCCTGGCCTTTCAGGTTCCCTTGCTCACGGTGTTAGGACTGCAAGCGCTCTGGTGGGTGATTAATCTGGTCAAGTATGGCCAGCCCGCCTGTTACCACACTTACACGGCAAAAGCCTGGGGTTTGAGTTTACTGGTTGCGACGCTGATGTTATTTGGAGCGAGTTATGGCGGATGGGCGTTGGGGTTGGCGATCGCCCTTGGCATCATTCACACCCTGGAAGAAATCGCCATGACCCTCATCCTGCCTACCTGGCAACACGACATCCCCAGTTTGTTCCATGCCTGGAAACTTCGTCAGCAACCTTCCATCCAACCATAGTCAACCATAGGCAAAACCTTGGGGGAACCCAGACAAAATACAGGGGTAAAACCTGAACGCAATTGGATCTTGTGTCCCCCCACCCACCTACAGTGAAGAACAAAGCCAAGCTCTGACGGTTGAACATCTCCCAAATCTGTTCACATTACCGAGAAAGCCAATGACTGCCACCCTCCCACCCCGGACTTCCACCCCCGAAACTCCTCCCGTTGCTCCCTCCCGTCCCCCCTCCATGGCGGCAGAAAAAATTCCCCCTTCCACCCACGAGTTCGCCGACATTATCCATCGGATGGAAGCAGGCGGCTCCATGTTGCCTGACACCCAGGAAAACCTGATGCAGATCATTGGCATCTACAAGGCTTACGCCGTGCCAATGGACTTCTACTGGCGCGATCTGCTCTACATCGCCGAGCGTGTTTTCCTCAACCCCCTGCCCTTCTTCAAGTACTTCCTGCCCAAGGACTACCTGAAGCTGAACAACCACTACTCCGGGGACAATGCCGACCTGCGCATCTGGCGGGGCACGGGCGAAGCACACCCCGAATTGCTGGAGTTCATGGAGAAGGGTGAGGTGAAGAAAGGGGTGCCCCGTTTGCTGCACCACTGGTATCACGATCGCGTCAACATGGAGTTCGCGGAAGAGTGCATGCGCTCCATGCTGTGGCATGGTCGAGATATGGGCTATGGCCAGTTTGACGCGTACCTCGACAGCGACGAGTACAAGGCCAACGCCGATCGCGCCATCCGCGCCTTCTTCAAGAAGAACCCCATGATGATGAGTCTGTACAAGATGTTCCCTGATATGTTCATGGAACAAGTACGGCAGATGTCTTACTACGCCAACCTGGGTCTATTCTGGGAAGTGATGGCTCCGGTGTTCTTCGAGATGTCGGACATCTACGATGAGGGTGGCTTTAAGGGCGTGCCCGATGCGATGAACTTTTTGGTGAATGGGATTTTTGCGATCGCCGGTCGCCCCATCTATCACCACGTTTACATCGATGGCGAGTGTTTCGAAATCATTCCCAAGTCGAAGGGTTTCACCTGGCTTTACGAAGCAGCTCTGCCCTATGTGGAAGCCGTGTTCTACCGCACGTCTCCTTTCCGGGGCACCAAGTCCTACAACGCTCAGGCGAAGCAGGTTCCCGACGAGCAGAAAGACTTCCACTACGGCGTACTGTATGCCGACAAGTTCCCCGTTGGTACAGCTGGAATTCCCCCCACATTGCTGATGCAGGACATGCTCCACTTCCTTCCTCCTTATCTGGTGGAGTACTACAAGGAGCATTGCCGGGGTGAGGATGACCAGCTAGTACAGTTGGCTGTTACCTTCCAGCGATCGATGTACAACGTGACCTCTGCGGTTATCCAGGCGCTTCGCACAGCCCTGCTCTATCCGCTAGATGATCCCAATCCTGAGCACCTGATGGCGAACCGGAAGTTCTTCGAAGCGCAACTCAGCCGCTTCCTTCGCCCCGAGTCTCGAATTCGCGAAATTCAATCTGCCGACTATCGCTAAAGAGTGCAGATTTGAGAATTGTGGGCCGGGTGTCTTTACCAGGTCTGGCAAGATGCCCATCCACAATAAGGCAGTCTATTGAGTGCATAAGTTTTGCATTCTCTGGACTTGCCAAATCGGCAAGGGCAATTTTTGGGAGATGGTTGCTGATGCCGATAGGTAGCGAAGCCTTCTCTAACAAGAATCAATGCCTTTGGCCACACAGGGCGTGTGGAGTTGGTCAAAGTATTCTTCGGAAGAATTATCTTTCAGATCACCCTAAGCCTTGTTCAAGAGATTTTGAGTCGATGGGCTCAAAATCCAAACCTAGTTTCATCAGCCTGATTGAAGTCTCTCAGCAAGGTGTGAACTCTCACACCTTGTTTTTCGTCTTTCTTGGCAGAGAGGGCACAAAACTCTGACAGGTGCGTTTTGAGATACTGGATTGGTTGCAGAGATCTAGCTTGGAGGCGCGTCGCCCTCCAAACCTCCCGACTGAGAGACGGAGAGGCCCGTCCCCCCAGTTGGGGGGTTTGGGGGGGCGACGCGCCCCCAAGCAGGGTTAGACGCGTCCCCAAGCAAAGCCTAAACTTGCCCAAACCTTTTCAGACAACCCCGTCAGCAACTTCTGATAATTGCGATGAATAGAGGGGCTTTGCATTAGACTGCTTGCATAGGGATCTTGATCATTAAATTTCATCGATAGCAAAATTACAGTGACATAAAGTCGGAGGTATCCAGCGTGGACGAATTGAGGGCAGCCCTGGAATTGGCCAGTGACGAGGAATTAGAGCTATTAACGGACATCCTGTTCCGCCGCCAATTCAACCCGCTGGATTACGTGTGTACCCCCGATCCCATCGATGTACGTAGCCAAGACCGCGAAACCTGGCTTTATGTGTTAGAAGAACGCTTTCGTTTCCTGGCCGCAGACGGCGTAACAGTACTCCGAGGCAACACGAACAAACTCACCTACCACCAGGTTCTGACCCGAGTCTGCCGCTATTTAAAGATCCCCTATTCGCAGTCTTTCTCGACAGAAGACTTGGAGGCTGAGATCTTTCTACATCTTCTACACCGAGCCTGGGAGAAGATGCCCCCCAAAGAACGGCGAATCCTCAACGGGCAACTCCAGGAAGCCGTTTCAGGGTCTGAGCTGGCAAAGCAGCTCCCCACCTCAGTACAGCTTGATCCAGCCCGATTACTCCTGAAAGGGGGAAGCGTTGTAGCGATCAATTCCGTGGTGCGCCCCTGGTTGTTGCAACAGATGGCGCGGCAATTCATGCTGCACGTCGCCACCTATCAAGTGGCCCGACAGGCAGTAGAAGCAGGGGCGATCGCCACTCAAGTTGCCGCCCAGAGTGCTTACCGCACCATGAGCCTCAGTGCCGCCCGTTATGGAGCGGTCCGTTCGGTCTTCGCCTTCCTCGGCCCCGCACTATGGGTATGGCTGTTTGCAGATTTGGGATGGCGGGCGATCGCCACCAACTATGCCCGTGTCATCCCCGTCGTCTTCACCCTGGCGCAAATCCGCCTGACTCGGGGTGGAATGTATCAGCCCGCTTGAGATCTTCCTGACAAGCGGCTTTAGAATAAATGCAAGAGTGGGGTGGGATCTGGCCCAAACGGGCAGGCAAGATGCCCACCCCACAAAAGCTGTAGGTAATCTAGTGCCTGTTTCTCAGAAAATTGAGCAATAGATAACAAAAAGGGGTTCAATGGGTCCAGCGAAGGTATTTTGCAGGGAACGCCAGAATCCCAGTTAAAATAGCGAAATGCTCCGTTTAAGGACTTTGTTGACGCCCTGGAGGTTGGCGCGTGTCGGAGGTCAAGCCGAGTTCCACGTACTATGATTTGTTGGGGGTCACTCCGGGAGCGTCGGTGCAAGACATCCGGCGAGCTTACCGTGAGTTGAGCAAGCTCTATCATCCGGACACCACGCAGCTACCTGCTGCTGAGGCAACGGAAAAATTTCAAGAATTAAACGAAGCCTACGCCACCCTCTGCAACCCCGAACGTCGGGCGACTTATGATTTGCGGAATGGGTACTCACGGGTGCGGGTGATGCGCCCTGAGATTCCTCTGAATCAGCACCCCCCCGAGGGACGGCGTCCTCGGTCGTCGGCATATTTAGACCCAAGCGATCGCCCCCTCTCCGCTGGGGAAATCTTTGCCCTGTTCATGCTAGGTGTCACATTTTTGGGATGCCTTCTGCTGGTCGTTACCCTCGGGCTAACCCGAGGAGATAACGCCATTCAAACTTTGCAGCAGATTCCTGTGCCTGAACCTGTGCGCCAGGTAATTGAGAAGGTGACGCCTAATCCAGAACCACCGGCCATCGCTCCCCCTCTAGAAACCCCAGTAGACCCACCAGCGGAAATGCCGTCTGACCCTAATTATCCAGAAGAATTGCCCCCAGTAGGAAAGGCCCAGCCCTCTCCTCCGGTGCGGCCCTCAGTCCCCTTCCCTAACCCTTTGCACTTGACGTAACCATTTTCTGATGGCACTTCCTCCTCCTGAGACTCCGATCTATAACCATCCGCTGCCCGAAGTCGAACACTGGCTCTCCATTCAGGGTTGCCAGCGCGACAGTGAAGAACCCAACCGCTGGCATGTGCAAATGCCGACCTGGGAAGCCGAAATTGTTATGGATACAGACGCCTTCCTAGTGCGCTATATCAACGCTGGAGAAGACGGCCGAGATATTGTACGGACGTTCAAATACTCCCTCAGCCGTAAAGACTTAGATGACGTTATCTTCTCTGGACCCTAATTCGGCTTTCACACTTCAAAATTCACTTTGTTGGGCGCTTAAGCTCAGAAACCCGGTGGTTTTTAGAACCACCGGGTTTCTTTAGAGGTCAGCTAACACGTACTTAGAAAATCCACGACCAACCATCTATACTTCTCGCCCTCGCCATAGTTGAAGAGGAGGCAATGCGCCCCCTTCAACCATAGAACGAAACCCAGGACTCAACTGGATGGATAGGTATACTCCACCGTTGGCAGTTCCGTGTCATCCAACCACTCAGCCGTATCTTCAGTTGTAGGCCGAGGATACCAGTTGTACCCCTGGGGCAAAATCGCCGCAGCCAAATTAGCATCTTCCAATACGGCTTCCTCAAGCCGGGTATCGGTCAGGATAGCAGCCCAGAGATCAGCCTGTTTAAAGCAAGTCCCCTTCACTTGGGCTCGGGTCAAATTTGCCTGGGAGAGAAATGCAGTTTCCAGATTAGCTCCTGTTAGGTTCGCTCTCACTAAATTAGCGCGGTTAAGATTTGCACCACAGAGGTTTGCCCCCTGAAGGTTGGCTCCTTGAAAGTTTACGCCATCGAGATCTGACAGAGAAAGGTCAGCCCCCTCTAAAATAGCCCCTTCGAAATTAGCCTGTCGCAGGTCAGCACTCCGCAGATCAGCCTGAGTCAGATCAGCCTGGTTGAGCCGTGCCTGCACTAGGTCAGCTGCACGTAAATCGGCACGATGCAGGTTGCTGCGTAACAACTTGCACTGCTTGAGCCGGGCTTTTCCTAAGACAGCCCGAATCAGAATGGCATCAGTCAGATTAGCTTCGCTGAGGTCAGCATTGCGCAGGTCGGCCCGCTGTAAATCAGCCGCTTCCAAATGGCTCCAACGCAGGTCGCTGCGGCTCAATTGAGCTTCGATAAGCGTAGCCTGGCTTAGATCGCTCTTGGTGAGTAGCGATCGCCGCAAATTCACCCCCGTCATATTGGCTTTGATGAACACCGCCCCCGCCAGATCTTGACCTTCCAGGTTCGCCCCCGTGAAGTTGGGTTTGATACCCTGCTTCACCAGGTGCGTTTGTCGCCATTCATTCCAGGAATCCACTCCTTTACGCAGGAGCGCCAGCATTTCTTGATCAGCCATAGTTCAGGTAGGGAAACACGCTAAAGGAGAATAAAAAATTGAGGAAAAAGGGTGATTCCCGGAGGAATATCAGAGCCGAACCTCCATAGGTTAGGAAGCCCTTACCCCAAATCAAAATCGGATAGCTGAAGCTCCGGTACATCCAGATCGGGAGCAAGAATAGCCTCAGTGAGTTGAGCGTTGTCTAGAGTGACACCCAACAGAATGGCGTTACCGAGATCTGCCCCTTCCAGCGACGCACCGTTAAGGTTGGCCCCTGTAAGGTTGGCATGCTGCAGATTTGCTTCACTCAAGGTTGCGCCGCTCAGGTTGGCCCCTGCCAGATTGGCCCCTGCCAGATTGGCACGACTCAAATCCGCCAGACTCAGATTGGCTCCTTGTAGCAACGCACCGGACAGATTCGCTTTAATCAGCAGTGCTCCAATCAACGTAGCTTCGCTCAGGTCAGTCCCTCGCAGGACTGCCCCAATAAGATTTGCCTGGATGAAGTCGCTGCGGTGGGCAATCGCTCCTCGCAAATCCGCTCCTACTAACATCGTTTTGCGACAGCAGGCTTCCAGCAAGAGCGCTCCTACCAGATTGGCATGGGTTAAATCAGCATCTTCCAGTCGCGCTTCACTCAGGTAGGCGTTGCTGAGGTTAGCGCCCTGTAAGTGGGCTCGCTCCAACCTGGCATTCAGCAAAATGCTGTTGCACAAATCTGCTCTCTGCAAGTTGGCCTGGGTCAGTATGGCACCACTTAGGTTGACATCCCGCAGATTGGCTCTGGCGAGATCTGCCTGAACCAATATCACATCTTCCAAATCAGGCGGAGCGGAATGATTTTTCCGCCAGTCATTCCAGGCTTCTACCCCCTGGAAAATGCGCCCTAGGGGAGACGAATCTGTGATGCTCATAACGGCGGTGTTCCTATAGACTTAGGCCACAAAGATCCACAAAATCCAGCCATAGTTTTTTGAGCTCAGGGGAGTAGTTGGCACAATAAATATCTCGAAACCATCCCCTTAACTCTCGATCCGTTTTTTGCAGCGATCGATCCACACGGGCAATAATTTGAGCCACTAAAAACTGATTCTTTTGACGATCAAGCTGATCCGCCCAAAAACGAACTTTATCTGGATCACGCGTCTTAATAATATGGATGAGCTTGGCCGTGAGCGTATCAATCGCGGATGTATCCATTTGGGTAGAAAAGGGAAAGGGAAATAGTTGTCTAATCCTTTCTTCGGGTAGTTTCCCTTAACTCCCGGATCGCCTTTGTAAGGGGTGTTTAAAGTTCGTAATTTGGATAAAGTTTTGTTTGATAAGCGCGGAAATCACGCAGGGTTAAGGCTTTCCAATTTAGTGGCCCGGAATTCTTCTAGAAAATCATGAAGATTAACTAAAGTTGGTGATAGCAAAGCTTAACAATAAACCTTTCCAAAAAAGGCGCGGTTAGGATTGAGTTGCAAAAATGGCATCTATCCCCAGACATATCACCAAGCGACCTGGGCGATGAGCCGCTGAAGTATGTTCTTTAAGGTGAGACAACATGGGCTTATTCATTGCCCTGGTAGTAATTGTGCTGGTGGTTGGTTATATCATCATCGATTCCTATAACCGACTGGTCACTTACAAGAATCGGTATGGTAACGCCTACGCCCAAATCGATGTGCAATTGCGGCGGCGGCATGACCTGATTCCCAACCTGGTGGAAACGGTCAAAGGCTACATGAAACACGAGCGCGAGACGCTAGAAGCCGTTATCACGGCCCGAAATGCAGCCGTTACAGCCACACAACGGGCATCCCAGGCTCCCGGTGACCCCCGAGCGATGGAACAATTGGGCCAGGCTGAAGGTTTACTGACAGGAGCATTAGGCCGTCTGATGGTGTTGTCGGAAGCCTATCCCGACCTGAAGGCCAACCAAAATATGAGCGAGTTGATGGAAGAGCTGCGCTCTACCGAAAACAAAATTTCCTTTGCACGTCAAGCGTTTAACGACGCGGTTACCCTCTACAACACAAAGCGCGAAGTCTTCCCCAGCAATTTGATTGCAAATGCCTTTAATTTCCAGGCTGCTCAACTGCTTGAGGAATCTGCACCCGAAGTCAAAGAAGTCCCTCGAATTTCGTTCTAGACGTTTCATGTTCGTGCGCCTAGCGCACAAATATGAAACCTTTTTACCTCTTACGCTGGTGCAACAAGCCACCCTAAATTTCTTTAAAGGTTGAGTTTTTGCTGTGCTACACCACCAAAAACTCAACCTATATACCTCTTACGCTGATGCAACAATCCACCCTAAATTTCTTCGAGCATCAGGATCAGGCGCGGCAAAATACGCTGTACCTGCTGGTGCTATTTGCGATCGCCCTCCTCGGCATGATCGGGCTATTCTACCTGGCCTCTACAATCGCGTTATTCCGTCGGCTCACCTGGCAGCCTGGCATCCTCGTCCTGGTCAGCTTTGGCGTCATGCTCTTTGTGGGAGCGGGTAGCATATCCAAGCTCATCGCCCTGCGAGGAGGGGGACGGGTTGTTGCAGAAGGGTTAGGGGGACATCGCCTTGGTGCAACGGGTGTTCCGAATGAAGCCGAACAGCAGTTGTTGAATGTTGTGGAAGAGATGGCGATCGCCGCTGGAGTCTCCGTTCCAGCCGTCTATCTCCTCCCGCAGGAACGCAGTATCAATGCCTTCGCCGCTGGCTTTACAACCAACGATGCCGTCATTGGAATTACCCAGGGCTGCCTGGATCAACTCAGCCGGGATGAATTGCAAGGGGTCATTGCCCACGAATTCAGCCACATTCTGAATGGTGACATGCGCCTCAACCTGCGGCTCATGGGGGTGTTACAGGGAATTTTGTTGATCTACCTGGCGGGACGCCTGCTACTGGAAGGGTCGGGACACTCCCGATCCGATAAAGGGGGGAATCAGCTAGCAGTAGCCGGTTTTGCCATGATCGCGGTGGGCATGATTGGGCTGCTCTGCGGCCGTCTCATTAAGTCGGCCGTCTCGCGCCAACGAGAATTTTTGGCGGATGCCTCGGCAGTGCAGTTCACACGCAATCCTCACGGCATTGCTGGAGCGCTGCGTAAAATCGGCGGATTGGGGCATAGTGGCTCGTTGATTCAATCCCCTAAGGCAGAGCAGGCCAGCCACCTCTTTTTCGGCGAAGCTCTTAAGCTCAATTTCTTTGGCGAAGCCTTTGCCACGCATCCCGCCCTCAAAACCCGGATTCGGCGATTAGAGGGGTTAGCAGGCAAAGTATCGACGTTCTCCGAATCCACAACGGCTATGCCCAGAAGCGGCAGCCTGTCGGGGATGGCTGGAGGCGCAGCAATGGGTTTCCAGGGAGGAACACCTTCTGCAACAAAGGAAATTAAGGTGACCCCTGAGGAGGTCGTCGCCTCCATTGGTACGGCAACCGAGGGACATCTCATCTATGCCAAGGCATTGCTCGCGAAGTTGCCAGAATCAGTTCATACAGCAGCTCACCAGCGAGAGGGAGCTCTGGCGATCGTCTACGGTCTATTGTTAGATGGGCAGGATCAGGGGGTACGCGATCGCCAAATCGCCTTTCTCAAGCAAACGGAATTGCCCGATGTTGTGGAGCAAGCCCTACGCCTCCAACCTGACCTCCAAAAACTAGACCCTCGCTTCCGTCTGCCCCTGATCGAGCTCACCATTCCCGCTTTGCGGGAGACCTCCGCCGAGCAATGCAGCCGCTTCCTGAAACAGGTGCAAGCCCTGGTGCAAATGGATCAGCGGGTCACCCTGGCCGAGTACAGCCTACAAGTCGTACTCCACCGTCGCCTCAAATCCTTCTTCTCCCAAAATCAGGAACCCGGCCCCGAAATTACCACCATTGGCCCTCTCTGGAAGGACTGCCTGACCATCCTCTCAGCCCTGGCCCGGGTCGGACATACAACGTCGGATCAGATTGATTATGCCTTCCGCTCGGGCCTATATCGCTTACCCGGCGTCAGCAGCCAGGAAATGCCTAGTGGGCCTGTCAAAGCCGACCTCCAGGCTATTAGTCAAAGCCTGAAGAAGCTGGGCCAGGCCGCACCGAAGCTCAAGCAAGCCATCATCGATGCCTGCGCTCACACCGTTTTGGTCGATAACAAAGTCACCATCCAAGAAGGCGAGCTCCTTCGAGTTTTAGTGATCGCGATGGATTGTCCGATTCCACCATTTCTAGATTCGACACCCTGGCAGAAGGGATAAGGAGATTTCCAGTAATGAAATTACCCCCAGGATGTTGGTGCTTTGCCCGCTTCGCGGGCAAAGCACCAACATCCTGGGTAAATTCTTATGCAGAAACCTCCTAAATGTTTGAGGCATGAAACTGTAGGTTTCAAGTTCCAAGCATTTATTCTTTTCGGATAAACTGTTGCAACCTCGTATCGCGCTTAACGTAGAGTGGGTGACGAGGTTGCGCCGATTGATTGACCCCAAGACAGTGCAGAGGCGTTGAGGAAAGAAGATTAAGGAGGGTGCGATCGCGCCCCAACCAGCTCCTCCAATTTCCCCAGGCCACCACCACTTTTGCAGCAGACTCTACGGCCTCCAGGATGTATCGGTCGTTGTCATCTCCAATAGGCTGCAAACTGCATCGTAAATCTCGCGGTAATGTGGCTCGATACGCAAATAAATTGACAATTTCAACACTGCCATAGTCCCAAACCTTTGCGAACTGGCGACAACTACGAATGGTAGGGTCATCCTTCGCAGCGTCCGCTGTACTGGGGTTCAGCATAATGAACGCAATGCTTGGAGCTTCAGGGTTCCAGCACCGCCACAGGGTATAGCGATAGGTCTGGGTTGCATCAAAAACGGCACCTTGGGGCTCGTTCCACCGCAGAAGCGTTGCGGAATCTGCAACCGTATCATTTGTGCGATTGAGTCGTTCCATACTGACGATTAACGCACCTCGATCATACGGGAGTTCACCAAATGCGGCATCCCCTTCACCTCTCTTCTGCTACGGTTTGGCTGACGTTATTGTTGAGTACGGTGCTGGCCAGTTGCGCCTCAGCTCCAATGAACACTACCTCAGAAAGCCGTGCAGAGCCGGCCTCTGCACCCATGCCTGCGCCGGTCGCGGAGGGTGGCCTCGCGCAGATGGCAACGGATGCTAAAGCGGCTCCGCCACCTCCGAGCGGTGGGGCTACTGTTCCTCAAGCCGAGCTGAAGATGGTGCGCACAGCACAGATGCGCCTGGATGTGGAATCTGTGAGTGAGGCCCTGGAGAAGATGGAGGCGATCGCCCGTCAACATCAGGGCGACATCATCGGTTTGCAAGAACAGGTGCCTCAGGATAGGGGTGAACGCCACACGGCCACTCTCACCCTGCGTGTTCCTCAGGCTCAGTTAGATAAAGCGTTGGACGCATTAACTCCACTGGGCACAGTGCAAAATCAATCGATCACCGCTGAGGATGTCTCGACCCAGTTAGTAGACTACCAGGCCCGCCTGAAGAACCTCCGCCAAACCGAGGAGATGCTGACCAACATCATGAAGCGGGCTGGTGACATGGCTGACGTGCTCCGGGTTGCCCAGGAAATTAGCAATGTGCGCCAATCCATCGAGATGCTGGATGCACAACTGACGAATTTGCAAAACCAGGTAGCCTATTCGACGATCACGGTGACGGTGCAGGAAACAGTACCAACCTTAGGGACCCAACAGCCGGTGGGAGAGGCGATCGCCAACACCTGGCAACAGGCGACCCATAGCGTCGGTGCCTTCACGGTCTTCCTCCTGAAATTCTTGACCTGGCTCGCTGCCTACAGCCCTTACCTGTTCCTCATTCTGCTAGCCGCCTGGTTCTACCGCCATCAGCGCCAAGGCTCCACCACTCTACGCCCTCCTACCGATTCTCCCGAAGGCTAAAGCTTTTTAGTCTTCTGCGCCAATAAAAAAGGGGCGGTCACCGACCCCCCTTCCCTCGTTGTAGTTTGAGAATACCCTAGACGTCCTAAAAAGCTAACTCTATAACCTTTAAACGTTAGGGAATGGTGATTTTGTAAACAAAAGGCGGTGGAAGCAACCACCGCCTTTCATTTGTTTTGACGTACCGTACTGTAAACGGTTCCGCCTTAATACGCGTCTTGCAGCTCGAAGAAGTCAGGCGAGATGTAATCCTTCCGGAGAGGATAGCCGACCCAATCTTCAGGCATCAGAATGCGCTTTAAGTTGGGATGCCCTTCGTAGACGATGCCGTACATGTCATAGCTCTCGCGCTCATGCCAATCGGCTGTCTTCCAAATCCAGTAGACGGAAGGAACACGGGGATCTTCACGAGGAACGAAGACCTTAACACGAACTTCTTCCGGGCGATCGGCGTTATCCGACAGCTTGATCAGATGATAGGTACTCACCAAATCTCCACCAGGGCCGGTGTCGTAAGCACACTGACACTGGAGGTAGTTGAACCCATAAGCATACAGAGCAGTCGAGAACGGAATTAAGAATTCGCGATCGACGCGCAATACTTCAACACCAAGGTGATCGGGTTCTAGAACTTCGTGATCAAACTCGTTCTCGGTCAACCACCGGGAAACCTTTCCCGCTTCGATAATGGGGGCTGCTTCAGAAGCCTGCTCTGCGGGTTTTGGAGTTTCTTCAGCCACGATTCACAACCTCCTGGTCAGCTTGTTGAAGTGCAGGGGAAACAGGCATCCCCATAGCTTCCATAAGTTCTTTGGGAGGAGCTTTGCGGGTTGCTTGCTCCATATATTGGCCCGTCAGCAGAGGAGCGGTCTCCTTCAGCTTATGGTTGACGGTGTAGTAGCGATGGCTGGGCTCAATGATGTCGCGGTCTGCAAAGGTTTCCGCCGAAATCTTCTTCCGCAGCTTGATAATTGCATCCATGATCGCCTCAGGGCGGGGAGGGCAACCGGGGATGTAAACATCCACAGGAATGAGCTTGTCAACGCCGCGCACGGCAGTTGGGGAATCCGTGCTGAACATCCCGCCCGTGATGGTGCAAGCGCCCATAGCAATCACATACTTGGGATCGGGCATCTGCTCATACAGGCGCACCAGGGCCGGAGCCATCTTCATGGTGATGGTGCCTGCAGTGATGATCAAGTCTGCCTGACGAGGGGCTGAACGGGGCAGCAAACCAAAACGGTCAAAGTCAAAGCGAGAGCCGATCAGTGCGGCGAACTCGATGAAGCAGCAGGCAGTGCCGTAGAGCAAAGGCCAGAGGCTCGATAACCGCGCCCAGTTGTAGAGGTCATCCACTGTCGTCAGGATGACGTTTTCGGAAAGATCTTGAGTCACGGTAGGCTTGCCAGCCGGGCTCAAAATCTTTCCAGCGGGATCATAATTTGTCACGGTGTCAGGGTTTAAGACCATTCCAGTGCTCCTTTCCGCCAGGCGTAAACAAGACCGACAACTAGAATTGCAACGAAAACCAGTGCCTCCAAAAAGGCCAGCAGACCCAGTTGGTTGAAGGCAACGGCCCAGGGGTAGAGGAAAACCGTCTCTACGTCAAAGATGACAAACACCAGGGCGAACATGTAGTACCGGATGTTGAATTGAATCCAGGCACCACCAATGGGTTCCATCCCCGATTCGTAAGTCGTCCGTCGTTCAACCCCTGTACGCTTGGGGCGCAAAATCTGGGAGGTGACCAGGGCAATCACGGGCACCAGGGCGCACACTAGCAGAAAGCCCAAAAAGTATTCGTAGCCGCTCAGGACAAACACGCTGCAACCTGCCTGCAATAGTTGAAGTTACTAACACTGTATCGCTTTTTGTCGAGTTGTTGCGTTCCAGCAGCTCTGCTAGCCTTCAGCATTTCTTTGGGATTGGGTAGGAGATACCTATACCCAGAATTTAGTAATGCACAGGATGTATTTTTCTCTATTTCTACTCAGCACAACCTCAGCAATTCTCATTTTGAACTGAAGCCTGAAAATAGCCTGCCGAAGGCAGGCTATTTTCAGGCTTTGAAGCCAAGAGTTCGCGCCCGACGGGCGCGAACTCTTGGCTTCAAAGCTCATAATGAGAATTGCTGCATCTCTCTCAGAGGAATTGAAGCACAACTATATAGATAGACAGTATTTTTCAATCCAGGAGGTACGGGAAAAGGCACAGGTGCCTGCACAGAAAACTATTCAGAGCCCTACGACTTGGGACACAATTAAACTTTAAGCTTGTTCAAAGAATGGCCTGCTGCCTCCTACTCTATGCCTTCTCTTGACATTGTCATCCTGGTGATTTACCTGTTCACGTTGGTTTACGTGGGCTATCGCGCCATCAATAACCTGGAGGATCGGGCATCGGTAGTGATGGATCAGGGGGCTTTAAAGGCACAGTTGGAGGAGCAGGGGCTGGGGCAAGCGATCGCCGTCAAAGTTCCCCTCAAAGGCCAGTACGGGTTCGAGCCCATTTCTGACCTATCTGTCAGCATTACTAATATGTCAGAGGTGCCCTTTTATGTGGATTGGGACCGCTGTACACTGACAAACTTTACGGGGCGATCGCGCCGTGTTATCCGCATCACCCCCACCCTGAACCTCGACCTCTCCCAGGCTCAAATCTTCAGTGTTGCTGCCCCCGGCCAAACCCTCAGCGAACGGCTTGTAGCAGAAGACATGCTCAAGGCCAAACCTGAAGGTGGCGTACAAATTGCAGCCCCGCTCGTAGACTTGGGGCCCATTGCAGCTCTCCCCGAAGATAAACAACTAGAGTTTTCCCTGCGTTTAGTGCTACGTCGGGTCACGGAGGTCACCCCTCGCGTCGACGACAGCATCGTTACTCACTCGATTACCTGCCGCTTCGTTGTCCGTCGTGTCCCATGGGATCAGGATTTCCCATGGAAAAAGAAGGCTCCATGAAGTATTCCTTAACCGTGAGTCCGATGGTTTGCAGTGAATTGCTGCGAACCATCGGACTCACCGCTATATAGCGACGTGCAAGCTCGTTAACTACAGTACGGTGTTGTGGGGCGCTGAGCATCCCACAACACCGTACTGAATAAACCCGCGAGCGCTATACACTGGAATTGGGAAGAGGAGGCGAGGCGGCTGCGGATTCCGTTGGAATCTGAGGAAAGTCCGGGCTCCCGAAAGACCAGACTTGCTGGGTAACGCCCAGTGCGGGTGACCGTGAGGATAGTGCCACAGAAACATACCGCCGATGGGGCTTCGGCCTACAGGTAAGGGTGCAAGGGTGCGGTAAGAGCGCACCAGCAACATCGAGAGGTGTTGGCTCGGTAAACCCCGGTTGGGAGCAAGGTCGAAGGGGCAACGGTTGGTCTTTTACCGGCTCCGAGGAACGGGGCAACTCGTTCCTGCCAATCCGCTTGAGGTGTTCGGTAACGGGCATCCCAGATAGATAGCTGCCCATGGGGGCTTGCCCCCGGGAACAGAACCCGGCTTATGTCCGCCTCTTCCCTACCCATTTTGAGAAAGTTTTGCTGCCGCTAGGCGGCAGCAAAACTTTCTCAAAATGTTTTTTTGGCTGTAGCCACCCAAATGCACTGGTTACAACCCACTAATTCTTAATTCCTGTTGCAGCAATTCCTTGAATAAATTGCCGTTGCCCCAATAGAAAGAGAATGATGACGGGGATAGTGGCTATCATCACCGCTGCCATCAACAGCGACCAGTCGTTGGTAAACTGCTCCTGAAATTCGGCCAGGGCGAGTTGTACAGTGCGAAGTTCCGGGCGGGTTGTGAAGACGAGGGGTTTAAATAGATCGTTCCACTCACCAATGAAGGTGAAGAGAAAGAGGGTTACCAGAGCGGGACGAGCCAAGGGAAGCATCACACGCCAGAGAATTTGCCAGCGGGTTGCACCATCCAAAGCAGCGGCCTCTTCCAACTCAACGGGAATGGTTTGAAAAAATTGACGCATTAAAAAGATGCCGAAGCCACTGGCTGCTGTAGGCAGAATCAGTGCGCCATAAGTATTGATCAGGTGGCCCCACTTCAACACGAGGAAAATGGGAATTACGAGCAGTTGAAATGGGATGACTAGAGTAGCCAGGATAATCAATAAGATGGCTTCCCGGCCCCGAAAGCGAAGCCGCGCCAGGGCATAACCAGCCAAGGCCGACGTGATGATCTGGAGAGCCGTTACCGCCAGAGCCACAAAGGTAGAATTGGCAAAAGCTAACCAAAAATTTCCCCGAGCCCAAGCCTGCTGGTAGTTTGCGAGGGTTAGCCCCTTTTTTGCCGCTTCTCCCAGAAGAGCAGGCGGCGTGAGCGAGGTGAGCAGCACAACTCCAAGGGGGTACAGCACTAGACCCGCGCCGATGAGGAGCAGAAGGGGATTGAGCCAGGTAGCGATCGCCCCATAGGACAGTTGAGGGAGCGGCGATCGCCCGTCCCCAGTCCGGCTAGAAAAACCCATAATATATAGATCCGGATTTATGAAAAAACCAGCGATTTTATCATGAATCCTCCCGACAAGATTTGACAAGGGCTGCCCTGAACCCATTAGAGTAGAGACTGATAGAAACCCTAAAAGGTGTTGAGATCGCTCTTGGTACAGTCAAAAACGGGTATCAAGGCCGTACATTCCGCAGGAGATTGCAATATTATGCCGCAGCTTGAGCTTGGTTCCGAACTGGACTTCCATAGCGAAGTTTACAAAGATGCCTATAGCCGCATCAATGCGATCGTGATTGAAGGCGAAGAAGAGGCATTTGCAAACTATCAACAACTGGCAGAGCTGATGCCCGAGCACAAGGACGAGCTAATTAGCCTCTCCAAAATGGAAAACCGCCACAAGAAAGGCTTCATGGCATGTGGCAAGAATCTGGAAGTCACCCCCGATATGGAGTTCGCGAAGGAATTCTTCGCAGACCTGCATCGCAACTTTCAGGAGGCTGCGGCTCAAGGCAAGATTGTCACCTGCCTGCTGATCCAGTCGCTCGTTATTGAGTGCTTTGCGATTTCGGCTTACAACATTTATATTCCAGTGGCCGATGATTTCGCTCGTAAAGTAACCGAAGGCGTGGTGAAAGACGAGTACATGCACCTCAACTTTGGCGAAGAGTGGTTGAAGAAAAACTTTGAAACAGCAAGAGCAGAATTAGAAGACGCTAACCGTCAAAATCTACCGTTGGTATGGCGCATGCTGAATCAGGTAGAGGATGATGCTCGCGTGCTGGCTATGGAAAAAGAAGCCCTGGTAGAGGACTTCATGATTAGCTATGGGGAAGCCCTGAGTAATATTGGCTTCACCACCCGCGACATTATGCGGATGTCAGCCTATGGCCTCACCGCTGCATAGTGTTTAAGGCATTCTAAAAAAATAGGGCGCGTCACTTGGTGACGCGCCCTATTTTCTGTCTAGATTCGGTTGGGGTCGGAATTTCTGAGGAGTCAAAGACTCCTCAGAAATTCTTAGTCCAGCTTTAGCGAACTGGCTGCATTTCCTGGCCGGGTTGCGTGTTACCGCCCGTCCGAATGCCATTCATTTGCTGTGCCATCTCATAATGCTCACCAATGTTGGGCAACAGTTGAGCTGCATAGCTTCTCAAACCTTGATCTTGCCCATAGCCAGACTGGGTTTGGAACAGAGCAAAGGCACGCAGGTGCGCGTCTCTCTGAACATCCATGTAAGCCTGATCGAATTGACGGCCTGAAAGTTGGGCTAGCTGTTGAGCGATCGCCTGATTCAACGGATCAACGGGCTCATCAGGCAGCTCGATACTGCGCTGTTCAGCATAGTTAGTCAAAATTTCGTTCGCACGCGTATGCTCGTTGATCATGCGCTGGGCGTACTGGCGAACCATATTATCTTCAGAGCGTTGCAATGCTAATTGAGAGGTTGCAATCTCAGCATTATTGCTCTGAAAAGCATGGGTCACAAACTCGCGGTCAAGCGAGGAAATCTGATTGCGAGCGGAAGGGTTCACATTTTGAGTGCTGGGGGAATTATTCATCCCAGGACGCGACATTTGGGCAAAAGCCGGAAGGGATACACAGGAGGCGATCGCCGCAATACCAACAACGCTCGTGAGGCGCTGGGTCAATTTTTGATTCCACTGAGTCATGATGCAAAATCTCCGAGTTCAGGATGTTGGGCTATAGCCTTCTTTCTCATCAAGGTAGAAGTTCATCACAAGACAACCCTCCATCACAAGGTGAATCAGGTCTATGCCTCCGGAGTTGATCCTAAATTACAGCAGGGTCATCAATTTTCTCAGTTCATAACTGATAGAAATTTCGCTTCAAAAAACAAAGACAAATGAAGAAGCACTGGTTCTAGAGTCCTCCAGGGGTAAATATTCTGGCATGTGTTTTTAATAGCAGGGCCAGAACTTACGAATGTTGCTTAGCTACCTAAGCAGCTCAACTCAATTAAACTCCTAGCCATTTTTATTACAGCGCTTTTCAAGCACCTAAAATCTGGTTGTTTTTTGAGAGCCGCGCGAAGCACGGCTCTCAAAAAAAACTGTGGCTGATTCAAGTGCAAAGCGCTATACGACAAAAGAAGTGAGGCAGCGCAACACCCCGCCTCACTCCTTTTGTCGTAACTAACCTCAGTTCGGGATAAGCTGAGGTGTTCATTTTGGCGTGCGCTTCGCGCACGCCAAAATGAGCGTTTTCAAGTGCCGCGCGTTGCGCGGCACTTGAAAACGCCCTTAACCCGAACTCAGGTTAACTAACTTGGCCAGGCATAAGGAGATTTCCAGTAATGAAATTACCCCCAGAATGTTGGTGCTTTGCCCGCTTCGCGGGCAAAGCACCAACATTCTGGGTAAATTCTTATGCAGAAACCTCCTAAGTG
>NZ_JACJOO010000031.1 GCF_014695575.1 Leptolyngbya sp. FACHB-8 | reverse complement strand
TGGCCGAAACCGAACTCAGTGTTCTAGCTCGGCAATGTTTAGATCGCCGCATTGCCGATGAAGAAGCTTTACAACGAGAAATCCTGGCTTGGGAGGAGCGTAGAAATACCCAATTGCGAACCATCGATTGGCAATTTACGACCGATGATGCGCGGATTGAACTCAAACGGCTTTACCCCTCATTTCAACCTTGACACACCACTAGGATGTATTCCACTTTTGTAAGTGAAGGGGACAAAGCCTCCTCACTCACAAAAGCGGGTTTCAAATTTTTAAAGGTTGATAGCTACAATACTCTGGACAGTTTTTCTGAAACTCTTGGTTTTGCGTGCGCGAAGCGCACGCAAAACCAAGAGTTTCAGAAAAACTGTCCGAACTAATGAGCTAAAAACCATACACCATTGCTTTTTTCACAAAAATTCGACCAACAAATGTGACAGCAGACTTACTGGTTAAGACTTTCCGGAAATTCGCTGAATAAATGGGGAGTCATCCCAGGTAGTCATAGTTGTCAATGGTCAGTTGATATGAAACGTGCGGCTGTGGTTGGAGGATTGGTTACGTTAGGGTTAGGGATTTTGGGATTGGGAGTGCTGGAGATGCGCTTTCCAGAACGGGAGGCGATCGCGGCTGAAACCACCACTCCCAATCCCGACGCGCCTGATGTCAATCGCGATGTCTTTTATTTCAGCGAGTATGGGTTTCGCTTTGTCATGCCAAAGGGCTTCACCGTGGTGCCCAGTGAAGAGCAGTCCACTGCGCCAGTTCCAGTGCAACATCTGGAAATCTGGAATTTAGGGGATTTTTACAATCGTGGAAATCAGACGGAAAATCCTCCCATTGTTCGCATTCGCGTGTTTGAAAATCCCCAGGGTTTGCCCCTGCGAGATTGGAAAGGAGAACTGAGTGAGGAGGGCGATCGCCCCATCTCCGTTGCAGGTCAGGAAGGTTTGGCCTACAGCGCAACCGGCTTATACGAATCGGATAATGTTGTGTTCTCCTCGCCCGATGGCCGTTACGTAATCCGCATTCGTGCAGACTATATCGGGCCTGAGGATGACACCCGCGAGGTCTTCCAGGGCTTGCTGCAAAGCTTTGTGTTTGACCTGGTGCCCGGTGCGACGGGAACCACCCAAATAGATTACAGCCACCTTCAGCAACACCTGGCGGCGCAAGATTGGCAGCGGGCTGACCTGGAAACCCGTGCCATCCTATCCCGTATCTGGCAACGCGATCGCCAGGGTGACCTCTACTATGGCAGTTCCGGATTCCTGGCCAATCTCCCCTGCGAGAACGTACGGACCATTGACCAGTTGTGGTCAGCAGCCAGTCAGGGGCGGCTGGGATTACGAGCTCAGCAACGCATCTGGGAAACCGTTTCGGCCCAAACCACTGACCCACGGGAACGGGTTGATCGTTTCGGTCAGGCGGTTGGCTGGCGACGGGACACCCCCTGGGGCGAAGACAATCCTTTTGGCTTTGTTCTGGTCGGTAGCTCCTGGAATTTGGATACTACGATGAACGTCTCTGAACCTGTGGATGGGCAATTTCCCTGGGGGGGTATCTCTGCCAGTCGTCTGGAAAGCTTGCTGGCGGAAACAGCGACCGGATGCGGCAGTTGCACGACGGATGCGATGTATTTGGTGAGCGATCGCTACTACGAATACATTCCTGCTCTCTTTGAGCGGCTGGATACCTGTTTGTGCAACGAAGCGAAAACTGAGGAATAAAATTGTGGCAACGTGAGGGAAGATCTGTTGACAAGGCTGGAAACGATTAGATCACAAGCCACCCAGTAGCCCAACTCAATTAAACATAAAACCCCAAATGCTGTGATGCCTACGAGGTGGACGTCACAGCATTAGGTTTTGGATGCCAGATATGAGTATGCCGCTCCCCTTAAAAGTGACGAAGAATTTGGCCGTTTGAGGCGATCGCCAATCAACCCATCTGACTATCGATAGATCTACCCCCAGCTTGTGGAACCTTTAGGGCCAAAACGATTCAATGGAACTCAGATAGAAGTGTTCCACTACACCGTAATATGAAAACCCTATTGGCTTCCGTTGCTGCCCTTGGAGTCGTGCTATCTCCTGTCGTTCTGCCCCAATTTGCCCTTGCTCAGCGACTTGTAGATGTAGAACCGGCTGTCAATGGCCAGAATGTGCCTTCCAACACCTCCATTTCCGGGGAATTCGATGCGGGTAATGGTCCCGCTGTCGATCCGGGTTCCGTCCGGATTCTGGTCAACGGCCAGGATGTGACGGGACAAAGTACCATTACCCGTGGTTTCTTTACCTATCGTCCTGCTCAACCCCTCCCTGCTGGGCAACTGGTACGGGTTCAGGTCGATTACCGCAACGTGAATGGCGATCGCCAAACTACCAGCTGGTCTTTCACCACTCAGGCAGCCCAACCCACCGCTCAGATTACATCCGTCACCCATTCGGCTAACGCTGGCTCCCAGGCTTCCGGTTCTACCTTCCGCGTCACCATTAATGGTACGCCGGGGGCTCAAGCCTCTGTGCTGTTAGTGCAGGATGGACGCACCATTCGGGAGTTGAGGGCGCAGGAAACCTCTTCTGGGGTTTATACCGCTACTCTGCCAGTTGGACAGAGCGATCGCGTTCAGGAAGGAGTTGTTGTTGCTCGCCTCCAGCGACAGGGCCAGTCCACCTATGCAGCGGCTCCCCAACCTTTCCAATTTGGTGTTGCAACCCAACCTACACCCACACCTACACCTTCCCCTTCTCCTTCCCCTCAACCCACGCCGTCTCCAACTCAGGGAGAGCTACGTCCCCGGTTTACCAGTCATAGGGACGGTCAAGAGGTAGGTAATGGTAGGTTTACCCTCGTTGGGCAAACTCGGCCTAATGCCACTGTCGATATCCAAGTGACCTACCGGGTTTCTGTGCTAGGGGTGAATGTGGTGGAACAGACGTTGGTTGACGAGGAAGTCCAGGCCGATCGCAATGGCCAATTCCAACTGGAGGTGTCTCCTCCCCGTCTCCCAGTGCCAGGCGTGCGTTACACGGTCAGAGCAACCGCCCGTCAGGGTAACGAAACTAGCTCTGAAACTCGGATTACCTTGTCGCAACGCTAATAGTTCAGTTCACTAATGGATTTGTGAAGGGTTAATGCGGCGTGCATTGCACGCCGCATTAACCCTTCATGTTTGCATTTCAGCCTTGCCGTAATTCTCGAACAATTTTTTAAGCCAAATAGTTAGGAGGTTTCTGCATAAGAATTTACCCAGAATGTTGGTGCTTTGCCCGCGAAGCGGGCAAAGCACCAACATTCTGGGGGTAATTTCATTACTGGAAATCTCCTTAGACCACAAGGCATCAAAGGGGCAAAGAATTTGGCGGTTTTCGGGCGAAAGCCAAATTATGACATCTTCGACATCAGGTAGGATTGATTGCCTCAAACTTCCTTGGGATTTGCCAGAGTGCTTTGTTGCAATGAGCACCCAGAAGCTTTTCAGAATTCGCTAGCGTAGAAACTGCTGTATTGGCGATCGCCTCCCAAAATCCTCAAAGGTAAGTAGGCGATCGCTGGTTATCTCGACATCGCCGAGCAACCCCAACAGCTCTGAAACCAATACTCACGATAGTATGACCATTACTCGCGAATCCTCGCCCAGCATCACAGCTCCCGCTCTGCACCCACTGGAGCCTCTGAGCCCTGCCGAAATTGAACGGGCCGTTGCCATCGTCCGTCAGGAGAAACGTGTGGGCAACACCTACCGTTTTCCCTGTGTCACTTTGCGGGAGCCTGCTAAAGCTTTCATGTTGGGCTATCAACCGGGCGATCTCTTTGAGCGGGAAGCATTTCTGATTCTGCTCGACAATGCGACTGGGAAGACCTATGAGGCGATCGTCTCTCTCAACCAGGGCACTGTTACCCGTTGGACTGGCATCCCAGACGTGCAGCCCAACATCATGCCCGATGAGCTAGTGGAGTGCGAAGCTGCGGTTAAACAGCACCCTGAGTTTCTTGCGGCACTGGAAAAACGCGGTATTACCGATTTGGATCTGGTGGTGGTTGACCCCTGGGCACCGGGCAATTTTGGCTTTGAGGACGAGGTGGGGATTCGCATTTCCCGCTGCATCTGTTATCTGCGGGCCAATCCTGAGGGTAACTTCTACTCTCGCCCCATCGATGGCCTGATTCCCATGGTGAATCTCAACACGATGGAGGTAATTCGCATTGAAGACCATGGAGTTGTGCCGGTACCTCCTGATCCAGGTGAGTACGAAGCCCGCTTCATGCCCGACATGCGGAAGGACATCAAGCCGTTGCACATTACCCAGCCGGAAGGCCCCAGCTTTGAGGTTGAGGGGCACCACATCCGCTGGCAAAAGTGGGATTTACGCATTGGTTTTAATCCGCGTGAAGGATTGGTGCTCTATCAGGTGGGCTATGAGGATGAGGGACGGTTGCGGCCTATTCTTTATCGCGCATCTATGGCGGAAATGGTGGTGCCCTATGGCGACCCACGCATTCAGCACTATCGCAAAAATGCCTTTGATATTGGCGAACATGGCATTGGGATTCTGGCGAACTCCCTCAAACTGGGTTGCGATTGCCTGGGCGAGATTTACTACTTTGATGGCGTGCTGACGGATAGCCGAGGCAATGTCTCCATCACCGAGAATGCCGTGTGTATGCACGAAGAGGACTACGGCATCTTGTGGAAGCATACCGACTGGCGGCGGGAGAGCGTGGAGGTGAGGCGATCGCGCCGTCTTGTCCTCTCGTTCATCGCCACAGTGGATAACTACGAATATGGTTTCTTCTGGTATTTCTATCAGGATGGAACCATTCAATACGAAGTCAAGCTAACAGGAATTCTACTGTGCGGTGCATTAATGGATTTCCAGAAATATGGCACCGTCGTTGCGCCCGAGTTAAACGGTTTAAACCATCAACACATTTTCTGTATGCGCCTCGATTTTGACATCGATGGTTGCCCCAACACGGTTTACGAAGTCAACTCCGAGTCTGCACCTCCGGGGCCAGACAACCCTATGGGCAATGCTTTCTTTGCAACCTCCACTCCCCTCAAAACCGAGCAGGAGGCGAAGCGCATCATTGACCCCCTCAAAGCTCGTTACTGGAAGATTGTGAACCCCTCCGTCAAAAATCGGCTCGATCAACCCGTTGGTTTCAAGCTTATTCCCGGCGAAAATGTTCTCCCCTTCGCCCATCCAGACTCTCCTATTCTGAAGCGAGCTGGGTTCATGGCCCAACATCTCTGGGTTACCCCTTACGACGATGCAGAAAAGCATCCTGCTGGCAACTACCCCAACCAACATGCGGGTGGTGAGGGTCTACCCAAGTGGACACAGGCTAACCGCTCCATTGAGGAGACAGACGTAGTGATGTGGTACGTCTTCGGCCATCATCACATTACCCGCCCTGAAGATTGGCCAATTATGCCGACCGCTTACTCGGGTTTTATGATTAAGCCTGTGGGTTTCTTCAATGCAAATCCGGCATTAGATGTGCCACCGACTAGTGCCTACAACGGTGAGCATTGTCACAAATAGGTTGATTTTTCGTGCGCCTAGCGCACGAAAAATCAACCCTACAATGTACAGGACTTATGCAAGTTTGCTAGCTGTAGTACAGGTGTGTTGTGAGTGGGTTGCTTAGCAACCCACTCACAACAGATATGCGTCAGTCCCGTGAGTTAGCGCTTGATGTTCCTAATTTTGTGGATAGCACGTCGTCTAGGAACAATTTGTGTTTTTCTGGTATATCAATTTTTGAAATAGAACCAAAGATAAATTTAGAAGGCCGTTTATGATTTAACACTAGAATGTTGGGTCGTGCCGCATCCCAATGGTAAGAATCGATCTCTTGCCACTTCAATAAGTTAAACATAAAGTACATTCCATTTTCGTATACAAGCACATTGCTGCATCCAATCAGGATGTAGAGAATGGATATATTCCAATAAAGAATTAAAGGTGACCAGTCATCTGATGTAACTACAAAGTTAGGAGAGCCACCGAAGTGTTCATAAATAAAAAAAATTGATAAAGCCAGGCTAGCAACAGCAAAAATCAACCCACAGGACAAGAACCAGTAATTTGATAATGAACGACCAATCTTCAGGATAAGAGAGCCTGTCTCTCTTATCCCAGGCTCTAACCATGACACTATTGGAAGCCAGGTCAAAAGACTGGCGGCTGTGTATACACATACGGCGTAATTTACACTGGGGCTAACATCCAAAATAGATAGAACAAAAGATAGACCAATAACAATAAAAAGACCTAATAGGAAAAAACTAAGAAAGCGTGACATGTGCTACTTCCAACGAGCGCCCAGGTAAAACAACCTTTAAAAACACTGACGCGATCTACAATTCCAGACGCGATCGCCTCATCAAATCAAACTTTTTACAGGATTAAGCTTAAAGGCTATTTAAGCAGTTAATCTTTTATGCCCTATGCACATAAAAGATTAAGGAGATTTCCAGTAATGAAATTACCCCCAGAATGTTGGTGCTTTGCCCGCGAAGCGGGCAAAGCACCAACATTCTGGGTAAATTCTTATGCAGAAACCTCCTAACTGCTTAAACAGCCTCTCGGAACATCGGGGTGTGTAACGCCGGGTGCATCCCACTTTTGCAGATTTGGAAACCCACTTTTGTAAGTGAGGCGGGCTTAGCCCGCCTCACTTACAAAAGTGGGATGCACCCTGTAACGCCTCACTGGAGGGGAAATTCCTACAACCGGTAGATCGCCCACAAGCACTGCGATGGATGCATTCCTTCGAGGCATGTGCTGTTGAATCAGTTTTGTTAATTTCCAAGACAACCCTTTCTAATCAATCAAAAATTCTGTATCATAAGCTACAGAAACAGAGGAAATTTTTTATGGATTCAGCAACGCTCTCCTTTAACTCACAGTCCAATGCTTCTGGTGGGTTCATTCCTCAGGCCAACTGCTGGGTGCAGTTGCGCGATCGCCTCACTCCCTTCAGCCATGATGAGGCGCTGCTGCTGTGCGAAGAAGAGGGCGATCGCTGGGTAGCGTGGATTCCCGACCATGGGGAAGTTGTCTTGCACCGATCACAGTTTGTTGCAGAATAAATCCAAAAAACGTTGCTGAATGGAGGGTGAAACCCAGGTTTCACCCTCCATTCAGCAATACCAAAAGAAAAGTGAGCGGTGCTAAGCACCGCTCACTTTTCTTTCTTTAAAGCTTTACATGACAGCTCTAAACTGGGTAACCGCTTCGGTGTAGCGAATCGGTAGCACATACTCCAGGTTTTCATTGGGACGGGCAATGATATGGGTTGACAGCACTTGACCGCCGTTAACCCGCTTGACCGACTCCATTCCGGCAGCGAGGGAAGCCTGAACTTCGGAAACATTGCCCCGAACGATAACGGTGACCCGGCCACTGCCAATTTTTTCGTAGCCGACTAAGGTGACCTGCGCCGCTTTCACCATGGCGTCCGCCGCTTCAACAACCGCCGGGAAACCCAGGGTTTCAATCATTCCAACAGCAATTGACATAAAGATACGTCTAACCTTTTTGGTTGTATTGAGGGTTAATAGACACCCAATTATCCGTCGCTGATTTAATTTGAACAGGATCTACCCGATGGGTTAATGTGCTATCTGACCCACATCGATCCGGTATCTTTTGTTGCCTGTTTTATGAAGTGCTGTGCGCCTTAGTAGAGTCCGAGGGTAGGAGCTGTAAGAACCAAACACCAAGCCTTTCGCACTCAACTCCGTTGCACAACGCTATGAATAAAGTTCAGGATACGGTGTCAAATAAATCTTGATTTCTCAAAAGTGTATCTAAACATTAAGTGTACCCCTGTTTGGCCAGGATATGGGGGCGAGAGAGGTCTTTCTGACCTTGTCTTGCAATAATCTGCCAAAAGTGATGGGTCTGGTGAAACAACGCCCAGTCATTTTGATACAACGACTGGCGAAACACATCCCACGTTAAAGCACCCAGCCGTTGCCGTTCCTTGACGGATTCTACAAAGTACGTTTCAGTAGCTAGCCATAGCCGTCCCTAAAGTGTTTGGGGTGATCCCTCAGGAAAGCTCTGTCATAAGTATTTGAGTATCGTTACGTAATCATGAATTTATTTGCCAGCGGAATTATACTCGGAGAGCTTGTATCTCCTTGAGGATTGTTGGGCGATCGCCTCCCCTGGGGAATCGCCCCCTCCATGCACCGTTTTGCATAGTGGCCATCCGAAGTACATCGCATCGATTCCATTCCACCGCTTCATCCTGAGGTCATCGCCATGTCTGCCTTCTCTCGCCTCTGGTGGTTAGTTCCTGCCGTGACGCTCTCGTGGTGTTGGACGGCTGCGGCAGGATGGGCGCAGTCGATCGCCCCAGCTCAGGACGGAACAGGAACACAGGTAACTCAGGATGGAAGCCGCTATGACATTGATGGGGGGACATTGTCGAGCGATCGCCAAAACCTCTTTCACAGCTTTGAACGCCTGGGTCTGAGCCCCGACGAAATTGCCAACTTCCTCGCCAACCCGCAGATTGAGAATATCTTGGGACGGGTAACGGGTGGGGATGCCTCCGTTATTGATGGGTTGGTGCGCGTCAGTAATAGCAATGCCAACCTGTACTTGATGAATCCCGCAGGGATTGTATTTGGCCCCAATGCCCGCCTGGATTTAGCCGGTTCTTTTACAGCAACGACGGCTACCGGCATTGGGTTTGATGATGGTTGGTTTAGTGCGGTAGGCACGAATGGCTATGATGCGCTGGTCGGGACACCGTCAAGCTTTGCGTTTGAGTTGGGGCAACCGGGGGCGATCGCCAATTTAGGAACTCTATCCGTTGATGAAGGTCAAAGCCTTACCTTGATCGGCGGCACGGTTGTTAACACTGGTACGTTAGAGGCTCCAGGCGGCACGATTACTGTGGCAGCGGTACCAGGGGAAAATCTGGTGCGGCTGAGCCAGGTTGGCAGCTTACTGAGTGTTGAGTTTGAGCCGCTATCTGGAGGATCGAACCCGGTCGCTTTGACCCCGGCTACGTTGCCGGAATTGTTGACCGGTGGGAATTTAGCGAACGCTACCGCGCTGACGGTGGATGCCGATGGAACTGTGCGATTAGGTGGGTCTGGAACTATTGCCACTACTCCGGGCAGCACCACCATTTCGGGCTCCCTTACAACAGCTTCACCCCAGACGGCTGCGAATTCTGAGATTACCGTGGTAGGCGATCGCGTTTCCCTCATCGGAGCCACGGTGAACGCCAGTGGAGAGGGCGGTGGTGGCACGGTTCGCATCGGTGGTGATTACCAGGGGCAAGCAACTTTGCCTGCTGCCAGTCAAACTGTAGTGGATGGGGGGACGGCGATCGCTGCCGATGCTCTTACCACAGGAGATGGCGGGAGAGTTATTCTCTGGTCTGAAAACGGTACCCAGTTTAATGGCACCCTGACCGCACGCGGTGGCTTAGCAGCTGGTAACGGCGGCTTTGCAGAAGTTTCCGGTCGCAACGGGTTGAGCTTTGATGGGACCGTGGATGTGAGTGCCCCAGCCGGAACGATGGGCACCCTGCTGCTCGATCCAGCCAGCGTCATCATTGGAGCCGTAGGGACTGACGATGCCCAACTGGATGACGGACAAATTCTTGCGGGTGATCCGGGTGGCACCTTTTTCATCACAGCGGATCGGGTTGCTCAGTTGCTGAACACAGGCAATGTCATCATTACCGCCAGCAATAACATTGATATCACCAGCGCCATTAACGCTTCTGCCAATACATTGGTGTCTGACCTCACCCTCACAGCACCCGATATTTTGTTGGATGAGGCAATCACGCTCAACGGTGGTAATTTGACCTTCAATGGTGATGTCACCGTAGGAAGTGCATCTTCGGCCCAATTAGGGGTTGGGTCGTCTACTGGAGGAACTGTTACCTTTAATGGCACAGTGGAACGCCCGGTGGGATTTCGGCGGTTGTCTGTGAGTGCAGATACCGTTGCCTTTAACGATACTGTTGGCAGCGCAAACCCCTTAGATATTCAAATCTTTGGGCGTGATGTGTCCTTCCTGAGTAATGGAACAACACAACTGGATGGCTTTTTCCCTTCGCTTACTGGATCTCTTCAATTAACAGGGCAGAACTTTAATATTCAAAATGCCACTATCAACACCCGGGGTAACCTGAATGCCCAGGTGCAAAATTTTGTTCTTACCGAGAGTTTTGTGGATGCAGGTAACGTGGCGGTGCAGGCTGTCACGATGAATTTGAATGATTCAACGGTGCGATCGCGCCAGGATCTCACTCTCCAGTCTCAAACTAACCTTGGTATTCGCAACAATGCCATCTCGGCCAACTCCCTGATCGCAGCTCGCAATTTGCAAGTTACCGCTCAAACAGGAACTCTACAAATCCTTGATTCTGCTGCAGATGCGATTGTGTTTGAAGCGGGTAATAACATGACCTTGCGGGGTGGTGGTGGCATTAGCCTGAATGCTTTGACGAATACAGGTTCTGTCTTCCGCAGTAATGGGGATATCACATTAATCAGCAACAATGCGATTACGGCGAATGGACGGTTCGGGGCCGGGAGTGATTTCGCAGTGCTGGATGCTCTGGGTAATCCCCGTGCCTTTACCACCACAAACCAAAATGCTAGCAGCGTCATCAGTGCTAGTGGCAACGTGACGTTTGGGAATTACAGTGGCGTTTCGCTTTGGGTAGAGGCTCTGGGCAGCATCCAGGGCGGCAATATTGACATTACGGGGCCAAATACAGCCCTGACCGGAACTGACCCAGAAGTTGCTCTGCTGAGCACCACAGGGTCTGTGGTTTTGCGGGCAGGGGTAACGCAATTAAGTAATCCGGCTAACCTGGGGGCTCCAACGGCCCTTGGGGGCACAACGTTTACTCCAACGACGGCCTCTGGCGGCAATTTGACTGTGGGCAATGTCACCGTTGGGTTTGATGGACGGGTGGTTCTCTCAGCCCGTGGTTCTATACAGACGGGCGACATTTTAGGTGGTGAGGGTATTCGTTTAAATGCTGGTGGCAACATCACGACAGGGAACCTGAATACCAATATTTCAGGAGACTCGCTAGATTTTGGGCAAGTGCGGCTCACCTCAGGTGGTGACATTACTGTAGGGGCTATTGATGCGGGGGCAGGTGGTGTCGATGTCACAGCGGCGGGGGCATTTCGGGCTTTAGGCTATGGAGCAGGTTTGCTGGAGACCTTTGTGCCCTTACGCGGCAATACCCAACTCATCAACTACTTGATCAGCCAGGGAGTACCTGCCAGTTTGTTTGCTGATCCAAACAACGTTGCCGAGTTTATTAGCATTCGCCCTGGCTCCTCAAATGGCACGTTTGACCCAACCAGGACAGATAACACACTGTTTCCCGTAAGTATCTTGACTCGTCCCAGTAGTAGTGTCGTGACCAGCAGTGGGTTTAATGCCCCGGTTGTGATTCGTTATGGTGGGGCGGGAGCCTCTACCCTGGTGGACAATCAATTTACTGTGGAAGGACGACCCGGACGGATTACTGTCATCGGTGCTGGGGAGTCTTTTTCAACGGGGCCACTGACGACAACGGCTAATCCTACTTTGGTGCCAGAGGATGCCGCAAATACCTTCGCGACTTTCGACCCCAACAATCCCTTCAACCTTCGTCTCAACAACACCTACGGCTTGGTGCCGAGCAATGTTGTGAATAATGCCAGCGGTACAGTGGGGGCGATCGCCGTAGGAGCCGGCACGAATGTCAACCTCTACGGCTCATTGCAGAACAACACTTTTGCGCCGATTCCTCCCGATAATGGCGGTGGCCCCGGTGGTGGTCCTGGTGGTGGTCCTGGCGGTGGCCCCGGTGGTGGTCCTGGCGGCAGTCCTGGTGGCGGCCCCGGTGGTGTTGGCAGTGGTGGCAATGGTGATGGTGGGTCAGGGGCTTCAGGCAACAACGTGACTACAGCTCAGTTGGAGAACGACGAGAGCAGTACAGAAACTTGCCCTGTAAACCCAGGGCTGACTCCCAACACCCCGGAAACGATCGCCCTCCGCAGCAGCGAAACCGCAGCTTCACCCTGTACAACCCGATCTGATGAGGAGCCAGTGCTACGGATTGAGCCGGGAGTTGTCCCTCAACTGGCAATTCCTCCGGGGGCAGCAGAGCCGAACACCTCTGATTCTCCTTGATACCCCTTATGCACCGATCGCGCTTGAGTCGCTTGGTCAAATTCCTCAGCTGCTTGCTTTTGGGTCTATGTTTGAGCGGAATAGGGACACCGCTAGTTGCCCTGAACCTGCCAGTAACCCTGGCTGTGGAATCAGCACCTACCACTTCTCCGTCCTTATCGGAGCAGGCCTTGGAGCTATTTTGGCAGGGCTACCGGCTTTATCAAGATCAGCAGGTGGAGGCGGCGATCGCCCCCTGGCAACAAGCCCTCACCCTCTATCAGCAAGCCCAGGATCGTGCGGGAGAGCGCTCTACCCTCAGTGCCCTGGGTTCTGCCTATTTAAATCTGGAGGATTATGGGCAGGCGATCGCTCACTTGGAGCAATTTCTGAGCCGAGTCGAGGCAGAATCCGCACCTTTGCCTGAGGCAGATCGCTTAGCTCAGGCTCAGGTACTCAGCAATTTAGGCGTAGCTTACCGCGAAGTCGGACAATACGCCCGAGCGGTAACCGTGCAGGAGCAAGCTCTCCATCTCATGCAATCCCTCGGAGACGCTTACCAATCTGCAACGGGTCGCGTGTGGGGCAATCTAGGCAATGCCTATGCGGCTGTGGGGGATTACAATGCCGCAATTCAAGCTCATCAGCAGGCACTGGCTATTGTGCAAGCGCAGAATGATGCGGTGGGCGAAGCGGAGACGCTCAGCAATCTGGGGGTGCTCTATGCCAATGAGGGCGACTATGACGAGGCGATCGCCCAGTACCAGCAAAGTCTGGTGCGGCTCGAAGCTCTGGGTAGCCAACCCGAACCAACCCGCTATCACCAGGCTCAGGCACACCTACTCCTCAATATGGCGTCGGCTTACCATGCGAAGAGCGATCTGGATCGCGCAGAGGTTTATTATCGTCAGAGTTTAACCCTGGCGCAGGAGGTAGGCGATCGCTCCCTGGAGGCGATGGGCTTGGGCAGTCTGGGGATGGTGCAGGAGGAGCGAGAGGATCTGGAGGGGGCGATCGCTTTACAGCGGGAGAGCCTGGTCATTGCACGAACCCTGGGCGATCCGCGCCTAGAGGCAACCGTACAGAATAATCTCGGCCATACTCTGTTTAACCAGGGCCAGTATCGAGAAGCAGAGGAGTTGCTGCGGCAGGCGATCGCCCATCTCGAGTCCTTGCGCCCTGGTCTGTCGGATCTGGATAATATCGCCCTGTTTGATAGTCAGATATTCAGCTACAACCTGTTGCAGCAAATTCTCGTGGCTCGGGAGCGCTACGAGGCCGCATTGGAGGTATCGGAGCGGGGGCGGGCGCGAGCCTTTGCAGAACTATTAACACGTCGCAGCAATCCTGGCTTCCCGTCCGATGTGCTGCCACCGCCTACGGTGGAGGAGATGCGAGCGATCGCCCAGCGTCAGAACGCCACACTGGTGGAGTATGCGATCGTGGCAGATGATGCATTTCGGTTTCAGGGGCGGCAGCGGGGGCGGGAGGCAGAGTTATTAATTTGGGTGGTGCCACCATCGGGGGCGATCGCTTTTCGTCGTGTCGATTTACAACCTCTCTGGGATCAAAACCGCTCGAGTAGCTCCCTGAGTAATCTGGTTGCTAGTAGCCGCCGTGCTTTGGGGGTGCGCGGCGAGGAGCGCGATGGTGCCAGTGCAACTAGCTTCGATTGGCCCAAGTTGCAACAACTGCATGAACACTTGATTGCCCCCATCGAGGATCTCCTGCCTGCGGAACCCACCGCTCCTGTCATCATCATTCCGCAGGATGCGTTGTTTTTGGTGCCTTTTGCTGCGCTTCAGGACACTGACGGTCGTTATTTAATTGAACGCCACACCTTGCTCACAGCCCCCTCCATTCAGGTCATTGGATTGGCCCAGGCTCAGCAGGGCCATCGTGAGACGAGAACAAGCGGTGATGCACTCGCCTCGGTGCTGTTGGTGGGTAACCCAACGATGCCCGCAATATCGTCTAAACCCGGTGATCCACCCCAGCCTCTGGCTCCTCTGCCCGGTTCTGAGCAGGAAGCCCGAGACATCGCCCGATTGCTCAATGTGCCTGCTCTTTTGGGTGAACAAGCCACAGAGGTAACTGTACGCGATCGCATGCCTACAGCCCGCATTATTCACCTGGCAACTCACGGTCTGTTGAACTATGGTCAGGCTCAGCAGGGAAGGGGGCGTGATATGCCGGGGGCGATCGCATTAGCTCCTTCTGAAGAAAGGCCCGCCCTTGGTTCACCGCCACTTTCCTCTGCTGAAACCGATGGGCTTCTAACCACCGCCGAAATTCTCAGCCTGCGTCTAAATGCCGATCTGGTGGTGTTAAGTGCCTGTAACACGGGTCGCGGCGAAATTACGGGGGATGGGGTGATTGGTTTATCCCGCTCCTTTATCTCGGCAGGTGCCGCCAGCATCATCGTTTCCCTGTGGGCCGTGTCTGATACCTCCACAGCCTTTGTCATGACCCACTTTTACGAGAACCTGCGCCAGGGGCAGGGTAAAGCCCAGGCCCTACGACAAGCTATGCTGGATGCCAAAAACGAATATAATCACCCATTTGACTGGGCCGCCTTCACATTGATTGGTGAGGCTCAATAATCTGAGTTCGGGTTAAGGAGATTTCCAGATAAGAACTTCCCCATTATTTGGAAAAAAGGCGCGGCTTCGCCGCGCCTTTTTTCCAAATAATGGGGATATTGTTTCTCAGAAATCTCCTAAGGGCGTTAGATCGCAAACGAGCGTTTTGGGCGTACCGAAGCATACCCATAATGCTCAAGAACTAGAGGGATAGTGTGGCTCAGTAGGTTTGAAGCCGCCCTTATGCTTTATCCATTCCGCTATGTATAGGCGAGTGTCCATTGGCTCCTATCAAGAAGCTGTGAATTCGTTGGCGCAGGGTTTGAGCCAGATCAGTAATTTGCGACCAATCTCCTGTGGCGATCGCCTGCTGTGGAAACAATTGCCCGGAAAGGCCTACGGCGATCGCTCCTGCCTCTAAAAAGGTGCGCGTATTCTCCAGTGTCACACCCCCTGTCGGAATCATGGGAATCTGACCTATCGGCCCCTGCAAGCAGCGCAGGTAATTCGCTCCACCTACCGATTGGATTGGAAATACCTTCACTGCCGAAGCCCCAGCTTGCCATGCCGTCACAATTTCTGTGGGGGTTAGAGTACCGGGCACCATTGGCACATGGGCTCGATCAGCTGTTTCGATAAGACGAGGGTTTGTGTGCGGGGTAAAGAGAAACTGGGCTCCGGCGGCGATCGCTTCCTCTACCTGGCTTTCGGTCATCAATGTTCCGGCACCAATGGTGCAGTGGGGTAAAGTTTCTCGCAGGTGAGCAATGAGATGGGCCGGACGATCGCTATTCCAGGTAATTTCAATCAGCCCCATGCCGCCGGCCGCAACGGCTTGGGCCATTTGAAAGCCCAGAGCGAACTCAGGAGAACGGATAACGGCGATCGCCCGCTCTTGGCGCAGTTGCGATAACCAGTCAATGGACATTAAGGATGAAATTTGGGATTGCGTTCCAGACATTTCCACAGGATAATGAAAAGAATATGAAAAATTAGTCCGCCAGGCTGCCAGTGACACTTACTTCCAACTCCCCAACCTTGGCTTCAGACGCTCTAACTTCGGTGACTCCTGCTCCTTCCCTAGCGGTCACCCCGGACGAAACTCTTTCCGAGACTCCGGCCACAGTAGAACCTCAAAATTGCCTCACCTGGCAGGCCGAGCTGCAAATTTTCCTCTCTACATTCTTCACTATTTTTCTGGCCGAGGTGGGAGATAAAACCCAACTGACCGTGCTGCTCATGAGCGCCGAGTCAGGTTCTCCATGGACGGTGTTTTTGGGTGCGGCAGTGGCGCTCGTGGCAACGAGCTTATGTGGCGTGCTGCTAGGGCGTTGGCTTTCCTCTCGGATTTCCCCAAAGGTTTTGGAGAAATCCGCTGCGGTCTTACTGCTGGGTATCGCGGCCTTGTTGTTGTGGGATGTGAGCCAGGGCTGACAGAATTTTACCCTTGTTTCCTTCCTGTCTTAAACCTCTTTCTCCTGGAGCCTGGAGCGGTGAATTTACAATTATTGGGTTTGACCTTTGTAACGGTTTTTATTTCTGAGTTAGGAGATAAAAGCCAGTTGGCCGCGATCGCCCTTGGCAGTAGTTGTAAATCCATCCGGGCGGTATTTTTGGGGGCTTCTCTGGCGCTGGTACTGGCAAGTTTTCTGGGGGTTTTATTAGGAGAAGGGGTTGGCACACTCCTGCCAGAACGATGGGTGAAGGCGATCGCCGCCATCGGTTTTATTATCATGGCGTTCAAACTACTCCTCAGTCGCGAAGACGATACAGAAGCTGCGTAGTTTTGACCATGAGTTACGCCATCAGAAGCTATGCCAGGGCTATAAAGAGTGCGTTGAGTTTGTCCCTCATGTGCTGAAAATTTTGTAATGACGCTGCATGCAGTGTCATTACAAAATTTTCAGCACATGAGAATCTTTTCAGCAATTCTCATTTTGATATCCAACCCGAAAATAGCCCGCCGAAGGCGGGCTATTTTCGGGTTTCAAAGCTGAGAGTTCGTGCCCGTCGGGCACGAACTCTCAGCTTTGAAACCCATACTGAGAATTGCTGGAATCTTTTGGTGAATCATGCAGGCTAAACGGGAGTATAGCCTTTCACCAGTTTCAGAATGGTTTCGACGAGTAGCGCTGGCTCTAATGGTTTCGGCATGTGTTCCTGAAAGCCTGCAGCCAGGGCTTGTTGGCGATCGGCTTCGCTGATGTAAGCGGTAAGGGCGATCGCGGGAATTTGACTGGTTTGCGTTACTTTTCGAATGTGCTGCATTAAAGTGTAGCCATCCATCTCAGACATGCCAATATCGCTGAGCAGAACGTCGGGTTTGCATTGGGACAGCGTGTCGAGAGCATCCGATGCTGAGGAGGATGTGGTTACCCTGGCACCATACATCTCCAGGGCAAAGGTAATCATCTCGCGGTTGTCGGCATCATCGTCCACCACCAGGACATGAATGTTGTCCAGTCTGTCCTCGTTTGTAGGAAGGTTCGTAGAAACTGGCATGGATGGCGTGGCCGCTAGGGGAATTTGCACCGTAAAGGTTGCCCCTTGGCCTTCTCCATAGCTGGCAGCGTGAATGCGGCCCTCATGTTTATCAACGATTTGTTTAGCGATCGCCAATCCTAAACCCAGGCCGCCATAGGTACGTGTTGTCGTGCTATCCGCCTGTTCAAAATGCTCAAACACATGAGGCAGAAAATCGGCGGAAATACCCCGACCGTCATCAATCACCTGGATCTGGGCAAAGACATCAAAATAATTGAGTTGAATAATAATTTTGCCTCCAATCGGGGAGAACTTAATGGCATTCGACAACAAATTCCAGACCACCTGCTTTAAGCGGTTCGCATCACCCAAGGCATAGTGTGGAGTATTCTCAAACTGTGTAATTAATTGAATTGACTTTGATTTTGCCATGGAATGAACTGTCTCCATGGCATCTTCAATAATGGGAATTAGAGGTGTTGGAACAATATTTAAAGTGAGTTTATCCCGCAAGATCCGAGACGTATCGAGTAGATCATCGATCATCTGTGCCTGTAATTTGGCATTGCGTTCAATGGTTTCTAATGCTCGTTGGGTTACCTCTGCATCCAGTTTTTGCAAGAGTAGCAATTTACTCCATCCCAGAATTGAATTAAGGGGCGATCGCAACTCATGGGCCAGCACCGCCAGAAACCTATCTTTTAAGTGATTGGCTTGCTCTGCTTCCTCTTTTGCTGCTTGGGTTTCCAGTCTGAGCTCCCGTTCTCGGCGCTCACTGATAATCTTCTGCGTTGTTTCATTGACGGCAATAAAAATGCCTCCCACTCGGCCCGATTCCTCCCAGATGGGCGTATAGGAGAAGGTGAAATAGCCGATTTCAGGCTGTCCAAAGCGCTCCAATTGGAGGGGCAAATCCTCCGACCAGGTAGCCTTTCCTGTGGCGACGACCTGATTCAACATCGGGCCAACTACGTCCCAAACTTCTTTCCAGCACTCGCTTCCCGCTTGCCCGAGGGCTTTAGGGTGCTTGCTGCCTGCAATAGAAATATAGGCATCGTTGTAGAAATGAATGTAGTCTGGCCCCCACAGAATCTGCATGGGAAACTTGGACAACAGCAAAACCTGTAATGTGACCTGAAGGCTTTGGGACCAGGTTTCAATAGGCCCTATCGAGGTCGAGGCCCAGTCAAAGGCTTTGATCCGAGCCCCCATTTCTCCACCCTGTTCAAAGAGATCAGTCAAAACTCCGTTTTTCACGTGATACTCCCTGCATTTCTGGTGCTGTTTTCGATGGGTGGTTGGTTATTGTGGAAGGAATGCTTCGCGCCCCTTCCACCCACAGTAACCAACACAGATTTGAAATTTCACCCAGCTATTTTATAGCGTTACTCAATGAGACGTTAATTATTTATTCCCTTGAAAGATAAAAGGTGATCCTCTATGGCGGAATAGCGCTAACATCAGCCTAAACTTACGCTAGAGAAGGGTCAGGGTCTGCTTCAACGACAATTTTGTAAGATAACTTGCCTCAGGTTGTCAAAAGGAAAACAGAAAAATAGGGGTGGGGATCATTCACAATAGGGGCAGCAGTTGTGAGGAGATTCTGACATGAAACTGAAGGAACTACTGGCCACCCTGTCGGACATGTCTGGACTGCCAGAGCATCCAGCCCTTGACCAGGAAGTGACAGGTCTTTGTACCAACTCCCATGCCTGCAAACCGGGAAGTCTGTTCATTGGGATGCCGGGAACGCGGGTGGATGGCGGCGAGTTTTGGGTCAGTGCCGTGGAATCGGGAGCGATCGCCGCCCTCGTCTCCCCCTCAGCGCTGCAAAACAAGCCTCCCAGCAGTAGTGAGTTTCCCAATGCGTTGGTGATTGCAGTGCCAGATATGGCGATCGCCTGCGCGGCTGTCTCCGCCGCCTTCTACGATTACCCCAGCCGCAAGATGCAGCTAGTCGGCGTGACGGGTACCAATGGTAAAACCACCACGACTCACCTGATCGAATTCTTCCTGCAACAGGCTCAGAAACCTGTCGCTCTACTGGGTACTCTCTACGCACGCTGGCCGGGTTATCAAAAAACTGCGGTTCATACGACTCCCTTTGCCCTGGAGTTGCAGGAGCAACTTTCAGAAGCAGCCCAGGCCGGTAGCCAGATGGCGGTCATGGAAGTCAGTTCCCATGCTTTAGCTCAGGGACGCGTGAGCGACTGTACGTTTGAAGTGGGGGTGTTCACCAACCTGACGCAGGATCACCTCGATTACCACAAGGATTTAGAAGATTACTTCCAGGCCAAAGCCTTGCTCTTCAGTCCGCAATATTTAGCGGGACGGGCGATTATCAATTTGGATGATGCCTACGGAAAGCGTATTGCCTCCAGTTTAGAGGTCGGTCGCGTCTGGACCTATAGCACCCAAGACAGTACTGCCGATCTGTGGACGAGCGACCTGGTTTATGAACCCGATGGTGTGAGTGGCATTCTCCATACTCCTGTGGGCAACGCCTCCTTTAAGTCTCCGCTGGTGGGGCAGTTCAACCTGGCAAACCTGTTAGCGGCAGTGGGAGCTGCTCTGCACCTGGGAGTGGATGTGGAAACCATCGTAGCGGCGCTGCCCCGGTTCTCCGGCGTACCCGGTCGAGTAGAACAGGTGCAAGTGCAACCCAATCAAGATATTAGTGTGATTGTGGATTATGCCCACACCCCTGATAGTCTGGAAAACTTACTTAAGGCATCCCGACCTTTCATTAAAGGGCGGATGATCTGCGTGTTTGGATGCGGGGGCGATCGCGATCGCACTAAACGCCCTCAAATGGGCAGCATCGCCGCTCGCTTGTCAGACTGGGCCATTGTCACCTCCGACAACCCCCGTACTGAAGATCCTCAGCGCATCCTGGATGACATTGTGGCTGGGATTCCCGAGGGAACTAACCCGCTGGTGTTGGGCGATCGCGCCCAGGCCATTCGCACCGCTATTTTAGAGGCGAAGCCTGGGGATGGCGTTCTGATCGCAGGCAAAGGGCACGAGGACTACCAGATCCTTGGCACCGAAAAGGTCCACTTCGACGATCGGGAGCAGGCGCGTGTAGCACTAGAGGAGCGGTTTGCGGTAACGGCCTAAGAGAGAACTTTGGGAGAAAAGGAGTGGGGCGGCGCAACACGCCGCCCCACTCCTTTTGTTAAAAAAACTTTCAGCCCGTCCTCAAGCCATGGGCAACGAAAACCGAAACACGCTTCCCCTTCCTAACTGGCTTTCTACCTCAATGGTGCCGTTCTGCAATTCCACCAGACGGCGGCAAATGGCGAGGCCGACGCCGGTACCGCCAGAGTTGCGATCGCGCGATCGATCTGATCGCCAAAACCGTTCAAAAATGTGAGGGAGATCTTCGGGGGCAATACCGATACCAGTATCACTGATAGCTGTCCAGACGCGATCGCCTTCTTCCCAGGCGGTTACGTGAATTGTTCCCTGCGGAGTGTAGCGCATGGCATTGCTGATCAAGTTGACCAGAATCTGTTCAATGCGAACCATGTCTCCCCGGACGAGGGGCAAATCCAGCGGCTCATCCAGATGTAGGGTAAGCTTTTCATTCTCTACCAGTTGATCCGAAAAGCGCTGCACGACAGACTGCAAGATGGGGTAGAGGGCCGTGGGCTGAGAGTCGATGGGGAGGTAGCCTGCCTCAATTTTGGATAACTCCTGTAAGTCATTGACCAGCCGCCGCATCCGGTTCGTTTCCTTCGATAGGAGCTGGTATAGCTCCGGCGATGCCTCCAGAGTACCGTCGCCCATGCCTTCCAAATAGCCTTCAATAACGGTCAGGGGAGTACGCAGTTCGTGGCTCAAATCCGTGACGAGATCTCGCCGCCGCTGCTCGACCCCCTGCAACCCCGCCGCCATACGGTTAAAACTGCTGGCAAGCTGATCGAGCTCAGGAATTTCTTGAGAAGGCAGTCGCTCTTGTAAGTTTCCAGCCGCAAACTTCTTGGTGATTTCCTCCATTTGGATCAGCGGTTGCACAATCCGCTTTGAAACTAGATAACTCAAAATGCCTGCTGTGCTGGCACCTACCACCACAGACCAGAAGGCTCCCCGGTTCCAGGCATACTGAAACCCCTGTATCAGGTCTCGGCGAAATGGCCCCACGACAATCTCCCGTCCCTGAATTCGCTCAAGGTACAGGATAAAGTACCGGGGAGATGAAATTTTGCTGATCACTACCAGCGTAAGGGTTCCCAGCAGTGTAACCAGCAGGTGGGACAGAAACAGCCGGGAACCCAGAGCTAACTTGGACATTGCTAATTGGATTCAGCCCGATAGATTCTGGCTCGGATACCTTGCTGTTGCAAATCCTGAAGTAGGGATTCGGCGCGGCCTTCTTCCTGAAATGCTCCAAACTGGACAACCGCACCAATCTCAAAGTTGCGCACATAAGCGTCGCCTACAGCACGGCGAGCTGACTCCAGGCTGCGATCGCCTGTATAGTCTGTCACGACATAGTAATAGGCGGATGGCCGCGATGGGGCGGCTGCTACTGTAGGTGCCGGTCGTGACGGTGCCGGACGAGAGGCAGCAGGGGATGGAGCCGGACGGGAAGCAGCGGGTGCCGGGCGAGAAGCTGGACGGGCAGCAACCGAGGGCCGGGTTGTAGGGCGTGGAGATGCGGCTGGAGCCGGACGGCTGGCGGTGCGAGATGGGGTTGCCGGCCGGGAAGCGGGAGCTGTGTTGGCGCGTTGAGAAGATGCAGCCGGGCGACTGGCTGAAGGAGAACTGGCCGCTCGGGATGGCTGGGCTGCTCGAGCAGTATTCGGAGCAATGGAGGGAGCTGCTGTTGGAGTGCGGGGAGTCGCAGACGTCCCTGAGCTTGAGTTGACAGTTGGAGGTTTCGGTGTTGTTGAGGCTTCGGAAGTTCCATCCTCAGGCAGTGTGCTGAGGGTGTCCAAATTCAGATCACGAAATTCTTCGCTTGATAGGTCTGGGTAGAAGGAACTGGGCTCATTGCTGGCGGTGGTTGTGTCTGGGGTTGTAGAAGCGGCTGTGCCAACCTCATTAGCTGGAGCTTTGGCGCTCGTGAACGGCAGTCCGTTCGGGTTGGTCATGATGTACCCCAGGGTCACACTGGAAAGTAGCAGTAGCACCATGGAGCCTACCCCAAGCGGAGTCAGGAGCGTATCCATCAACCGAGGAGCTGACTGTGACTCTGTGCGCAGCTCAGCTTCGTCTTCAGCCAGGCTACGGAGCAAATGCTCAGAGGATTCCAAATAGTCTGGATATCCTTCGGTTTGGGGAGGGGTAAAGGGCTTGGAGGGAGCTTCGGGCGCTAGAGGAGCGGTGAAACTGGGTTCAGGTTGTAGATTGGCAGCCAGGTTTGGAGCGATCGCCAACGCAGCAGTCTCCGCAACGGGAGGAGCGGCTTCGATCGCGCTGACTCCGGGGTCTGTGATCGGCTGCCCTTCTCCCCAGCGAGACTGGACGGGCGATCGCCGTCGTGCACGCCGATAGCGAGCCAGTTCGTCCTCCAGGCGCACATCCATACAGTGCAGCGTTGTCTGAAGCACTGGATGTAGATCCGTCAGGGGTGCAGCGGAATCAGTGGATGGACGGCGAGGCATGGGTCTTTCTCCTGCCATGGAAGGACGCAACGTATAGCCGGGTCGAGGGGTATGCCCTCTATTCTATTGATGATGACTGATAATAATAGCGAATTTTAATAAAGTCAGGGGTAGAACTCGTCTGAATCGGCAATTCTCGCCAAGAACGAGACTGGAAGGTCGGGCTCTACCAGTATGAACTTCTAGCCTCGGAGCTCAAATCTAGCCGTCAGCGGTCCAGTTTAAGGATTGATTGCACGTAGGAAATTGTTGCGCCTGCATCGCTGGGGCCACTGCTTTTAAGAGCTGACAGAACTTACGCATTAATGTTGGGTGTCGTGTGAAAAGCACACCCAACATTAATGCTCTGATAGAGCGGACTTGCGTAAGCCCTGAGCTGAACTGTAGCCAGGTTCATTTGAGTTGCGGCGGTGGGAGAGCTGAGGACTTAGTCTTTAGCTCTCCCACCGCTGTAACCGTATTGGGTGAGCCTGCCATCAATGAACGCCTACTCGAAGGCAGCATTTTTGATCCGTGAGAGAGGGGGATCACCGAATTCTTTAGCAAATTTAATAACTAGTGTGGCTGTACCATATATAGTGGACAATGTTCGAGTAAAAAGCACAACTACGCTAAATCTGGTAAAGCCATAGGAGTCCTGTTGATAGTATGAATTGACGTTAGATTGGTATCGATTGATGTCGGCTAGGGTATCGGTAGACTCGGGATTCGTTAATCAATTTTGAATTGAAGGTTTTGGAAATCTTATGGCGTGGCGATCGCTCCACCAAGTACTAGGTTCTTTTGAGCAGGAGCCCACCTGGAACCATCGGCAACAGTTTCAGCGCTTGCTGGCTCACTGGCCCGAGGTGGTGGGAACAGCGGTTGCAGCCCAAACTCGTCCCATTGCGTTGCAACGGGATGTACTTCAGGTAGCGACCAGTAGTTCGGTGTGGGCACAGAACCTGATGTTTGAGCGGCAGCGTATTCTCGATAAGCTCAACTCTCAGCTATCTTTAGCCGTTAAAGATATTCGCTTCTCCACAGCTCACTGGTATAACGGCGGGGCAGAAACGATCGCTTCCGAGTCGCAAAAGATTTGGCAGCAACATCCCAGCCGTACAAGCGGCCCGGGGTCTGTGATTGTGCCTCCGGCTCCTTCGAAGGATGCGACGACAGCGTTTCAGGCTTGGGCAGGGCGAGTGCGATCGCGCGCTCAACACTTGCCGCTGTGCCCTGACTGCCGTTGTCCTACGCCAGAAGGGGAATTGCGGCGCTGGTCAGTTTGCTCGTTATGTGCTGCAAAAGCTTGGGCTCCCGGTGGAGACAATGCTTCAAAGGATGAGTCTGTGCCCGACCCATCCGTTTAACTTGAGATGTTGGCAGGGTGGACAAAGCCTTCTTAACGTTATAGGGGCGTGCTTTGTAGCCCTACGTAATTTTGTACCAAACCTGAGTTTGGGATATGGGCTTTTCGAGGGGCGCGCAAAGCGCCCCTCGAAAAGCCCATTTTGATGTGCGCGTTGGGCCATGCCTTCCCAAAATTAGTTTTTTGAATAAATTCTAGGTGGTAGAAATACAGTCCCTGTGTTTGAGATGAAGGTGCAAGCACCTCCATCTCAAACACAGGGGCATTGAGCTGTCAATCTAGGCCCTTGTGGGAGTCATAACCGTGCCGCTACCCCCATCAGCAGTTCTTATTTTGGAATCAAGCCTGAAAACCGCTCGCCTGAGGTGAGCAGTTTTCAGGCCTCAAAGCCCACTATGAGAATTGCTGCACTTCCACAGAAGATGCAAGGTGTCGATGCGTCATTCTAAGTATTTGCTGGATTGCTGCTTGGTTTTGCCGAGGTTTCTTGGGGCTACTGGTACTACACCAAGAAGATTTTTTGAGGATCCGAAAATTTGCCTAATAAAAGTGAAATTAGCTCAATCTCTGGGTGGAAGCGATCGCTAAATTGTTTTTTAACTCTGGAAATTCCTACTGGAAGATTGTATTTCTTTCCATACTCCTGGCTTCCTGTTTCCGATGATCCCCGATCAGTTGCTCTTGGAATGAGAGGGTTCTTAGGTTTGTAAAGGATAATACCTACTACAGAAAAACTAGTGCTTTTTTTCTGTGTCTTTAATTAACCGAAAACGGAAGAGAATGTAAAACTTGTTTTTTATTTGGGATCGCTAGAACCCTTACAAAAATAAGGTCTTGAGTGGGTTTTTTATAGAAAACTTCGATCGAAACCCAACGCAGAATAGGAGTACTTCCTCCACTATCAAATCTTCCAATGAGCAGCATTTCTCCCAAAGTTTCCGCATGCCGTCATTGCCTTTATTACCAGGTTGAAGGGCGTCGGGGCGGTAACTGTCATCAGCTGGGGGTTCCCGTACAGGCTCAATGGAAAGCGTGTCCTTTAGCGACACCCTGTTTTGCTGAATCTTCCGTTAAAACAGACGAAGATTTACTCTATCAACCAGCGCTTACCCCTGTTATGGAAGTGATCCCCACCGTTGCCGTCATGGAAGTACCAACTGCGGCGGACGTCATTCCGATTGCGGGTGCGGTGCGGCGATTGGTGCGGCCTCCCTCCCTGATGGCGTAGCAGCTGTTGTGGGTGTCGCGATGGTGTAATTGAACGTCATATTGATCCCCAAGCGCTCATCGGTCATCTCATCATTAAAAGCTTGAAAGGGTGCTGTATTACGCACAGCCTCCAATGCGGCTTGATCGGCTGCAGCAGAACCGGAGGGCTGTGTTAATGCCACCTGTCGCAAATTCCCCAGGCGGTCGACCTCCAAACGAACGATCGCCTGACGGCTAACATCCAAAGGAATTCGTTCCCACTGAGCAATAATTTGGGCATTGACCTGGGCAGCGTAGGCTCCCCGTAACTCATCCTGCTGGGCGGCAACCTGTACGGGGCCGTCCTGGTTGGTGTAATCCGGGTTCGGTGTTCCTTCTAACCCTGTGTTCGCAGCGATAGGCTGGGTTACCGAGGCGGGTGTTGCGTCTGCGGGGGCGCTTTCAGTGGGGACGCTCGCCTCTAAAGTTTCAGCCTCTGATATCGCCTGCGGCGAGGGAACTTCTGGCGGTTCGGGCAATGGGAAAGGCTGTGCAGCGGGATCAACTTCAGGTTCTGGTGAAATCGTGCTCGGAGAAACCACTACCTCAGAGGGCAACGTTGGGACCGGTGTAGAGAGGGATGGGGCGACCAAAGGGGGTGGGGTCGTGGGTGCATCAGCTGTTACAGCTTTTGCTTCTTCGACGGGCGGAGTTTGTGATGCCGGAGGGGGCACGTTATTTTGGGCTGGACGCACTTCTCCTGGGATGTTGAGAGTAGCCGCATTAACGGGTTTAGAAGCGTCTTCAGCCAGAATTGCTTTTTGTGGAGCAGCGGTTGCTTTCCCAGCATTAATCGGTAAGTTAGGCCGGTGCTCACCCTGAGCTTTGGTATTAGATTGCGCTCGTCGAGGGGTATTTTCTACAGACGCATCATCGTCAGCATCAATATAGATGAATTCAATGGGAGTGCTGGCGATCGCCTCTGGAGCAGTGGCTTGCCATTCTTGCCAACCGACAAATCCGGCAGCCCCAGCCCCAGCATGGAATGCTATAGCTGTTACTAAATAGAACAGAATGCGATCGCCCCGGGGAGCCGCAAACTGAACGCGATACTTTCGAGCAAGACTCATTCCTCACCACCCAAAAACCTGGAAGACCTTAGCCACGACCGAAGCTGTCACGATAAGCTTCTACGCCATTAAAATTGCCTTCCCGCTAAAAATTGCCTTCATCTAATCACACCTTCAGGTGTTTGACGACCGTAGCCAACCCTAACTCGATGCAAGAGATATTTAGCACGCTGCGCTGCTGATCTCTCCGCATTAGGATGGTACTTCCGCTATTTTGTCAGATGTTGCGGAAGCACCTATGTCATCGAGCAAAGTAACGCTATATTTGGCAGATTTATATAGGCTTTAAAACTGATTTGCAAGTCTTGGAAAGGGTTGATGCTTCATACGCAGTATCAACCCTTTCCAAGACTTGCAAACGGATTCTTAGAGGGATAATGGGATCGTTGCGGCTGGCTCTAAGGCTATCCAAAAGGCGGTATCATAGGCGATGAACGCTGTGTTATGTCAGTTGGGTACTGCACTTATGGATATCTTGACCTTGGGCTGGGTTTCGCTGCTGGTCGTTTTTACCTTCTCCATTTCAATGGTGGTGTGGGGACGTAACGGTTTCTAGATGAGCCTTTCCAATGCCCATTGAGATCTCACCTCTGATTATTCTGTCTACAGTTGCCCTGCTGTTGATGTTGCTGGTTACGGGTGGTGTGGCTTATCTCACCGCCATCGATTGGCGCGATCGCCGCCGTCAAGATCAGGAGCGACGGGGTAAGCGGTAGCTACCTAAGAACCGTCTATATAAAAAGGTGCAGCGTAACATGCTGCACCTTTTTGCGTTCAACAGGACTGGTCATCGGCTCAGGCGGTTTTAAGAGTCATTTTCTTCGTAACCTGAGTTCGGGTTAAGGGCGTTTTCGAGTGCCGCGCAACGCGCGGCACTCGAAAACGCTCATTTTGGCGTGCGCTTTGCGCACGCCAAAATGAGCACTTCAGCTTATCCCGAACTGAGGTTTCGTACGGTAAGCGCACGAAAAAAATGACTCTTTCATCCAGTTTTAGAGTTCCTCCAAACTATCGGTTGAGAGGAATTGCCTCAACCAGGGAAAGCACGCCTGGGGAGAAGTTACGAACTAGGTCAATGGGCAAATCGGGTTGGCTCAGATAGCGGGCATAGGCCGGAGTAAGGTAATTCTCCAGAGAGCCATCATTTTGCAGATAATGCCCAAAAAAGGCCAGGCTGAAGGCTGTGAGATACTGATGAGCGATCGCCGGGCTTGGTCCTACCAGTTCCGAGGGCAGGGTGACCGTAGCCGTCTCGCCTTCTGGAATGTCGATGGCGGAAAAGTGAGTTGCATTTTCCATCATCAACAGATAGCGATCGGGTATGGCCAATTGAGAGAAGGGGGTGATCTGCTCCGGTAGGGCCGGAGTGACGGTATCTGCACCACCCGACACTACCATGACAGGAATATCGACCTGAGCCAGGGCCGTGCGATCGAGCAGGCTGCTACCTACAGTGTTAATGGCAAAAATAGCTTTGACCCGCTCATCTCGAAAGTTGAGTTGATCGGGAATGGGCAAATTTAGCACATCACACTGCAATAGCAATGAGAGATTGAGCGAGAAGGTGATGGTGTTTGTCGCGGCACAATCGGCTGCCAACTGGGTACGGTTGAGAGGAACCCCGGCCAGAGCAAAAGCGGTATAGGCTCCGAGGGATTGTCCCATGACCCCAACGTGCTGCACGTCATACCGTCCTCGCAAGGTCGGGTCTTGCTGGGCCCGGCGCTCCAGTTCGTCGAGCAACCGGGTTACATCTAGAGGGCGATTGATGAATTCACTGGGTTCTGTGACCTGCTGGGCCCGCCCCTCAATCAGGGCTTCCAGTTGTTGGGTGTTGCTTCCGGGGTGCTCGGGTACCGCCACGGCAAAGCCATGGGAGGTGAGGTGCCGGGCCAAATAGGCGAAGGTATCCCGGTTTGACCCCAGACCATGGGAAATGACTACGATAGGAGGCGGTGGTTGATTCAGTTCCAGAACGGGGAGGTACAGGTCAACGGCAAAGGTGCGATCGCGCTCTGTATCGACTAGCTCAAAGGTGTATTGATCAATGCGAAAAGACCCACGCCGTTCTAGTTGTGGTAACTCTGAGAAGTTGGGCGAGGGGGTGTTATCAATCGACTCATCAGCTTCTGCTTCGATGGCAGCGATCGCCCGCTGGGTCTGAGTTACTTGCCGCTGCACCTGGGCAACAATCTGGGAGGTTTGGGTCAGGTCAATTTGCAAGCCATCCAGGGGGAAGTGTTGCAGCACCGTGAGGGGAGTCAGCCCCTCTGGGTCAAAGGCCGCCAGCACGAGAGCCGCTCGAAGGGCACGAGAACCCGATCGCCCGGACTCTGTGCGCACAACGGCTCCCAATTGTTCCAGCAGAGCTTCTCCCTGATCGGTATAGAGAAACTGGGAAATGCCGACCGGAGAAAGGTCAAACCGTGTCCTGAGTAATTGTCGAAACTGTTCGACCTGTTCAGGGGTAAAGGCTCGCGTGTAAGACTTGAGCTCCTGAGGTATGTCTTCGCTGGCAGAGAACTGTTCGAGGGTTTCGATGCTGATGCTGCGTTCGAGTAACCCATAGGAAAGGGTAATCCGCTCGGCGGCATGAGCAGGGGTCAGAGCCATTGCTAGGGGCACAATCCATCCTAACCAACGTTCCCAGCGCCAGGGCGTTTGTCTCGGACGCCGTCCAGCCAAGGCACGATCCCCCAACTTTAAATTGTGATACCTGCTCATGGGGGTAATCCGCTACGCTATCCAGTGCCGCCGCTTGTGCCCGGTCAATCTTTAAGAGTCAGCTACTCGGCTCTTAAAAAGTAAGTTTAAGAACCTTTTTGTAGATTCGCAGACCTGACAAAAATTCTTGACAGAGCACCAGGGGCAGCAACCTAATAATATGGATGAGCTTATTGTTTCAGAAGTTCCAGGAGTTCTGCTTCCGACAACTGGGTGATTCCCAGGGCGATCGCCTTCTCCAATTTTGATCCCGCATCTTCACCCACAACCACGTAATTCGTCTTCTTGCTGACTGAGCCCGTTACTTTTCCACCGGCTTGTTTAATCAGCTCGGCAGCATCATCTCGGCTGAGGGTGGGTAGGGTGCCGGTCAAGACAAAGGTCTTGCCCGTGATGGCAGTGACTGTGACAGATTTCTGGCTGGGTTCCGTTGCTTCTAACGTAACGCCCGCCGCTTTGAGTTGCTCAATTAAATAGCGGTTATTGTCTTTTCGAAACCATTCATAAACCGACTGAGCAATTTCGGGGCCAATGCCGTGAACCTGGGCGATCGCCTCTGTCCCTGCCGCCGCCAGTGCATCCACCGAAGAGAAGTGCTCGACCAATACCTGAGCATTTACTGCTCCCACATGGCGGATTCCCAAACCGTAGAGTACGCGAGACCAGGGTTGAGATTTGGATTGGGCGATCGCCTTCACCAAATTCTCTGAGGATTTTTTCCCCATCCGTTCCAGGGTTTGTAGTTGCTCGGGGGTCAGGGTGTAGAGATCGGATACTCGCTTGAGGAGACCGTGCTTGGCGAACTGCGCTACCCACTTTTCCCCCAGGCCATTAATATCCAGCGCACTCCGGGAAGCCCAGTGGATGATGGCGCCTCGCACAATAGCGGGACACTCAGGGTTAGGGCATCGGGTGACAGCTTCCCCTAACGGTTTGACCAGAGCGGTGCTGCACTCGGGGCAGTGGGGTGGCATTTGATAAGGTGTCGTTCCTTCGGGGCGCAGGTCAACCAGCACGCGCACGACCTCGGGGATAATTTCCCCAGCTTTGCGAACGATGACCGTATCTCCCTCTCGTACATCCAGGGCGGCTACGAAGTCAGCATTATGCAGGGTAGCCCGCTGTACAGTGGTGCCCGCTAGTTGGACGGGGTTGAGTTCCGCTACCGGGGTGACGGCACCCGTCCGGCCGACGTTGACGGTAATTTGCTTGACGACGGTGGGGGATTCTTCGGCGGGGTATTTGAGGGCGATCGCCCAGCGGGGAAACTTTTGGGTAAAGCCCAGCCGTTCTTGCAGGGCAAAGGAATTGAGCTTCACTACCAACCCATCCGTTAGATAAGGCAGATTGAACCGCTCTTGCTCCCAACGGTTCGTAAACTCTTGCAGCTCGGCCAGAGAGCGGCACAACTGCCGATTGGGATTGACCCGGAAACCCATTTTCTGAAGCTGTTCCAGGGCTTCCCACTGGCTTTTCAGGGAGCCATGCCCCTCCTCACCATTGACAGGAATTTGTAGAGTATAGGCAAAAAAGTCCAACCGTCGCTGGGCCACAATCCGCGAGTCGAGTTGCCGCAAGGTTCCGGCAGCAGCGTTGCGGGGGTTGGCAAACAGAGCTTCGCCAATCTCCTCCCGTTCCCGATTAATCTGCTTAAAGGATTCCAGGGGTAAAAACGCCTCGCCACGCACTTCAATGCGAGGGGGCGGATTGTCCAGTTGTAGCCGTAGAGGAATGGTGCGAATGGTGCGAATGTTCTGGGTGATGTCTTCCCCGGTAACGCCGTCACCTCGGGTTGCGCCTCTGACCAGGAGACCGTCTTCGTAGGTGAGGGCGATCGCCGACCCATCAATTTTCAACTCAGACACATACTCAAAGTCGTTCACCTCTGGTGCTACCCGCTGCCAGCGCATCTGCCAGGTGGCTAACTCATCCACATTAAAGGCATTTTCCAGGCTGTAAAGCGGAATGTTGTGGCGCACCGAATTAAACTGGGCGGCGGGCCGTTCGCCCACCCGCTGCGTAGGGCTATCGGGAGCGATCAGGTCGGGGTATTGGGCCTCCAGGTCTTGCAATTCTCGGTAGAGCTGGTCATAGACCGAGTCAGGCAACGTCGGCGCATCCAATATGTAATATTCGTAACTGGCCTGGTTCAACTGCTGTCGCAGTTGGGCTGCCCGTTGCTGGGCTGTAAGGGGTGTCGCCAACGATGTCACAATTCCTCTCCTTGTCTCTCCTTTGGCTAGTCTAAAGCAGCAATTCTCAGTATGGGCTTCAAAGCTGAGAGTTCGTGCCCTTCGGGCACGAACTCTCAGCTTTGAAGCCCGAAAATAGCCCGCCGAAGGCGGGCTATTTTCGGGTTGGATTCCAAAATGAGAATTGCTGAGTCCAAAGGCTTTTGTAGAGGTCGGGCGGATGTAGTCAGCAATTCCGGCCTTGGCTAAAACCTCATCAGAATTGCGGGAATGGAGCCTGCCTTACTGCCAGAACTTGTGTCATTCGTCCTATCTTTCGGTATCCTGCGAAGATGGGGAACGTTCCGGAGCGCTGTCCGGGCGAGAGTGCCCCCTTTCGACTCTCATGCGTATTTGGGTTACCCCCTTTCTCGTTCTATTTGTAGTGTTTTTTGGTGCAGCGGAGCTGTATCCCTGGCTGTCGAGCCTGGTGGGGTCGCCGCCAGGGGTTTTGGTGGCAGGCATTTTGTTAGCGATCGCTTCCAACCTTGATAAACTTCCCAAGCAGCTAAAGCCAGGGAGCGCTCAAGGTTTGCCTGGCTCCACGCAACCAGCTTCAACCCCGATCCCTGCTGCACCTCCTCAGACCCAAGTTATGCCGCCTAAAGCATGGTCACCGTCCAGCACGGCTCCTGCTCCTCCCTCGACGCCTTCCCGCTCCATCTCCTTCACAATTAAGAAGCGGGACTCGTAATCTTTGCCCCTAATCTCTACACCAGGCAGAACTGCTGGGATGGCTTAGCACTTCTCGGGTAAAACCTTCTTAAAAAGTCGATGAAGAGCGATAGCTTTCTATCATTTGGTATGGGAAGCATCTTGTCTGATCTAGATCTACTGGCTAGAGTCATAGGTAAAAGCATCGTGCTTTTTTCGGCCTGGTCGTAATTTTTTCTTTAAATCTGCATCTGCCCTAGTGATTTCTTGGCCTATCCTGCCCTTAGACCTGCGTCTCACTTTATTGAGTGATGTGAGAAGGAGAAACAGAGTGCGGTATTTTCAGGAAAAGAGGCGATCGCCCCATTATCAGGTTTCATCGCTATGACTCCAACGTCTTCGCATCTACCCGACCGGAACTCAGCCCTCCCCGTGGTGCCAGCCGCTGAAGGGGAGTTGACTGTAGTACCGGTTCAGACGGAGACCCCCTCAATCATTGAACAGGCAGTACAGCGGATGCATCCGCGCGATCGCCAATCCGATAGCATCACGCTCGATGTCACTCCTATTAATGAAGCATCCAAAGATGGTGGGCAGTTGGCGCGTGCTCAGTCTCAAGTACCAGGGTTAGCTTCCCCAGGCAGCTCCTTTTCCAGCTTTCTGGCTCCCCTCACGCAAGACACCTTCCGCCAGGTGGTCACTGATGTTGAAGAACGACTGCGGGTGGTGAACCAGACCCTCTCGATGCTGGATGTGCAGGGGTTTGATGCCATTCTGGAGGAAATGCTGAGCTCCATTACCTTTAAGACGGCGGAACTGTTGAATGCCGATCGAGCCAGCATCTTTCTGTTAGACGAAGAGAAGAACGAACTTTACTCCATCGTGGCGAAAACCGCAGGGGGAGGTACCCTCGAAATCCGCATCCCTGCTGATAAGGGGATCGCAGGAGAGGTGGCTACTTTCCGGCGGGTGGTCAACATCCCCTACGATTTCTACAATGATCCCCGTTCGACCTTCGCCCAAAAAACAGATAAAGAGAACGGCTATCGCACCTACACGATGCTGGCCATGCCCCTACTCAACGACCGGGATGATCTGGTCGCTGTGGTGCAACTGATCAATAAGCTCAAGCCTGGGGTTGATGGAGAATTACCTCTAAATGAAAAAATTGACGATACAGGCTTTACTGCCGATGATGAGCAGGTTTTTCGGGAGTTTGCCCCATCGATTCGCCTGATTCTAGAGTCCTCGCGCTCCTTCTATCTGGCAACTCAGAAGCAGCGGGCCGCCAGCGCTCTGATTGCGGCAACAGAATCCCTTAGCCGTAGCAGCCTTGACCTGGATGACACCCTGAAGCGGGTGATGGACGAGGCGAAAAAGCTAATGAATGCCGATCGCAGTACCCTCTGGCTGCTCGACCACGAACACCATGAGATCTGGACCAAAATTGAAAATGACGATGGTTCCTTAAAGGAGTTGCGCATTCCTATTGGGGTTGGTTTTGCCGGTCAGGTAGCGGAAACAGGGGAGGTGCTCATTATTCCCTTTGATCTCTACGACCATCCGGCTTCAGAAACCTCTAAAAAGTTAGATCAGACCAATCACTATCGCACCTGTAGCTTGCTCTGTATGCCCGTGTTCGCTGATGGGGAACTCATCGGTGTTACCCAGTTGGTGAACAAGAAGAAACAGGGTGACTTACCGCCCTATGATCCGCAGCACTGGCCCGAAGCTCCTGAGTGCTGGCGTGCCAGCTTCAACCGCACGGACCAGGAATTCATGGAGGTGTTCAACATTCAAGCTGGGGTCGCGCTGAAGAATGCCAAGCTGTTTGCCAAGGTGAAGCAGCAGGAGCAGACCCAACGGGATATGTTGCGATCGCTCACCAATGGTGTCATCTCTGTTGATAAAAATGGCATTATTATCGCGGCTAATGAGAGTGCCAAGGAGTTGCTGGGTCTTGATCCAGCCTCCTATCTAGAGGGGCAATCTGTCCGCAAGTTGATGCAGTTGGAAAAGGGAGAGTTCGATCGCTGGGTCGATATGGCCCTGGAAGCCAAGGATGACAAGAGCCGCGAGCAATACTACCCTGACCTGACGCTTCAGGACCTAACGGGTAAAGAACAGCACAGTATCAACCTGTCCATCAACACCATTGCTGATGCCGCCGATGCGACCCAGGTTTCGGGGGCACTGGTGGTCATGGAAGACATCAGTGATGAAAAACGGCTGAAGCTCACCATGTCGCGCTATATGAGTGAAGAAGTGGCGCGTCAGTTGTTCGAGAATCCCGATGCGGCGAAGATGGGGGGCGATCGCAAGGAGGTTTCGGTTCTTTTCTCTGACATTCGCAGCTACACCAGTCTGACGGAAACCATGAGCGCGGAAGAGGTGGTGGTTATGCTAAACCAGTACTTCGAAGCGATGGTGGAAGCTGTATTTAGCTATAAAGGTACCCTGGATAAATACATTGGGGATGCCATTATGGCCGTCTATGGCTCACCCCTACCCCTGGCAGAGCATCAATGGATGGCGGTGCAAACGGCAGTAGAAATGCGGCATCGCTTGGCAGAGTTCAACATTAAACGGGCAGAGAAAGACTTACCCATTATCCGCATTGGGATTGGCTTAAACTCTGATACCGTGATCAGCGGCAACATCGGGTCGAGTAAGCGGATGGAGTTTACGGCGATCGGGGATGGAGTAAACCTGGGCTCTCGTCTGGAAAGTGCCAGTAAGCTTTATGGCACCGATATTGTGCTGAGCGAGTTCACCTACGAACCCTGTGCCGATCGCATCTGGTCTCGTGAACTCGATCGCATCCGGGTGAAGGGCAAAAACCAGCCCATTCGGATCTACGACCTCATGGGTCTACAAGATGAACCGCTGGATGACGTGAAGAAACGCCAAATTGACCTTTATCGTGAAGGTCGCGAACACTATCTTAATCGCCGCTTTGCCAGGGCGATGGCTTCCTTTGCCACGATCCTGGAAGAAATTGATACCAAGGACAAAGCGGCCGAGTTGCACCTGCAACGAATCAATTACTGGCTCAGTAACCCTCCCACAGATGAAACATGGGAAGAGGGTGTGTGGACGATGACCGAGAAATAAAAAAGAGGGGCCGAAGGCCCCTCTTTTTTATTACGCTTGTCGGCTCATCGCTCGTAATAACCAGAGCGATGAAACGATCGCCACAAAGTGAGCCAGTAACACTAGAAAGACGCCCTGGACGGGGAAAATATCGGAGGCGGTGATGAGGCGATCGCCGATTCCTCCCAATGCCGACACGGCCGTAACCTGAAATGCTTTACCTACCAGCGTCCCCACAATGGCAAACCCACCCAGCAGGGTCAGCAACATCCCAACCATATTGAGGGTCAACCCCATCCGCAACTGACGGAACACATCGGTGCGTTTGGGCCGCTTACCGGAATCGTTATCCCGCAGCTTTTTCGCCAGTCGAATATAGGTGTAGGCCCAATAAATGCTGACGTATAACGCAAGGAGCCCTAACCCAATCAACACCAACCCGAATCCTGCGCCAGGGTTACTTTGGGTTGTGACCACGTTGGGGACATTGGGAAGATTGGTGCTAACCGTCGAGCGGTTGGCGAGAAATAAGCTACTGAAAACCAAAACGACGGTAGAAACTGCCCCCAAGACCACCTGTGACCAGAAACTCAACAGACCCGCTCGCCGGAATGCGAGCGCCACACGACGCACAGCAGGGGGAACCGAGTAAGAGTCCAGTTGGCTCGACATAGGGTTCATGGAGGGGAGTCTACACAGTGGTTTTGTTTCAACTATTCTAAACCCCGTTTTGTTGATGCTGTATGCGCTTCGTCACATCGCATTAAGGAGGTTTTTGCATAAGAACTTACCAGGATGTTGGGTGTAATTTCATTGCTGGAAATCTCCTAACAGGAGTGCCTCTGGGTTTAGGAACGTTTCAATGCGGTTAATGGAACGTTGTTAAGCCCTATCAGGACAGCCAGCAAGAGCAATAAACCCATTGCCCCAGCCAGGGGATTACCGTTGATGCCCGTGAGCCAGGAGGGAATGCGATCGCCATACACCACCCAATCTCCGACATCCACCAGGTAATAGCCCCAGACAAGCCCCCCATGCAATCCAATGGATAACCCCAATTGGCCCGTCCGTTGCTTTGCCCGCCCCAAAATTAGACCCAATAACACCAGCCCAAAAAATTGGGGCAGTGTATACAAAACCTGCTCCAAAGGTTTGATGAAATGCAGCGTAGCGAATAGCCCAGCATTCCAAATGGCCGCAGGCCAGGGCCGCAAATCTCGCTGCAACTCATCCAGCCACCAGCCTCGAAATAGCAATTCCTCCACAATCCCAACAGCAATTCCAAGCAGTGCCCCTTGGGTTAGCAGCAGCCCAAAATTGGCTGGAAGTGCATTCCATCTCACCCATCCCAACAGAGTTTCTACACCAAATAACAGAGCAATGAGCCCCAGTCCAACTCCCAGTCCAATCAACCCGGCTCGGCCGTTATTCCAATGCCATCCTAACCCGTAGTACTCAAAGCATTGGGTAACCCCGTGAACCTGTCGCCCCCACACTCGCAGTAACCCTAAGAAGATACCGTAGAGCCCGACCATGACCACAATGGTTTCCAGGGTGAGGTTGTCTACAAGGGTTGACACCACGGCCCATAGAGGTAACCAGAGCAGCAGCAGCAGCAGCCAAAATGCGCCGACTCTTAGATACCAGGGTTTGGGGGCCAGGGCTGTGAGGTAAGTGAGCATGGCGATCGCGGAATGACTCATTGTCATTAACAGTAGGACACAAGGAGTGATGTAGCGCGCTATGCTACCACTCTCCTTGTATCATCACCACCTACTTGAAAAATTCTTGTATGCCAAATAATGGTGCTGATGTAACGCAGGAGCGTTGTCGTCTCAGTCTCTAAGCTCTATTGTTTCAGGGGATGCATTCCACACAAACCCCCTATTGTTGCCTGGAGCCTCACCATGACGACCGAACCCTTGAGTATTTCCTTAATTGCTGACTACGGTACGGGTGACCCTGCCTTTTCGGAAGTGACCCAGCGTCTGCTCATGTATCTGCCCGATGCCCGTATTCACTGGCTATCGGTTCCCCCCTTCAGCACCCTTGCGACAGGTTTTTGGATTGCTCAGTTGGGGCTTAATCCTGGGCCTGCAAATCGCTTGATCTACCACAACTGCGCTCCCCGCAAGGATGACCCAGAGGCCCGTCAGGATAATGAGGGTGAGGGCTTAACCTATGGACTGTTACCCAATGGTGTCAAAGTAGTTGGGGTGAATGCCGGGTACACTTTGTCCTTTATCAAGGAACATGCGACTACCCTGCAAACCGTCAATGTATCTCGGGGAGGCTCTCAATTCCGCTCACGGGATGTGTTTCCTCAGGCGGCGGGGGCGATCGCTCAGGACGACTTCAGCTTATTGGGGGATGTGCTGAACCCCACGAATCTGCCAGATATACCCTTGGGACGCATTGCCTGGGTCGATGGCTACGGCAACCTGAAGACGACCGTTCCTGCTGATCGTGTCAAGCTAGAGCCTCAGTCGCGGGTGTTGATTCGCGTGGGCGATCGCGTCAGTGATGCCGTCTACTCCGATGGCAGCTTTAAGGTTCCCGAAGGTACTCTGGCCTTCGCCCCTGGTAGCTCGGGTTGGGACACCGCTGACCACTCTGTCCGTTGGATGGAAGTCTTCCTTCGGGGTGGCAACGCCTGGGAACGTCTTGGCAGACCTGAAGTTGGCCAAACCATTGCCTATGCCTAGACAATAAAAATATCCCTACTCTCCCGTCTTTCCTACCTCTCGATCGTCATCCTTGCCCCTCCCCTTCACCCCTTTCCCTCCATGTCCCCCATCATCACCGTCGATCGCCTCAACAAGACTTACTCTGTTGCTGTCAAGGAACCCGGTATCAAAGGCACTCTGTCCCACCTATTTCAGCGGCGCTACCGTCCCATCGTGGCGGTCAAAGAGGTGTCCTTTGAGATTGAGCCCGGGGAAATTGTGGGATTTCTGGGGCCAAACGGGGCGGGCAAGACGACCACGCTGAAAATGCTGACGGGGTTAATTTATCCCACCAGTGGTCAGGTCGCGGTGGCAGGCTATAAACCCTTTCGGCGAGAATCGGGTTTTCTACGCACCATTACCCTGGTGATGGGGCAGAAGCAGCAGTTGATCTGGGATTTGCCTACCATGGACTCCCTTCGGATCAATGCTGCTGTGTATGGCATCTCAGATGCAGATCTGCGGCAGAGAGTTGGCGAATTGGCCGAGATGCTGTCCCTCGATCGCCAACTCACCCAACCTGTGCGCAAACTCTCGTTAGGGGAACGCATGAAGGCGGAATTACTGGCAGCCCTGTTGCACCAACCCAAGATCCTGTTTCTGGATGAGCCGACGTTGGGCTTGGATGTGAATGCTCAAACTAGCGTGCGAGATTTTCTCAAAACTTATAACGAACGCTTTCAAGCAACGGTACTACTGACGAGCCACTATATGGCTGATATCACCGCCCTTTGCAAGCGGGTGCTGATGATCCATCAGGGCAAGCTCATCTATGACGGTAGCCTGGAAGAATTATTGGAACGGTTTGCTCCATGCCGCGAGGTGACTGTGGAGATGACTCGGGAGCGATCGCCGGCTGATCTCGCCACCTATGGCGACCTGCAATCTTTAGATGGCCGCGTTGCTCACTACATCGTGCCTCAGGAGCACTTGCCCCAAACCCTTTCCCGCCTCCTTGCCGACCTGGATATCGTCGATCTGACTGTCACAGATCCGCCTGTTGAAGATGTCATTAGCCGTGTCTTTGAGGCCGGAGCGGTGTAATGTTTGAGCTGAACTCTATAGCAATGTGCAAGTGCGTTAAGTACAGAAACGGTGGTGTGGGGCACGAAGTGCCCCACACCACCGTGCTTAGTCAACGTGCACAGCGCTATATTGCTGGTATGTCATTTAGGCCAAAGCAATTTAGGAGCAATGTTCCCAATCGCTCCTGATGGCCTAAATGAGACAAAGGCTATCCATGCTCTAAGACCCGTGTAGAAACGTTATATGCAACGTTTCTACACGGGTCTTGAGAATCTGAAAAGTGCTCGATGCTCAGCATTCACACTTCTTAGGTGACTAGAGTTTTATGAGACAGCATTACTGGTTTCAGCGGTAACCGCCTGGGGCAACTCTAGACAGTACCCAGCACCATAAACTGTTTTGATGTACTTAGGATGGCGGGGATCTGGCTCCAGCTTGGTGCGCAGATGACGAACATGAACCCGAATGGTTTCGATGTCGTCATCAGGGTCGTAGCCCCAAACCTCTTTAAGAATTTCGCTGGGCGAAACGGTCTGCCCGTGACGTTGTAACAAGCAGTGCAGTAATTCAAACTCCAGATGAGTCAGCTTAACAATCTGATCAAACCAAATCGCTTCTAAGCGCTCAGGAACCAGCGTCAGGGGGCCATAATTCAGAATCTCAGCGTGCTTAGCCGCTTGAGGAATGCGGTCAGTGCGGCGGAGTAAGGCGCGCACTCGAGCCAGCATTTCTTCTACTTCAAAGGGTTTGGTGAGGTAATCATCCGCCCCTGCGTTGAACCCTTCGACTTTATCCTGAGTCTGGCTGAGAGCCGTAAGCATGAGGACAGGAATGTCAGCGGTACGCTCGTCACGACGCAAGCGCTGACATACCGTGAACCCATCCACTTTGGGCAGCATCAAGTCCAGCATAATCAGGTCAGGGATGAGCTGGAGTGCCAACGCCTGGCCTTTAATTCCATCAGGGGCACGGCTCACCTCATACCCGGCCATCTCCAGGTTGACTGAAACCAACTCAGAGATAGCGGGATCATCGTCAATAACTAAGATACGAGGCATGTTAAATCGTCTTGAAGAACACTACGTGTTTGAAAACGGCGAATCCCGATAGATTGACCAAGTTTCGTACCAGTCTATGTAAAATTCTAAAGTTTTTCCTCTATTTATGCACCTTTTGGACGCTGCATTATACGCAGTATCCGACTATGGTCTACATCTTTATAATTTTTATTAGCTAGTTTGGAGAAAGTAAAGAATCTACTCAGATTTTTACAAAGTCTACTCTTAAATCCGGAATTTAAGGGCTGTGTGCAAAGCACAAAGCTACCCAAATTAAACGTTACCCAGACTAAAGGGATTGTCTCAGGTTGATTTTGCGATCGAGAGGATAGGTTCTCAAACTGAGCCGCACCCGTTAAGTCCTCCATCTTCATCAATCAATATGAGCCGGTTCCTGGGCACGCTGGTCATAGAGCTGGCTCTGCATCTGCAGGCATTTATCCAGCCAGAGTACCCGAAAATCTGCAACGCTCACCACTCGTCCCATCAGGTCGCCAACGGAGTAAATCTCTGATTCCTCGCACCAGCGTACGCAGATTTGGTAGGCATCCCAATCGAGCGGGTCGGTTTCCCAACGAGCCGTGATTTTGTCGTGGCCCATCAGCCAGGCTGCAAAGGCTCGGGTGTGCCCGTCAGTCAGCACCAGGCGATCGCCCAGACGCCAGATTGGTACCGCTTCCTGAACATCAATGGGATGATGGGCTAACTGATGCATCATCCGTGATAGCTTGTCGGCGTTGATATAGGGCTGGCTGGGTTGAAGGTTTCGGAGGGAAACGCGGAATAGGTGCACGACGAGTCTGGCGAAAGAGCAGAGTAGAAGTAGCTAAGCTTGAAGAAAGAATCGTCCAAAGAAATTGTAGGTCTTACGGGCTTGGAAGGGGTGAGGTATGAGATCCATCTGTGTGTTTTGTGGCTCTAGTATCGGTTCAAATTCGGCATTTCAATCAGCGGCAGTGGAAACGGCAAAGGCGATCGCCCGTCGCAACCTGCGCTTGGTTTATGGTGGCGGTAAGGTGGGTCTCATGGGTGTGCTGGCTGATACCGCTCTGGCAGAAGGAGCTGAAGTGATTGGCGTCATGCCAGAGTTTTTGATGGCCAAAGAAATCGGTCACGATGGGCTGAACCAACTTCATATTGTTTCATCAATGCATGAACGCAAAACTCAGATGTCCGGCATGGCGGATGGATTTATTGCCCTACCGGGTGGCTATGGCACTCTGGAAGAGTTTTGCGAAGTCTTGACCTGGGCTCAATTGGGATTGCATCAGAAACCCTGTGGTCTGCTGAATGTGAACCACTACTACGACCCCCTGCTACAAATGTTTGACCAGGCGATGACGGAAAACTTGATGCGTCCTCGGATGCGATCGCTCGTGCTCACTGCTGACACGCCCAACGCGCTATTGGATGAAATGGAGCGCTATAAGCCCCAATTAGTCAACCAATGGATGCAAAAGGACACTCAGGTATAGCGCTGCCTGGGTCATGTTGCAAACCTCTGGATAGATGGGGTGGAGGCACTTTGTGCCTCCACCCCATCTATCCACAAATGTAAACTACCGCAGAAGCGATAACTGGCTTTCAGGTGGTTCAAAGCCTAAATGTCTCCAGGCTGCAGGAGTTGTCACGCGGCCTCTGGGGGTACGGTTCAGGTAGCCGATTTGCATCAAGTAAGGCTCGTACACCTCCTCAATGGTTTGAGCGTCCTCTCCAGTGGCAGCGGCCAGAGTATCAAGGCCAACTGGCCCGCCTCCGTAGTGTTCAATAATGACACTGAGCATCCGGCGGTCTGTCCAATCCAACCCGCAAGGGTCAACGTTAAATAGTTCTAATGCTTCAGCCGCGATCGCCTCATCAACGGCTGTATTAGGCCGTTTTACCTGCACATAGTCCCGCACCCGCCGTAGCAGGCGGTTCGCAATCCGAGGCGTGCCCCGAGCTCGGCGAGCAATTTCGGCTGCTCCATCCCGCTCAATAGAGGTTCTGAGGATCTTGGCAGCCCGCAAAACAATCTCAGTCAGTTCGTCAATTTCGTAGAAGCGTAGGCGTTGTACCAGACCAAAGCGATCGCGCAAGGGTGAGGTCAGCGCTCCCACCCGAGTTGTGGCTCCCACCAGGGTAAATTGTTGTAGCGGAATACTCCGGGTTCGAGCGCTCTGACCTTTGCCAATGGTGATGTCAATCCGTGAGTCTTCCATGGCCGGATATAGAATCTCTTCCGTCATCCGGGATAGGCGATGGATTTCGTCGATAAACAACAGATCTCCTGGTTTCAGGTTAACGAGCAGCCCAACAATGTCACGGGGGCGCTCCAAAGCAGGAGCGGTGGTAATTTTGCAATCCACCTTCATCTCAGCAGCCAGAATTAACGCCATGGTTGTTTTTCCCAACCCTGGCGGGCCATATAGCAGTAGGTGATCGAGCGGTTCCTGTCGCGCTTGGGCCGCCTGAATGGCGATCGCCAGTACCTCTTTCAAGTCCTTCTGTCCGACATATTCTGCCAAACGCTGAGGCCGTAACCCCTCTTCAGACTTTCCTGTGTCCTCGGGCTGTCGTTCGGGCTGCAAAATTTCCTCAGCAGGGGTATTCTGCTGAAGTGAGGCCAAAGGAAGGTCCGGCTGGATGGGCGCTGGTGCTTGCTTGGCCCGACGGCTGGTTTGCCCTGAAGGGGAGGGCTCGGGTTCGGGAGTGATGGGTTTGGAAGAGATGATCGCCATATCACTCGGAGGTGAGCAGGATTATTAGAATACTAATGCACTATTGAAGCCCTTAAAATGCATTCGTTCCCGGAAAATACCTTAAAGCTGAAACTTTTACGACAAAGGCGTTTCATGAAACCTCTCTGCCATAAAAGTTTCAGCCCATCATAACGCTGTTACATAGAGCGGTACTTTGTACTCCTTGCCGGAGGGAGTACCGGTGCAATGTTGAGTGATAGATGATAGGGATGGCAGATGACGAGGGAGAATAGCGATGAATATTCCAACAACGGTAAGTTTTGAAGAGGCGATCGCCCACACCCATCAGCTCATGGAGGCTCTAGAGCAGGAAGCCCTGACGGATGCTGAAATTGAACATACTCTGGCCCAATTAGTTAGTACCGAAAATGGCGCTCGGGGCTTCTTTGTGACCTACCTGACAGACGATCGCCCCCTGGCAGACCACCCTTCTGAAGCGGTTCTTACGTCTCTAAAATCTTCACCTGATATTGTCTCGGAGTTGTTAGTGAAGAACCTGGCCATGTCGTCGGCAATGGCGATCGCCCACCGCCGCAACAACAACGAAGACATGGCGCAGGGCTCTGACCGGGTGCGAACTCGTACGCTCAATCTGGTACAACAGCTTCAATTACCCCAGATTGCCACCAAGCTACAGCAGCTAAATGAGAGCGCTACCACTGGCCAGGGGGTTTATCAATCCTTCCTGGATCGATGGAATTACGATGCTGAGCAACGGCAGGTCATTCAAGTGGCGACGCAGGAGGCGGTAAGGCAGGAGGCAGACGGGGAGCAGGGAAGCGTTTGAGGCGTGAGGGCGTCCTGAGAAATTGATTTTTTTGCGATTTGAAGGGAGGGGCAACCATGACAATTGGGTTGCAGAATTGGCTAGGCCAGCAGGTGGTTGATAATACGCTGTCACCGGTGCGCTCGGCGCTGGATCAGTGGTTGGCGGAGCATGGGTGGATTCTATTTCTGGTGAATCATCCCCTGGTGCTGTTGGGGCTACTGCTGCTGGGGTTGTTTCTGATTTCGGGAGTGTGGCGGGCCCTCAGCCGACTGAGTGAGAATTTGTGGATTTTTATCGTGGGTCTGCCGTTTCAAGTGCTTGGATGGTTCGGCTTACGGGGAATTTCGTTGCTAAAACAGCGGACACAGCCACGCGTTAGCGGAGCACCCTCCCAGGAGAATCGCCTGACGGAATTGCTGAATCGCCTGGATGCATTGCGTGAAGAACAGGAGACAGTGCTGAAGGAAGTGCGATCGCTCCTGGAGCAATCCCCTCAACGTTAATCAGGGCTCACCTTACTCTTCCAAAACTGGCCAAAGAACCACAACCCTGACAACGTCAACCAATTCAAGATGTGTACGCGGCCATCAAAAAGGGTGACATCCAAGAACCCATAGGCAAAACAACCCCAGAAGCCCAAACCGTAGGCTAGCAACACACCGTTTTCTACAGGGGGGAATTGTTGGCTGAGCCAGACTCGCGCTGCCCGGTAGCAAATATAGCCAACAAACAACGTAACCAACGCGGTCACAATCAGGCCCATCTCGCTCCCCAGCAGCAACCAGATATTGTGGGGATGAAACATTTTGGGATAGTTCACCGGGTCAAAGGTACGGGGAGGAAACAGAACCTTATAATTTCCTGGCCCCCACCCTAGCCAGGGGCGTTCGCGGATCAGGTCGATGGCAACTCCCCAGGCTCCAGTGCGAGGGTCTTTCGCCCAGTTGTCGGAGAGCGATCGCCCCCCAACTCCAAACAAAACGGCACCTCCTGCCACAGCCACCAGACCGATAAGGCCGCTAAGTAAGAGTGTGAGATTGATGCGGGTTAGCAGCAGAAACACACCAATTTGCGAAATGGCGACCAGTAAACCATTGCGGGAGCCTGAGGCAAAAATTCCGATGAGGCAGGAGAAGGTAGCAGCCAGCAGCCAGAGGTTCTGACGCGTCAGGAGAGTGCGTTCCCTTTGCTGCCCCAACTGGCTGAGCAGCAAGCCCAAGCCTAGACCAAAAACAATGACCAGGTAGCTAGCAAAGGCATTGGGATGATCGAAGGTAACCACTGCCCGCCCCCGATGAGGCTCCAACCGTAAGGCTTCTATCCAGGGAATTGTTTGCCAGGCTAGCGGTAGGGCAGGAGACTTGAGGCCATATTCCACCAGGCTCAGCAAGTTGAGAGGAAGAATGGTAAGAACCAGATCTGTTGCCGCTTGCTGCCAGTGCTCAATGCGATGGAATACAAGGGGTGCTACGGCGAAAAAGAGGAAGTAGGGCAAGAAGTTGCCCAGTTGCAGAAAGGCCTCTGGACGGCTATAGGCTACGGTGCTACTGAGCACCATCAAACCTATTATCAGGAGTAGGGCTCGGCCTGTGAAGGAATCGAGTGCCGTGCGTTTGGCTTGGCAGGTTATGAGGGTAACAACCAGGATGCCCAGAAAACCCAGGTAGGAGGCGTAGGGCAATAACACGAGACTGGCTCGTAGAACTTTACGAAGAGACGGAGAAGGCGATACCGCCGTCATAACATCAGTACGCCCCTTCGCCCGATATAACCACCCAAACGGTGCGGATCAGGATGTATAGATCGAGCCAAACTGACCAGTTGCGGACGTAATAAGCATCCAGGTTGACCCGCTCCTCATACGGTAGGTTGTTGCGTCCGGAGACTTGCCATAACCCGGTCAACCCCGGCGTCACTTTGGTATAGAGGGAAAATTTGTCACCATAGCGCTCGATCTCTTCCGTGACGATAGGACGTGGCCCTACTAAGCTCATCTCGCCTCGTAGAATATTCCACAACTGCGGAAGTTCATCCAGGCTAGTTTGCCGCAGAAATCGCCCAACCCGTGTTACACGAGGGTCATTCCGCAGTTTCTGATTCAATTCCCAATCTTCCCGTAGCTCAGGATGCTGGTTGAGGTAATCCTTCAGGACGGTGTCCGCGTTCTGAACCATAGAGCGAAACTTCCACGCTTTGAATAGCTGGCCATTTTGTCCAATACGGCTCTGCCGATAAAAAATGGGGCCAGGGGAATCCAGGCGAATAAGCAGAGCAATTAACAGAAAAATGGGCAGAATAAAAAGCCCACCGATCAGAGTCGTCAAACGATCGATGAGAAACTTCATCAGACGTGGACCGGGAAGCAAGAGCTGTTGCCGGATTTCCAGCCCCAGAATTCCTCCCATGTCTTTAGCGGCTACCCAGAGGCTAGAGAACCCGAACAGGTCGGGAATGATCAGCAGGTGGGCAAAGGTTTGACCGTATTGTTCTAGCAGGCTGAGGAGCCGCTCGCGTGGTACCCCTGGCATGGCCACAATCGCGTAGGGGATATGGCGAGCTCTGGCGATCGTTGGGGCCAGCTCCAGTCCTCCCAAAACAGGAATGTCTAAGAGAGAACCGTGCTTCTCGGGGTCATCGTCCAGGAGGGCAACAGGCTTGAGCCCGATCCGGGGGCGGCGCTGTAGTGTACGAACCACCATCTCCCCAGTTTTTCCGGCTCCCAGGATGATCACCGGGTAGCCCCACCAGCGCTGTCGGGCAAAAAAATGGCGGCTCAAGGCACGACCCGCCAGTACCAGTACGATGGATAGAAACCAGGATGTTAGAAAAATACCCCGGGAATAAACTTCGCCCTCTTCTTGTAGAAATACGGTTGACCCCAAAACGAAATAGACCAGACTGGTGGAAATGCTCACACGTCGCAATTCATCCACCGGGCTGATCGCTACGCCAGGATATAGACCCGAAGCCGCATAAGCGACGACAAAGAGACCTGAAACCGGTAGGAGCTGCCAGTATAGGGTCGGTGCAAAGTTTCCATGCAGCAGCAGGCGCACCCAAAAACTCACTAGCCCAGCAGTACCCAGGGCTAGCAAATCGGTCATGATGGTGACGGCAACTGTCGGTGCTGATCGCGTTGAAACGCGCAGCCCGGACAGTGTAGGTCTTGAAGCTCGGTCTAGCTGCATTAAATTTAATTACTACTCCTCACGCTTTAAATTTATGCCATGCTGTCACCGAAATTCTGTCCACCGTTGGTCAACAAATTGAAAAAACTCTCGCCGAAAGCGATCGGGAGCAAAACGTTCGGCGTGGAGACGGAGGACTTCTATATCAAAGGATTGAGCTTGTGTTTCAAAGAACTGTACAGCTTCTACTAAACATTCGACAGTTTGTTGTGGAAACAGGATCCCAGTTTTTCCGGGAATCACCGTTTCAGTTGCACCCCCTTTACCGTAAGCGATGACTGGAGCGCCTGCCGCTTGTGCTTCTACAACGGTGATGCCAAAATCCTCTTCTGCCGGAAATACAAAGGCTTTGCAGCGTTGCAGGTAATCTTCCACGACATCGTCGGGTTGTCGCCCCAGCAGTTGAACATTAGCAGCCGCGATCGCTTCCACCCGTTTCCGATCCGGCCCATCCCCAATGACCACCAGGGGTAAGCCCAGTCGGTTAAAGGCTTCTACGGTCAGATCTACCCGTTTGTAGGGCACAAATCGGGACACCGTTAAATAAAACTCCTCTCGATCCGGGTTCGGTCGAAACCGATCCACCGAGACGGGAGGATAGATGACTGTTGCGTCCCGACGGTAGGTCTTTTGCACTCGGCGGGCAACAAAGTGAGAGTTTGCCAGAAAGTGATCCACTCGGCTGACGGTCGCCAGATCCCACAGCCGCAGGTAGTGAAGGATGATCGCTGCGGCGATCGCCCCCACCCCCTTCTTCAACCCCGCCCCCTGCAAGTACTGCTGCTGCAAATCCCAGGCATAGCGAATGGGGGTGTGGATGTAGCTGATGTGGAGTTGGTCAGCTCGGGTCAGTACCCCCTTAGCAACCGCATGATTGCTTGACAGAATTACGTCGTATCCCTCCAGGTCGAACTGCTCGATCGCCAGAGGCATGAGCGGCAAATACTTACGAAAGTGCCCCTGAGCAAAGGGTAAGTTTTGCAGGAACGATGTGGTAACAGGGCGATGTTGAATGAAAAATCGTAGCTCCTCGGACAGAAAATCTACCAGGCTAAACAGGTCAGCCTCTGGAAAAGTCTGGAGCATCTGTTCACAGACCTGTTCAGACCCTGCATAGGTGACAAGCCATTCGTGGATAACTGCCGTTTTCATGCCTATAACCGAATTTTTGAGAGAATCGAGTGCCCCTGAAAGGGCTCTCCGCTCAGAGGGTTAAATGCTAGAGGAAGTGGAAACGCTTCTAGAAAAGCGTCTGGTGACCATTCGATCGGTTCCCAATTCTTGGTGACAACCTCGATGACCCGCTCCCAGTTGGTCCGCTGGTGCCTGTCCTGCCGATAGACAAAGCGCTGGGTTGCCCCTATACCCCAATAAAAATCTCGAATGCGGTAGTCAATCTTCGTCTGGGGGAACATCATCGACATCACGTCACCACCTTTGCCTCGATAGTGGAGATAAGCACAGGGAATGCCGTAGGCTTCTGCAATGACCAGACCATGCAGGCTGGTGCTCACAATACACTTGCAAGCCGTAATTTCGTCAATTAAGTTGGCGATCGCCTCAATACTATTGGGAGTGACGAAGGTATTAAAGAACCGCACCTGTGGTTCCATGGTCGGGGAAATCCAATAGCGCTTCAAATTAGGGCGCACAGGTGCATGGGCGCGAGATTCCTGAAGTTCCGAGATATGAACAACAACTCCCAGGTCGTAGCGCTTCTGAGAGGCCCCAGGAAAAAGGCTGGGTAAAAACCAGACGGGGTCACCGTAAACAGCAGGGATTTCGATGCCAAACTTTTGAAAGACTCGTGCGCTAGCCGGCCCTCGCAGGGCGTGAACTTTCACGGTGGTGTCGGGAGGAATTGTATAAAGCCCTGGTGCATCTTTTGGCCCCCGAGCCGGGTTAAACCCCGTCCCCCAATAATGAACGGTTCCCCCCACAAACTTATGGCCAATGGTGCCTACGCAGGCGAGCCGTTCCGTCTGCGACTCGAAGCGGTGATAAGCAATTGGTAAGCCAGATAAAGCACTGACAATAATGGGGCTGAGGGCATCTCCAAGGTTGGCGTCAGGGTTATTGGGTGTCGTCGCAGCCCAGGTCAAAGGCACTACGTATCCCCTATCATCCAGTTGGGGCAGCATTGTAGCTTTGCTACCAGGCTCAGCCAGGGGAGCCCGTGGGCGAAATAGATTTGCGACGGAGTCCGCAACCATCCGTTTTGGAAACTTTCGGAGGGGTGTCAGCATGGAATTTGCACCAAGGAACCAAATTTCAACAGGGGAAGCTTGTTACAGTAGACTATCATCATGAACTTTTGATTCACTGGGTAATCTTACTTAGTGGATTAAGAATCGATACGTTAGGTATTTGCGACCGCCAGTCTAGGGAGAATTGCGGATCCGCTGAAAGTGCGGGAGATACACATTGCCCCTAATGTTCTAATTTTCCTGCGTGAGTAGCTTAGGTGATCTGTAATCTTGTCCGGGTTACAGAGATCAGTGGTGTGATATGTAGTGAACGAGGCAGAATCAGACGCATGATTGGGATACCAAAATGGGGCGATCGCCGCAGCCTGGAGAGTTACTGGGATCTGCTGGTGCTTCTGGTGCAAAAAGAATTGAAGGTACGCTACAAGAAGAACGTTCTGGGCTACGTCTGGTCGATTGCGAATCCTCTGGCCTTTGCCTTTGTCTACTTCTTCGCCTTTAAAGTTGTAATGCGCATTAACACGGAGGCTTACCCTCTGGTGTTACTCTCCGGGCTCTTTCCCTGGCAGTGGTATGCCAACACCATTACAACGGCACCCAATTACTTTATTAGTACATCGGCCATTATTCGTAAGGTCAGCTTCCCCCTCAGCACAATTCCGCTGGCCGCAACCCTCAACAACATGCTGCACTTCCTGTTTTCAGTGCCAGTGCTCGTGTTGATGCTCTTCTTTTATCATCGGATGCCGACGGTAAACTGGATTTATGGATTGCCGTTGCTCATTGTGATTCAAACCACAACGCTCTATGGCATCTCCCTGATGCTATCGGCCCTCAACCTGTTTCTGCGAGATATTGAACGGGTTGCTCAAATCATCGCTCAGTTTGCCTTTTTCTTTACCCCCATTGTCTATACCGTCGATTTAATTCCCGATCGCTACCTCGTTCTTCTCCCCCTTAACCCAGCGGCTCCCCTCATGGTTAGCTGGCGTGACTTGATTCTGAACGGTCAATTTGACTGGATGTATGTCTCGATTAGCGCTGGTTATGCCCTGCTATTTCTAGGGCTGGGCTACTGGGTATTTAGCAAATTGTCCTATCGTTTTGCGGAAGTGGCATGAGAGAGCCCGTTATTGCATTTGACCAGGTGTCGAAGTCTTATCCCTTTTACCACCATGTACGAGGGATTAAACACCTACTTTTTAACCTACCCCGCAACGTGAAATCGTTTCAGCAGAACCAATACGAGGCTCTGCGCGATATTTCCTTTGAGGTTTATAAAGGGGAGCAGTTTGGCATCATCGGCCACAACGGTGCTGGAAAAAGCACAACTTTGCAATTGATTGCAGGGGTGTTGCGGCCGACCTCCGGGCGGATTGTTGTGCGGGGTCGTATTTCCCCTCTTCTGGCTCTGGGGGCTGGCTTCCATCCAGACCTGACGGGGCGTGAGAACGTCATTTTCAACGGCGTACTCATGGGCTTAACTCGGCGCGAAGTGATGGCCCGCCTGGAGGAAATTGTAGAATTCTCTGAGCTGGGTGATTTTATCGATCGCTCCATCCGTTCTTATTCCAATGGGATGCTGGCCCGACTGGGATTTTCCGTGGTGGCTCACCTGGATCCAGAAATTCTGCTGATCGATGAGGTCCTGGGGGTCGGTGATATCCGCTTCCGCCAGAAATGCATCAAAAAGATGATGGAATTTAAGAACAACAAAGTCACGATGGTGCTGGTGACCCACTCGGTTAATAGCGTGATGCAGATTTGCGAACGCGCCATGTGGATTGAGGATCACACCGTCAAGATGATTGGTGATTCTCAAAAAGTGGCTAGGCTCTATTGTGAAGCGGCGGGTGTTCCTCTCAATTCTCAAGAAAACGTGGGAATGGCTGAGTTGGAAGCCCCAGCTATCTAACACGGCTTAGTAGGAGTTGTCTCTCATCCCCGGAGAACTGATGAGTGGGTACGTTAGGATGGGAGCAAGTATTAACTTTTCGATCGGTATTACTGAGCGAAAATTAATCCTGAATGGGGCATGTAGCAGGCGGAGCGTCGTATGGGACTATTGGATCGCATCGCACGGATTATTCGCGCCACGTTAGGCGGCTGGGTCAGTCAAGCTGAAGATCCAGAGAAGATCCTGGAGCAAACAGTGCTGGATATGCAGGAGGATCTGATTCGGTTGCGGCAAGCAGTAGCCCAGGCGATCGCCACCCAAAAGCGCACCGAACGTCAGCAAATCCAGGCAGAGTCTACCGCCAAGGAATGGTATCAGCGGGCACAACTGGCCTTACAGAAGGGCGAAGAAACCCTGGCTCGGGAAGCGTTGACGCGCCGCAAAACCTATCAGGATACGGCCACCGCTCTCAAAACCCAATTGGAGCAGCAAAATTCCATTGTCAACCAGATGAAACAAAACATGGTGACCTTGGAAGGAAAGCTGGCAGAGGCCAAGACCAAAAAAGATATGTATATCGCTCGGGCCCGCTCGGCAAAAGCTTCAGAGAAGCTGAACGAGATGTTGGGCAATTCGGGCATGAACAACAGCATTGCTGCCTTCGAGCGTATGGAGGAAAAGGTGCTGGAGTTGGAAGCCCGTTCGGAGGCGATCGCTGAGCTCAATTCTGACTCTTTAGAGTCCCGCTTTGCTTCCCTTGAGAGCGGCAATGTGGACGCGGAATTGGCTTCCATGAAGGCCCAATTGCTCGGAGGTTCTACCTCTGGCAGTCTTCCCGCTGCGGCTCCTGAAGATCCTGAACTCGCCAAATTGCGGATGCAAATTGAGGAAGGAGGTTGATAGTTCGGGTACATCTGCGCACACGTACCATCAACCAAACTGGGCTTAAGCGGTTTCTAACCAGTCATAAATTCGATCAAGCTGCTCTAAAGTGACCAGGCCATACTGCCACAGCACCATAGGGAGCGGGCCAGGATCTTGTTCACAGTGCCGCTGAGCGATCGAAATGGCGGCATCTGGTACACCCAGTTCTTCCCGCAGAAATTGAATGAGATGGGCATAGCTTGTTGGTGTCATCAGATGTCCCTCCCTAGTTCTCAGGGTGAGCAGGTCATTCAGTGGGGGTTGAATGGAATAAACGGGGGCTCTCCGCTGGCGAGCCCAGGATTGAGCGGTATTGCCATTTTGGATGAGACTTGCCGTTTCGTCCGGTAACAGGGCCACTTGTTGATCCGTCCTGGTAAGTCCTTCTGCACCTTTAGGAAAAAAGCGCTCTGGTACTGGGCTTGACCGTTAGGCCTTAGCGTGACGATCACCCAAATCAGGGGCAGAAGGGCTCAGTGTCATATCCCCAAGGCTATGCTTTAGGATAGCGAAACTTTCTTACACTGAACGGATCAAGCTCAGAGTAAGGGATTAGGGGTGTTACCCCTTCCGCGATCGCACGCTAGTTTTCAAGTAATTGGGAGAGAATTCAACCGCTTGCCCGTAGATTCCTCAGGTTGTGGGTCATAAAGCCCAATAAGACGAGCGTCTGATACATTTTGGTTACAGCGAAAAGAGAGCTTGGGGTTTACCTAAGCTCTCTTTTCGCTGTAACCAAAATAAACGGAAGTATAGGTCAGCTTGGCAGCCGTTGTTGAAGATGGGCAATCAACTGATGGGCCGGAACAACCCCCTCAATCCGGTCTACAGGCTTGCCCTGGCTAAATAGCACTAGGGTAGGCAGTGCATAGATATGGTAACGGGATGCTAACTCTGGGTACTTTTCCGTATCAATCTTGATGATCTTTATCTGAGACTTGAGGGATTGGTTAACCTCTTCTAGAATCTTGGCCATGAGCTGGCAAGGGCCACACCAGTTAGCGTAAAAATCCACAAGAACAGGCTGATCGGAATCGGTGATCAGCGACTCGAAACTAGAAAATTCTTGCTTGACCGCCATGCTAACCTCGCTAATTGTAAGGTCGTGTCTCCTATGGTAGGGCAGAAAAATTCGGCTGTGGGGGCGATCGTACCCAAATGGGTAGGGTTCTGTGAACCTATGCTTTAGGTTCTGCCTTAAAGCACGGCTTGGTCATACCGCGCTGTCAAAAACCTTTTACCGCCACAAAGCGACGGTAAAGGAGGCCTCTGCTTCTGAGGTTTGGAGAGAGGATGCCGTTGCCCTCGTTCAAAACATTAGAGGGATCCAAATGCCGTAAGATAGCGAAGGACGATTTTTGCTGGGATGTAGCCAAACCCTACGTTGCCGCTGCTCTTGCAGCCGTGGCTTGGGGTTCTCCAACGGCAATTTCCTGCAAGTCGACTGATCGTTGAGGTGATCCTGAGAGGTGTGTTGATGACCGAATCTGCGAAGCGATTGCAAGACCAGGTGGCCCTGGTAACCGGAGCATCCCGTGGCATCGGTCGGGCGATCGCCCTGGCCCTGGCGACGGAAGGGGCCAAAGTAGTGGTGAACTATGCCAGCTCTGCCACGGCAGCGGATGAACTCGTGGCTGAAATTGCGGGTATGGGGGGAGAGGCGATCGCCCTCAAAGCTGACGTTTCCAAGGCAGATCAGGTAGATGCCCTTGTCGCAGCCGTGATGGAGAAGTGGGGACGGGTGGATATCCTCGTCAACAACGCCGGAATTACCCGTGACACCCTGTTGCTGCGGATGAAGCCTGATGACTGGCAAGCCGTTATCGACCTCAACTTAACCGGCGTTTTCCTGTGCACCCGTGCCATTAGCAAAATTATGCTGAAACAGCGATCGGGGCGGATTATCAATATCAGCTCGGTTGTGGGAGAAATGGGCAACGCAGGCCAGGCCAATTATAGTGCGGCCAAGGCGGGGGTTATCGGTTTCACTAAAGCTGTGGCAAAAGAAGTTGCCAGCCGTGGTATCACCGTCAATGCAGTTGCGCCGGGTTTCATTGCGACAGACATGACCCATGGTCTCAACGGCGATGACATTCTGAAGATGATTCCCCTATCCAGGTTTGGGCAGCCCGAAGATGTGGCCGGGGTTGTGCGGTTTTTAGCGGCTGATGCGGCGGCCGCTTACATTACAGGGCAGACCATCAATGTTGATGGTGGTATGGTGATGGCCTAATACTTCAAGAAGTGCGCAGTACTTTGTACCGTGCACTTCCTTTTAAGGACAAGGGTGGAAGCTTTGCTTCCACCCTTGTCCTTAAAACTGTTGGGAAAATCTTTCAAGAGCAATCTTCCCAAACGGGCTCAGGGATTAGATTTCTTGTATGAATCGTTGCACGGCTTCGGTGGGCAACGATTCATACTCTCAAAAGCCGATTCATGCAGGAGGTCTATCAGCAAGTGGCGATGGGGGAGAGGATGATATGGCGATCGCAGTCAATACTCAGCCAACCCTCCTCCCGAAACTGACTAATCAGACGAGTGACGGTGACGCGAGTCGTGCCGATAGCACTGGCGAGCTGCTGATGGGTTAGCCTGACTCCCAGTCGGGTGCCTTCTCGTATCGTCTGCCCAATCTCCTGCTTGAGTAAAAGCAGGAGATGTCGCAGCCGGTCTTCCACGCGTCGATAGCCCACAATCGCCAGAATAGCCTCGGTTTGTCGAAGTCGTCGGGAGGTCTGTTGAAAAATGCCTTGGGTTAGTAGTGGTGACTGCTCAACCTCCACCCAGGTCAACCGCATTAGATCCACATCTGTCAGCCCTACCGCATGATATGGACGAATCAGCGTGAGCGGCAGACCAAAGGGCATTGAAGGGCAGGCTAAGCCTAGCAAAGACTCATCTCCCGTGTCGTAGAGTGTCCCTAACTGAACAACACCCCGACAAACGACCCAAATTTCATGTGGCGAGAGAGGAATGTCCTGGCCACTGCGGAAGGGGTGTAGTGTTCTCCCCTGATAGACCTGCTCCAATAAGTGACGCATATCGGTTTGAGGAGCGACTTCAAGGGGAAAAGGCTGTAGCATAACTCAACTCTGCCGTCTAGTATTGCCGCTTACAACAGTAAGTGTTTTACCTAAAGACCAGGTAATTAGAAGTTTCAGTTCAGGTTAAGGTTCTAAAGCTATGGATCTTCTGTGGCGCGGCAAGCTACGAGTATAAATTGCTGGAATTGTGTATCTATTCCGGCATAGTCACGGGCGGAATCGCTAAAATGGGGAGGTATCCATTGATCAAGCTACCCCTCCGACCAATCTCCATCATGTTTCTGCATTCTGGTCGGTATTTGTGCTTGAATGATGTCAAAAGGCCGAACATTTCCCAAAGTGATGCACTTTTTTGCAGAACATCCTGGAGCGTTAATGGATGGGATCACGCTTTTCTCGCATCGGGTACATTTGATTCAGAATCAAATCAGGGAATGCTGTCTATTGAGACTATGGACGATATGAGTAGACAGCCATTAAATCCTCCTGCCATGCCACCGGGCACTGCCTTCTTTCCCTGGGTCAAAAAAAATCTGGTGCTGATACGGTGGTGTGTAGATTTCCTTGATCTGTGGTTCCTCACTTCTACCAGGTATTTCCCTTCTATAGCTTAGGGGAGTCCCTGGTTTTTCCCGTTTTTGCATTGTCCGTTCAGGAGAAGCAACACATGCTACACCGCAAGATTTATCAATTCTGTTGTGACGGTCGCGAAGTCTGGATTTTCTTGCGGGACCAGCAGCGATGGTTAGAGCGAGCTCGGATCCTAGACATTGAGGGAGATCTGGTTACCGTTCGCTACGAAACCGAAGAGGAGGACGAAATTTGCTCCTGGGAGGAGATGATTCGTCTTGAGAGTATTGGTTCCGTCATGCAGAAATTGGCAACGGTGCCTCGCGGAGATGTAGAGCCTCTAGTTTCGGAGGATTGCCCCGAAGCTGAGCAGATCCGCAATCATCGCCCCGATGGCAACGACTAGAGTTTCTGTAAGAGAGGGTGGGGTGCTTCGCATCCGCCCTCTCTTTTTGCTTTGAGTTTATCTTTCCAGGAAAAAGGGTACCTTGCTACCACAGCAAGGTACCCTTTTTCTAAGAAGTTACAACGCGATGGTTGCTCCTGAGCCTTTCTGAAACCTTGGCAACGCCCGGTTAAAGGGTTGCCCTTGAGCTGTCAAGATTTTTTTACGTTTTCTGAAGGTGATGGAGATATACTAACTACCGTTCTAGATTTACAGCTCAGCTTCTCCTCTCCTTTGATCGCTTCTGTGTACCCTATCGGCCAGCTACGTGTGGCTTCACTACCCCGGGATGAACCCGGAAAAGTGAATTTCAAAAATTTTGCCTCAACAAGATCTTAAACTTGCGTCAAAATTACCCCGAGGCGATCGCTTTTCCTGGATTGATCTAAAGGATTACCATCAGCCCTTCCTTTCTAAACCCACCCCTTTCCGATGCAGCCTCATCATTATCATTTTTTGTACGATATCTTAGCGTTTCTGATGGCGGCGGCGGTTGTGCTCGTTAGTACACCGATCGTTAAAAAAATTGGTCTTTGGAGTGGTTACGTGGATCTGCCGGGTGGCCGTAAGGTTCACCAGGATCCTATCGTGCGGTTGGGGGGCGTATCTATCTTCCTGGGAACGGTTGTGGCGTTGCTGACCGTTTGGGGCATGGGTGGATTTGGCGTATTACCCCCTGATAAGGAGTATGAAATTTGGGGTGTCACCCTGGGTGGCCTCGCTTTCTTCCTGATTGGCCTGGCGGATGATCTGTTTGGGCTATCACCTTTTGTGCGGTTGGTGTTTCAGGTGGTGGTAGCGGCGATCGCCTGGTCCGCAGGGGTGCACATTGATTTCCTCACCATACCCTTCATGGGGCTGGTGCAACTGCCTGCAGCGATCAGCATGGTCATTACAGTGATTTGGCTGGTGGGAATGGCCAACGCGATTAACTGGATCGACGGTCTGGACGGTTTAGCGGCTGGAGTTTCAGGCATTGCTGCCGTTGTCATGCTCATTGTTTGCCTATTTATGAACCAGCCCGCAGCAGCACTGGTGGTGGCATCTCTGGCTGGGGCAGCCCTCGGTTTCCTGCGGTACAACTTTAATCCGGCCCAAATCTTTATGGGAGATGGAGGTGCGTACTTTATCGGCTTTACTCTAGCGGGTGTCGGTATTGTGGGGCTGGTTAAGAGTGTCACGACCGTAGCGGTATTGCTGCCCTATGTGATTTTGGCCGTTCCTATCCTTGATATGTCGGCGGTTATTTTAGACCGATTGCGCAACGGTAAGTCTCCATTTATTGCGGATAAGCGACACCTGCATCACCGTTTGTTAGAGGCAGGGCTCCCCCACCGGACGACCGTACTATTTATCTATTCCCTGACGTTTTGGGTTGGGAGTTTGGGGCTGGCGCTGTCAGGAATTCCCAGTGGTTTAGCCTATGCGATCGCTGGAACTGCCCTGCTGAGTTACGCGACCTGGAAAGCGCGCAAGCAGGTCCGCTCCTGAATTTTGCTCAATCTCAGTGGTAGATTGCATCCCATCTCGATTCCATCAGGTTGCGCTCAACTGTTTCAGACGAGGCCGCTATGACGACCGTTCCCTCCGGGGCAGAAGTAATTTGTGTAGGCACCGAGCTGCTCTTGGGTGATATCCTCAATTCGAACGCGCAGTTTCTCGCCCGAGAACTGGCCCAACTAGGGATTCCCCACTACTTCCAAACTGTCGTGGGGGACAATATGACCCGATTGCATCATGCGATCGAGGTCGCTTCCAAACGCTCCTCCATTCTGATTTTCACCGGTGGGTTGGGGCCAACCCCAGACGACCTGACGACAGAGGGCATCGCCACCTACTTTGACACCCCTCTGACCGAACGCTCTGAAGTCCTGGAAGATATTACCCGTAAGTATGCGGCTCGGGGGCGTGAGATGGCTCCCAGTAATCGGAAGCAGGCACTTCTTCCAGTGGGGGCGGATGTGCTACCTAATCCGCTCGGTACGGCTCCAGGCCTTTTGTGGGAACCCCAACCCAACCTTATCCTGATGACCTTCCCAGGGGTGCCGTCCGAGATGCATGCCATGTGGCAAACGACGGCAGTGCCCTTTCTCAAACAGCGTGGCTACGGTCAAACGCTCATCCACAGCCTTATGCTGCGGTTTTGGGGCATCGCGGAGGCCACTCTGGCTGAAAAGGTTGGTGAATTTTTAGAGTTGGAGAATCCCACCGTTGCCCCCTATGCCGGCCACGGAGAGGTGCGGCTACGGGTATCGGCTCGGGCTGCTTCAGAACCGGAGGCCGAGGCACTAATTGAGCCTGTCGCACAGCAGTTACAGGCGATCGCCGGTCTAGACTACTACGGTTCCGACGAAGATACCCTATCTTCTGTAGTAGGTCGCTTGCTACTGAAAGCAGGACAAACCCTGTCAGTTGCTGAATCCTGTACCGGAGGTGGATTGGGCCAGATGCTCACCGCTGTTTCAGGTAGCTCTGCTTACTTCCTGGGGGGTGTCATTTCCTACGACAATGCTGTCAAAGTAGGGCTGTTGGGTGTCTCTGAGGCTGACCTGGAAACTCATGGGGCTGTCAGTGATGCTGTAGCCCAACAAATGGCAGAAGGGGTGCGATCGCGCCTCAACACAACCTGGGGTTTAAGCATTACAGGTATAGCTGGGCCCGATGGCGGCACAGACGAGAAACCTGTGGGTTTGGTCTATATCGGTTTGGCTGGGCCTAGTGGGGTGAAGAGCGATCGCTTCCAGTTTGGTGCCCATCGCAAACGGGATTTTATTCGTCATCTGAGCTCTTGTACAGCCTTAGATTTGTTGCGACGAGAGTTATTAGAAAGCTAGGGCAGATTCCCTGTGTCTGGCTCAAGCGAGAAGGGGTTAGGAGATTTCTGCATAAGAATCTACCCAGGATGTTGGTGCTTTGCCCGCGAAGCGGGCAAAGCACCAACATCCTGGGGGTAATTTCATTGTTGGAAATCTCCTGAGGCCTGATTTGGGCATGTAGAACCAGGGTTTCACGGCTCCAAGTCTAACCTAAATAAGGAATACCCATTTTTAAAGAAACAACCGCGAGATTTTGCCTGAGAATGGGAGTGGGATATTGCGTCTGTACTGAAACCCCCGTTTGGATCCCTCATAACGCTTTTGATGAGTATCTCCTCCTCGGTTCTAGACGAGCTATTGCAGCGATCGCCTCACCTCCGTCCTCAGTTGTATTTCAAGTCTTCGCTGACGGCCCTCTCTCATGCGATGGAAGATCAGGTGTTGGCGGCTGCGGGGCACCCATTGGTGATTGCTAATTTCCAGCAAGAGCGATTTTATCGCCAGGAAGCCCATCGCTATCGCCGTATTGCCACCCTCAGCTCGCAGGTCTATGTTCTGGCGGCTCCAGAAACCAGCTTTACGGATGGCCCCCAGGACTATGAGCTCATCGCCTTTGAGCCCGATGACCAACTGACTCAGGAATGGCACCTAGTGGTCATTGGGTCTAACTATGCGGCCTGCCTCATCTGTCGAGAGCGATTTTATGCTCCGGATGGCCCGGAGGCGATGGATCAGAACCGACGTTTTGAGGGCGTATGGACGTTTGATCGACAAATCAGTTGTCAGGCTGCTGAAATTTTGCTGGAGCGAATCCAGGCGTATCGACCTGACCTTAAAGCTAAAATTGCTGACGCTAAAGACCAGCTGAGAGAAACGGCACCCCCAGCGGCAGAGGTTGCCGCGGATCCCTTTGTTCAACGGCTGATTACGCACCTCCAGGCGGGGCAATATAAGCTGTTAAAGGCTTATCGTTCCATGGCGAGTCAAGAGCGTCGGGAACGGTTGGTCAACTCTATTGTCATGGCCATTCGCGAGTCCCTTGATCCGGCAGAGATTTTTCGGGTAGGGGTACAGCAGTTGCAGCAAGCGATGGGCGTTTGTCGCTGTATTGTCTACCGCTGCAAAGCGAGTGATGCTACAGCCCAGATTCTCTATGAGGCTCGCCGCGAGGAGACTATTCCTTCCCTGCTTGGGCAAACCTGGCCGTTGCAGACAAATCCTCTTTTTCAGCAGGTGGCTCAGACACGACGAACGGTGGCGATCGCCAACACCATCGCGGATCCTGCTCTAGAACTTACTCCTCTGCAACCTACCCTGGAACAATGGCACATTTATTCCTGGCTGTTAGTGCCCGTGGTGTATCAGGGGCGGTTACTGGGTGTGGTGGAGCTACATCACTGTATGCCACAACCTCATGCCTGGTCTGAGGAAGAACAGAGTCTGGTGGAGGCAATTGCTAATCAATTGGGGGTCGCCCTGATCCAGGCGGAGTCTTATGCCAACTTAGGAGATTTGAACGAACAGTTAGAGGCTCTGGACCGAACACGTAGCAACCTGATTGCGATCACGGGCCACGAACTGCGTACGCCCCTCTCAACGATTCAGATCTGTTTGGAGAGCCTGGCGAGTGAGCCAGATATGCCCCTGGAGTTACGTCAGGTGATGCTTAATACGGCTCTGACCGATGCGGAGCGGATGCGCAAATTGGTGCAGGACTTCCTCACGCTGTCACGGTTAGAGAGTGGACGGGTCGAGTGGCACCTGGAACCTCTGGCCATTGGAGAATGCGTCAGCCTGGCTTTAAGTAGCATTAAGACCCGACAAAACGAACTGCAACTCCCCGAAATTAATGCGCAGGTATCAGAGGAATTGCCTCTGGTGCGAGCGGATGGGGAACGGCTAGTGGAGGTATTGTCCAAACTGCTCGATAATGCGTGCAAGTTTACAGAGCCTGAGGGAGAGGTGGTGATTGAGGCTCATCCGAATGGCGATCGCATGCTAGAAGTGACCATTACCGATACCGGGCGTGGCATTGAACCAACCCAATTGGAGGCCGTATTTGACCGCTTCTACCAGGAAGAGGGAGCACTTCGTCGTACGGCCAGCGGTACAGGGCTGGGTTTAGCGATTTGTCGCCAGATTATTCTGGCTATGGGAGGACGGATCTGGGCCGAATCGGATGGGCGCGATCGCGGCAGTCGCTTCCATTTCACTGTGCCGATTGCCAAAGAAAATGGTAGATCCTCCGCCCGCCCGTCGGAAACGGTTCCTACTGCTCCAAGCCGGAAGCGCCGTTCTGCAAAAGATGCTCCTAAAGCGAAATAACTCTACAAACCATTAAATATGTGGTTGTTTTGGGAGGGTACTAATGCCCCTCTCACAACAATCCCATATCTAAACAGCATTCAAATAGAGGAGGTGATAGGTGCCCTGCACCTATCACCTCCTCTATTTGAACGTCAGTTCAGGATAAGCCGAACCGCCCATTATTGCGTGCGCGTCGCGCACGCAATAATGGGCTTTTTCGAGTGCCGCGCGAAGCGCGGCACTCGAAAAAGCCCTTAACCCAAACTGAGGTTATTTGAATACCAATGAATTCACTCCAACACATGTATACCCTTGCGGGCATAGCGAATGCGTAATCTGAGTCCTAAAGTAATTTGCTTCATAATCCAATAGAGAACCGTCAAAATTCCAAAGGTAACGATTATGACGGCGACGGGTCTACGAGCTGTCAAGGTGTTGACCGCCACTACTAAAACGCTACCTGGATCGACAACCAAATCCCAACTATTCAGCCGAATGAAACGGCCTAAGAAGATACCGATCGCGCTCATGCTATGCATGATGAGCTCTGCCGGTACAATCCAGCGTTCTGCCCCCCGCTGCTTCAAATAATAGCCCTGGTTGAGAAGCGAAATGACGTAGGCTTCAAAGCCTAACAGAATAGCGGTGGCATGAAGTGGAATAAAAACAATGGCAATGACCCAGACAGGAATTTGCCCAGAACTTGTGCCTCGAATCAGGTGGATAACATCGGTCAATAGGTAAGGTGCATTAGGTAGAAAGGCAATAAATGCCACTAGACCCATCCACCAAAGGAATGTCCGAAAGCTGCGCTGCCGTTTGTATAGCCAAATGCTCAGCATCGAAGCGATGATACACAGGGAAAATAGCCAAAAGACTGTAACTTGAGCTGAGAATTCACCCGCCAGTACCGACTGTGTGACATTACCCACGGCTCTCACAATATGGCGGTAACGGGGAAAAAAACCAATCGCTCCAATAAAGCCGACTATTCCACAGAAACCCCATAACCAGGGCTGAGCAATGGCTTTGCGACGAAACAGCAAAAAGCTAAGAACGAGAGGAATAAACGCGAGAAATAAGTTCCACCAAATCCAACCGCTGTAAACGTTATTGAAGGCGGCCAGCACATCTATTAGTCGCGATCGCATAGGTACAGCATCCGGTTGAATCAAACTACTACCCAGGTTAACCTTCCTGCCGGGAAGAAAGGATTCCTGAGATTTGTCAGGATTTGTGAATTGATTTAACCTGAGTTCGGGTTATGGGCGTCGAGTGTCGCGTGAATCTGCCATATGTAATGCCACTTCTCACTAGCTAGCAGATTCATAAAGGCGTTGCCTTCGGCCTTACTAATATCCTAATAACTTGATACATTAGTACTGTATAAACATGAATTTTAGTAATAAGAAGAAACGTTTTACTGGGGAATTTTGATAGCCCTAAATATGGAGCCAGTTTTCTAAGAAAAACCGAAAAGAGTCTAGATATAGTAGCTAGAATCGGTTACTCTTAGCTCATTCCTGTTGGGCGTTGGTTTATGTCGTTTGTTGGCCTGCATGTTCACAGTAGCTACAGCTTGCTCGATGGAGCCAGTCAGTTGCCAGCTCTGGTGAAACAGGCTGAGGAATTAGGGATGCCTGCGATCGCCCTCACCGATCACGGCGTGATGTATGGGGCGATCGAGCTGCTGAAGGTTTGCAAGAACAACGGCAACGTCAAGCCCATCATTGGCAATGAGATGTACGTCATCAATGGCGACATCACCAAGCAGGAGCGCCGCCCCCGTTACCACCAAGTGGTGCTGGCGAAGAATACCCAGGGCTATAAGAATCTGGTTAAACTGACGACCCTCTCCCATCTACAGGGGGTTCAGGGGAAAGGGATCTTCTCGCGCCCTTGTATTAATAAGGACTTGCTGGAGCAGTACAAGGAAGGCTTAATCGTCACCAGTGCGTGTCTGGGCGGCGAGATCCCTCAAGCCATCATGCAGGGTCGCCCGGAGATTGCCCGGAGGGTGGCAACCTGGTACAAAGAGCAGTTTGGCGACGACTTCTACCTGGAATTGCAAGATCACGGTTCTCCCGAAGATCGGATCGTGAATGTAGAAATCGTTCGCATCTCGGAAGAGTTAGACATCAAATATATCTGTACTAACGATTCCCACTACATCTCCTGCTTCGACGTAGAGGCCCACGACGCGCTTCTCTGTATCCAGACAGGTAAGTTGATTTCTGAGGATAAGCGGCTGCGCTACAGCGGTACGGAGTATCTGAAATCTGCCGATGAGATGCGGAAGTTATTCCGGGATCACTTGACTGAGGATGTGGTTGAGCGGGCGATCGCCACCACCCTTGAAGTTGCTGAAAAAGTCGAAGGCTACGATATCCTCGGCTCGCCCCGTCTCCCCAACTATCCCATCCCCGAAGGCTACACTCCCGAAACCTACGTCACGAAGATTGCTCGCGAAGGTTTGGTGGAGCGATTGGGGTTGAGCAGTCTGGAGGAGGTGTCGGAGGAGTATCGCGATCGCCTTGAATTTGAACTAGATGTTATCCACCAGATGGGCTTCTCCACATACTTCCTGGTGGTGTGGGACTATATCAAGTTTGCGCGAGATCAGGGCATTCCTGTGGGGCCAGGTCGGGGTTCGGCGGCGGGCTCCCTGGTGGCGTACTGTATGCGGATCACCAACATCGACCCGGTACATCATGGCTTGCTGTTTGAGCGGTTCCTCAATCCCGAGCGGAAGTCCATGCCAGATATTGATACAGACTTCTGCATCGATCGCCGTGACGAGGTGATCAAATATGTGACGGAGAAATACGGCAAGGATCACGTCGCCCAGATCATCACCTTCAACCGCATGACCTCCAAAGCGGTTCTGAAGGACGTGGCCCGTGTGCTGAATATTCCCTACGGGGAATCTGATCGTATGGCGAAGATGATTCCCGTCATGCGAGGCAAACCCGCCAAACTCAGCAAGATGATCTCGGATGAGACAGCCGCTCCCGAGTTCAAAGAGAAGTACGACTCTGACCAACCCATCCCCAATACCGATCCCCCTGTCACCTATCGCCGCTGGATCGACATGGCCATGCGGATTGAGGGAACAAACAAGACCTATGGGGTTCATGCGGCAGGCGTTGTGATTTCTGACACGCCCCTGGATGAAGCTGTACCCCTGCAATACAACGATAAGGGCTCAGTGATCACCCAGTACTTCATGGAAGACATCGACGCCATGGGTCTGCTGAAGATGGACTTCCTGGGCCTCAAGAACCTCACCATGATTCAGAAAGCGGTCGAGCTGATCGAGCGTTACCACAACAAGACTATCGATCTCGATCGCCTTCCCCTGGATGATCCTGAATCTTACAAGCTGCTGGAGAAGGGCTGGCTAGAAGGCATCTTCCAATTGGAATCTTCGGGGATGCGCCAAATTGTGCGCGATCTGAAGCCATCCGGTCTGGAGGATATTTCATCCGTTCTCGCCCTCTACCGTCCCGGTCCGTTGGATGCGGGCCTAATTCCCAAGTTCATCAACCGGAAGCATGGTCGAGAGCAGATTGACTACGCCGCTGAGGTGCTGGAACCGATTCTGCGAGAAACTTACGGCATCATGGTCTACCAGGAGCAGATCATGAAAATTGCCCAGGATATGGCGGGCTATACCCTGGGACAGGCTGACCTGCTGCGGCGAGCGATGGGTAAGAAGAAAGTTTCAGAAATGCAAAAGCACCAGGCTCAATTTGTTGGAGGGGCTCAGGAGCGAGGCATTGAGGAAAAGGTAGCCGCAGAACTTTGGGATCAGATGGTGCTGTTCGCGGAGTACTGCCTTAGCTACGAAACCCCAGTTTTGACAGTAGAGTATGGCCCCATACCCATCGGCGAAATTGTCGAACGTGGCCTGAAATGCTCCGTTTACAGCATGAATGATGAGGGCTTGATCTATACGCAACCGATCGCCCAATGGCATCTCCGTGGTCTCCAATCGGTGTACGAATATCAACTGGATGATGGCACCATCATTCGCGCAACTGCTGACCACCAATTCATGACAACGGATGGTCAAATGATGGCGATCGACGACATTTTTGAGCAGGGTTTGGAGTTGTTGAAGTGCCCTGTTGGTGGGCGTCAGCCTACTCTGGCCTAGACCCAGGCTAGTTTCATTGTGGCAATAGTTTTGCTCTGCATTACTGTTTAGAATTTGCAGAGAAAATTTGAGATGGGAAATGTTATGGGGAAGTACGGTTGCTGCAAGCTATGGGGCGATCGCAAAACCTATCTCGTTACACTTTATCCGTGAAATTACAAGCATCTATTTTTTGCTACTTCATTGCGTTATTAAAAATGCCAAAACCCTTGTCTGACCTATGTTCAGCTCATTTTTGGATATTATTTAGCGGTAATCTTTAACAATCAATTGGGCCTTATTGAAGAGGCAGTAAAATCAATAGATTTTCTAGAGACATCTATTTTGGGTTTGCTTAGGATAGCAGTGTTGAGGTTGAAGTGCTTCAGACGGTTCATCTACCACGAACCTTGCCACAAACCGACACCAAACCACACTATTCAGGCACCTCTTTTAGAGACATTATTATGCTGAGAATCAAACAACTGCTGACAGTTATGAGTCTCGCTGCCGGAAGCGCTTTGGCGATGGGAACAGCACCGGCTCAAGCTTTAGGCTTTTCGTTTTCCCCGTTCCAGTTCAGCACTCAATGGCAAGGCTCTGCTCCTACAGGTGATGTGATGCTGAAATCCATCACAACCGGTGGTAAAACCACCAGTGATTTCTACACAGTGACCGGGGCAAATATTCTGCAGAATGATGCCCGCGTTCCTGGCGTCAGTGATTCAGGTGCAGCCAGCTCTGACCGGGGTGACGCCGTGACCAATTACGGAACTGTTCAAGAAGATGCATCCAATGCCAGCATCGTCTCCAGCCTGGGCAACCTGAACTTGAACAGCATCATCGACACCGAAGATCGAGGTGGCTTCACCATCGATGTCACCTTCGGGAAAGCCATGAATGAGTTTCTGTTCTGGGAGCGTGGTATGAACAGTGCTCTGAAAGTGCAGGCTATAGGTGAAGGTGATACTGTCCTGGCTGAGTACTTACTAAACAGCCGTCCTGGTCAAGGCTTCAATTTCGCGGGCTTTGGTATCAACACGACTGAAATCAACGAAGTGCAAGCCGTTGGTTCTCTGGGGCTTAAGCTGGCGGGTGGTTACACCAATCGTCTCCGCCTGACGAGCGTTAAGAATAGCAGCCTTTACAATGGCCCTGACTTCAAGGTAGTTGGTGCGAATCCTGTACCCGAACCCATGACGATTGTTGGTACAGCCATGGCAGCTAGCGCGTTCGCCGCTGCTCGTCGTAAGCGCAAAGCCGCTGCAGAGCAAGCATAAACATAAAACGAATACCTAACGAGGTGGGTGAGGGCTTTGCCCTCACCCACCTCGTTGCATAAATCCTCTGGGTTTATCAAGAACGGTGCTTTAAAATCTGGTTGTTTTTGTGAGAGCTTCGCTCCGCAAGGCTCTCACAAAAACAACCGTGGCTGATTCAATCACAAAGTGCTGTAAAAGGCTGCTTCCAATGGTCCTCATACGCATAGCGCGTGAAGAGTCATTTGGAACGATCTCTAGCGCTTTAAGGAAACCCTAAATCATTTATGAGATGAGTTGTAAGAAAGGATGTGGGCTTCGGCCGCACCCTTTCTTACAACTCGTTTGGTATTGCCATATAGCACTCAGCCCTATAAGAAAAGACCCCTTAAATCCTATGTCTTGGAGGTCGTTAAACCTTTAATTCCAGAGGCATGCTTTAGCCTTCCATCACCCCCGTTGGCGAGTCTGCAAAGCGCTTGGGGAAGAAAATTGGAGAGGCAACTTTGAAGAAATAGGGACGCTATACTGAATTTAATACTTCTTTACATATGGGTTATGCAAACGGCGATCGCTCCCATCCACGGCAAAACCTGGGAATGGCAGGGACATTCCATCTACTACGTTCAGGCTGGAGAAGCTCGGAGCGATCGCCCGCCGCTGTTGCTTGTGCATGGGTTTGGTGCTTCCACCGACCACTGGCGCAAAAATATTGCAGGGTTACAGTCCGATTTTCAGGTTTGGGCCATTGATATGTTGGGGTTTGGGCGTTCAGCCAAGCCTGCTTTGGAGTACAGTGGCAACCTCTGGCGTGACCAACTCCATGACTTTATTACCCAGGTTATTGGGCAACCGGTAGTGCTGGCTGGGAACTCTCTTGGAGGCTATGCTGCCCTGTGTGTAGCCGCTCAACGGCCTGAGTCGGCAGCCGGTCTAGTTCTGCTGAACTGTGCTGGCCCGTTTACAGAGCCTGAGCCCCAGAGGCCTCCTCACCCCTTGCAGCAAACCTTTGGGCAGGTAGCGCGATCGCTTCTGTTACAACCGTTGCCTAGCTTCCTTTTGTTCCAATATGTCCGCCGTAAATCGGTTATCCGGAGTACTCTCGAAAAAGTCTATTTAGATAAAAGTGTCATTACCGATGAATTGATAGACGATATTTATCGTCCCTCTTGTGATCCGGGTGCTCCCCAGGTGTTTGCTTCAGTATTTAAGTCACCTCAGGGAGAGCGCAATGACGTTTTGCTGAGCCAAATGCAATGCCCGTTGCTCATGTTATGGGGTGATGCGGATCCGTGGATGAACTCGCGAACCCGAGGGGCCAAGTTCCGCCAATATTATCCGAATTTGACGGAGCATTACCTGCATGCAGGGCACTGTCCCCATGATGAAGTTCCGGGCCAGGTCAACGGCCTGCTACGTGAATGGATGTTGAATACGGTTGTGCCCGGGTTACAGTAATTCGTACAGACCCCATGAGTTTCTGAAATCTGTATGAATGGTTTAGACCATTTTTGGGTCTATTAATATGACATTTGATTAAATAGCCGTGAGCTAACTCTACTTATACCGTTTTAATATGAAGCTGCGCCAAATAGGGCTTCGAGAATGAAATCGTAGGACGTCAATGACGCAACCCTTTCAGGGGAAATCTTGTCGAGTTCCGAGGTCAGGAGTTT